>CALDWW010000062.1 GCA_937924335.1 uncultured Gammaproteobacteria bacterium
TCTCGCCCCCATGCTTCGCCGCCATCACCTTCGTCAAGGCCGCCGTCAACGTCGTCTTACCATGGTCTACATGACCAATCGTCCCAACATTTACATGCGGCTTCGTACGCTCAAATTTCTCTTTGGCCATTGGATCCTTACTCCAGATCTTCGCTCGCGTGGCTCGCTTGTCCGACGCCCTGACTATTTCATTCCCTGGCAGGCCGGCTCCGCCGCCAGGGCTCAATTGTGGAGCCCACAACCGGACTTGAACCGGTGACCTCTTCCTTACCAAGGAAGTGCTCTACCGCCTGAGCTATGTGGGCAAAACCCTTATCGGTAGCACCTCTTCCTGGCCGATGACGTTTGGAGCGGGCGATGGGAATCGAACCCACATCATCAGCTTGGAAGGCTGAGGTTCTACCGTTGAACTACGCCCGCAAAGCCTTAACGCCACCGACACAAATCCGCGGCTGATTTCCTACAAAAAAAGCCGATGACTCAATGCTCTGTGGTGGAGGGGGTAGGATTCGAACCTACGAAGGCTGAGCCAGCAGATTTACAGTCTGCCCCCGTTGACCGCTTGGGTACCCCTCCCAAACACAAGCCCTTAATTTTGCTTGACTCAGAATACCCTGTCAACACGGATGACCGGCCTCGACGACCGCCCCGACGCCCTCACCAGCCAGGCGGTCGGGGCGGCGGACTATACCAGAGTAGCTGCCGGGAACAAGGATCGTCGAGGCAAGCGACTGTGCTGCGGCACTCTGGATTATGTCAAATCACCTGTCGGCCGCCTGATTCAAGGACTCGGTTGCTGCCTGCCGATGTCGGCCTGACCGGGGCCCGGATGCCCGCCGCTGACATTCTGTTGAGCCTGTTATCGCGCTAAGCTGGGGGCTGCACGTCAACCGACCGGCAAGCGGACCACGAAGAAACAAGGAAGAATCATGAGCTTACGCGGCGTTACCCGGGGTGGACTCGCTGGCATACTCATCCGCTGGGCGTCCCGCCTGCGATTCCCCTACCTGTTCCTGCTGACGGCGGCCCTGTTCGTCCTGAATCTGTTCATCCCGGATGCCATCCCCATGGCCGATGAACTCATCATGGGCCTCGTGGCCGTCCTGCTCGGGAGCCTGAGGAAACGCTCGACCGACGACGAGCAGCCCTCCGGGCCACCAGACACAGAGCAATAGCGCCCTGCGGGCGAACCAGGACCAGCCGGCCCGTATTGAGTCGAGCGTCACTCTATCGTGGCGGAAGCAAGGCGTTTCTCGTAGATTCCCGCCGGCAAGTCGGACAGCTATCAATCGGACTGCTCCAGTCGGGGTGGACTCAGCAAGGCTCGGGCGCCCGTCCGGCTCGCGCCCAGGCTCCCCTGATCCTGCGCACCAGGATTATCTGGGCCGGCAGCAGCACAAGGTCGGCGAACAGGGCAGTCAACAAGGTCACCGTGGCGACCAGACCCATGTCACGGATGGCGACAAGGCCACTCGACAGCATGCTGAGAAAGCCGATCGCCAGCACCGCCGTGGTCGCCATCAACGCGGGACCCGTGTGACGAAGGGTTCTCGCCAGTATGTGATCTGCCTGAGTCCCCCGCAGTCTCTCATGCCGATAGCGGCTCAACATGTGCAGGCTGTCATCGACGGCTATACCCAGAGCGATAGCCAGCACCATGGCGGTACCGATCCTGACGCTTATCCCTGCCCACGCCATAAATCCCATCGCCACGGCCAGTGGCAACAGGTTGGGCAACAGTCCGGCCAGTGCAAGACCCCCGTGCCGAAGCCCGATCAGGATCAACGGTGTGATCAGCAGGAACGCCCAGGCGAAGCTGGACACCAGATCGTCGATAAGCCCGGCCATCCCCAGCTGCGCCAGCCACCACTGACCCACGACGAGGATCTCCATCTCGGGTCCGAGCGTGGCGGCCGCTATCTCTCTTAGGCTGTCGACGAAGGCAATCGCGCCATCGGTGCCGAGATCAGCGACCCGGATAATCACCGCGACCCGGTCTGCGCCCGCGCTCACCAGCACCGGCAGCTTTTTGGCTTCGATCAGGTCAGTCATTGCGGCCGGCTTCTCACCGCCATCCCTCCACGCATCCGCGACAGAGTGCACCGAGATTACCCGGCTATCCCGCGAAACAGTGGTCGAAAAGGCACGCAGGGCGGCGAGGCTCTCGGGATTCAGGAGGCTGCCGCCATCCGTGCGGTAGATGACGAGCTCAGGCCCCAGCAGACCGCCGAAGTGCGTTTCGAACAGGCGTTGGGCGGCGGCCACCGGGTGCGAGGGCCCCAACTCTTCATTGAAACGCTGATCGAAGCGAAGTTGGCCGAGCCCGGCCAGGGCACCGATGAACAACAAGAGTGCGACGCCGACCACCGAGACTGGATGCCTGATCGCCTGTCGGCCGATCAGGAGGCTCCATCGGCGAGCGAGCCGGACACCCGGCCCGGCCGGCATCTGAATCCGGGGCTCGCGTCGCGCCAGAAGAGCAGGCACCAGGACCTGATTGGCCAGGTAGGCTAGCGCCACCCCGACGATCGCCGACAAGCCGAAATCCCGGATTGCCGGCAGGCCAGCCGCCTGCAGCGCGGCGAGGCCGCCCATCGTCGTCAGCGTCGTCATCAGACAGGGGACCGCCATCTCCTGAACCATCAGCCGCGCCGCTCCCCGGGGGCTCTGGCCGGCCCGTCGTCTGTGATCGTCGAAACACGAAATCATGTGGATCGCGTCTGCGACGCCGATGACCATGACGACGGTCGGAACCATGCTACTGACGAGGGTGATGTGCTGATCCAGTGCCGCCATCAATGCGAGCACCAGGGTCGTAGCGCAAGACGTGCCAGCCATCGCGATGAGAACGCGCTCCAGACGGCCCCATAACAGCCAGATCATCAGAGCGACGCCGCTCACCGTCAGCGCAACGCCGACGAGCAGGTATTTCAGCACCTCGTCCGCGTAGACATCCTCCACAACGGAAACACCCGTGAAGTACGCCGGCACTCCTGCCGGAAGCTCACGCTGCACGGCTTCCCGAAATGCCGCGACCACCGGTCGCCGACCGCTCAGATCGGCCAGTGGAAGATCCAGGCGGGCCAGGAGAACCGTCGTCCGGCCGTCATCGGTGAGGAGGCGTTCGACGGGAGACCGTTGGGATCCGGGTCCCGGAGGCCGTGAAATAGAGATCACGTCCAGGACGTGATCGACTCGACTGACGCGCTCCGAAACCCTCTCGATCAGAGCCCGGCCGAGCGGCGCATCCCAATCGTCCGCCACGACGATGGCGGCGATCCAGGCACCGGAAATCTGTCCGAACTCCTTCTCGAATTCTTCCGTCTGGGCAGCGATGGCACCATCGGCGACAAATAACGGCCGGAAACTCATATCCAGGCGAATTCCGGATGCGCCGACGGTTGCAGCCGTCACCAGCAACAGCATGGCCGCCTGTGGCCACCATCCACAGCTCCACAACCTGTCGAACAGGCGACCGTAGGCGTCACCGATGGATGACCTCATGTCCCCGCGCTGTCCCGGCAGCTGTGCTGGTCATCGACAAAGACACTGATCAGGTCCCCTACCGACTCAACCCTGCGCATGTCATCGCCGTTGATCTGCAGACCCGTCTCCTCCTGCAACCGGATGACCAGTTCGACCAGGGCAAACGAATCCACAACGGCCTCCCTGATCGGCAATGCATCCGGCAGACTGTCCAATGGCTGGTCAAGCTGCGCGGCGACGAGTCGCCGTATATCGTCAGGTTTCCTCACGATGCCCCTCCCTCACGACCACGCGCGAACAAATCCTCCATCCGATCACTGTGCTCGGTGACCAACTGCCGATATACGAGCTCGTCTGCCGCTTCGAACCTGTCTCGCGCCTGCTTCACGGTATCGGCACCGTAGTCGCGCTCCATCTCACGCAGGGCGTGGCGCACCCATAGCAGGTGTCTGCGCTCGTCGGTCACGATCCGCTCCAGCGTCTGTCGAATCTCCGGCTGCACGTCCTCGAGCTGTAGATGCCGCGCATACTGACCCATCACTCGCCGCTCGAACGCGTGAGTCACGGCCAGCACTTCCATGAAATTCGCCGGCAATCCGGCCGCCTTCAGATAGCGGTCCTGGTAGCTCTCGCCGAGTCGCATCGGTTCCGCACCCAGGCTCGCCAGGCAATCCGTCCAGTAGCAGGCATGCTGGGCTTCATCGGCGAAGTGCCGGGTGAGCGCCTGCTGCATGCCGGCTGCCCGGGTGGTCCGCGCCAGTTGCCCGAAAAACAGGGCCCCGCCAATTTCAGAGGTGCGGTAGAAACTCAGCAGCCATCTATTGTTCTCATCGATCATTGAACTTCTCCTGCAGGGGATTCATGCGATGGTGCGAACGCCGGCGCGGTTGCCGCAGGCACCTGTCGCCAACATCCGCTCGCAGAGTCTCGACAGCAGCGCCGCCATGTCAGGAAACGCGCGGCCGGTGAGCATCGACACCCGTCTGGCAATGAACTGCTTGCGCAGAAACAATTGCGGGGCAAATGGCGCCAGGCTCCCCGCCACCTGCTCCGACAGGCTGCCGCCGTGCCGGCGCAGTCCCTGAACCAGTAACTCGAACGCGTCCCGTCGGCAGAACGGCGGTCGCTGGATTCGCCTGCGGCGAAACTCCGGGCATGCCTGGAACGAGTCCATGGCCACCGTGAGCAACGTATCCAGCGTCGGACAGGACTCGACGGGAGCACACGCGTTGACGAAACGCCCGACGAACGGCCCCTCCAGAAGCCGTACGGCCGCTTGCGCGACCATGTCTGCGGTCACGAGGCATACAGGCACGGAGGGTTCGCCGGGGATCACCGACAACAAGCCCTGATAGAGCAGGCGCAGCGTGTCGTGAACAACGTTGAGTTGCCCGCATGCGCCACTCTCATCGTCCGCGATCACGGTCGCCGCCCTGAGCACGGTCCACGGGAGCTCTGCATGGTCCTCCTGAAGGACCTGCTCGGACTTCCATTTGGACCACTCATAATTGTTTGCGAAACCATCGGGAGCGAGGGGCCCCTCCTCGATGCTGCCTTCGAGCAGGCCGGCAGCGAATGCCGAACCGAGAAACACGAACCTCTCCAGTCGCGGGCATCGCTGTGCCAGCGCGGCCGCTGCCGACGTCCCGGCCACGTTGACCCGACGGGCCGCCCTTCGGTCAACATCGAAACGGGTCACCGCGGCGGCATGAACAATCGCGGAGATCCCGAGCGGGTCGATGGTCGAGAATGCGTCGGGATCCAGGAGGTCTCCACCTGCACACTCCAGGTCTCCACCCAGGCATTCCTTGAGCGCGTGGCTTCTGTGCTCCAGCTCGACCGGGTTGCGGGCGTGGATCCATGCGATCACGTCGCGGTGGTCCGCCAGGCAGGATGCGACGATCCGCGATCCCAGGTACCCGTCCGCGCCGGTGACGAGTACGCGGTTCATGCCAGCGTCTCCGGGTCGGGCCAGCCGCAGGCATCAGGGCCGTGGCGACGGATCAGCGCAAGCAACCAGCGTTCCAGGCCAAAAGCCGCACACCCGGTCCAGGCAGGCTGACCGCAAACTCGGATAGAGAAGGTCTCACCGAAGAAACTCTGGTGCGAGTTGAATGACCCGATCGCGAGACCGTCGCTAAGCAGTTCGGTCTTGAGCGGCAGAAGACGCTGCATCAGCCAGCCGGGGCTCGACGCCGGGTCGAAGAACGGGTCGGTCGCCCTGTCCAGACGGATCGGAACACCGAGGATCTCGCACCAGGCCGACGCCGTTTTCCGGGCTGTTTCGAGAAACCGGCTGACGTCTTCATCTGCGCCCACGCAGACCACCTCGCGCATCGAGAATGACCACTGGCGCTCCAGGGGCAGGAACACGTCCTCGTTGCGGAAGCAGGTGGCGCGCAGGGTGAGGAACACCGGCCGGTTGAGGTGGCTGTCCTCCAGTGTTGGATAAACGTGATAGCAGGCGGCCGGCGTCAGCAAGCTTCTGACCGGGTCCTCCCCGTCGTCGTCCGCCACCGGCACGGCCATCGTGGCGTGATGCGGGAACGATAATAGGTAACCGCAGCGTTCGGGTACGCCCGGCGGCAGGCAGGGGGGCGGCAGCAATGGCTCGGCCCCGAGGCTGGCCGCCCAACGGGCGAATGCCCGATCCAGGCGATCGGCATACCGGGCCAGCTCGCCGGTCAAAGCTGCCTGGCCGCTGTCGTTCCAGTGCAGCCCCCGCACCGTGGTCAACGCCTTGATGGCTTGCGATTGGACAGATGGGTTCACGCTCCCTCCTCCGGCCGGCTCTGCCCGCCGAGAAAATTTTCATAAATCGTCCGGATGCTGCGGAAGGACGCCGGCAGCAACTGGTCCGGCCGGATCGGGCGACCGGTCAATTCCTCGATGAGAAGGACGAGTTCGACCAGCTGCAGGGAATTTATCAATCGCGATTCCAGCAACGGCGAGTCGTCATCGACCGGACCGGCCTGCCCGCGAACCCAGTCCCGCAACTTCATCAGCCTGGTGCTTGCCGTCATCATCTCTGCTCCTCCCTGATCGCGCCGAGACCCACTAGAAATTTGATCGAAGGGGCGATCATTTCCTGCCGCCTTCTGACGGCTTCCTCGGAAGCCCAGGCGGTACGCATGACGGCATGTGGGTCAGCCAGCCCCGCGTCGCGGTAGACGTCGGGGTTGAAGTACTCCCGCCATGCGACGCCCGGGTAGAGCCGGAGACTGTCGCTGACCCGCTCCCGGGTGGAGCGCGACCAGCGTGTCGAGCCCTCGCGCCACAGGTGTCTGAGCAGCGATCGCCCGAATGCCCGGTGACGTACCTCGTCCGCGTGGTGCAGCCGGTTGATCTCCCGGGCGACGGGCACCAGCGCCTCGTCCGCTGCCATCTGCGAGTTGTATGTGTCGACGATGTCCTCGAACATCATGATCCGGGCGAAGAACAGGAAGTCCTCCACATCTGTGGGCAGAGTTTCCGCTGCAAGGGTGACAAGCCGACTTGGATAGATCCGCCCGTATCGGCGGCAGAATTCGCCAAACCAGAACAGGTGCTTGTTCTCCTCATCGATGAAGTGCTGGAGATAGGGGCTCGCGTCACGGAAACGCTCCTCATAAAGACGTGCGGCGATGCCCTGCAGAAGCTGTTTCTCCCCGTGGATGTTGAGGCTGAAGAAGTTCAGCGCCTCAAGCAGGCTGAGCCGGCGCATGCCAGCTTCACCCAGCATGCCGGCGACGGCTGTGCCATGTACGGACAACAGCCTGGGGGAGAAATACCAGCCGTCCGGATCTACAGACTCCGGCCATCTGATGCGGCTGTAAGGATCGATGAAGTGTTCCCTCGACAGATCGCAAAGCCGACGGGAGACGGATCCGATGGAAGCGCTCATGAACCGCTCCTCGCCAGAGCCACGCACTGCCAGTTGCTGCCATAACCCGCCATCGGCAGAAGCACGCGTTGGCCCGGCTCCGGCAGGCCTCTTTCGAGCAGACAGGTGAGATTGATAACGTTGTCGGCGCTGATCACGTGACCAACCTCACTGAGGGTGTCGAGGCAAACCTTCTCGAAGGGGAAACCCAGCAGGCTGCACAGAACCCGCCAGGCGTCCCGGTGAGTGTTCTGGGGAACGATCCAGTCGATGTCGTCGATGCCGAGGCCCGCTTTGTTCAGGCAGGCCTGGATGGTGGCGCAGGTCTGCGCGAAGTAACTCCCCAGGGTCTCTTCGTCGCTGGCGGAGACCTGGGCACCGTTGGTCACGTGGTGACAGGCAAGGATGCGGAAGTCGGCCGGCTGTTCGCTGACCACGCACGCCGCCGCGCCGTCGGAGATCAGGTTGTAGGCCTGCTCGTAGCGCGCACCCTCCGGGAAGCGGTCTGCCGTGACGCAGAGTATGCGCGTGAACTCGGGCTCGCTCAGGATAAGACTGCGGGCCAGCCGTAGCGCGCCCAGCATGCCCGTGCAGGCCTGTTGATCGAGCCCGAAAACGGGGCCGGAGATATTCATCTCCGCCTGCAGATGACTGGCGGGAAACTGCATCAGGTCGCGGACGTCGCCGGAAGATGCGAATGCCTTTCTGTCGCACCGACTGCCGTTTTCCGGGATACAGGTGGCGTATATCAGCGCATCGATATCGCTGCCCCGCAGCCGAAGGGCGCGGGCGGCCTGGAGCGCCAGATCGTAGGCGGACGCTGCGGACGAACAGTAATAGTGTTGTTCGAATCCGCCGTGCTTCATCGCATCCTCCGGCGATGCCAGCAGTCCTCGTCGGGCTGCGGAACCCAGAGACTCACGCTGGTCCCCCAGCGCATATGCGAAATCCCCGACAAAGACGTCCCTGGTCATTGCGCCGCTCCGCCGAGCCGGGGAAAGAATCGACCGGCGGTCCTCATGTAGTCGCGATAGGTGTTGCCGTGTCGGGATACCAGCAAGCGGCGCTCCTCGCGGGCTGCCGTCAGGTTCATCGCCAGCGCCCCGTAGATGAGGCAGGCCAGGGTCAGCAGGTGCGGTGCCGCCATCGCGGCGCCCAGGAATGCGAGGATGAAAGCGCAATAGAAGGGGTGACGAATCCTTTTGTATGGACCCTTAGACACGACCCGCAAGGGTTCATCGTCTTCCTGGTGCCACAGAGCAGGAGCACTCTGGTGCGTGCTGACGGTTGCGACGAGCAGCAGTATGCAGATGAGGGCGGGTGCCGCCGACAGCATTGATATCCAGTGCCACGGTGGCGAGCCGAGGTCCACCATAGGCGCAATCCGGTCCAATCCGACTGACAGCACCACGATCGGATCGATAAAAAAGGGGATGGCGGTCGCCCACCAGCGCAGATTGAATGATCCACGCCGGAAGAAAAGCAGCGGAAGCAGTCCGATGGCCGTAAAAGCCATGAGCTGGGCGACCATGATCGCGCCGGCCATCACGAATGGCCCCCGGATTGTTCGAGCCAGGCGCCAAGTGCCCTGCGCCGTAATTTGCGGCTGGCAGTCGCAGGCAGGGGCTGGCGCCTCACGATGACGCGGGTCGGCCTCTTGAACTGGGCCAGTCCAGCGCAACATCGGGACACTTCCATTCTGAGTGCCTGCTGCAACACCCGTGGGTCAGCAGGATCATCGTCGCCCGTGGGCACAACCACCGCGCACACTTCCTCCGAGCCGTTGTGCAGCGGCGATCGGGAGCGCATGCCGATGACCCCGCACTCGGAGATTCGAGCCGAACGCAAGATCGCCGTTTCCACTTCCTCAGGCTGCACCTTCTCCCCGCAAGCCAACACGATCCGGCTGCTGTGACGGCCGTTGACGTAGAGGTAACCGTCCTTATCCAGCTCTCCGAGATCGCCCGTGTGCAACCATCCCTCGGCATCGATGGCGGCCGCGGTAGCGCGCGCATTGCGGTGGTATCGCAACATGACCTGCGGACCACGAACCAGGATCTCCCCCTCCTCGGAAGCTCTCACCTCCGTGCCGGGGAGCGGTCGGCCGACCGAGCCGATGCGATTCGAGTGCGGCCCGTTAGCCGCGACCACCGGACTGGCCTCCGTCATCCCATAGCCCTGCAGCACCTGCACCCCCAGACTTTCGAAAAACCTGGCCAGCTCGGAATCCAGTGGCGCGCCTCCGCAGACGAAATATTCCAGTCGACCGCCGAATCGGCGCAGCAGGGGCCACATCAGGAAGCGCCGCAGACGCATGGAACGCGTCGCGAGCGCGGATTTCCTCAACAGCAGGAACAGTCCGCGCCTGAGACTACCCGCGGCATCCAGTTGCCGTTCAATCGCGGACTTGACCGCGGACAGGAACAGCGGCACCACGACCATCGACGTAGGACGAGCATGCGCCATCGCGTCGAGAACTGATTGCGCCGTTGGCTGCTCCGTGCGGAAAACGCTGCCGCCCCCGGCGAGGACGGCAAGCAGCCCGGCCGTGAGTTCGAACAGGTGACTCGGCGGTAGCAGAGAGACGACGCGCGTCTTCGGCCCGTTGTCCATGACGATTCTTATCGCCATCAATTGAGATATCAGATTCCCGTGACTGACGACGACGCCCTTCGGGCAACCTGTGGTTCCCGACGTGTAACAGATGACGGCCGGATCGCGGTTGTCCCTGCGACAGGGCAGTCTCGCTGCGGTGGGTCCGGAGGGCGCCGCTGCCACCGGGCTGCTGATGTCATCTACCCGCAGGCGGCGACATCCCGGAGAGTACTTCCCGGTGAGACCGGCCGCGGTCAACTCGTGGCTGGCTGACAGCAGAATCAGTACCGCTCCACAGTGCATGAGCTGCTTGCCGAGCTCCGCCAACGGCAGACTCGCATCGAGCGGCACCGCCACCGCACCGATGTGTACGACCGCGATAAAGGCGGTACACCAGCGCGGACCCGCATCGACGAGGATGGCGACCCGATCGCCCGGCAAAACGCCTGCTTCCTGCAATCGGTCTGCCAGCAGGGTCACTTCGTGTTGCAGTTCACGATGGCTGAGGTTCTGGCCATCGGCCCCGGCCCGGGCGATCGCGGGACGATCACCGTCACTGTCAGTTGGGGCCAGCACCAGCGAGGCAACATTGCCCCGCGTCCCGCAGGCAGCGAACTTTCTCTCTCGCCGCAGCCCCAGGCGGATCCTGTCGGGTGTGACCTGCCACAGCGCGGTATTCAGATTTGATGTCGCGGATATCATCGTTGATCCCCTTCTCCGAGCGACGGTCGACAGACGCGTTTCGCGATGCCCTGGCGGCCGCCTGCTGCCCTGTTCGTACGGTTTCCAGACTAGGGACCGTGCCTTGAGGAGTCCTGATGGAGCGCTGATGTTTTTCTTATGGATTCTTATGAAACAGTTACTTGCGTACGCGCCCCCGACGTTTTGGTATTCTTCGGCTCATCGGTCTTCACGGATGGTAGAGACTCACTCGAGCTATGGAACTGCAAACGAGCTTCCGTCTGGGGAAGTGGACGGTTCATCCGTCACGCTGCAGCCTCTCTGCCGGAGGGCAAGCCAGCCATATCGAACCGAAAGTCATGGGCGTTCTGGTGGCGCTGGCCAGCAGAAACGGCGACGTCGTCACCCGTGAAGAATTCATTCAGGAAGTCTGGATGGGCCGGGTCGTCAGCGACGAGGTCCTGTCCCGGTGCATCTCTCTGCTTCGCAGCGCCTTGGATGACAACCCGCGTGAGCCCGAGTATATCCAGACGGTGCCGCGGGTAGGTTATCGACTGGTCGCGCCGGTAGAGGCGGCGGACCCACCGACTGCGGCCTCCGATGCGGGCGAAGCAGAGCCAGAGCCCCAGGCGTCGTCGCCGCGAGCAGAAGCACGGCCCGAGGCGCCTCCGCCGAGACTGCGAACGCGACGTCGTTACCTGAAAGAACTCCAGCGCAGGAACATTTTCAGGGTTGGGGCCGTTTACGCGGTGATCGCCTGGATCGCGATCGAGGTCACCGCCGCCATTCTGCCGTCGCTGGGCGCGCCCGGATGGGTCCACAAGGTACTGACAGCATTAATAGTGCTCGGATGGCCGGTGGCCCTGGTGCTCACCTGGGTTTTCGAAATCACCCCGGAGGGACTGCGACTGGAGAGGGACGTCAGGAAACGCGAGCGGGTCACTCGTATTCGAGGCCGAAAGCTCGAGTACGTCATCCTGGCCGCGCTGGCCATTGGCTTTCTCTATCTGACCGTGGCCCGCTGGACGGGACCGGATAAAACGACCTCCATCCCGATGGCCGGGCCGGCTGAACCGACGCTGGCCGTGCTGCCGTTCGTCAACGTCAGCGAAAACGAGGATGACGACTATTTCAGCGACGGGCTGACAGAGGAACTGATCGACGCGTTTTCGCGCGTGGACGGTCTTCGCGTGATCGCGAGGACCTCGTCATTCACCTACAAGAATCACAACGAGGACGTCCGCGACATCGGCCGAAAACTCGGCGCCCAGTCAATCCTGGAAGGCAGCGTTCGGAAATCCGGAGATGAGATCCGCATTACTGCCCGTCTCGTCGACGGCGAGCGAGGGCACCAGCTTTGGTCTGATAGCTACGACGGCCGGCTCGAGGATGTTTTCGCTCTTCAGGACCGCATCACCAGCGCTATCGTCATGGAGCTCATGCCGAAACTGAGCGAGCGAGGGGCGCTGAGTCAGGTCGCAACCGAAAGGCCAACCAGCGACCTGCAGGCCTACGAATTTTTCCTGAGGGGCCGATCCCAGCTACGGCGGCGCGACGAGGAGCCGATCAGGAAAAGCATCCGCCTGTTCCGCGATGCAATTCAGCGCGACCATCGCTTCGCTGCCGCTTATGTGGAGCTGGCCACCGCTTACGCTTTGTTGCCGTACTACTCGTACGAACTCGAGGAAGAGATGTTCGAGCAGGCGCTGCGGGTTATTGAGGACGGTACCGAAAGGAACCCGGCTGTGGAGGAAGCCGCTCACGGCGTGCGGGCTTTCATCAGCTTCCGGAGTTGGGAGTGGCTGGACGCCGAGCACAGTTTCCGGCGAGCACTGCTGGAAACACCGAATGACTCAAATCTCCAACAGTGGTACTCGCAATTCCTTGCCAGCGTCGGGCAGCTCGACGAATCACTGTCCCATGCACTCCGCGCCAAGGAGCTCGACGCCTTGTCTCCGGTCGTCAACGACCGCCTGGCCGTCGCCTATCTCTGGATGGACGCCGACCTGGAGGCTGAACGGCAATTCGATCTGGCCTCGGAACTGGGCCTCGGCCCCAGTGCCAACCCTGAAGGCCACCTCGTGTCCCTGCTGCGCAATGGCGATGATGAACAGGCCGCGAAAATCCTCGCGACCATGCAGGGAATGTTCGGCCGGCCCTCGGCATGGGTGGAGACATTCATCAACGGAATCCGCGATCCCGCGGCGCGGGCCGCTGCCGTTGAAGCCATCGCGGCCGAGGGCGAAAAGGGCAATATCAGCCGTGCCCACCTGTTTGGCGCCTGGATCTATCTGAACGAGACCGATCGCGCCATGGATCTGGCCTTCCAGCTCATCCACGATCCGACCATTTTCGACGTCGAGTTCCTGTTTTCCCGCGAGGCGCGCGCCTTTCGCGCCCACCCGCGATTCGCGGACCTGGTTCGTTCCATAGGTCTGGACCAGCACTGGGAGGCGTTCGGCCTGCCCTCGATCTGCCAGGCCGACAGCGGTGAGTCCTTTTGTATGTGATCGGTTGTCCTGCTCTCTTGGGCGTCGCAGGCACGCGGCGGCCACGGAGAGTTGTGGCGTGCCTCGTGGGGCTGGGCATGGCGATATTCGCCTGCGCAGTCAGCGCCGATACGATCGAGCCTGAAACGCCCGAGGAAACCATTCAGATGATGACGGACAACGTCCTCGTCTACCTCGAGTGGGACCGCGAGGGTCTGAAGAAAGACAGGGCGCGGCTGGACGCGCTGGTAGCCGAGCAGATCCTTCCCAACTTCGAATTCAGGTATGCGTCCAGGCTCATCCTGGGCAAACACTGGAAAACGGCGACACCGGAACAGCGCGAGGCATTCGCCGATGCCTTCGCAGCTTATCTCGTACGCGTCTACGGCCACGCATTGCTGCAGGTCAAGCGCGACACCCTGACGGTGCTGGATGCCGAGGATGCGCCCGATGGCGCCAAGGCCACCGTAAGGTCCCGGATAGTCATGACGGACGGCACGGAAGTTCCGGTGGACTTCCGCATGGTCCAGATCCAGGGCTATTGGAAGATCTGGGACGTCATAGCCAGGGGGGTTTCCTACGTCAGGACCTATCGGGCTGACTTCGGTGTCGTGATCGCCAACGACGGGCTCGACTACCTGAACGAATTCCTGCGCACGCCCAAGTAACACGTCCAGATGGGTGCGGAATGGCGGTCGCGGCTGCCGGACAGGTGTCCTGCGACATGGCCGACGCTCAACTGACCCGCCCGATGTCTCGCGCCATGCGCTCCGACTGAACCCGATTCAGATTTCGATACACGATCGCCGCGATGCGTGGATATCTGCGACGCAGTATCTCGAGATCGTCGGCCGTGAATCGCAACAGCCGCGCTTCGGACATGGCGGTTACGCTGGCGCTTCGCACCCGCCCGAACGCCCCACCTTCGCCGACGACGGACCCCCGGGCCATCCTCGAGAGCTCCTTCTCCTGACCGTCTCTGTCGATCGTTGCCTTGAGCTCTCCTTCGATGACGACGAAGACCTCGTCGGTCGCCTGCTCGCCCTCGTTGATGATGCGGTCCGATTCAGCGTACTTTCTCACGCCTGACATCAGGGCAAAAATCCTCGCCTGCCTCAGGCTCAGATCCTCGAAGAGCGGGATCGTGTTCTGTGGCGCCGGACCGAGATCCAGGCGCAAAAGATCCCACAACGTGACCACGCGCATGCCGGCGCTGACCGCCGGGGTCAGCGTCAGGTCCATCAACCAGGCGACGGCGATGGTCAACGCCGCCAGCGCGCCGAAATGAGCCTGTGTCCTGAGTTCGGTCGTGGTCAGCACCAGGAAGCTCAAGACCAGCACCAGCGACGTATAGGTCACCGGCCGGATGACGCCGGCCAGCGCGCGCGGGACGGCGGTGCCCTCACACCCGGTCGCCCGGGCTTCGGTATTGAAACGCACCATGAAATGGATGGTGTCATCCACCGCGATACCGAGGGCAATACAGGCGATCAGGCTGGTCGTCGGACTGAGCGTGATGCCCAACAGGCCCAGGGTGCCGAAGTAGACGGCCACCGGGAGAAGGTTGGGAAAGATCGCGACGATGCCGATGCGGACGGACGCGAACAGTGCTGAAAGGATGAGCAGGACTACCAGCAGCGCGGCGCCGATGCTCAGCAGCTGCCCTGCGGCGATATCCTCCACCGTCCTCGTGACGAGGATCAGATTGCCCGTCACGTCCGGCTGTAGCGGGTAAGGAAACTGTGCCAGCCGTTCCCTCGTGCGTTCGACCAGGGCCGAAATGTCACGGGTGTCGTCGACATTGATGCGCACGAGGACGCTGGCGATCCGATAGGCACTGTCTACGTAACTGTCGATTTCTTCGGTACCGCCGAACAGCAGAAGCTGCTTGGCCAGCTGCCTGGATTCCGGGATAGCGAAGTACTCGCTCTCGCCATCGTGCAGCGACTGGTTGATCAGCTTCATGTGATCAACAAGAGAGGTCGTGTTACCGACTTCCGGCTGCTCCTCCAGCCAGCTCTGCAACGACTCGATCCGGGCCAGATTCTCCGGTTCGACGAAAGTGTCTTCTTCGGGCGACTCGATCACGACGTAGAAGGAGTTGGCGCCGCCAAACGTCCGGTTGATCACCTCGAAGTCCTGGCGAACCTGTACTTTCTCCTTGAATCCACCAACGTACTCGGTACCGACCTCGATCATGGTGGTGCCGACAAGCGCGACCGCCAGGAGGGACAGCCCGGCGATCAGGACCGGCTGGCGGCGACTTGCCATCGCACCGGCCAGCTTGACGGCCAGGCGTTCGAATCGACGGGTCCCGGTCCGCCTGGCCTTGCCCGCGGGCGGTTTCAGGTAGCTCAGCGCGGCCGGGATGAACGTCATGACGATCAGCACGGTCAGCGTCACGCCCATCGCGGACAGCAGCGAGAATTCGCGAATCGCCGTCAGAGAATTGAGCAGCAGCGCGAGCAAACCCGCTGCGGTCGTAGCCCCGCTGATGACTAGCGGCAGGCTGACGTGTCTCAGCACCCGCGCCACGATGCTGCGCCGGTCGGTGTCTTCGGAACTCGCGGCGTAGTACTCCGAGATCACGTGCATGGCATACGCGAGTCCCAGGGTGATGATCAACGGCGGGACCAGGGTGGTAACGACATTGAGCGGCCGATCCAGCCAGGCGAGTACACCCAGGGTCCAGATCAGAGCCATGAGGATGGCGATCACCGGCAGGATGACCGCCCGCAGACTGCGGAACGCCAGGAACATGAGTCCCGCGACGATGGCCAGGATCGCCGGAGTCGTTCGCTGCAGGCTCTCCATCAGCGCGTCGGACAATGCTGCCTTGACGATCGGCGAACCGCTTATCCAGTAGCGCGCGTCACCGCGCTCCTCCTCGGCGATGGTCCGCACCCGGGCGGCAATGCCGAGTTCGATGAAATCACTGTCGCTCAGGCCCTTGAAGTAGACGACCAGGGCCGACGCGCCACCGTCGTGAGACACGAGCGTCCCCCGGTAGAGGGGGTTTTCGAATATGTCCTCACGTAGCTGAGCGCGAACCTCGGCATCCGAGAAATCACGCTCCCCGACGCCCGTGAACTCGATCTCGAACTCGTCGGCGCGCAGCGACTGGGCGGTCGTCAGTGACAGTACCTGGCGGACCCGGGGCAGCGCCTGCAGCCGGCTGGTCATGGCTTCGATCCGGGCCAGGTTCTCTGCGCTGAATGAGTCCCCCGTAGCGAGGGCGATGACCACCGACTCTTCGCTGCCGAAGATGTGCCGGGCGCGTTCGTAGAAGACGCGCTCGGGATCGTCCTCGTGCAGCAGCCGGCCCACGGAGGGATCCACGCTCAGATTGACACGGCCGGTCTCGAAATCGACCAGTTGATGCAAGGCCAGCAGGGTGACGAGCAGTAACCCGGTCAGGGTCAGGCCGGGGCGCCGGGAAATCGTATCCGAAAAGCTGTTCACTTCACCCGGATCCCTGCCCGCTCAACCGGATCAGTTCTTGTAGAACTGTACGGTGTTGAAGAACCGCGCCGATATATCCTCGTCGACGCTGATGTCCTTGACCTGGATCCAGCTGCGGGTGTCCTCGCTCAGATCGGCGATCTCCAGGTCATGGGCGGTCCACTTTCCGCCGACCTGCTTCACGGTCGCGGGATCTACCAGCAGGCGTTTGCGCGGTTGGTCCTCGACCTCGTAGTACTCCGTCTGCAATGAGACGCAGGTCTCCTTGTCGACATAGGACACGGTCTTGACATAAACGGACTCCCGATCCGCATCCGGCGACTGGGAGATGACATAGGTCGCCCTGCCCGCCACTTCCGAGTCAGGCAGTCGCTCTGCCGGCGTGGCGGTCGAGCTCATCTGCAGGAGACGTATGTCCTCGTAACTGAAATCCGTGCCCCAGATGCCCTTGCCACCACCGCCGACGATACGGCGCGGACGACCGATGGCGGGGGCATAGAGGTAAACAGAATCCCGCGGCTTGTTCTCGATCACCAGGTAAGCGGATCCCTTCAGATCCTGGGGGCCCAGGATGCGGATCATCAGCCGCACATGGCCGTCATCATGGCGTTTCCAGTGCAGTCTCGCGTCCATGACCCGCTCGCTACCGGCCCGATCCAGCGACTTGAGCTCGATCTGCTGGATGCTGGTCTTGTCCGGGAAGTTGGCATGACTGCACTCACGAATCTCCTCGGCGGTCTCAAGCGCCGACGCAGTGCCCAGGCCGGCAAGCCACAGGCAGACTACGGTCGCGGTTCTTGATGCTGAGCAGATGGTCAGGCGCATGGGATCTCCCTGTTTTTGTAATTTTCCCCGGGCGAACCCGCTGGACTGTACACCGGACCGGGGACCGATGCATACGGTCTCCCCCGCCGGCGGATCCTCGCGTTGCTCAATCTTCGCTGCGGCCGGCGTGCTCACCGAACTTCTTGAAACTGTCCTTGAACTGCTCGCAGGGATCGTCGGCCAGCACCCTCGACGTGAACCACAGGTAATCGAAGGGCGCCGGCAGCGTCTCGATCTGATCGACGTAGGCCTGCGGATCCAGGTGGCCATCCCGCACCTCGACGAAGCTGACGGACGCAACGGCCAGGCCCGGTTGTCGCGCCAGAACATAGAACGGCACGCCATAGTCCCTGCGCGCGTGGCCGGCGCCGGCGATCAGAACGGTCGGGCGGCCGTCGGCCGTCAGCATGGCATCGGCCATGGTCGCGTCGCGCAGCCGCTGGGCCACGACGAGACGATCGGCCATGTCGCCGGTGACGTGACCGCAGTGGCTGTCCACGATGGTCTGGGTGAGAGCGTCGTGCGCCGGGGCCGGCAGCGGTCCCGTCTGCTCGAGAAGCGCGCGGCGATTAACCGGAAGCGCGTCCAGGCCCTGCATGCCGACCTTGCGCATATCGGCCGCAGGCGCATTGCCCGCAACGATCGGCAGACCGTCCCGCAGCGCCTGGGCAACCAGGGGACGGTAGTCCGGCCAGTCCCAGCCTGAATCCATGACTCCGGTCGCCTCTGCAAGTTGATCCGGGTCGGGTTGCGGGGCGGACCGCGCCGCGTCGATGGCGGGCTGCTGATCGCGTTCGAAAATCTCGAAGACGATCGCGGGCCGCAGATCTCGCTCTGTGAACTCGCCGATCAGCCGCTCCTGCAGCCGGTGATGATCCGGGTTGATGTGGATCTCGCCAAGGAGCACCTGGTCAGCCGCCGTCAATCGGCCGACAAGTTCTTCGTCATCGATGAAAACCCCTTCCCGGACGCTCCAGATCCGGCTCTCCAGCGGATGAGCGGTTGCGGATCCAGCCCCCGGCGCGCGGTCGCTCGCACATCCGGAGAGAACCAGCATGCCGACGGCACACGTGGCGCCCGCGGTGCTCAACGTGGATACAAGTCGGTTCCTGTCAGTTGCCATATTTTCGCGATCGATGAGAGAAGCATCTTCCCGAACTGGGCGGCTTCGACGGGCATGACCCGATCTAAGGGCCTGCAGAGAACAAGGTCGGAGTATATTCGACAGGATGGCAAAGACCACTACCCCGAGCGTCTGGCGGGCGAATAGTCTGGGTCCTTACAGATTTGTTCGGGCACCGCGACCGCGAAGTCACCGGCTATGGCGCAAAGGCGCGGATACGGCCGTCGAGGCCTGCTCGATTCCGGAGAGCAGGCTTTGCGCGCATCTTTGCCGGGGCCACTCAATGACGATTCCGGTGTCGGCGGATCGCAGAGCAATTCGCCCGAAGAAGCGCACACGAGCAGTCACTCGTATTAAAATAGCGGCAATCACGCCAGAACAATCCGCCCTGGCAATCAAGATCTCGGCCTACCGACGGCGGAACGGCTACAGGCTGCGCCTGCGACACTCACCGGCCCATGGGCCCTGGTGGGTGGCAAAGTACCGGCACAACACAATGACAACTGGAGACTCTACCTTGAAATCAATCATTTCA
>CALDWW010000063.1 GCA_937924335.1 uncultured Gammaproteobacteria bacterium
TGACCGCGTTGGTCAGATTGGCGGCGCCGCCGAATCCGGTGTAGTGCTCGATCAGCGTCACCTGACTGCCTTCGGCGGCATCGAGGAATACCCGCGGATGAGCGGCCACCGGCTCGCCGCCCGGGGCCGACAGGAACAGGAGATAAATGGCACGCTCATGGGCCTTTCCGTCTACCGTGCGACTGACGATGCCGTCGCCCAGGAACGCCTGATTCAGTGCAACGAACGGATGCTGCCCAATGTCAGCAATCGTTCCGATCGGGTCCGGATCAGCGCTGCCAAGCTGGTCGAGGAAGGTCCTCATCGGCAGCGCGACGATGCCGCCAAGGTCCTCCAGATCTGACAGCCCCGGTTCCAGGCGACCATTGATGAAGACCATGCGAGCGGCGTCCAGACCCTCGATGGATAACGCCGCGATCTGTTCCGGGCTCGGTGCGTCCGCAGGTCCGGCGGGTCGGAATGCGTGGCGGGACAGCTTTCGAAGTGACGTGTATTTCCAGGCCTCGTCGCGGGGTGTCGGCAGGCCGCTGTCCTCGAACGCATCGAATCCGGCTTGCCGAAATGCCGCCGCCGGGCCGCTACCAGCGCCCTGATCCGCCCAGGCACCGCGGAAAGCAGCCATCGCCGCATCCCGGGGTGCGCGACGCTTGCGCTTTTGAATCGCCGAACTCATGCGCTGGCGGCCTCCTGGACCCAGTCATAGCCGCGTTCCTCCAGATCGAGAGCCAGCGTCTTGTCGCCGGTCCGGACGATCCGTCCGGCGGACAGGACGTGGACGAAGTCTGGTTCGATGTAGTCCAGCAGGCGTTGATAGTGAGTGACCAGAATGATGGCCCGGTCCGGACTCCGGAGGCTGTTGACTCCACCGGCAACCACCTTCAGCGCATCGATGTCCAGGCCGGAGTCGGTCTCATCCAGCACGGCCAGCCGCGGTTCCAGCACGGCCATCTGCAGGATCTCGTTCCTCTTCTTCTCACCGCCCGAGAATCCCTCGTTGACGCCCCGATTAAGGAAGCTCTCATCCATGTGCATAAGCGCCATCTTTTCCTTGATCACTGCGAGAAACTCGAATGCGTCCAACTCGGCTTCACCGCGGTGACCCCGCACCGCGTTGAGCGCTGCCTTGAGCAGGTAAGCATTGTTTACGCCGGGGATCTCCACGGGATACTGGAACGCAAGGAACACCCCTTCCCGGGCTCGCTCCTCCGGCGCCATATCCAGCAGATCCCTCCCGAGATAGGTGACCGAACCAGACGTGACTTCATACCCATCACGCCCTGCCAGGACGTTTGCGAGCGTACTCTTGCCCGATCCGTTCGGCCCCATGATTGCGTGAACTTCGCCGGGTCGCACGTCCAGGCTCAGGCCGTCCAGAATCGTCCTGTCATCTACTCGCGCATGGAGGTCATGGATGTTTAGCATTTATGGAATTCCTAATGTCGGTAACAGAGTCCCGGCGTTCAGCCGACGGCGCCTTCCAGACTGACACTGAGCAGGTTCTGGGCCTCGACGGCAAACTCCATCGGCAGTTCGCGGAACACTTCCTTACAGAAACCGTTGACGATCATATTCACGGCATCTTCCTCGGAGATGCCGCGCTGGAGGCAATAGAACAGCTGGTCTTCCCCGATTTTTGACGTGGTCGCTTCGTGCTCGACCTTGGCGCTGGGATTCTTTACTTCCACGTAGGGGAAGGTGTGCGCACCACAGCGATCGCCCATCAGAAGCGAATCGCATTGTGTGTGGTTGCGTGCCCCGTGTGCCCCCGGCAATACCTTGACCAGTCCTCGATACGCGCTCTGAGCCCGGCCGGCGGATATGCCTTTCGACACGATCGTGCTGCGTGTGTTGCGGCCGATATGGATCATCTTTGTTCCGGTATCGGCCTGCTGCATATTGTTGGTCACCGCGACCGAGTAGAACTCGCCGACAGAGTCGGCCCCGCGCAGGATGCAGCTCGGGTACTTCCAGGTGATCGCCGATCCCGTCTCGACCTGTGTCCAGGAGATTTTCGATCGATCGCCGCGACAGTCGCCGCGCTTCGTGACGAAATTGTAGATCCCGCCTACACCATTCTCGTCACCTGGATACCAGTTCTGAACCGTTGAGTACTTGATCTCCGCATCGTCCATCGCGACCAGTTCGACGACTGCGGCATGCAGCTGGTTCTCATCACGCATCGGGGCCGTGCACCCTTCCAGGTAGCTTACATGGCTGCCTTCGTCCGCGACGATGAGCGTCCGTTCGAACTGCCCGGTATTTGCCGCGTTGATCCTGAAGTAAGTTGACAGCTCCATCGGGCAACGCACGCCCTTGGGCACATAGACGAATGAACCGTCCGTAAATACCGCCGAGTTCAGCGTGGCGAAGAAATTATCCGTATAGGGGACAACGCTGCCCAGGTAGGCCTCGATCAGTTCGGGGTGATCCTGCACGGCTTCCGAGAACGAGCAGAAAATAACGCCAGCCTCTGCAAGCTTTGCCTTGAAGGTCGTGGCGACTGACACGCTGTCAAAAACGGCATCGACCGCGACGCCGGCCAGAATCGCACGCTCGTGCAGCGGAATCCCCAGCTTTTCGTAGGTCTCCAGCAATTTCGGATCGACTTCGTCGAGACTCTTTGGTGCATCCTCCTTTGATTTTGGCGCCGAGAAGTAGGAGATGGCCTGGTAATCGATTGGCTCGTGATGCACATGAGCCCAGTGCGGCTCCTGCATGGTCTTCCAATGTTCGAAGGCGCGCAGTCTCCACTCGAGCATGAAAGCGGGTTCTTTCTTCTTGCTGGAGATAAGACGGATGACGTTTTCGTCCAGTCCCGGAGGAACTGTATCGGCGTCGATGTCCGTCACAAATCCGTGCTGATACTTCTTGCCGATGAAGTCTTCAACGTCGGGTGATCTTGTAGACATTGCGGCTTACTCCAGCTCAGTGGCTTCCATCTTTGCCGAGGTGCTGTTCTTCTGGCACGACGGCACTGGTCAGGTCGATCAGGGGGTAGTCCGTCCCGGGAGCGCCGGTCAATTGCGCCAGGCTGACGTCCTTGAGAGCGCGTCTTATGGCCACGTTGATGCGTTGCCAGGCCGAGCCCACCAGGCACAGCGATTCGATTTCACAATTGCCGGCACCACTGCTGCAAACAGTGATGGAGACAGGCCCTTCGAGTGCATCGATGACCTCTGCGGCAGAAATCTCATCCGCGGGGCGCGCCAACTGATATCCACCTTGAGAGCCACGCACGGAGGTCACAAGGCCCGCCTTGCCGAGGATCTTGAGAAGCTTGCTCGCCGTCGGTACGCCAAGACCCGTTCTGGCGGCGATATCGGCGGCGGTATGTAAGTCTCCGTCCGCGCCGGAAAGATGGGCGAGGATGAGCGTCCCGTAGTCTGTCAGCTTGCTCATACGGAGCATTTGGCTACCCTCCCGAGTAATCAGGACCATTTTAGTACCTTTTGCATCGCGAGAAAAGAGTCCCGCGAGCCGATCAGGAGACGGGCGGTCTATTTCCTGGCAGTGGCGCGACTTATCTGTGCTAGCATCCGTCATCACGCCAAAGCCCTTGGGCTCGGGGGGATATCGATGGCAGTGAGGGAAGAAAAGGGCGCACCGAAGACCGCTGCTCGCGGGGCAGAAGACAATATTGCTGTCATTCGCGATCTGCATTACTCGAGAGGACACAGGCGGATCTACGAGGGTCTCAATCTTGAGATTCCGCGGGGCCGTGTTACCGCCATCATGGGTCCCAGCGGGACTGGCAAGACGACGATGCTCCGGTTGCTTACCGGCCAGATCCTGCCAGATCACGGCAGTATTCTGATCGAGGGCGAGGATGTGGCGAAGATGCGCCGCAAACAGCTCTACAATTATCGCAAGCGTATCGGCATGCTGTTCCAGAATGGCGCGTTACTCACTGACATCAACGTCTATGAGAATGTGGCATTCCCGCTGCGGGAGCACACCGACCTGCCGGAGCGTCTCGTTAGACATATCGTGCTTACGAAATTGCACGCTGTCGGTCTGCGCGGCGCATGGCAGATGATGCCCGCAGAATTGTCGGGCGGCATGGCACGCCGGGTGGCACTGGCTCGTGCTATCGCGATGGATCCCGATTTGATCCTCTACGACGAACCCTTCGTCGGTCTCGATCCGATATCCATGGGAGTGATCGTGCGTCTTATAAGGCGGATGAATGACGCGCTGGGGCTCACCAGTATCGTCGTCTCCCATGACGTGGACGAGATATCGTCGATTTCAGACCGCACCTACCTCATATCTGACGGACGCGTCGTTGCATCCGGTTCGCCAGAGGACCTGCAGGACAACTGCTCGGCAGTAGTCATGCAGTTCATGAACGGCATGGCTGATGGGCCGGTGCCCTTCCATTACCCTGCGCCCGACTATGGCGAGCAGCTCCTCGGCCGCGACAGCTGACGGGATCAGGATCATGAAACGGATCTTCCAGGATATCTGGTATTCCGTGCAGGATTTCCTGCAGACCTTTGGTTCCAGCCAGTTGTTCCTCGTGCGGATCCTCGCCGGGGTTCCGGCGGCATTTCTGCGGCCCGGTCTGATCATCAAACAGATTCATGGAAGTGGTGTTCTTTCCCTGGCCATCATCGGTATCTCCGGATTCTTTGTCGGCATGGTCCTGTCCCTGCAGGCCTACAACTCACTGGCCAGATTTGGCGCGACCGAGTCACTCGGAGTCCTCGCCGCATTGGCCCTGACGCGCGAACTCGGCCCGGTTGTTACCGCGCTGCTGTTCGCCGGCCGCGCCGGTACGGCACTGGCTTCTGAGATCGGCCTGATGCGGGCGACTGATCAGCTCTCCGGTATGGAGATGATGGCGGTGGACCCCGTCCGCCGCGTCGTCGTACCGCGTTTTATCGGCGGCGTCATTGCCATGCCGCTACTGGCCGCTATCTTCAGCGCCATGGGGCTTTTCGGCGCATGGCTCGAGGGCGTGATGCTGCTGGGTGTGGATGAAGGCGCCTTCTGGCAGCAGATGCGCAGCCAGGTCGACGTCTACGACGATGTGCTGGCAGGCATCCTCAAGAGTTTCGTGTTCGGCATCGCCGCCAGTCTGTTGGCCGTATTCGAGGGATACAATTCGATACCGACTGCCGAGGGAGTCAGTCGCGCCACGACCCGGACAGTTGTTCTCACGGCGCTCGCCGTGTTGGTTCTAAATTTCATGCTTACAGCGGTGCTAATCGGAGAGGTGTAGCCATGCAGCAGACACGCGCAGTGGAAATCGGCACCGGGCTTTTCGTATTCCTGGGAATCGTTGCCCTGTTTTTTCTAACGACTCGCGTCACTAACTTCGACAGTTATGAGGGCGATGAGGGATACACCCTGACCGCGAGGTTCGACAATATTGGCACGCTGAAGCTCAGGTCGCCGGTGTCCATGTCAGGGGTGAAGGTCGGCAGGGTGAGCAGCATCGTCTTCGACGACGAGATGCTCGAAGCGGTCGTTGAACTCCGGATCGATGCCCATTACAGCAAAATTCCCAATGATTCAGACGCCAGCATCCTTACCCAGGGGATTCTGGGCGGACAATACATCGGTCTCGAAGCCGGTGGCTCGGAGGAGTTTTTCGTCGATCAGGACGAAATTCAGTTCACGCAGTCGGCGCTGGTGTTGGAAAAGCTGGTGAGCAAGTATCTCTTCAGCAGGGGGGATAAGGAGGACAAGTAGCCATGAAGATGAGAGCGACCATCCTGGCATACCTGGCGGCAATGGCACTGAGCTATGCCGCCGCGGCTACTGCGACAGGCCCGGCCGAAGTGATCCAGGAAGCATCCACCATGATGTTGGAGGCCCTGGCCGAGAATCGAGATCTGTTTTCCAGGGACCGGGATGCCCTTTATTCTGCTGTGGATGACATCCTGTTGCCAAGATTTGACCAGCAGTACAGCGGCGGTCTCGTGATGGGCAAGTACTGGAGGAGGGCGAATCCGGAACAGCGGCAGCGGTTCATCACCGCGCTTTACCGGTCACTGCTACAGACCTACGCGGAGGGCATCCTGGAGTATCGCGGCGATCAGCTTGAAGTCTTGCCGGTCGACGGGGACCTGTCCAAGGGCAAGGCTCTCGTGGAGACGCTGGTGACTCTCGACACGGGTGTCGTCACGCCTGTGAACTACCGCATGCGACTCAAGGACGGGCAATGGAAGGCCTACGATGTGGTCATCGAAGGCATCTCCTATGTCAGTAACTACCGCAGTCAATATGCCGGTGAATTCCGCGCCAAGGGTATCGACGCCGTCATCGAAGAACTCGAGGCGAAATCCGGCGGTCCTGCTGGCGACGCACAATGAGCGATGTACGGTTTGAGGATCTTGGCGACGGCAAGTTCGCATTGCACGGGAAACTTACATTCACGACGGCAACTCGCGCGCTGGAGATGAGTAAGGATCTTTTCGCAGATCACGCCAGAATAGAGGTAGACATGACGAACGTCGAAGACGGCGACAGTGCCGGACTCGCGTTATTGCTGGAGTGGGTCAACTGGGCGAAGAACTTCGTTCGGGAGATCCGCTATATCAACATCCCTCCGCAGATCGTTGCGATCGCCCAGATCAGCGAGGTCGACGATATGCTCACCAAGGGTGAGCGCTGGACCGGGATCATCTAGCGGCTGGTGCGGCGGCACCGCTGAAGGTCGTGGTGACAGAAGTGTTTCGACGAGCCGGAAGCTTGCTGATCGTGGCGCTGCTCATTGCAGCGACCCCGGCCTGCAGCGCGTATCGAGCCGGTCCGGATGGCGAAACGCTGGATCCGCTGGAGCCGATAAACCGTCCAATCTACGCTTTCAACGACACGCTCGATCGCTGGATCCTGCGTCCCATAGCAAAAGGCTATGACGTTGCTGCTCCCAAGCCTTTGAAATTCGCGGTCATGAATTTCTTCACTAACTGGAGGACGCCGGTCTACGTCGTCAATCATGTGCTGCAGGCAAACTTCGGCGCTGCCGCCAGGCAGACCGGCAGATTCGCCATCAACACGACGCTCGGTCTGGGGGGCATCATCGACGCGGCCGTCGATGCGAAGCTGCCCAAGGAAGCGACAGGCTTCGGTACTACGCTGGGCAAGTGGGGTGTCGGTGATGGTCCCTACTGGATGCTGCCGGTACTGGGGCCGTCCAATCCGCGAGACACGCTGGGTTTCTTTGCCGATCGATACATCGATCCCCTGCGCCGCTACAGGAATACCAGTGTCCGGGACAAGCTCCTGATATTGAGGGTCATCGAGACCCGTCGTCAGCTACTCTCCACGGACAAGGCGCGGCGCGAAGCGGCTGACCCCTATGTATTCGTCCGGGAGGCCTATCTGCAGAATCGCCGCTTCCAGATCACTGGCGAACAGGATGACGATGAACTCGAGGATTTCGAGGCCGATTTCGAGATGATGCTCGAGGAAGAAGGGCTATGACTCCGCAGTCTTCGGCGATGTCCGTATCCTGGGGACGCTCAGCGGCTACTGGCATAACCGGCAGCATGGTCCGGGTGCTTCTCCGGCAGATACGGCTGTAGCTGTCTCTTCCTGGCCTCGAACCGGGCTCGCTGCACGTCTTGCAGACCCGGCTGGGACAGAGCGAGATTCAGCTGTTCGACGGCCATCATGACGTTGCCGTTCAGGAGGTAATACTCGCACATGTAGTAGTGAGCTTCGGCCTGCTGACCGGCACCGCCAGCAGCGTTGGCGATCAGCCTGACCTGGGCTGCCGTGGGCGGTACATTATTGAACAGATCCAGCAATATCTCGTGCGCGCGATCATATTGCTTGGCCCACATCAGGGCTTCAGCGTAGTGGACCGTGAGCGGAACGTTGCGGGGGAACAGGGCGAGCGCATCCTCGAATACGATTACGCTCTCGTTCGGTTGCCCGGCAGCCATCATGGCCTGACCGAGAGCTGAGTGGTAAGCGATGACCGAGTCGTCGCCGTCCCGCAGCTCATAGAACAAGCGTATGGCTTCCTCGGATCTTTCAGCTCGCACGAGCGCAAGACCATAACCGTACTGAATGTGCGGATATGACTCGGGTGATTTTTCGATCCGATCCTCATAGTAGGCCACGACATCGCGCGCGGATTCAGCCGTCAGAACGCGGAGTCTCTCGCGCATCAGGTCATACTCGGGGCTCTCGTAGACGTCGGACGGGGGCAGCTGATCGGCGCGAGCCCTGGTTTCGGCGATTCGGGTCGACGAGACGGGGTGGGTCAGCAGGAATTCCGGGACACGATTACCCCATGATCCGCTCAGCCGACCCATGGTCTCGAAGAAGTCTGGCATGCCATAGGGGTCAAAACCCGAGCTGGACAAAATTTGCAGCCCCACGCGGTCGGCCTCGTACTCGTTGACCCGTGTGTAATTGATGGACTGCTGAACGGCGAACGCCTGGGCGCTCATGGCGGTGGCCTGGATCACGTCACCACTCGCCTGCCCGGACACCCCCATGAGGATGGCGGCCAGCACCGCAGCCCCTGCGAGCAGACTGCTCTTGCTCTGAGCCGCCGCCCGCCGTGCGATATGTTTCTGCGTGACATGGGCGATTTCGTGGGCCAGCACGCCGGCCAGTTCGCTCTCGCGCTGGGTCTGCAGAATGAGGCCGGTGTTGATCCCGATGTAACCACCCGGCAGGGCGAACGCATTTATGTTTGGATCATTCACCAGGAAGAAACGGAAATCTTCCTCGCCGTCCTGGGCATTGGCGACCAGTCGATGGCCGACCGCGTCTATGTATTCGTCCAGCGCCGGGTCTTCGAGGATCTGGCCATCCATGCGAAGACGTAGCAATACGGTGCGTCCGATGCTCTCCGCCTGACTCTTGCTGATAATGGAGTCGGCAGGATTGCCGAAATCCGGCAGGTCGTCCGCGGTCGTTGCACCTGTCACCGACTGCGGCGCAGAGAACATGACCACAGCGGCGGCGGTGAAGGGAATGAGGAGTTTTCGAATCATCATGACTCGAGGCGTTTCAATCCACAGACAGCAATCGCCCCGATTTGTTCAAGGTCCTCTATCATGCCCGAATTCGGTCTGGCGGCCCAGTGCCCCTGCCCGCCGGCTCCCGCCGCGCCAGCATTGGCTTTTTGTACTACAGGATGTCGGATGCGTGATCCGCAAGCCGGGATCTTTCGCCCCGGAGCAGCGTAACGTGGCCAGAGTGAGTCCAGTTGCGGAATCGATTGACTACGTAGGTCAGACCTGAGGTCGTCTCAGTTAGATAGGGCGTATCGATCTGCGACACATTGCCCAGACAGACAACCTTGGTTCCCGGCCCGGCGCGCGTTATCAGAGCCTTCATCTGCTTGGAGGTCAGGTTCTGTGCCTCGTCGAGAATGATGTAGCGATTCAGGAACGTGCGGCCGCGCATGAAATTCAGAGATCGGATCTTGATCCGGTTCCTGAGCAGATCATTAGTAGCCGCCCGACCCCAGTCTCCACCTTCGTCACTCTGGGTGAGCACTTCAAGGTTGTCCATCAGCGCGCCCATCCAGGGCTCCATCTTCTCTTCCTCGGTACCAGGCAGGAAGCCGATATCCTCGCCCAGCGGAACCGTCACCCGGGTCATGATGATCTCCCGGTAGCGATTCGCCTCCAGCGTCTGCGCCAGCCCGGCTGCCAGCGTAAGCAAGGTCTTGCCCGTACCGGCGGGGCCAAGAATGCTGATGAAATCGACTGATTCGTCCGTCAGCAGATTTAGGGCGAAGTTCTGTTCCCGGTTCCTGGCCGTGACGCCCCAGACAGAATTTCGCTCACCGTGGAATTGCTGAATCAATTCGATGACGGCTGTCTGGTCATCCACAGATCGGACGATCGCTTCGAATTGACTGTCGTCCTCAGCGAACAGGAACTGGTTCGGGGTCCATTCCACCACCTGCGGGCCCTGGACCCGATAGAAGGTTCTGCCTTCTTCCTGCCAGGAGTCCATATCCTGGCTATGGCTGTCCCAGAAGTCAGGCCCTAGCGGCGCGCTGCCGCAGAAGAGCAGATCGAGATCATCGAGCGTCTTGTCATTGAAGTAGTCCTCGGCATGGACACCGATGATAGTGGCCTTGATCCGCAGGTTGATGTCTTTCGAGACCAGGGTCACCCGTGCCTCGGGTTGTTGTTCCTGCAGTGACAGGCAGTACTCCAGAATCGTGTTGTCTGCGCGGTGGCCGGGGAGGGTGTCGGGCAGGAGGGGTTGGGATAGCCGTGTCTGAAAGAAGAGCCTGCCGGGCCGGGCATTGGAATTGCCGTTGAGGCGGTGCTCTCCGGGCAACTCGATCCCCGTGTCGATCCGGTGCTTGTCGGCATCCTGGACCAGTTCGTCGATAAAACGGCTGACCTGTCTGACATTGCGGGCCGATTCGGTCATGCCCTTCTTGCCCGCGTCCAACTCCTCAAGGACGACCATGGGCAGAAAGATGTCGTGTTCGTCGAACCGGAATATGGATGTCGGATCATGCATCAACACGTTGGTGTCGAGCACGAATATTCGTCTCCGTGGCTCAGTAGTCACGTTATCGGCGCTTCCTTCAAGGTTCTGGATGGGTCCGGGTGCTCCGCTCGTGGCTACAGCTCACGCACTGCCTCCAGCACCTCTTCAGCATGTCCGTTGACGCGCACCTTGCGCCACTCCCTGGCGAGCACGCCTTTGTCGTCAATCAGGAAAGTGCTGCGTTCGATGCCGAACACCTTGCGGCCATACATGATCTTTTCCTTCAAGACATCGAACAGCTTGCAGACGGTCTCATCGGCGTCGGACAGGAGTTCGAAAGGGAACTCAAACTTCGCCTTGAAATTCTCATGAGACCGAAGACTGTCCCGGGATATGCCGAAGATCTCGGCTCCGGATCCGGCAAACTCCGGATACAGGTCGCGGAAATCCTGGCTCTCGCTGGTGCATCCTGGCGTGTTGTCTTTCGGGTAGAAATACAAAACGACTTTCCGGCCTTTGGCATCGGCCATGCCGAAGCTAGTGTCTCCCGTGCCCGGAAGTTCGAAATCCGGGACCTGCTTGCCTACGGCTACGTTACTCATTTTCGCTCCGTCGTTTCCCACTGTCAGCCCTTCACGGGCTCCATGATCGCGTCCAGATTCAGCTGATCGCAAAATTCCATGAACTCGTCCCGCAGGGCGGCAATCTGGATGCCAGCGGGTACGTTGATCGTCATCTGTACCGCAAACATCGGTGCGCCAGTGTGGGCTGCCGCGTAACTGCGGGTGTTGAGTTCTGCGATATCGATATCGCGGGTAGAGAAAAAGCTGGCCAGGTTGAAGACGATTCCGGGTTGGTCGAGACAGATCACGTCTACGGCATAGGGCAGCATGTCCTCACGCCCGGGACGCAGCTCCGTGCGCTTTATTGTTACGGTCAGGTCGCTGTCCTGACCAACTTTCTTCAGTTCGGATTCGAGCCGTGCCAGGGTGTGCCAGTTGCCGGAAACCAGGAGCAACATCGCGAAGTCGGCCCCGAGAGCCGCCATACGGCTCTCGACGATGTTGCCGCCGCACTCCAGAACCGCCTTGGTCAGGTCATGCACGACGCCCGGCCGATCGCCTCCGACGGCCGTAATCACTGTCAACTGCTGCATCTGTGAAGTCTCGATGGGCGGTCGCCCGTCCGAGTCAATGTCATGACCGGAGTGTAACTCCATTGATTCGCGAGTCAAACGGCTCTGGACGCCTTGCCACGCTGGGTTGCCGAAAGTACCATCCCCGCCCATCCTTGGGGGGTGGCGGAGATGTTCAGAGGAAGTATTGTGGCCCTGGTCACGCCGATGACGGCGGACGAGGCGCTCGACTATTCGGCGCTGGAACGTCTTTTGTCTTTCCACATTTCCGAGGGAACTCAAGGCGTTGTCATTGCCGGAACTACCGGAGAATCGCCAACCCTCAGCGGCAAGGAACTGGAGACGCTGGTTGGCCGGGCCGTAGAGATCTGCGCGGGCCGCATCCCGGTCATTGGCGGCAGCGGTACCAACAGCACCGCCAGGACGATAGAGCTGACCCGGCGGGTGGCGCGGGCGGGAGCAGATGCGGCCCTGGTTGTGACGCCCTATTACAACAAGCCCACGCAAAGGGGTCTGCTGGCTCACTACACGGCGGTCGCCGATGCGGGCGGGGTGCCCGTGATCCTGTACAACGTGCCGGGACGCACCGGTTGTGACCTGCAACCTGAGACGGCTGCCGCGCTGGCAGCACATCCGGCGATCGCGGGGCTCAAGGAGGCTACGCCCGGCACCGAGCGACTGGCGCGCCTGAAGGAACTGTGCCCGGAGGATTTCTGTCTGCTAAGTGGTGACGATGCAACGGGTTGTGAGTTCATGTTGGCAGGTGGATCGGGAGTCATCTCCGTGACAGCAAACGCGGCGCCGGGACTGATGAGGCAGGCTTGCGATGCAGCACTCCGCGGGCAGAGCGAGCAGGCGAGAGAAGCTGACGAGCGTCTGAGCGGGCTACACTCGGCTATGTTTCTTGAACCCAATCCGATCCCGGTCAAGTGGGCTGTCGCGAGACTCGGGCTCATGGGGGAGGGCATCAGGTTGCCCCTGACCTGGTTGGATGACCGATTTCATCCGGCCGTGGCGTCGGCCATGAGGGCGGCTGGCTTGCAGATCGAAATGCAGAGCAGCACGTGATCGTCGCTGGCAGAAAACTGCTATTGACGGCTATCGCTCTGAGCGCAGGACTGTCGGCTTGCAGCATTGGCGGTGGTTCCGGGGGGTGCAAGGACAACCCCCGCTATCAGACCACCGAGGTGGAAGCCCCATTGAAGGTGCCCAGCGGCCTGCAAGTCCCAGAGTCAGGCGGGGAGCTGCCCCTCCCGACGGGACCCAGGTCTGCGGTGTCCGCCGGGCCAGGAGGCGAGTGTCTGGAAAACCCACCGCGATTCTTCGCGGCGAGCGGAAGTCCGGCGGAAGAGGGACTTCCGCTCGCCCGTGAGGCGGAGCCTATCGGCGGCGTATCCCCGGGGTCACCCGGGGCAGCCGGATCCAATCAGGTACTGATCTCCGGCGCGTCGGTGTTGACGAACGAAGTGGCCAGTTTCCTGAACAACTGGGCGAACGTCTGGAGCGACCGTAATCTGGAGGAGTACTTCACTTACTACGCATCTGACTTCGCCCCGGCCGGATACAGCTCGCATGGTGAGTGGCAGGAGACTCAGCGTGAGCGGTTCGCCATCCAGGCGACGACCGAAATCGTGCTCGATTCACTGGAAGTCGAGACCTTGCCGAGTGGCGATGCCAAGGCGAAGTTCGTGCAACGATTCGGCGCCGCTCCGAACTATCGATCTGTCTTGAAGGAAATGGGCCTCACCAGCGGCGGCCCCCGCGGGTGGCTCATCACCAGCGAGCGGATACTGGACGTTCTCTAGCTAATTGCAACGGTTTCGGGGCTCCGGTACAGTGCGTCGCCCCGACAGCGCCGGAGAGGTGGCCGAGCGGTCGAAGGCGCTTGCTTGGAAAGCAAGTGTACGGTAACCCCGTACCGCGGGTTCGAATCCCGCCCTCTCCGCCA
>CALDWW010000064.1 GCA_937924335.1 uncultured Gammaproteobacteria bacterium
GAAGTGGCTCCCAATCCTGACAACCGCATTACACTCATATCTGATCGTGATGAACTGGACATGCCTCGTGTCCGCCTGGACTGGAACGTGGGTGAAATGGAGCGTGTTACTGTCGAAGAGACGGTGAAACTCGTAGCCCAGGAGTTTGGCCGGCTGGGAGTAGGGCGCGTCCAGATGAACCAGTTACTGCTTGAGGATGATGATCGCTGGAGCAGAAATCTAAGTTGGTTCGGGCATCACATGGGCACCACGAGGATGAGCGACAGTCCGGGAGGCGGGGTGGTCGACACGGACTGCAAAGTCTTTGGGACCGCCAACCTCTATGTGGCCAGCAGCTCGGTGTTCCCCACCTGTGGCTATGCCAACCCCACGCTCACGATAGCTGCGCTCGCGATCCGACTGGCCGATCATCTCAAGATGTTGGCGAAATCGGGTCTTCTGCAGGAGGCATGATCGGGTGACTTTCTTGGGTGGGTCCAATCGATGATACGCGGCCGAAGATTCCCCCTGGGCATAGTTTCTCTGCTGGCGATCGTGGCAGTCGTATTCGTATCGCTCGAGTTCAAGAGGCGACACGACCTCTACTGGTATGACGTCGGTCAGGACTACAACTATGCTTTTCAAACTGGTTCCGCAGGCCGTGCCTCACTCTTAATTACCCAGGAAGGGTTCCGGTTCCCCGATACAGAGAAGCCATGGGATACGGCATTGCTGCCGATCCGGGTCGCGGCCACCGTTCCTGGCCACTGGATCGAACCGTCCATCGAAATCAGGGCCGGCCGGAATGCCAGCCAGCAAGTGTTTGAACGGGGCGCCCGGGGGCTGAGATATCTGCTGCTGAACGCAGATCTCGCGGAGCCCGGGGAGGCAGTCTCGTTGACCGGCAGCCATCTTCGCTGGTCTGACCAGGGCGCTGAGTTACTCCTGTTTTCGAGTCCCCAGGTTTCCAGTGGCAGGATTCTCGTTGTCGCACCACACCCGGATGATGCGGAGATCGCTGCCTTCGGCCTGTACTCCAGTCATGATGCCTACGTAGTCACGGTCTCACCTGGTAACTACGTGGACGGTCGCTATGCGCATCTCGAGGCGGAGGCATCGGCACAGGACTCGCTGCGAGGGCGGGTACGGGCGTGGGACAGCCTGGTCGTGCCGACCTGGGGTGGCGTCCAGCCGGACCGGATCGCGAATCTTGGATATTGGAATCATTCCCTCGAGGGGCTCTACGAAAGGCGCTCCCATGATGGGCAGGAACCTGCAGATACGGCTCAGGACCCCAATCGTTATCGCAGCGGCGCCATCCCCAACCTGATCGGTCAACGGCGAGCCGAGCCAACGTGGGCGAGCCTGGTCGGCGATTTCAGGGCTTTGTTAGAAACGGTGCGACCGAGCGTCATCGTTGCTCCGCACCCGGCGCTGGATGCTGCCGCGGATCATCAGTTCACTACGATCGCCTTGCTGGAAGCCCTCGGAGACGTGGAGCAGCACCAGGCAGTGTTATTGCTGTACACGAATCATCATGTCCTGAGCGAGCACTATCCGTTCGGGCCCGCCGATTCGGCCGTCACCTTGCCTCCCTGGTTCCATGACGAAACGAGATTTGGCGGCGTCTTCTCGTTCGAATTGAGTGCCCGCGGCCGCCAGGACAAGCTCTTTGCACTGGAAGCGATGCACGATCTTCGCGCCGCTCCGCGCACCTTGTCGGGTGGGCCCGCCGAGCGCTTCCTTGAGCTTGCCGGGGCCGCTTTGCATGAAGTTATCCGGAACCCGCTTGGGACCTACAGTTATTTTCGCCGCGCCGTTCGGCCCAACGAGCTGTTCTTTGTCTATCGGCCGGAAGACCGGACTCAATTGGGGCCTCGTGCTGAAGAAGGGCCTGTCTATCCATAGGCGAAACACGGGTCGCATAGCAGGACTGTGCCTCCGGGTGGGCAGTGGACCCTCGGCAGAGAAAGCGGTGATCAGTGCGCTTATAAAAAGATATAAAACAAAAATATATACAATATTATTAATCTAATTAATAAGTTTTCAGGATCGCTCATGAGGATGGATCGCCGGCCGGATGATGCCGGCGATACCCGGCCGGTCTCCTCGGGGAGTGGTAAGACAGCGAGCTCGAGGGGACGCCGGATCAGATTCTGTTAAAATTCCCCGCCCTCACGCTCCGCGAAGTGTCTGTTTCTGGAGGCTGCGGGGAGCGAGAACAAAGTCGATGGTGGCCCGTGCTGGTCCTCCCGCGACGGCTAAGCGTGAACTCCGTCAGGCCCGGAAGGGAGCAGCGGTAGCGGTGATGCCGGGTGCCGGGATCAGGCTGGTACGGGCCGCCCCCATCAACGGGCAACATTCCGGGCTTTTCGGGACGGTCCCGGCGGCTTCAGATGGTAAACTCCCCAGCTTGATTCGAACGCGGGAGTACCAATGAGCTATCAGGCGCTGGCCCGCACTTGGCGCCCCGGAACATTCTCCGACCTGGTCGGCCAGGAACATGTGGTCAAGGCGCTCGTCAACGCCCTGGATGACGAACGTCTCCATCATGCCTATTTGTTCACCGGGACCCGCGGCGTCGGGAAGACGACGATCGCCAGGATCCTGGCCAAGTGCCTGAATTGCGAAACAGGAGTGAGCTCCACGCCATGCGGGACATGCGGGGCATGCGTAGAGATCGATTCCGGCAGGTTCGTCGATCTCATCGAGGTCGACGCCGCATCACGCACAAAGGTAGACGATACACGAGAGCTCCTGGACAACGTCCAGTATGCGCCGTCACTTGGCCGCTACAAGGTCTACCTGATCGACGAAGTTCACATGCTGTCGAATCATTCATTCAATGCGCTCCTCAAGACGCTGGAGGAACCGCCGCCTCATGTGAAATTCCTGCTGGCCACGACGGATCCGCAGAAGCTACCTGTGACCGTCCTGTCCCGATGTCTGCAGTTCAACTTGAAGCGGTTGCCGGTGTCCATGATCGGCGAACGCCTGCAGATGGTGACGAAGGCGGAGTCGATCGGCGCCGAGCCAGGCGCCCTGGAGCAGATAGCCGTGGCGGCGGACGGCAGCATGCGAGATGCCCTCAGTCTGCTGGACCAGGCGGCTGCCTATTGCAGTGGGGAGCTTGGCGAAAGCGACGTCCGGGCCATGTTGGGAACGATAGACCAGGGTACGGCCATCAGATTGTTGAGAGCCCTGGGAGCAGGGCAGGCGGAGGAGTTGCTTGCCACGGTAGCGGAACTGGATGAGATGGTGCCGGATTACGCCTCGGCCCTCGACGAACTCGCCCTGTTGGTTCAGCGCACTGCCGTCGCCCAGGTGGCAGAGTCTTCCGTCGTGGATACCGGAACTGGTGGCGATGCCGTCCGGGAATTTGCCGAATCAATTCCCGCGGAAGATCTGCAGCTCTACTACCAGATCGCTCTGATCGGCAAGCGCGATCTGCATCTGGCTCCCTCCGCACGGACCGGTTTCGAGATGATTCTTTTGAGGATGTTGGCTTTCCGCCCAGCCGAGGTGACCCAGGCGCCGCCATCACGGACACGAGCGGGCAAGGCCGGTACGGCGGGCCGTTCAGGACCTTCCTCGCGTACAGTCCGGCCCGAGGCGGATGCACAGCCGACCGCGGCCAGGAAGCCATCTCCCGCGGCCAGGAAGCCATCTCCCGCGGCCGGGAAGCCATCTCCCGCGGCTGAGCCGGAACAGCGATTGAGTGTGGAAGAGTTGGCGGATTGGGACACCGCCCTGTTGAACATGAAGTTGACCGGCGCCGCGAGGCAGCTTGCGAACAACTGTCAGTTCGGATCTGTGGACGGCGATGTTGTGAATCTCGTGCTGGACGAGTCAGCTGCGCATCTTCAGACAGACACGCTGATGGGGAAATTGCGCAAAGCTGTCAGCCAGGGACTCGGACGGGACATCAGGATCAAGATTGAGCAGGGTCAGACAGAGGCGGAGACCCCGGCGCAACGCAAGACTCGCAAGGAGCGGCAACGCCAGCAGGAAGCCGAGAAGTCGATCGAGAGCGATCCCAACGTTCTGGCCGTACAGAAAGCATTCGGGGCGACGGTCGATCCTGCATCGATCAAGCCCGTCAAACATTGAAGAAACATATTCGGGAGCAGGCGTGATGAAAGGTGGTTTAGGTCAGCTGATGAGGCAAGCCCAGCAGATGCAGGCTGACATGCAGAAGGCTCAGGAGGAACTCGGCGACCTGGAAGTCACTGGATCGGCCGGCGGCGGTATGGTGTCGGTGACGATGACGTGTCGACATGAGGTGAGGGGAGTCAAGATCGACAACGCCATGATCGGTGACGACAGGGAGATGCTCGAGGATCTGATCGCGGCGGCTACCAACGATGCACTTCGTCGCGTCGAACAGACGACACAGGAGAAAATGGCCGGCCTGACTTCCGGCATGGCACTGCCACCTGGCATGAAGCTCCCGTTCTGAGTCGGTGAACTATTCTCCGTTGCTATCGCGTCTTATCGACGCACTCCGTTGCCTGCCGGGCGTAGGGCCGAAGTCCGCGCAAAGGATGGCTTTTCACCTGCTGGAGAGGGACCGCAATGGCGCTGGTGAGCTGGCGCGGGCCATGTCCGACGCGATGGATTCAGTGGGACATTGCGAGCGCTGCCGCATGCTGACGGAGTCTCTCCTCTGCCCTATCTGCGAGTCGGGGAGTCGCGACCCGTCCTTGCTGTGTGTCGTCGAGACACCGGCAGACGTCGTCGCGGTCGAGAATTCGGCGGGATACAGTGGCCGCTACTTCGTGCTGACCGGCCACCTCTCGCCGCTGGACGGGATAGGCCCTGAGGAACTGGGCCTCGATCAGCTTGAGAAGTTGTTGGACGAGGAGCCGATCGAGGAGGTTATCGTTGCGACAAACCCCACGGTCGAGGGGGAGGCGACTGCACACTATGTCGGTGAACTCTGCCGCTCGAGGGGCTTGCGCGCGAGCCGGATTGCACACGGTGTGCCGGTCGGCGGCGAGCTGGAGTTTGTCGATGGCGGTACGCTGTCGCACGCCCTCGCCGGGCGCCAGTTGATGGAGCCGGACTAACTGACTTCGCGCCCGAGTTGCTCCATCAGTCGCACCAGGCGGCGATAGCTTTCGTAGCGACGGGCCGAGATGTCTCCGCTTTCAACGGCGTCTTTGACGGCGCAGCCCGGCTCCTTGAGATGCATGCAGTTCGAGAACCGGCAGTCCCCGCGCCGACCATCGATCTCCCGAAAGCCTGCTGAAACATCACGACTGGCGATGGGAGACGGAGCATAGTCCCGGACCCCGGGTGAGTCGATGACCGCTCCGCCTACGTTCAGCCGGTGCAGCACCGAGGCGGTCGTCGTGTGGCGACCTTCGCCGGAAGCGGTAGAGAGGGCGGCGGTCTCTATCTCCGCGCCTGGTATCAGCAGGTTGAGCAGCGATGACTTGCCGACTCCCGAATGGCCAACGAATATGCTGATCTTTCCCTTGAGCAGGCCACGAAGTTCTTCGAGGCCGGCCCCGTTGCGGACGCTGGTGGTCACGACCGGATAGCCAACAGCGGAGTACTCAGACAGATCCATCTCGCTGCGCTCAGGATCAAGATCTGATTTGTTATAGACCAGGCACCCATCGGTACCCATCAGTTCCGATGCTGCGAGGTAGCGGTCGATCAGAAAAGGGTCGGGATCCGGCCGGGGCGCGGCAACGACGACGACCTGTTCTATGTTGGCCGCGAGTACTTCCCGATCCCCTCGGCGGCTGGGCCGGGTCAGTTCTGTCGTGCGCGGACTGATCTCCAGGACAACGCCTCCGCTGGCATCGATCGCCCTGGCCCACTGGACAATATCTCCACAGACCGCTCTCAGGCGCCGCCGGGCGAGGATGCAGCGATGGCGGTCCTTGCGCTCGTCCTCGATAAGGACGTGGCGACCATAGGCGGCTACGACAAGACCGGTTTCGGGCTCTCCGTGAGATCCGGGACCAGTCGTGGTGCCGGCGTTCATAGATCGGCGCCGGAGACCACGTCACCGACGAATCCCTCTGATAGAATTTGCGCGCCTGCTGAGTTATGGACCACTGACATGGCAAAGAATCCGGACAACCTGATTTGGATCGACCTGGAAATGACCGGGCTGCAGCCCGACTCTGACAGAATCATCGAGATTGCCACCGTCGTGACCGACAAGCAACTTGAGGTTCTTGCCGAGGGACCGGTCATCGCTATCCATCAGGAAGAAGCTGTTCTGGAAGGCATGGATGAGTGGAATACGCGACAGCACAATGGCTCCGGGTTGGTCGGAAGAGTCCGGGACAGCAGGGCCAGCGAGGCAGACGCAGAACGCACGACGCTTGCATTCCTGAAGGAATATCTCGATTCCGGAGCCTCCCCGATGTGTGGCAACAGTATCTGTCAGGATCGCCGTTTCCTCGCCCGGTGGATGCCGACTCTGGAGGCATTCTTCCATTACCGCAACCTCGACGTCAGTACGCTGAAGGAGCTGGCGCGCAGATGGTATCCAGGCACGGCCGATGGTGTTACCAAGCAGTCGTCGCATCTTGCCCTCCAGGATGTATACGATTCAATCGAAGAACTGCGCTATTACCGTAGCAAGCTCTTCGTGTCCTCATGAGCGCGGCGGAACTACCGCGAGACTGGAATCCGCCGACACTTGATGACGTGCGGGCGGCCGCTCAGCGCATTGAGGGTCGAGTACACAAGACGCCGGTCATGAGCTGCGCCGACATCAACTCGATGACCGGATCTGAATTGATCTTCAAGTGCGAGAATCTGCAGCGCATCGGAGCGTTCAAGGCACGCGGTGCAATGAACGCCGTGTGGTCTCTCGACGAAGAGGAAGCTGCCAGAGGCGTCGCGACCCATTCCTCCGGCAATCATGGGGCGGCGCTGGCGCTGGCCGCGCGCAGTCGCGACATGGCCAGTTGGGTCGTCGTGCCCGACAACGCCGCGGCGGTGAAGCGTGAGTCGGTCCGGCGCGAGGGGGCCGCCGTAGTTGACTGCGCGCCGGGAATGAACAATCGCGAAGCCGCTCTTGCCCGGGTGGTGGAAGAGACTGGCGCGATCGTCGTTCATCCTTATGACGACGATCGTGTGATCGCGGGGCAGGGTACCGCCGCGCTCGAATTGCTGAATTCATGCCAGGATCTGTCGATGATCCTGGCCCCGGTCGGGGGTGGCGGCCTCATTTCCGGGACAGCGATCGCGGCCAAGGGGCTCAACCCCTCCATCAAGGTCATCGCATGTGAGCCTGCAGCAGCGGATGACGCCAGGCGGTCCTTCGAACAGGGTCAAAGGCTCTCCATGGATGCGCCTGATACGATCGCCGACGGCCTGAGGGCGTCGCTCGGACGGCGTAATTTCAGGATCATCTGTGACCTGGTTGATGACGTTGTGACCGTCAGCGAAACGGGCATCATGGCGGCGACGCGGCTCGTGTGGGAGCGGATGAGGATCGTCATCGAGCCTTCTGCCGCGGTCCCTGTAGCCGCGCTGCTGGAAGAACAGGTCCCGGGATCCAGCGGAGTCAGGATAGGCGTTATTCTTACCGGCGGGAACGTGGACCTCGACGCATTGCGATGGTCCTAGTCAGCTCCCGTTGGTGTCTGAATTGTCTTCGGCATCGGCAGCCTGCGCTGCAATAGACACCTGTTGTCCCGCGCGCAACCGTTCAGCGCCGCGGACGACGACCCGATCGCCAGGCACCAGCCCCCCCGTGACCTGGATCATCCCGCCGGCACCCAGACCGGTAGTTACGGACACCCTCTCGGCGGTTTGGTCCTCGAGGATCCTGTATACGGAAGTCCCTTCGCGACGCAGGACCAGGGCGTCCCTCGGTACGGCGAGGACTTCAATGGGCTCGGCGTTGGGTACAGACAGACGAACGGATTGCCCGACCCGCCAGGGCTCGGCGGGCAGCGTCACCCTGAGCTCGAACAGATGCGATCTGCCATCACCGAAGGGGACGATCGTCCTTACCGAGCCGGTGCCCTTGTATCTGTCACTGCGCACCTCGAGTACGTTGCCCTCGGTGACATAATTGAGGCTTCCCAGCGGCGCCCGGGCAACGACTTCGAGGGCATCGGGCTGGACCAGACGGATCACTGGATCACCGGGTGAGGTGTATTCTCCGGGACTCAGCAGCCGCTCGGTGACGATGCCGGGAAATGGCGCGTTGATCTGCGTCTTGGCGAGCTGAACCTCGATCTGCTGAAGTCTCGCCGTTCCGATGGTCAGCTCGCTCGTAGCGGAAGCCAGATCGGCTTCGGTCTGGTCAAGCTGGTTCTTTGCCGCGATATTATCCCGGGCAAGTGTCCTGAGACGACCAACTTCCCTGCCGAGAAAGTCCCTCTGACTACGGTCCCGGGCAATGATGCCTTCGAACTCAGCCTTCTGTAGCCGGAGGTAGGTATCCTCGATCTTTGCAACTCTCTCGCCTTCATCCACCCGGGCGCCGATCTCGGCAATCCAGGACAGCCGACCCTGCACTTCCGCCGCGAGACGGGCGTCATTGCGGCTGACTACGGTGCCGGGAATTTCAAGATTCGGCGCGAGCACGGTCATCTGTGCTTCAACCACTTCCACCGGCGACGGTGGTGGATCGCTCTGAGCCAGTGCTGTCCCGGTGCATAGCAGGCTCATCCCGGCCGTCAGGAGTCGAACGATGATCGGCATAGGCTTACTCATTTCCATCGGTTGAGAATCACGGTCACAGAGAAGTTTCCCCCTGGGCGAACTGTCCGGTTGTCGTACCCGCCGGAACGGCTGCTATCGTCACGGCATCTTCGCCGACCCTGAGGAGGCTGGGCAGCAATATCAGGGTGAACAGCGTACTCACACTCATGCCGCCGACGATCACTGCCGCGAGACCCCGGTAGAGTTCGGTTCCGGCTCCTGGCACCAGCAGCAGGGGGAGCATCCCGAAGAGACTTGTCAGCGTGCTCATGAGGATCGGTCTCAGACGGTAGCGGACCGCCTGCTCCACTGCATCTCTGCGTGCGGTTCCCTGCCTTTCGGCCTCGCGAGTCTGGTGCACCAGCAGGATGGCGTTGTTAACGACCAGGCCGGTCAGGGTGATAAAACCGATCATGGTCAGAAGATCCATTGGCTGGAACGTGATGAGATTCGTGATCCTCAATGACACGACGCCACCGACGATGGCCAGGGGCAGGGCGAGGACGACCAGCAGACTGTCGCGGAACGAACGGAACAAGGCACTCATCAACAAGTACAGGATGGCAATCGCAAGGGCCAGGCTCTGGGCCATGCTGCGTATCGCGGTGTCCTTGTCGTCGGCGGTCCCCTGATAGCTGATGTCGCCATCCTCAGGCAACTGCTCACGGATGGCAGGATCAACTTTCTCTCTGATGACATCGATCGCCGTCCCCAGCGGGACCTCCGCGGGGGGCGTAACGATCAGCGTTATCGTCCGGCGGCGATCGACACGCCTGATCTGATCAGGGCCCGCCGTTCTCTCGAGTGTCACGAGTTCACCAAGGGGTTGAACATTCCCGTCAGGAGTCGCCACGGGAGTGGCCATCAACTGCTCCGGGGTGGTCCACCCCCGACTGCGCAGGATGACATCCAGGCGCTCGTTGCCGTCGAAGTAATCGCCTACATACAATCCGTCTCCGAGGGCCCGTACCACGCTCGACATGCTCTGGCGGTCCCAGCCCGACTCGACGATACGGCGTTCCTTCGGGATAAGGCGCAATTCCGGATCGGCCAGTTCGACTCCCGGGACCGGTCGCACGCGAGACCCGGGCAGGGCTTCCGCAATCGCGCCCATGCCTGTGGTCGCGGCGCCGAGCATGGCGTCAATGTTGCGACTCTGAATATTGACGTCGATGGAGCGACCACCACCCAAGCGGCCGAAAATAGAGGCGCGGTTCATGAACGCTAGCGTGTCCGGGAAGCCGCGCAGGATCTCGGCATTGAATACCTGCACAAGCTCGTCGACGTCATCCCTGTTCTCCGCTCTGCCCCCCATGAAACCGAAGCGACCGAAGATGCCCAGAAAATAATTGGCGATCTGCGGCTGTTTCTCGCCGCTGAGGTAGGGGGTGAGTCTCTCGTTGATGACGGCAGCGATCTCCTCCTGGGCGGAGGTGACGCTAACCCCCGGGGGAGGGAGGATGATCCCGAACATGAAATTCTGCTGGCCTTCCGGGAGGTAGTCGGTCTCCGGCAGCAGCGTGGCGGACATGCCCAATGACGTGATGATGAGTGATGCGATCCAGAAGGCACGCCGCCTGGGCGTGTCGGTGATGCGCATGACGAGCCGGGTGCCGTTTCGCCACCAGGACTCGTGTGGATCTTTTAGCTCTATGTTACGCAGCCAGCTGGTGGCTGCTGTCGGTATGATCGTTACCGCTATGATCAGCGACGCTACGACGGCGATCGCCATGGCGATCGCCAGATCGGAGAACAGTTGTCCGGCAATGTCACGAAGGAACACGATGGGCAGGAAGATGGCGACCGTTGTCGCCGTCGATGCGACCAGGGCACCCCAGACCTGACTGGCTCCGGTCAGCGCTGCTTCTTCGCTGGGCGTTCCCTTCTCGCGTAATCGTACGATGTTTTCCAGCACGACGATCGCCGCGTCCAGGACCATTCCGACGGCGAAAGCCAGACCGGCGAGCGAGATGATGTTGATCGTGCGCCCCGCGGCATTGAGCGCGACGAACGTGATAAACAAGGAGACCGGAATGGCGAGTGCGACCATCATCGTGGCGCGGAAACGACGCATGAACCACCACAGAATCGTTATCGCCAGGATGATGCCCAGTAACAGATTGTTTCTAAGCATCGCGATCGAGTCGGTAATGTAGATCGTCTCGTCGTAGACCTGTGTGATGGACAAACCGGCTCTACTGACCGGGCCGGCATTGAGACCGTCAATTGTCGTCTTCAGAGCCTCCATCACTTCGAGCACATTCACGTTCTGCTCGGGCTGGGCGTTCATGGCGATCGAAGGCCCGCCATTCTGGTTCAGCGTGCCGGAGGCATCACGCAGGACGGTTTCGACAGTCGCAATGTCGTACAGATGTACCGGCTGTCCGTCCCGCCAGGCCAGCACCATGTCGTTGAAACTCTCTACGCTGTATTTGCCGGAGAAGCGCACCGTGTAAGATCGTCTGCCGACGTCCTGGAACCCGCCGGACACGTCATCGTTGTTGCCTGTGAGTCTGGCGAGCGTAGGGATGTCGATGCCCAGAGCCGCAGTCTGATAGGGGTCGAAACTGATCCTGACCTCGCGGTTCCTGCCACCATAGATGTCGGCGGTTGCGATCCCCGGGATCTGCTCGACCCGGGACTGGATCACTTCCTCGACGAAATCCTGGTAACCCGTGATGTCCTGTTCATTGCCCGGCAACGGTTTGATTGCAAACCATGCGATGGCCGTTCCAAATCGACCGCGACCTGCGTAGATGACCGGCTCGTCCACATCGGGTGGGTAGCTCGGCACCCGATTGAGACGGTTCATGACTTCGATCAGTGAACGTTCGAGACGAGTGTCGACGCCGAAATACAGGGTGATCGAGGCGAATCCGCGGCTGGCGGAGGACTCGACTTTCTCGAGGCCAGGGAGTCCGCGCAAAGCGTCCTCCTGGGGTTCGACGATCTCTGCCTCCACCTCTTCCGGTGCCGCAGCGCGCCACCGCGTGCTGATCTCGATCAGGGGCCGTTCGACGTTCGGGATCATCTGGACCGGCATGCGCAACAACGCGATCGATCCGAACATGAGCACCATAATGATACCCACGATCACAGCGACCGGATTGGCAATAGCCGGACGTGTCAGGTTCACGAATGTATGCCCTCCCTCGCGATGTACAATCGCGAAATTGTAGTCTTTCCGGGCACAATATGCCGCAGAAATTCCCGGAATCTGCAGGTCCGGAGCTGTCGTCTTGCGAACTTGCGATCGTCTGGCGGGTCTTTGAGTGGTAAGGGGTCGAATGACGTGATCAGGTCTCTCTTCATCACCATTTTCTTGCCGACGATTGTTATCGTCGCTGCCTGTGGTCTGTGGGCATGTGAAAGGCCACAGGACCCAGGCACGGTCGCCGGAGAGGAAATTCCGGAGATGGACGTTTTCCTCGTCGACATCAGGAGCGATGGCGCGGTGCCGACTCTGGGGCCGCCCAGAAACGTCACGAGCCGGCCGGGCTACGATAACCAACCCGTGTTCCTGCCCGATAGTGCCGGATTCCTGTTCACCTCCTGGGTGGACATGCAGGCGGATACCTGCCGCTACGATATCGGCACTGAAGCGATCGAGCGGGTCACGGCGTCGACCTCCGGCGAGTGGGCGCCGGCGCTGACGCCCGATGGTCAGGGTTTTACGATCTCGAGGGATGAGCCGGAGGGGTATCAGCGCCTGTGGCGCTTCCCGATGAGTGGACGCTCCCTTGGCGTAGTGCTTCGAGACGTAACCGGCGCCGGGTATCACACCTGGGTCGACTCCGACACGATCGCTCTCTACATGCTGGCGGAGCCGCCGCAACTGGCACTGGTAGACGTAGATACGGAAGAGCGGCGGATAGTGGCCTCTGGCGTGGGTCGTTGTATCCAGCGGGTGCCAGGACGGCGAGAGCTCGCCTTTGTCGACAAGAGCAATCCCGAAGCCTGGGTGATCAGATACCTGGACCTTGAGACGATGCGCACCTCCCGCGCGGTGCCGGCGACGGCAGGCAGCGAGGATTTCGCGATCGGCATCGACGGCTCGATTCTGATGGGAGAAGGCGCTCGTCTATTCCGCTACCCCAGCGGCGGCAGCGACTGGGAACTGCTCGGTGACTGGAGCCACCTGTTGAGTGGGAGTATCACCCGGATAGCATTGAGCCCAACCGGTAGACACATGGCAATCGTAGTGAAGGAGTCCTGATATGAGCCGGTCCGGGGAGGCGAAGATGGTTCGGCATGGCGGTAGCTGTCACTGCGGTGCTGTGAGTTTCGAGGTCGAAGCGCCAGCGGATCTGGAGCTACATGACTGCAACTGTTCCATATGTTCCATGACGGGATTTCTGCACCTCATCGTTCCGAAGAGCCGATTCCACTTGCTCGGCGGTGATGATCAACTCCAGGAGTATCGCTTCAATACCGGCGTCGCACGACACCTGTTCTGCGGAAAATGTGGCGTCAAGTCCTTCTATGTCCCGCGTTCCAATCCCGACGGCATAAGCGTGAACTTCCGTTGCCTGGATCGGGGGCAGGTGCGGTCCTGGAAGGTTCTTGCTTTCGACGGCCAACACTGGGAAGCATCTGCAGCTGAGCTGAACCACCTGGCCTGAGTCGGCTAGTCCGGATCATTTGCAGCAGTCCTGAAGCACTCTGCCGGCTGCGGCGTGCAGAGTAGTTGCTGATCATCGGGTCGGGCTCGCCGGGTGATCACGATGACCCAGTAGTCGACGTGCGGAGAATAGATATCGCGCACATAGGCTATGCCGAATTCGTCCTGTTCCTGGAAGACGGGCCCCTCACCCAACAGGTGGGGACGGTGGGATCGCGAATCCACCAGCGCACGCCAGACGGCGTGGGGGGACTCGACACCTCCCACAATCGATTCGATATTGTTCGACAGCCCTCCCAGATACGACGGCGGCAGCGGGTACCCCGTATCCCTCAGAAGCTGATTCGGGCCTTTTCCTTCGGGAGTCCTGTGTGCCAGGTAGCCGCGACGAGCCATGTCGAGCGCCCGGCGCCGGGCGAATGCCTGGAGTTCGGGCCTGCAAGCCATCGATACCCTTTGCTGCTTGCCGCCCAGCAGCAGGGCGGCCAATTGAAATTCGCGATGATCCAGATCACAGGTGGTCCCCGATGACTCCGGGGCCATCGAAGCCTGGGGTGATGCCGAGGCGGCGGCTGCCCAGGCGATTGTGGCAAGGAGCGCCACGAAGCTCGTTCGGGCGCGTGCCATGGCTGGAGGATAAGCTGAGCGCATGAATTCAGCGATGGATCCGTTCGACAAGCCTATGATTATATGGACTCTCAGCCGCTGGTTGGAGTTCCTGGGCGGATGGGGATGGGATCGCGACGCCGGCGGGTTAAAATGGACGACTTGTATCTTCATCCGGACACGTTTCTCATGAGATTGCTTGGCGTATTTGTGGTGCTCACGATCCTGCCGCTGGTCTCGCAGGCTGAGACCCGGTTTGTCGAGGTGGAAGTCACGCTCCGCAGCGGACAAGGCACCGAGTTCGAGATTGTTCGGATGATTCGATCCGGGACGCCGTTAGAGGTTCTGGAGTCGAACTCGCGCACCGGGTATAGCCGGGTGCAGATGCCGGGTGGTACGGGTGGCTGGGTCCTTACACGCTACCTGACTTCCAATCCTGTCGGAGCGGAACAACTGGTCGCGGCGCGGCAGACTGTCGATCAGCTGACCCGGGAAAACCGCGAATTGACCGGTGAACGCAATCGATACATGACGGAGGCCGACAATCTTGCTGCAGAGCTTGCCCGGCTGAAGGATCTCTCCGCCAATGCGCTTGCTCTGGAAGATTCGAATCAACAGTTTCAGGCGCGACTGAAACGTGCCGATGAGACCATCGCCAAGCTCGAGAAGGACAATGCCCGCCTGAGCTCAACCGGTAACCGAGACTGGTTCCTCGCAGGTGGTGGCGTCCTGGTGATCGGCATCCTGCTGGGAGTCATACTTCCGCGGTTGCGGTGGCGCCGCAAGCGGAGCTGGAGTGATCTCTGACGGCCTAGACTTCCTTGCCGGCGAGAAACATCCAGGTCTCGACAACAGTGTCAGGATTCAGAGACATGCTCTCGATGCCTTCATCCAGTAACCAGCGGGCCAGATCGGGGTGATCCGAAGGGCCCTGACCGCAGATGCCGATATACTTTCCGGCATTCCGGCACGCCTGGATCGCCATCGATAACAGTGCCTTGACGGCTGCGTCCCGCTCGTCGAACAGGTCGGCGATGATGGCGGAATCCCGATCCAGGCCCAGCGTAAGTTGCGTCATGTCGTTCGAGCCGATGGACATGCCGTCGAAATGCTGGAGGAACTCATCGGCCAGCAGGGCGTTCGAAGGAATCTCGCACATCATGATGATCTTGAGGTCATCCTTGCCGCTCTCCAGCCCGTTACTGGCCAGCAGTTCTGTCACCTGGCGTGCCTCGTCCACCGTTCGCACGAACGGCACCATGACCTGCACATTCCTCAGGCCCATGTCCTCCCGGACTTTCAGCAACGCCCGGCACTCCAGCTCGAAGCACGGCCGGAAAGACTCGGCTACGTATCGTGAAGCACCGCGAAAGCCCAGCATGGGGTTCTCTTCATGCGGTTCGTACATGCTGCCGCCGATCAGATTGGCATACTCGTTGGATTTGAAATCTGACAGACGGACGATGACTGGTTCAGGGGCGAAGGCGGCGCCGATACACGCGATGCCTTCTGCGAGTCGGTCCACGAAGAAGCCGATGGGATCATCGTATCCGGCCATCTGATGACGCACCGTCTGCTTGAGAGTGTCGTCCAGAGAGTCGAACTCCAACAGGGCTCGCGGGTGGACGCCGATCATGCGGTTGAGTATGAACTCCAGCCGGGCGAGGCCGACGCCATGATGCGGGATGCTGCTGAAGTCGAAGGCGCGATCAGGATTGCCGACGTTCATCATGATCTTGACGGGGATGTCCGGCAGGGTGCCGAGTTCGATTGTCTGCTCCTCGTACTCGAGGATCCCTTCGTAAATCCGCCCCTCGTCACCCTCTGCGCAGGACACCGTCACGGCCATGCCGTCCTTGAGTACCTCGGTGGCGTCGCCGCAGCCGACGACGGCCGGAATCCCGAGTTCGCGGGCAATGATGGCAGCGTGGCAGGTTCGCCCCCCCCGGTTGGTGACGATCGCAGCCGCGCGTTTCATGATCGGTTCCCAGTCGGGATCGGTCATGTCTGCCACAAGGACGTCGCCGGGCTGAACCCGATTCATCTCTGAGACACTGCTGATGACCCGGGCGGTGCCGGCGCCGATACGGTGCCCGATACTGCGTCCGGTTATCACGATCCGCGACTGTCCCTTCAGGTGATATCTCTCGAGCGCGCCGCTGCGGCTCTGTACGGTCTCCGGACGCGCCTGCAGGATGTAGATCTTGCCGTCTTCTCCATCCTTGCCCCACTCGATGTCCATTGGACAGCCGTAGTGATCCTCTATAGTAAGTGCCTGGCGGGCAAGCTCCATGACGTCGTCATCTGACAGGCAGAACCGCTCCCGGTCTTCCGCAGGGACGTCGATCGTGTCTGTGGGCGAGTCGGCACCATCCCCAAAGACCATCTTGATCGCCTTGGCCCCGAGCGTCCGTCTGATTACAGGGTACTTTCCGGATCGCAGGGCCGGCTTGTAGACGTAGTGCTCATCCGGATTGACCGCTCCCTGGACGACGGTTTCTCCCAGGCCCCAGGCCGAGGTAATGAAAACCAGATCCCGGAACCCGGTCTCGGTGTCCAGGGTGAACATGACGCCGCTGGCGCCGATGTCACTGCGAACCATGTTCTGGATCCCGGCGGACAGGGCAACCAGCCGATGATCGAACCCCTGGTGGACTCTGTAGGCGATGGCCCGGTCATTGAACAGGGAGGCAAAGACCTCGTGCACCGCGATGATCACCTGTTTCAGCCCACGGACATTGAGATACGTTTCCTGTTGACCGGCGAATGACGCCTCGGGCAGATCTTCGGCGGTAGCGGAGGAGCGCACGGCCACCGAAATTTCCCGGCCGGCAGACATCTCTGTCCATGCGCGTTCCACATCGTCCTGCAGTTGCTTCTGCAGCGGCGTTTCTCGGATCCAGGAACGGATCTGGTGTCCAGTGCGGGCCAGTTGGTCCACGTCGTCGACATCAAGGGTTTCGAGTGCTTCGTGGATCTTCGCGTCGAGCCCTTCCTGACCAACAAAATCGCGGTAGGCCGCCGCAGTCGTGGCGAATCCGCCCGGTACGGTGACGCCCAGACCGGCCAGGTTGGATATCATTTCACCCAGAGAGGCGTTCTTCCCCCCCACGGATTCGACGTCACCCATGCCGAGTTTGTCGAGCCGGATAATATAAGGCTCCACGTCATGCCCCCTTGGTTTTCCTCATTCGGAAATGCAAAATGCCCGCGGACAAGCAGTGTAGCGGGCCACAGGTCGAGTCATGAATCACCGAACAGTATTCTTCGTATCAGACCAGACTGGGATCACTGCAGAGACGCTTGGTCACAGCCTGATGACGCAGTTCGGCGGTCTGAAATTTCGGAGCGTCACTGTGCCATTTATCGATAGCGTTGACAAGGCGAAGAAGACCGTCAACAGGATCAATCTCACGGCCGACGTAGAAGGCTCCAGGCCCATCGTATTCGCAACGCTCGTGACAGATGAGATTCGGGAGGTCCTGGTGCAGAGCAGGGGCCTCTTCCTGGACTTTTTCGATGCCTTTATCGGGCCGCTGGAACGTGAGCTGGAACTCCGATCCTCGCACACGGTAGGGATGGCTCACGGCGTCTCCAATACGACCGCGTATGCCCGCCGCATCGACGCCATGAACTTTGCACTCGATAACGACGACGGTGCGAGTACACGCGGTTATCAGCGTGCGGACGTCATCCTTGTCGGCGTCTCGCGTTCAGGCAAGACACCGACCTGCCTTTACATGGCGCTGCATTACGGTGTCTTCCCGGCAAACTACCCGCTGGCGGAAGAAGAGTTTGAGAAAGGAAAACTGCCTGCTGCTCTCGAGCCCTATCGTCACAAGTTGTACGGACTCACAATTTCTCCGCAGAGGTTGCAACAGGTGCGCAGCGAAAGGCGTCCCGGAAGTCGGTATGCCTCCACTCAGCAGGTGAGTTTCGAATTGCGCTCGGCCAAGGCCCTTTTCGACAAGAACGGAATCCCGTTTCTGGACACCTCCGAGTGTTCTATCGAGGAGATTGCCAGCACAGTCCTGCACAGCAAGGGATTACTCGATCGGGATGACGAGCCCGCTCAGTCGGATCCGGCCTAGACGATGGCTACCGGCTGCTCGATGCCGGTCAGTTCCCGGATGCCTGACAGCTCGCGGGCGATAGCCGACAGCGGCGCGTTGAGTTCAACGGCGGGACGGCAGAGCGAGCCCGGTTCGGTCACCCGCCTCTCCAGATAGATTCGCAGCGTCGCGCCGCTGGTCCCTGTGCCGGACAGCCGGTACACGATTCGTGACCCATCATCGAAGAAGACCCGGACGCCCTGCTGGGCGGATATGCTGCCGTCGACAGGGTCGTGGTACGCAAAGACATCCGCCTCAGTGATCTCCAGTCCGTCGAACATCCGACCGCAGAGCCCGGGCGCCGAGGCCTCGAGATTCGCCATCAGCCGACCGCCGAGTTCCGCATCAGGGATGAAGAAGTCCTCCCGGTTAAAGGCATTTCGACCGAACTCGCGCCAATGGTCCTGGACAATCTCGTTGACCGACAGGCCCCGGATCGCGATCAGGTTGAGCCAGAACAGAACGGCCCATAGCCCGTCTTTCTCGCGTACATGGTCGGAGCTGGTGCCGAAACTCTCCTCGCCGCATAGGTTGATCCGGCCGTCGTCCAGCAGGTTGCAGAAGTACCGCCAACCGGTCGGTGTTTCGAAGCACGGGACGCCGAGTTTGCGCGCAACCTCGTCTATCGCCCGGCTGGTCGGCATCGATCGTGCAACGCCGGAGACGCCTCCGCGGAATCCCCGGATCCGTTGAGCATTGGCGGCCAGGATCGCGAGACTGTCCCCCGGGGAGACAACGAGCCCAGGGCCTAGGATCATGTTGCGATCGCCGTCGCCGTCCGAGGCAGCGGCGAAGTCCGGCGGGACGGCGCCGTTCATCAGCGCCACCAGGTTCCCGGCGTCCACCGGGTTTGGGTCGGGATGCCCACCGCCGAAGTCGGGTAGCGGCGTCCCATTCAGCAGCCAATCCGGGGGTGCCCCCAGGCGGTGGCAGAGGATCTCCCTAGCGTAGGGCCCGGTGACCGCATGCATCGCGTCGAATCTGGCCGTAAAGCCACCCGCGAACAGTGCTCTGATGCGATCGAAATCGAACAGCGTCACCATCAGATCCGCGTAGTCCAGAACGGGGTCGATGACCTCGACGATCATTCCGGCAGCGTCCGTTTCACCAGTCAGATCGAGATCAACCGGTGCCAGGTCGACCTCCAGGTACCGGTCGATAGATTGGGTAGCCTTGTAGATGGCCCGTGTCAGGCTCTCCGGCGCCTGACCACCGGTTGCGGTGTTGAACTTGACGCCGAAGTCCCCGTCTGGCCCCCCTGGATTGTGACTGGCAGTGAGCAAGAATCCGCCAGCAGCCGCACGCTGGCGGATGAGGTGTGATGCCGCCGGGGTCGACAACAGGCCGTTCCGCCCCACGACCAGGCGGCGGACTCCGTTCCCGGCCGCAACACGTATCAGTGCCTGCAGCGCCTCCAGATTGTGATAGCGGCCGTCGCCCCCGGCGATCAATGTTTCACCGGCGAACTTGCCGCCGTTGTCGAAGATGCACTGGAGAAAGTTCTCCAGGTATCCGGGCTGTTGGAAGACCCTGACTTGCTTGCGCAATCCGGCTGTGCCGGGCTTCTGATCGAGGTAGGGCCGGGTGATTACTGATCTGGTTTTCACAGGTGGGACAGGGGTCGGATGTGCCGCTGCATCGGTGTGGTATAGTCGCCGCCATGATAGCAGACAGCCTGCTGCGGCTGCCGCGCGCAGCGCGACCCGGCAGCTTTGCCGCTCTGATGTCCCTGTACGAGAGCAACTATGTGCGGCTCGGGTGGCTGCTTCCCGATCCCCGTCGTTTTTCCGGCCACCTTATCTCCCGTGTGCCCGATGATCTCCCGCTTCACTTGCAGCTTCTCGACCGGAGTCGTTACACGACCACGGTCCGGATGACGTACTTCTTCGAGGATGATATCGAGCGGGTTGCGGATCCTGATCTGAAGATCCGTATCTATCACGACGCACTCCTGGCTGAAGCGATGGAGTGCACGCGTCGCCATCGTCACGATGTGCTGAAGAATTTCGATACACGGCCCGGCGGCGAGCTTTCCAGGCGCTGGGCACGGAATGTCATGCTCAACAAGTGGCTGGAATATTGTTCCGAAAAAGGGCACCGTTTCGTGTCGAGTCCTGTTCCTGAAGTCCGCGAAGTAGTTACATGAGCGGTGCTCCGCTGCAATGCCGGGGCGGACCCGGATGTCCGTGGGTCAACAGCCCGACGGACATGACGCCGCAACGGCAACTCATGACACGCAGGATGGCGGATTGATGGCGACGAGTGGCAAACATGCTGGATTCGATGAGCGTTTGCTGCTGCTGTTCCGCAATCGTGCTCAGCTGAAGAAGGCTCACCAGCAATTACAGAAGGACTATCACCTGCTGCAGGAGCAGCTCAAGAACGCCGAAGCCTCCACTCGGCGGGCCGAGGAGAGACTCGAGGCGATCGAACGCCTGATGGCCAAACCACAGGCCGGCTATAACGGACTGGTCTACTTCCAGCTGCGGGCCCTGTGGCGAGCATGTAATGACCAGTTGAAGTTGTTTGCAGAGGAGCTCCGCAAGCAGCAGGAGGATCGCGAGCGCAAGAAGCAGGTCCAGCGTTTCAACCAGGACCGGGATCACCGGCTGGAAGAGTTGGGTGATCTGGTTGCGCGAGTCAAGCAGGAGGCAGACGGGCTGCAGAGCGAGGTGCAATCACTCGAGGAGAAGCGTGCCCGGCTCTCTGGATTCTGGAATTACTTCCGACGTCGGGAGGTGGATGCCCGTTTGTCGGACAAACGCGATGAGCACGGCACCGCGCGGCGGCGAATTGACGAGCTCTTTGATCGTCGGATCAAGATAGAAGGGGAGCCGTGGCCGGACTTTCCCGGGTTGTCGGTGGAGGGCAGGCGGGTCGTCAATATTGCTGTCGTGGCCCTGTCCTGCCACCTGCTCAGCTACTTTGGCGAAGCCGACGTGGCGAGGCTGGCCCGCGAAGCCGTCACTCGTCCGATACAAGACCTCAAGTATGGTTCGGAGGATGACTGCACCCGCCTGATACGCACGATCCAGCGTCTCATGCTCGGACTGAAGAATCGTCACCTGCAGGCGCCGGGCCTGAAGGAACTGGCCCAGAACATCCGTCGCCACGCGGAGTTTCGCGGTGACGAGGAAACCGTGCCCGTGGCGTCGTCAATTGACGAACTGGTTTCCGGTTCGCCGGCATTGCAGGGCTCTCGGATCAACGTACTCAGAGAAGAGTACTGGGACATATACGACGTATTCGTCCGCTAGGTCCTACTCCCCGCCAGAGGCCGCATGGCCCACCGGTTGCCCTCTGGACACGCGCATGACCTTGCGGCCCCAGCGGTTGAGATCATCCAGTACCGCATAGAGGTATGGCACGAGTACGAGAGACGTGATCGTCGAAAATCCGAGGCCACCTATGATGGCTCTGGCCATCGGGAAGTAAGGCGGCGAGCCGATATCGTCCCCACCGACCTTGGTCGTGCTGAGAGCCAGGGGCAGCAGGCCGAGTATCGTGGTGGCAACCGTCATCAGGATCGGTCGCAAGCGATCCCTGCCTGCCTGCAATATGGCTTCGTCCCTCTCCATACCGGTGCGGCGCAGATTGTTTGCGTGATCGATGAGTACACTGCCGTTGTTAACCACGACGCCGATCAGGATCATGATTCCGATTGAGGCCATGAAAGAGAACGTGGTCCCGGTGATAAGGAAGAACCAGAAAACGCCGACCACCGAGAAAGCGATGGACGTGATTATCGATAGGGGATAGAGCGTCGATTCGAATAGTGCCGCCATCACGATAAAGATCAGCGCAACGCCGAGCAGGATATTCACCAACATGATCTGCTGGGTTTCGTCAGCATCCTCGAAGCCGGCTCCGAACTTCCATGAATACCCGGGAGGAAAGCTGAACGCGTTCATCAGGCTTTCGACGGTGGGCTTGATCTCGTCCATGGATATGTCTTTGAGGCTGGCCTCGATAATCGAAGCGGTCTGTCTGTCGACCCGGCGTATCTGTTGCAGTGCGCGGGTCACTTCGAAATCTGCGACGGTGCCGAGCCGGATACGCTGTCCGGACTCCGTAAACAGCGGCAGATCCGCCAACTGCTCCAGGTTCTGACGATCGGAGTCGCGGAATGCGAGGCGCATGTCGATCTCGCTGTCCTGCCCCCTGAAGTCCCTTAGATTCTCTCCACGCAAGGCCACCGAGACCGCATTCGCGACGTACTCCGGGGTGAGACCAAGCTGCCCAGCCCGGTCCCGGTTGACTGTCACATGCACTTCCCAGTCGCCGGAGTTGACGTCCGAGCGCACGTCTTCGAGTCCATCAAGAGAACTGAGCACCCTGATGACTTCCGGAGTGAGCTTGGAGAGTTCTTCCGTCGACTCGCCGCTCAATTGGAGGCTGAATCCCTCCTGGCCGCCCTGTTGCTCCAGATCGAAAGAGGGTTCGCCGATGACGATCTCGGGTAATTTCTCCTCGATCCGGCGGATGACCTCGCCGGTCGGTACCGTGGCGTCTTCTTTTGGTGCGAGCAAGAGGACTGACTGTGCCCGGCCCGGGTCGAAGTAGCTGTATACCGATCGTATGTCGAATTCTGCCTGATTTGAAAACAGATACTCCTCCATCTGGTCCACGGCTTGTTCGACCCGCTGTAGTGAGTAAGTACCGTCGACGTTGTAATCCAGTAACAGTCGGCGCCCGGCCTCCTGGGGGAAGGTATCGAAAGTAACAAATTTCATCGGCACGGCGACGCTTGCAAGAGTGACGACTGTTATCAGCGCCATGATCCATCGGCGGCGCAGGCCCCAGGAGAGTACGGCGGCATACGTGTCCAGAAGGCGGGCCATCCTGGTGCCGGAGGCTGCCGTCGGAGGCGGGGCGATCCGGGACGCCAGCATGGGCACGAGGGTTTGCGAGATGGCGAGGGACGCCAGCATGGCGACGACAATGCTGGCGGCTACGTGGGTGAGGAAGACCGTGATGTCTGTCTGGGTGCCAAATAACACCGGCAGGAAGACGATGATCGACGTCAGCGTACCGGCGATGACCGCAAGAGCGACTTCCCTGACACCCTTTATCGTCGCTTTCCTCGGCTCGTCCGGCATCATCTGGCGGTATCTGAAGACACTCTCCGTAACGACGACCGCATTATCGACCAGCATTCCGATCGCGAGCATCAGCCCCATCATCGAAAGGATGTTGAGGCTGATGTCCATGAAATACATGGCGCCCAGGGTGATGAGAATAGAGAAGGGGACAGCCAGGACTACGATGGCGGTCGTGGCCGCTTGCCGTAAGAACAGATAGAGAACCACGAATGCCAGCGCGGCTCCTATGGCGCCCGACCTGAGCAGGTTAGACAATGACGACGTCACACCTTCGGCCTGGCTCTCTAGCGCGAAAATGTTGATGCCTCGCATCTGAGGTGTCTCGGCTGCTTCCTCGACTGCCGTGGTGACCCTCCGTGCCACCTCTACCAGGTTCGCGCCGGTTTGCTTGTATATGTCCAGGCCGATCGCATATGAGCGATCCAGATGGCGGCCGTAATTCCGTTCCGGCGCCCGCATGCCGACCTCGGCGATCTCATCGAGGCGCAGGTTCTCGCGGACAAGAATGCCCCGGACTTCGTCGAGAGATCTGAGTTCGCCGATCGGCCGCACGTTGAAACGCTCGCCGCCGTCCGTCAATCGACCGGCGCTTACCGAGAAGTTCGATCGTTCCAGCAGGGAGCGGAGCCTGGTCAGGTCAACTCCGTGCGCCGCCACTCGGTCGGCGTTGAGAAGGATGAGTATCTCGCGGGGATCCACTCCATACAGCTCAACTCTGGAGACGCCCTCGAGCCGCTCGATGGGGCGCTTGAGGTTCCGGTCGAGCATGTCATACGCGTCCGAGAGATCCCGTTCGCTGGATATTCGCAGGTTGAGGATCGGCTGATCACCGAAAGAACCCGTGAAGATGAGTATCCGCTGGATATCGTCCGGCAGGTCACCGCGAATGCCGTCGACCTTGGCACGCGCCTCGATCCCCTTGGCGCCCGTCTCCGTATCCCAGCTGAACTGCAGGAAGATCTCGGCCTGGTCTTCGCGCGTCGTGGATTGCATGCGTTCCACACCGCTCAGGGTGGCGAGGGCCTCCTCGATGGGGCGGGTGATGGTGCGTTCTATCTCGTCCGGGGTCGAATTCGGATACGGTACCTGGATGAAAATCCCTGGAAACTCGATATCCGGGAACTGTTCCAGCGGCAGTAACCTCACCGATACCAGTCCGATCAGTGCCAGGGCAACGAAGGCCATGACCGTGGTCACCGGGCGGCTCAACGCCAGTTCGGTATGCCTCACGTGCCGGCCTCCTGGATTGTGCCTATGCCTTCGGAGGGTTTTCTCGACCAGCGTTTGCGGTCGATCAGGGAGTAAGCGACCGGGATCACAAGAAGTGTGAGGAATGTCGAGACGATCAGTCCCCCGATGACGGTGATCGCCATGGGTGCCCGCACCTCTGCCCCCTCGCCGAACCCCAGCGCCATGGGCAACAGTCCCAACGTAGTGGTCATGGTGGTCATGAGGATCGGGCGTAACCGGGCCCGACCGGCTTCCACTATCGCCGTCGTCCGGTCCACGCCTTCGGCTCGCAGCTGGTTGATCAGATCGACGAGTACGATCGCGTTATTGACCACGATTCCGGCCAACATGATCAGCCCGATGAACACCACCACATTCATTGTCGTGCCGGTGATCGCCAGCGCCAGAATGGCTCCAACCAGTGCCAGTGGGATCGTGAACAGGATGACGAACGGGTGCAGCAACGACTCGAACTGTGAGGCCATGACCAGGTAGACGAGGAACACCGCCATCGCCAGGGTGAATGTCATCGAGCGGAAAGACTCATTCATCTCTTCGCTCTGACCGGAGATATAGGCAGAGATTCCCGCCGGAACTGCGGTCGACTGGAGAATCTCGGTCGCTTCCTGCACCGCAGTAGCCAGATCTCCGAAATTCAGATTGGCTGAGATGACGGCCACTCTCTCCTGGTCGCGCCGTCGTATTTCGGCCGGCCCCGTGGCAATGCGGATGTCCGCGACGGCCTTCAACGGAATGGGGCGGTCACTGGCTGGATTTACGATCAACTCCTCGACCTCCGCCACGGAGGACTTGCGCGTATCGACACTGCGTACCAGCACGTCGATCTTTTTGTCCCGCCACGTGTAGCGCGTCGCTACCTGACCCCGGACCTTGTTCACAACCACATCAGCGACGTCTCTCACGACGAGCCCGAGTCGGGCCGCGCGCTCCTGGTCGAACAGGATCTGAATCTCCGGGTTGCCCGCCTCTACGGTGGTGGTGACGTCCGCAAACCTTGGTGAGTCCTCCAGTCTCCTGACGAGAGACTCCGAGACCGACTCGAGTTCCGACAGATCGTAGCCGGCGATCTCGATCTCCAGCGGCGTACTGAAACTGAACAGGGCAGGGCGCCCGAACTCATAGGCCACGCCAGCGAGATCCGCAAGCGCTTCGCGCATCGAGGCCATGGCCAGATCCTCGTCCTCTCGCTGTGCTCCTGGCCTGAGCCTGACGTTGAGTTCGCCCGCGTTCTCACCGGCATCCACCGGGCTGGCGTCGAGGCGGTTGCCTGTGCCTGCTACGGAGAAACTCAGGTCAAGACCCTCAATGTCCGCAGTTGCCTGCTGAACGCGGGCAAGCGCCCTGTCGGTCTCGGCAAGGGGAGCGCCAGCCGGCAGGCGGATCTTCACCTGGAACTCACCCTGAGCCAGCTGTGGTATCAATTCGGACCCGAGCCTCGGTACCAGCGACAGTGCCCAGGCCAGGGCGAGCCCTGCGCTGAGTACTATGATCCAGCGGTGACGAAGCGACCAGCTCAGGAGGTCGGGATACGTGGCAGCGAGTGCCCGGTAGAAACCCTGGAACAACCACACCAGTGGACGCAGCAAGAGACTCAGGGCCGTGCCCAGCCAGAGAAATATCCGGCGGAAGAATCGCACGAGGAAGGCCGCGAAGCGTGTCGACCGTCCGGCCGGACGGTCATCCTCGCCGGCCGCAAACCGGGGGGCCGCCTGCAGGGAGGCCAGCATGGGTATCAGCGTCAGGGCCACCAGCAGAGAGAACAGCAGCGCATAGGTGACGGTCAGCGCCTGATCGCGAAACAATTGGCCGGCGATGCCGCTGACAAACACCATGGGGAAAAAGACGGCCACGGTCGTCAGCGTGGCAGCGGTGACCGCAGTGGCGACTTCGCTTGTACCCTGACGCGAGGCACTGAGAGTGTCGAGGCCCGATTCTCTCTTCCTGACGATGTTCTCGAGCACGACGATGCTGTTGTCTACCAGAAGCCCTACAGCCAGCGCGATGCCACCCAGCGACATGATATTGAGGGTGATGTTCGAGGAGTACATCAGCACGAAGGTGCCGACCACCGAGATAGGTATGGCAACACCGATGATGAAAGTTGCCCGCGCATCGCGAAGGAAGGCGTAGAGCACCAGGACAGCGAGAAGGCCACCGAAGATTGCGGCCGAACGCACCTGACTGATGGCCTGGCTGATAAATGTGGACTGGTCGTAAATCTGGATCAGCTCGGAGCCGGATGGCAGCCGGTCCTCGAGGACGTCGACGCGGCTGCTGACCCGCCTGGCAACCTGGACCGTATTCGCGTCACCTTCCTTGTAGATCGCCAACTCGACGGACTCCCGACCGTCAAGCCGCGTAATAGCTTCGCGTTCCTTGTAGCCACGTGTGACGCTGGCGATGTCCCTCAGGTAGATCGGACGATCTGCGGGCGTCGCGATGATGGCGTCAGCGATCTCCTCGACGGTCTGGAACTCGTTGATCGTCCGCACCAGGAATCGCTGCGATCCCTCTTCGAGACGTCCGCCGGAAAGATTGACGTTCTCCGCCCGGACCCGGTCTGCAACGGTCTCGATAGAGATGCCGAGTTGGGCGAGTCTGTCCTCGTCAACAAGGATCTGGATCTCGTCCTCGTAACCGCCGCTGACCTTGACGGCGGCCGTGCCCTCGACACCCTCCAGGTCGTTCTTGAGATTGTCCTCGGCAAAGCGGCGTAACTGCCGTAGACGCATCGATTGTTCGGCCGCGTCGCTCCTCTCCGGGGCGTCTTCGGAGTCCACGAACGCCAGCCGCTGGATCGGCTCGCTGGACGGGTCGAAGCGCAGTAGCAGAGGTCGGTCCGCCTCGAGCGGGAGTTCCAGGATGTCCAGTTTTTCACGGACGTCGACACCTGCGATATCCATTTCCGTTCCCCAGATGAATTCCAGGGTGACATCAGATTGGCCGGACCTCGACACCGATCTGACTGTCCGGACGTTCTTGATGACGCCCACGGCTTCCTCGATCGGCTTTGTCAGGAGGTTCTCGACCTCAAGCGGGGCAGCGCCAGTCAGTTCAGTCCGGATGGTTATGGTCGGGTACGAAAGGTCCGGGAGCAGGTTGACCTTGAGACGGCTAAGTGAGACTGCGCCGAATAGCAGGATCGCTACCGTAAACATGACGATGGTCACTCGTCTCTCTGTAGCGACGTCGACGAGTTTCATAGCCTTCTTATCCCCATAATTTCAAAGGACGGGTCGTCATCGGACGGCGAACGTCTCGAGCCAGATCGCGCCTCTAACCGCCAGATGGTTCCAGCGTGACGACTTTCACCGATGCCCCGTCTTTCAGGCCTGTCTGGCCTATCATGACGATCGACTCTCCACCCTCGAGGCCCTGCAGAACTTCGACCGCGTCTCCACGGGAGTACCCGGTCACGACCTTCTGACGTCGCGCCTTGCCACTTTCAACGACGAAGACCGACTTTTCCGACTCATCCTCGATGATCGCCAGGCGCGGGACGAGCAGCGTATCGGTACGGGAGTCGAAGACAATGCGGAAGCGACCGAACATCCCGGGCTTCAACAGGTCGCCTCCGTCCACAATCGCCAAGGTCACCTTGAAGGTGCCGGTGGCGGGATCGACGGTCGGGCTGATGCGCAGAATCTCGGCGTTGAACTCGCGATCGGAGATCGCATCGACCGTCATCTGCGCGGGCTGGCCGGGTCTGAGCTTTCGAAACTCCTTCTCGGGAACGAAGAGATAGGCCAGCAGCGGGTCCATATCGGTGATCCGGAAGGCTGGATCATTGATGGAGATGGTATTGCCCACCTTGATCATCCGCTCCGATACGACGCCGTTAATCGGCGCGACAATTTCGGTGTAACTCAGCTCGAGCTTGGCCAGGCTGTAAGCCGCGCGAAGTGAGTCGAGCTCATACTTGATGCCCTCGAATGCGCCCGCACTGACCAGCCCCTTCTCGTGCAGCTCCAGGTTCCGTTCGTACTCTTGCTCGAGCTTGCGGACGTTGGCGAGGGATCGCTGCATCTCTAGTTTCAGGCGATCACCGTCCAGTCGGGCAAGGACGTCCCCCGCAGACACCGTGGCGCCTTCCTCCACGAAGAGCCTGGTGACCTCGCCGCCAACTTTGGCTATGACCACCGCTTCCTGATCGGTCTCCAGAGATGCTGTCCCTGAATAGACCGCGAACACGTCTCCCCGGCTTGGCTGCCTGACTTCCACCGGCACGGGTGGCGGCTCTTCGTCTTTTGAGTTGTCGCCGCCGAGTTGCGCGGTGATGCCGTTGTCGCAGCCGGTCAACGCAAGCGCGACGCAAAATGCAGCTGCCCAGAAAGCATTTCGCGAATCGAAAGATCTCTTACCCATGTGCAAGCCAGTGTCCAGTCGTTGCCTGTTACCTCTGCGGGCCTCAGATCTGATTGCCGTCTTCCTTACTGGTCACAGCAGAGCCGTCGCGCAGACCAAGCTGTCCTAGGATCACGATGTCCTCTGTGCCTTTCAGACCCGAAGTGATCTCTATTCTCGCACCACTTCCCAGTCCGGTAGTAACCGAGCGTCTCCTGGCGATACCGTCCTCGACCACGAATACCGACGGTTCAGCATCTTCCGCCAGCACCGCATCGGCCGGGATCAGGAGCGTATCTTGCCTGACCTCGTAGACTATCCGGGCTCTTGCGAACATGCCCGGGAGCAAGGCCCGCTCCGGATCAGAGACCGCCAGGGTCACCTTGACGGTCCCGGTGCTGGCATCAATCCGTGGGCTGATCCTGAGTACATGTGCCGAGTAGACTGCGCCTGGCAGTGCGTCGAACGCCAGTTCGGCCTGCTGACCCTGTTCAAACTGGAAGAGCTCCCGCTGCGGAACGTGGAGTTTCGCCAGCAGGGTCGTCGAATCGCTGATCTGGAAAACAGCTTCACCCTGCCGCACCGAATTTCCCGGCATGGTCAGTTTGGCGGAGATCACACCATCGATCGGCGAGCGTATCTCTGTGTACTCAAGCTCCAGTTTGGCGAGCTGGTAGTCGGCGTCGAGCGCTTCCAGGTCAAAGCGGAGGTTCTCGAATGCGCCCTCGCTGACGAGTCCCTTCTCGTGAAGCAGTACGTTACGTCGATATTCTTGCTGCAGCTTTCTGAGATCGGCGCGAGCCTGCTCCATCCTCAGGCTCAGCCGATCACGGTCCAGTCTCGCGAGAACCTGCCCGGCGGTGACCGTTTGCCCTTCCTGAACGAGAACGTCCCGGACCTCACCTGCAACCTTGGCGACCACGGCGGCTTCCGAGTCCGCTTCCAGAGTCACCGTGCCGGCGTGGAATGCATACGCATCGCCGCGGGTCGCGCGCGCCGTAACGACCGGTACGCTTGCGACCGGCTGTTCGTGGGGCACGGCTCCGGCCTCGCCCACGCCACATGCCTGGACGAGAGGTAGTAGGCTCGCGATCAAGGTCATGATAGAGATTCTGCGGACACTGCTTGCGTCGGACACAGTCTGCCTCCCGGGTTCCATGTGTTATTGCATCACTAGAGTAGTGTTGTAGTGAAGTATAACACTAAGAAATTCAAACGCAAGGAACTCCCCGCTACCGGCCTGAGTAGACGGATGCCGGAATACTTTCTTTATTATCAGTAACTAAAGGATGGGCTCAACCCAGAAGGGCAGGCCTGGCGCAGCACAGGGTGGCCACTCGACCACCGTGGTTTTCGTCAATCCGCCTGATTCTGAACGAGCGACGGTACTGTCAGACCGCTCATGTCCGCGACGATATCAGCGGTTGTCGACAATATGATGTCCGGAACCTCGTCGTTCGGTATGTCTTCGAGAGTTTCTGCGGGTTCCAGACCCAGCGAGGCCCGACGCTCGTTCAACCTTGCGAGGCGGCGGCGGGTGTCTTCCTCTCTTTCTTCCTGACGCAGCTCGAGAGACAGGGACACCGAGGAATGCTCCTGATTCGAGCGTTGTTCTTCGATGTCGCTCACCAGGAACATGTAGTCCGGATCCGTGCCGGCCCTTTCCTGCTGATTCTCCGACAGCAGACTGACTGCCGATTGCAGCGGATCGTCCGCCTCATATTTCGTGGCCTCAATCTGATCCCAGGGCAGGGCGGACTCACGTGAGCTCTCGCCGATAATTTCGGTGTCAACTGCAGACGGCAACTCGATGTCGGGCAAGACTCCCCGATGCTGTGTGCTGCCACCTGTTACGCGATAGTACTTGCCGATGGTCAGCGTCAGTTGGCCGAACTTCGGATCCCGGCCCGGGGCGTAACGATCCAGAGGATAGAGGTTCTGGACTGTGCCCTTGCCAAACGTCTGCTGTCCGACGACGACGCCACGATTGTAATCCTGGATGGCCGCCGCGAAGATCTCGGATGCCGAGGCGCTGTATCGATTGACGAGGACCGCCAGAGGCCCATCGTAGACCTTGGCCGGCATTGGGTCATCGAGGACCTCGATTCGACCATTCGTGTTCCTGAGCTGGACGATCGGGCCACTCTCGACAAACAGGCCGGTCAGGGCGGTAGCTTCCGATAGATGGCCGCCACCGTTATTGCGAAGATCGATGACCAGGCCGTCGATGCCTTCTTTCTCCAGTTCACCGATCAGTCGACGCACGTCCCGCGTGGTACTCGTGTAGTCCTCGTCGCCGGCCGCGCGGGCATTGAAATCCTGGTAGAAGCTCGGCACCTCGATGACGCCGATTTGCAGGGTCTCCTCACCTTTCTCTACTTCGATCCTCTGACCCTTCGCCGCCTGCGCTTCCAGCTTTATCTTGTCTCTGGTCAGGTCAAGCATCTGCTCGGGACTTCCCGGAGCGGCGCCGGCAGGGAGGATCTGCAGCCTGACTGTTGTCCCCCCGGGCCCACGGATGAGGTCAACGACCTCGTCCAGGCGCCAGCCCACGACATCCACCAGTTCGCCGTCCGTTCCCTGGCCAACTGCCGTGATCCTGTCCTGGGGCTTCAGCGTGCCGTCGATCGCCGCAGGCCCCCCGGGTATGACGTTGAGGATAGAAACATAATCCTCATCGACCTGCAGAGACGCGCCGATGCCATCGTAGGACAGGCTCATCTGAATCCGGTACTCCTCCGAGTTCCTTGGTGAGAAGTAACTTGAGTGCGGGTCGAGGGTGTGCGAGTAAGCGTTCATGAATGATTCGAAAACGTCGTCAGCCTTCACCTGATCGAGTCGTTTCAGGACGCGGCTATAACGAGTATTCAGAATCTCTGAGCTCTCCTGCCAGGTCTTTCCGGCCAGCATGAGACTGAGGGCATCATTCTTGACCCGCTTGCGCCATATCTCGTCGAGTTCGTCCGCAGATTCTGCCCAGGCATGCTCGCGGCGATCGAAGACGTAGGTCTCGTCGATAGTGAAGTCCGGCTCCGTCTGCAGCAGTGCAAGCGCATACTCGAGTCGCTCGCGCGATCTCTCGATGTACCTTGCGTAGATGATGAAGATCGCGTCCAATTCGCCACGCTTCACTGCATCATCGAGTTCGAACCGGTAGGTTTCGAAGTCGTCGATATCGCCCACGAGGAAATAGTGCCGGTTGGCGTCCATGACTTCGATATAGCGATCCAGTACCCGGGAGGATACCGAGTCGTCCACACGGACCTGGCGATAGTGAGATCTCTCGAACAATGTCGTCACGAGCCTGCTTACTTTCGCATGCCTGTCCGATTGCTCGAAGGCAGATGGTGTGGTCGCCACGCCCAGCGTCGGGGCGAACAGCATCGCTGTCGCGAGACCAGCGATAAGTGAGCGCGTCGGGGAGAGGGAACGTAAAATATCGATCATTCGTGGGTCATCCGTCACATGCGGGCCGGCGTGCGATTGCCGAAAACGCCTAGGCTAGAACGCAAGTCCGTCAGTATCAAGAGATTGTTTCGCAGATTTCCGCTTACCTGATTCAACATCGACATGCAGCCACTGGCTATCATCACAGGCATATTGCTTGGAACATCCGGCGCGATCGCCATCGGGCTCAGCGTCGTCCTGTTGCTGTTCTTCATCCTTGCGGACGAGCATCCCAGGCTGGCGTCCGAGTTCGGAGCCCTTGCAATCAGTACCGTCATATTTGTGACTTTGACAGCGATTTGCGCAACCAGTTTCTTTGCCACGATCCGCAAGACGCCGTGGCGTTTGATTGCCCAGGCCGGTATGTGGGTGGGGCTGACAGTGACTGTCCTGTACTATTTGCCCTAGACGCTGCGCGCAATCGGGGCCGCCATGCACTATGCCGTCTTGAAACTACAGTCGCTGCGCAACCATTGCCGGCGGGTTCTGCCGGAGAAGTTCATTCGGCCTCGCCGGGCCCATGACGAGGGGCTATATCCGAAGAAAGTCTCCGAGGCCAACATGGAGCTGGAGCCTGATTCTCCGGCTTCGTCCTGGGTGGCATGGGAGGTCAGTCCCCGACAGCGAGGCGGCCACGGACGCCAAAGGCCGGTCAAGCGCGGATCAGCGGAATAGCGAGAACGGGCTGCTTCCGGCCGAGGCTGATTTCCTCGAGCGGGATCGTCCTCTTCGGCGCTCACGCATCCAGGAGACCAGCTCCTTGCGGCGCTCCTCCAGCCACAGCTGACGGGTGTCTTCGCTGGTGAACCGGCTCCTGTCGCCGCGTTTTTCCTCAACTTCTCTCATCCGACAGAAGCGGGTATATGCCTGAATCTCGAAGCGAAATTCCCGGCAGACCAGTTCAACCATGATGGCATCGTCCAGGAAGCCCAGACCGGGCACGTGATCCGGTATGAGGTCCTCGGGCTCGCTGAAGTAGGCCAGCGCGTTGAGAACGCGGCCCGTCTCTTCCTTGGGTAGCCGCCACTCGGAGTCCTCGACCATGTCGATAAGGACCTTGATCTTCTCCAGTCTACCTCTGACGAAATCCGGGAGCTCGATGCCCTTCACAGCCTCCATGAGACCCCGCGCAGCCTCCAGTACGGCATCAGGTGTGAGCTCGACTGAGGCTTCCCGCGCTTCGCGCATGATGGTGCGGAAGTGATCAAGGTCGGACTTGCCGAGCTCGAATGTGACTCTGAGGCTCATGGAGTGGTCTCCCCGGGTAATGTGGAGCAAGCGTAATCGGGACCCGGGATATCGTCAAATTGATCTGCAGCGGGCACGAGAGCGGGTTTTCGAACGACGGGGCGAAACGCTGCCGAGATAGTTGGAACCACCGCCCGGTCCTGACATCTATAAAATTGATACGTAAGCGCATTGCTGCAGGGAAGACTGGGACCAGGGCCGGGAAGAGATGTCGCAAGGCAACCCCGTAATTTCACGCACGTTGGCAGACCTCCGTCGCCGCAAGGTTGTCCGTGTGGCGGCAACCTATGGCGTCGTGGCCTGGTTGGCGGTAGAGGTCAGCTCGGTCGTCATCCCCGCATTGCACCTGCCGGAGTGGGTCATATCAGCCGTTGTCATCACTGCGATGGCGGGTTTCCCGATCACGCTGCTGCTGGCCTGGGTATTCGATCTGACGCCGCAGGGGGTCATCCGGACCCGGCCGGCCGCGGAGGGTGCGGACGAGGTCCATCGAGTCGCGAGGCGTGGCATCGACTTTGTCGTCATCGCCGTACTTCTCGCCATCATCGGATATCTCGTAGCTCAGCAGGGATATCTTGGGCCTGTTGGGCAGGCAGACCGTTCCATCGCTGTACTTCCTTTCATTGATCTCAGCGAGACTGGGGACAATGAATATTTTAGTGACGGTATCTCTGAAGAGTTGTTGAATTCACTCGTGGGCGTCGATGGCCTGAGAGTGGCCGCGCGCACCTCATCTTTCGCATTCAAGGGCCGTAATGAAGACGTCCGGGTCATCGGACAGAAACTAAATGTCAGGACAGTCCTCGAGGGCAGCGTCCGCCGTTCCGGAGATCAGGTCCGCATCACGGCGCAGCTGATCAACGTCGAAGACGGGTTCCATCTCTGGTCGGAGACCTACAATCGGCAACTGGATGACATATTTGCCATTCAGGACGAGATCTCCCGATCGATCGTAGATGCGTTGAAACTCGAATTGATCGGCGCTGAGGCTCTCCTTCCCGGCGCCGGCCCGACGGCCGACATCATGGCCTATGATCTCTATCTTCTCGGTCGCCACCATTGGCACGAGCGGACAGGAGACTCTCTCAGGCGCGCGCTGGAGTTGTTCCAGCAGGCGGTCGAAGCGGACCCGGATTTTGCTCTGGCCTATACCGGCATTGCGGATACATATCTGTTGCTGGACGGTTACGGAGACCTGACCCGGCAGGACGCCATCGCCCGGGCTGAGCCATCCGTGGCGCGGGCGTTGGCATTGGACGATTCGTTGGCGGAAGCCTACGCCTCGCTGGGTCTGTTGCGTCTGAATCAGCATGACCTGACCTCGGCGGAGCTTGCACTGCGAAGTGCGGTCAATCTCAATCCCAACTATTCCATGGCCCATATGTGGCTGGGCCTCGTGCTGGACAAGACGGAGGGTCCGGCAGCTGCACGCGAGGCGTACTTGCAAGCGAGTCAGCTGGATCCGCTGCACCCGGTCATCAATCGGAACCTGGCCATATCCAGTGGCTCCACCGGGCGGTTGCGAGACGCACAGCAGGTTCTTGGCGAGATGATCGAGTCCGACTCATCGGATCCGCTCAACTACTTCATCCTGTCGGAGGTCCTGAGAGACTACGGCCGGCTGGACGAGTCCGCTCGCTGGGCCTGGCGGGGTTCCGATCCCGATCCGGAAGGACTGAATGCCATGAGCCTGGCGCAGACCATGACGGCGCTGGGTGAGTTTGAGCGCGCGGATCGGTTCCTGACTACCGCAGAGCAACGCATGCCCCGGATTAAGGGGACGCTGGGTGCCCGGTTCTCGCTGACTCTGGCAAAGGGTGACCTCGAGGCCATGGGTCGCCTTGCTGAGAGCGTCTCCGAAGACGCGCCTGTTGTGGGCGAGAGTGACGAGAAGTCCGCCATGGATGTCTGGCGGGGGCTGGCCGCGATCGTGAGTGGGGCGCCGGACCGCGGGGCGATACAGTTGCGCGCCGGTCTGGAGAACTCCGCGTCCGGGTTTCTCCTGCCAGCCGATCGTCTCGGGTTGATGGCGGCGCTGGCCTATGGCGAACGACTGGCCGGCCAGGCGGCAACTGCCGACGGGACCATCGCGACGACATTGCGACTCGCCGAGCGGTCAAAGAGAGAAGGGCGGGCGCGGCCGCAGATTGATGCATGGGAGGCTGTGCTGCTGAGCATGCAGGGTGACCAGGACGGGGCGCGGGCCGCATTCATGCGGGCCGTAGAGGGCGGGTGGCGAGATTATTTCGTCGTGCGGAACTTCCCGCCCGCACAAGAGTTGTTCTCTGACCCGGAGATTGATTTGCTCATTGACCGGGTTAGAGTAGATATCGGCGTCATGGCGGACTCAGTGCGGGGTCTTGAGGATCGCCCGCACCCGGCCGCGCAGTCGAAGATTGCGCAACTGAACAGACAAACATAAGTAGTGCCGTTGCTCAGGCACGTTTGCAGGGAGCCATTCGTTTGGGAGAGGAAATCCGTCCGGAGCCGCTGATCGCGGCCGGCCACCGATCGGCAGGGGACGGCCGATCATTTGCGGCCGGGAGTCGTCACGACGTCCGATGGGGCCTGGTGGCCCGATCGCTATTCATCTATCTGCTTGTGGTCTGGTTACTGGTACGGGATCTCGGCGACCGGCCAGGACTCGCTGCGCTGGCGGTGTTGGCAGGCTTTCCCATGGCGGCTCTGATCGCGCGGCGACTGGGTCGCGGAGAGACGCCGCGATTCGTGGGGGCGTGGGGAGTCATCGGGCTGGCAGTGGGAGGAGCGCTGCTTGCCCCGGTACTCTGCCTTGAGTACTCACGCGGGCCCGAGATCCCGTTGACCGAAATCCGTATCGCTACGGAAACAGGGCCTCATGCTGCTCTGGAAAATGCGGATCTGTCCGGGGTCGCCGACGACGGGTTGCGACTTCGCATCCGTGGCCTGTCCGTAGTCGAGGCCGCTTCCCCGCCCAACGACAGCACATCAGCCGACGTGGAAATCATCCTTGTCACCGCACTGGAGGAGTGGAGGGCCGAGGATGCCCTGTTGATCACCGTGCGGCTCGTGGATACGGCCGACGGCGGGGTTATCTGGAGTCGCCGCTACCGCGGAGATCCTGCCGATCTCAAGTCTGTGCGTCGACTGGTGATCAAGGCACTGACCGAAGCCATGAGTCTTACGCGCGAGGGCGTCGCCAGGGGCCAACTGGTCTGAGGCCCGGCGGCTCAGCATTGTAGGTTGCTGCCAATCAGCAGTACCCTATATATTCGTTGATTCTTATGTTGCGATGCGGTAGGCTGGGTTCGTGGCTATTACAGATGCCACCAGAGTAATCAATGAACCAGGCGAAAGCCCTCAGTAACAGACTGCGCATCACCCGCCGCTTGATCCAGCTTGCGGATCAGGACCCGGTGTCTGCCATGGGTCGCCCGCGACCCGAAGGCCGGTCCCGACCGACACGGGACTGCACCGAGAGGACGCGCAGGTCCTGATCCCCCTGCGTCGCAGGGAGACATCTGACTTCTCAGTCGGTGACGTCGATGTGTACGTCGTCCCAGGATTTCTTCTTCTTGCTCGGCTGCTCCTGACCCGAGTTATAGGGATTGCAGGCATCCGCTGTCTTGATTGGCGATGCCTTTGGCGAGGCGGCGGGCACTCGCTTCGCTGACTTGCCGATCGTGTCATAGGGATTCGATCCCTCGGGCGGCACCCGTTTGCGCACCCGCTCTGACGGCATTCTGCCCGAAGCCTCGGCCAGGCCGCGCCGGATGACCCCGTCGACGACGTGATCTGAAGATGGACTAGCGCCCGTTTTCTTGCTCTTGCGACCAAACATTCTGGATTCTCCCCCCGGAGAAATGCGGGTCCGCGAAAGTCACGTTCCCAAGCCAAAGTATATGATCGGAGTTGCGACGGATGCGTGAACCCCGTCACATTTCAGTCGGTCGGCTGGTCATCCCCGACGTGCCGCCGCCGAAGCGGGATTACGGAAAGCCTGAGCAGCTGCACTGCCAGCCATGGGCTCAGGACGAGTATCCAGGCCGCCGGGAAACCCGCCGCCAGGTCAGAGAAGATATCTCCATAGAGGCGTCCGATCCCGTATCCCTGTTCCGAGTAGGTGCCGAGCAGCGACTGGCCGACCATATAGATGGCGATGGGCAACAGTATCGCCCCGATCGGAACGAAGACTCCGGCGATGATCAATTCCCGCCGCAACCACACCGGTGTCCGGCTGGGCTCCGGATCGCCTTCGGCAGTGTGGTCGTTACGGCTGGTCATGAGTGCTGGCTGCTAGCGTGATCGTATGCCTGAAAGCATGGTTTCTCCGACAACGTCTGCAAGGTCCCTGACATCACCCGGGCTGTCCGGTGTCAGCTTTCCGCTGCCGAGTATCAGCATGGTGAGTCCGTGGACGGCAGACCACGCGGAGAGTACCACGCTGTCCGTATCCCGGCCGCCAAAAACGCCTGCCGATCTGCCGTCATCGATGATTCTGTAGATTTCGTCATAAGCGGCTTCCGCCGTCCGATGCAGGTCTTCATCGATATCTTCGGATTTCATCATGCCACCGAACATGAGCCGGGTGCGTTCCGGATTCTCGGTCGCCCACGCCACGTAGGCGCGGCCCGCATCAAGAATCTGCATCACCGGATCCCCCGGATGTTTTGTTCTCGCGTCCCTGGTCATCGCTCCGAGTTGATCAAACCCGGCCTTGGCGACAGCCTCCATCAACGCCGCCTTATCGCGAAAGTGACGGTAGGGGGCGGCGTGGCTGACGCCAGCGCATTGACAGACTTCCCGGAGGCTAAGGGCATTCGCGCCCTTGATCTCAAGGAGCTCCTCGGCGGCCTTGACCAAAGATGAATAGAGGTCGCCGTGGTGGTACGGGCGTTCTCTTCGGCAGTGTCTGGAGTTCTTCATCATGTCTGCATCCACGGCCAAGTCTAGCATGAATGTTGACAATGCAAACATAGATGTTTACGCTGGAAACATGCCGCATCTGCGGCTGGAGCAGTGAAAGCAAATGAGACCCCGAGTCGTCCTCCCGATCATCGTCGCGATAGGCGCCGCCCTTGTCACAGGCTGCGATCCCAGTTCCGGATCAGAAACAGCGGACGCGCAGCCGCGTGCGGTTCGAACTGAGCCAGTGCGTGTTGCGGAGGGGATCCGGGAAATTCGTTTGTCGGGCGTGAGTCGTGCGGTCCGCCGGGCAACGCTTTCTTTCCTTGTCAGTGGCACGCTTGCAGAGCGGCCCGTCGAGCTTGGCCAGGTGGTGAAAGCCGGTGAACTCCTGGTGCGACTGTTTAATCCAGGCCTGGAGCCGGCGGTTGCCAGCGGAGAGGCCAGGGTCCGTGAACTGGACGCGCGTCTGGAGCAGTTAGCCCGGGATGTCTTACGCGCTGAAGATCTGCATGGGCGCGGTCTGATCAGTCAGGAAGAAGTCGAGCGGGTGCGGACCGAGCAGGCTGCCACGATAGCGAGTCGGGATCTCGCCAAGGCCAATCTTCTTGAAGCGCACAATCAACTGGCACAAGCACGCATCGTCGCGCCTTTCGACGGAGCCATCGACACCATTCATTTCCAGCTGGGTGAATTCATCGCGGCCGGTCAGCCAGTATTGGCGTTGAGCGGTGCAGGGGGGCTCGAGATAGAACTGGAGATTCCTGAATCCTTGATCGCAAGTTTCGAGCGGGGGCGGGAAGTCTCTCTGGCGTTTCCGTTCCTCGGCAATCGGATCGTCGCCGGAACCGTTGTCCACGTCGGAGACGCAGGTGGCAGATCGGGCGGTCTCTTCCCGGTAGAGATCCGTATGCCCGGGGAGCCCGGGCTGAGACCCGGCATGACCGCCGAGCTCGTTTTGCGCATGTCTGGAGAATCAGGATTGATCGTGCCGCTCGCCGCCGTACTCGATCCTGGAACCGGGCGGCCGCGCGTGTTTCGCGTTGCAGACGGGCGAGTAGAACCCGTATTCGTAACCATCGGCCAGTTGAGCGGCAACCTGGTCCAGGTGTCCGGTCCGCTGAGTGCTGGTGACCGTGTCGTAGTCACCGGTGTGAGCTCGTTGACGCCGGGACAGAGGGTCGAGGAACTCCGATGAGTCTGCTGGACGCCGCCGCCCGGCAGCGGCGATTGTTCCTTTCGGTCGCGGCCGTGCTGGCTCTCGTGGGGATAGCGGCATGGCAGGGCATGATCCGCCAGGAGGATCCATCGTTTCCTTACCGGGCAGGTTTCATCCTCGTGGCGTATCCCGGCGCAGACCCCGAGAGAGTGGAGCGGCTGGTGCTCGAGCCGCTCGAGGAAGAGTTGGCGGAGATCGAGGAGATCGACTACATCCAGTCGACGGTGCGCTCCGGTCAGGCCAGCACGCGAATACGGTTCAAGGACTACGTCTATGACACGGACACGCAGTGGGACCGGGTGCGCACCGCCGTCGATCGCGCCCGGCAGCAGTTCCCGGAGGGAGTCGGTGAGCCAATTGTTGACGACCGCCTGGTAGACAACGCTTCGGCCACGATTGTCATCTCCGGGTCCGACGATCTGATGGCGCTTTCGCATGCGGTCGACCGGCTCGAGAAGAAGCTCTTCCGACTGTCCGGCGTTTCCCGGATCGAAAGCGTCGGTGATCCTGGCGAGCAGGTCACCATTGCCCTGCACGATGCTGTCGCGAAGCGGCTACGCTTGACCCCCGACTCACTTGCCTCCCAGCTGGACGCCCGCAACCAGGTCAGGGGCGGCGGGACAGTACTCGTCGCCGGCAAGACTGCGACTCTCCGGCCCGAGACCGAGTTTCGGACCATCGAGGAAATTCGAGCTACTCCGATCCTGCTCGATTCGGGCAGGTCTATCCCACTCTCCGAGATCGCCGAAGTCCGTCATGGCCCGGCGGAACCCGGGCGGGAGTTCATGTGGGTGAACGGGCAGCCGGCGGTCGGGCTCGCGATCATCGCGGAACGGGACAAGGTCCATGTCGTCGAATGGGGACGTATGCTGGAGGCCTTTATCGAGGCAGAGAAGCCCGGCGTCGCTCCCCTGGATCTCGATGTCATTCTGTTTCAGCCGCCCCATGTGGAGGCAAGACTCGCTGAGCTGGGAACGTCACTGCTGATCGGCGTCGTGATCGTCGCCTGCATCCTCTTCCTGTCCATGGGCCTGAGGCTGGGCCTGTTGGTCGCCTCGATCGTTCCGCTGGTGACGTTGTCTGCGCTTGCGATCTACGCCATCGGAGGCGGCGTCCTCCACCAGATGGCGATTGCCGGTATGGTCATCGGGCTCGGCATGCTGGTCGATAACGCCATCGTCATGGTCGAGAATATCCAGTGGCATCTTGACCGCGGTGCGTCTCCGCGCGAGGCATCAATACGCTCGATAAAGGAACTGGCCGGACCCCTGGGATCGGCGACCGGGACGACCCTGGCGGCGTTCATTCCGATGTTCATCGCGAAGGGCAACACTGCGGACTTTACCCGCATGATCCCGGGCATGGTGATGCTCACACTTACCGTCAGCTACTTCTATGCAATCCTGGTCACGCCGGCTCTGTCGGAGTTCGTACTAAAGCCATTGGGCCGAACCAAGGAAGGTCTCGTGTCGCGCCTCGGTCGCAGACTCGGAGAGCTGTCGGTACGTCACAGCGCTGCCGTATTGGCAGGAGCGGTCCTGCTTGTCGCATTGGCGGTGTTCGGTGCCGGATTCGTGGATCGGGACTTCTTTCCAAACACGGCCCGTGACGAAATGGTGGTCAACCTCAACTTTGCCGAGGGGACTCACATCAGCACGACATCTTCGGCGGCTGTGGCGATGGCGGAAGCGATGCGTGAACTCGACGAGGTCGTGGACGTCTACGCCTGGGCCGGATTCTCCGGTCCGACCTTCTATTACAACCTGTCGGAGAATCCACGCAGTCCCCACATCGGTCGTCTCGCCATCATCAGCCGCAAGGTAGAGGACCTGCCGCGCATATTCGACTGGGTGCGGGATTATGCCCGCGACAACCTGCCCGACGTGGAGGTGGTCCCGCAGCGGCTCGGGCAAGGTCCACCGGTGCAGGCGCCGATCGAGGTCCGCCTGTTCGGCGATGACTTCGAGGCCCTCAGGGCCGCCAGCGAGCAGGTCATGGACGTCGTCCGCGCGACCGAAGGTACGGCGGACGTCCGCGAGACCCTGGGGACCGGCACGCCGACGCTGGTTTTCGAAGTCGAGGATGCCGCCGCGTCTCGCTACGGCCTGGACCGCAGTGACGTGGCCGACGCACTGCTGGGTCGGACCCTGGGTGTCACGATCGGTCAGTATCGTGCCGGACTGGATCCGGTCCCCATAGTGATCCGATCTCCCGAAGGGGAGCAGTTCTCGACGGACCATCTCGAGACCGCTTACGTTTTCGCTCGTGGCGGCGAGGTCGTTCCGCTGGCCCAGCTGGTTCGCCAGTCGCTGGTATGGCAACCCTCCGCCATACAGCATCGCGATCTGCAGCGAGTCGCGATCGTACTCTCCGAACTGGACCAGGGTTATGCATTCGGCAATGTCACTTCGGAGCTCCAGAGGCGACTGGGCGAAATCGACTTTCCGGACGGCGTGATGCTGGAGTTTGGCGGCAAACTCGAGAGTTCCGGAGACGCGAATGCGGCGATATTTTCGGCCATGCCCGTCGGCATCGTCCTTCTGCTCGTCTTTCTGCTGCTCGAATTCAATTCATTCCGGCGGCTTCTGATGGTTCTCGTCACCGTTCCCCTGGCGGCTACCGGTGTCGTGCCCGGGCTACTGCTGTCTGACAACCCCTTCGGTTTTACGGCATTGCTGGGTGTGATCGCGCTGGCGGGGATCGTGGTTAACAACGCGATCGTCCTGATCGATGTGCTCGACTCGAATCTCGCATCTGGCCAAGCACTGACCGACGCGATCGGCGATGCCGTGGCGCGACGTACACGGCCTATCTTGCTGACAACCGTGACGACGGTCGCAGGCCTGGCGCCGCTGACGCTGACCAAGAGCACCCTCTGGCCGCCTTTGGCCTGGTCGATTATCTCGGGCCTTCTGGCATCGACCATCCTGACCCTCCTTGTCGTGCCTGCGATGTGCCGCTATCTGTTGCGGGAGGAAACGGGCGTCGCAGCGGCGGACCGATAGCAGTGCTGGTATCCTAGCGCCAACCCAGCCAACGAGTAGTCAGTCGCCACAGTGAGCAGTCTCCGCACCTGGTTCGATCGACAGCTGTCCAATCCGCAGATTGTGACTCTGGGATTGATCATCCTGGTGCTGGCCCTGACGGTCTATTTCTTCGGCAATATGCTGGCGCCTCTTTTCGCGGCCGTCGTCATCGCCTATCTGCTGGAAGGTATCGTCAGTCGCCTGGAGCGACGTGGCGCTCCGCACCTGGGTGCAGTCCTGATCGTCTTCCTCAGTTTCTTCGCGTTCCTCTTGTTCGCCGCATTCGGACTGCTGCCGATGCTGGTCCGTCAGCTGACGTCTTTCGCACAACAGGTGCCGACGATGATCGCCAAGGTCCAGGCCGTGCTGATGGACCTGCCCCAGCGCTTCTCCATGATCACAGAACGCCAGATCGAAGAGCTGCTGTCGGGGATAAATTCGGAGATCCTCGGGGTAGGCCAGACACTGCTGTCCTACTCATTGTCGTCTTTGATTACGGCCATAACGGTTGGCGTATACCTGGTGCTGGTGCCGATCCTGGTATTCTTCCTGCTCAAGGATCGCGACGACATCATCGGCTGGGTCTCTGACTTCCTGCCCACGGACCGCATACTTGCCGATCAGGTCTGGGCCGAGGTGGACGGTCAGATCGGCAACTATGCCCGCGGCAAGACCTGGGAGATCTTCATCGTCGGCTCTGTAACGTTCAGCGTGTTCACGTTCCTGGGCCTTCAATACAGTCTGTTGCTGGCGGTGATCACCGGATTCTCTGTGCTGGTGCCCTATATCGGTGCTTTCATAGTGACGCTACCGGTGGCCGGCGTCGCTATCTTTCAGTTCGGATTGCAGCCGGAGTTCTATTGGGTCCTGATCGCCTACGGGATCATCCAGTTTCTCGATGGCAATCTCCTGGTGCCGCTGCTCTTCAGCGAGGCTGTCAGTCTGCACCCGGTGGCCATCATCGCCGCAATCCTGCTGTTCGGTGGCCTCTGGGGTTTCTGGGGAGTGTTTTTCGCGATCCCCCTGGCGACAGTCATCCAGGCAGTCCTGCGAGCGTGGCCCAGAGACCTGAAGTCATCCTCGGACGACCCATCGGAAGTTATCGGCGTCGGTTGATCAGCGCGCCGAATTCCAGGCAAGCATCCCGCCAGCGACAGACGCGACGCGTGTGAATCCCATCTTCTGCAGCGTATCCGCAGCCAACGCCGACCGGCCCCCGCTGCGGCAGTACAGATAGATCGGACGATTCCGATCCTGCAACGCCGGCGCAATCACACCGCCCATCTCCGGGCGGGGATCGATCTCTGACTCGATCACGCCCCGGGGGATATTGGTGGAGCCGGGGATGCAGTCACTTGCATGCTCTTCCGGCTCACGCACGTCGATGATGACTGCATCGTCCTCGACACCTGCCCGCAGTTCCTCTACAGATATTTCCCGGATACGGGACCTGGCTGCCGCCACCATCTGTTCCATCGTGAGTCCACTCATATCTATACCTTCTTCTCATACAGTTCAGCCTGTCAGCGCAGGCAGATTTCTCCAGATAATGAACACGCCCATGAAGACCAGAAAAGCGCCGAAACCGCGCTTCAATCTTGCATGCGGCAGTCGCACTGCGAGTCGGTTACCGGCCAGGCTGCCGATGATCCCGAGAAGGGTGACCGTTGCCAACACACCCCAATCGAGCTTGAGTCCCTGATCGCCGAGAACGTCTAGATACTTCCAGAAGCCGGCGAACGATTTGAGCGCGATGATCGCGAGGCTGGTGGCCACGGCACGATGCATGCTGAGCCCACCCAGCAGCACCAGCGCCGGCACTATGAGGAAACCACCGCCGACACCGACGAAGCCCGTCAGAACGCCGACGACAAGCCCGTCGATAACGACCTTCCAGGCGTGTCGCTGGACCGGCATCCTGGTAACCAGGGGCTGTTTCCGGAGCATCAGTCCGGCAGCCAGCAGCATCACCAGAGCGAAGAACAGAAGTTGGGTCTCTCCCGATACAAACGCAGCCAGGTAGGCGCCCAACCATGTCCCGATCATGCCCGGAACCCCGAACAGGCCGAGGCTGCGCCAGTCAATCATGCGGCGAGCCAGGTAGGGAAGAGCGCCGACCAGTGCGATCGATCCGACGACAGCCAGGGACCCGGCGATCGCCACTTTCTCATCCTGACCGACGAGGTAAACGAGTACCGGGACGGTGAGCACAGAGCCACCGGAGCCGAGCAGCCCCAAGCTTAGTCCTATCGCGATGGCTCCGATCCAGGCAGCAATCATAGTGCCATTATAAACAATAGCTTAAATAAAGTATTTAAAGCCAAATAAAGATTCGCCCGGGTGCTGGCACACCCGGGCGATCTGAGGGCACGTCACGACTTTGGGGGAGTCATATATAAGTGACAACTAATATGATACCAGCAATGTAAGAAAAGTCTAATGTTTTTTTTAATACAGGCGACTGACGTAGAATCGCCTCTCTTCGCAGCTTCCCAGGGCACACTCTATGAAATATCTGCACACAATGGTCCGGGTCTCAGACCTGGAGGCATCCGTGGACTTCTATTGCAACAAGCTGGGTCTCGAGGAGTTGCGCAGGCACGAGAGCGAGCAGGGCAGATTCACGCTCGTCTTCCTGGCCGCCCCCGGCGACGGGGATGCTCAGGTCGAGCTGACCTACAACTGGGATCCGGAGGCATACACCGGCGGCAGGAACTTTGGACACCTGGCCTATGCAGTGGAGGACATCTACGCACTCTGTCAGAAGCTGATGGATGCCGGTGTCACGATCAATCGCCCACCGCGCGATGGACGCATGGCGTTCGTGCGATCACCGGATAACATCTCCATCGAGTTGCTGCAGAAAGGCGACGCAATGCCTGAGCAGGAGCCGTGGTCGTCGATGCCGAATTCGGGAGAGTGGTAGCGGTCTGACGGCCGCTCAGAATCTCGCGCCGGCACCGAGTTCGGCGAGCTGCTGCTGAACTTTCTGCCGTTGGTCTGCAAAAGCCGCATCGAGGCGGTCCTGTAACTCGATGACTTCCGGACTGCTGGAGGCAGTACCCAGGTATTCGGAGTCGGTGAATTTCCAGCCCCACTCGGCTGAGCCCAGCCAGCCCTGATCCACACCTTCCCTTAGCAGGGATATCGCTCGCTGATGCTCACCAGCCGCCGCAGCATTGACGCTCATGATGACCGCAGCCTCCGCTGGTGTGCGATCCCTGTGATCCGTGGCCTGGTGGGCGTCCTCGGCCGCCAGCAGGCGGCGCGCCTTCTCTTTGTTGCCCGATCTCGCCAGCGCGAAGATCACCTCCGTGCTGACGTCGTGATTGTTCGTGGTGACGACGGGATCCTCGGTCAGGAGGTCGGGATACCATGTCGCCGCCAGGTCCAGTGCTTCCGCGGTTCGATCGAGCATGACGAGCATGAGGATGCGGGTGGACCGGAAGTCACCGAACTTGCTGACATCGGTCTCTGTTAACGGGTTGGCAAGTCGGTCCGCGAGTTCGAAGTCCTTATCGTATACGGCCTTATAAATCGGCAGCATTCGTGACATCGGATGCTCCGGGGACTCCAGCATGATGCGCCGGTTCCAGCGCTGCGCCTGCTCCGGCATGTCCAGGTCCGAGTAAAGGAACACGAACTCGATCGTGGTGCGGACGTCGCGTTCGGACACCGCGTGGGCCTTCAACAGCCAGCGATGGGCCTCGTCGAGGTTAAAAAAGAACGTCCGGTTGAGGCGGTAAAGACCCAGATAACCGGTAGGGTAGTCCGGATCCAGCGTGACCAGGCGTCGCCACTGAGTGGCCGCATCCTCGTAGCGCCCCAGTTCCAGGTAATTGGCGGCGATGTTGTTCTGGGCCACCCGCGACAGCGGATCGATCTCCAGGGTCTTACGCAGGACCTCGATCGCTTCTTCGGCGCGACCGGGCGCCCCGGCCAGCGCACTCGCATACCAGAGATAGGCGGGCGCGTAGCTGGGGTTGAGCTCCATCGCACGCCTGAGGGCGTCTTCGGCCGCCTCGAGGTTCGAATTATTCATCTCCGCCAGGCCACGGGACGCCCAGACCTCCGCGGATTCCGGGTCCAGGACCATGGCGCGCTCCAGCAGTGGCGCGGTGCGCTCGTAGGCGGTCTCCGCCGGCATGAGCTGGTGATTGGTGGAGAGCAGATTGGTGGCATCAGAGAGTCCCGAATACGCCAGCGCATAGCCCGGGTCCATGCGCACGGCTCGCTCGAACAGCTTCTCCGCCTGCTCGACGGACTCCAGCGTGCGCAGATGCAGGAACTGGCGGCCACGCAGATACAGGTTGTGAGCCTCCACGTTCGTGGTGGCGCGTTTCGTCAGCCGCTCGCGGTCGGCACCCAGCAGGTTGACTTTGAGGGCATCGACCACGGCCAGCGAGATCTCGTCCTGGATCCTGAACACGTCATCCATCTCGTGATCGTAGGTGTCCGACCAGAGATGGAAGCCGTCATCGACCTTGATCAGCTGGGCGGTGACACGGATGCGGTTGCCGGACTTGCGCACGCTGCCTTCCAGCACGTGTTCCACGCCCAGCTTGTCGCCCACCGAACGCAGGTCTTCGTTCTGGCCCTTGAAGTGAAATGAAGATGTCCTCGCAGCGACCCTCAGGCCGTCGACCTGCGCGAGTACGTTCAACAGTTCCTCGGACAGGCCGTCGGAGAAGTACTCATTACTGGCATCGTCGCTCATATTGACGAAGGGTAGAACCGCGATGGACTTCGTCTTGTCTGCATCGGCGGAAGGCTGCCCGGACCCGCCGAGTCCGCCGTGGGTGGTGACCAGGACAACTACCGCAATCACCAGCGTCCCGATGATCAGATAGTTGATCCGTTGACCGGTCGAGGAGGTGATGGATTCTCCGGGATCGACCTCCCCGCTCTTCTTCAGTCCTTCGGGCGTCAGCTCGAACGCCCAGGCGAAGATGACGGCGATCGGGAACAGGATGCCCAGCACGACCACGACGAATGTCACGGTCCATTCGGGCAGTTGCAGGGCCGGGAAGGTTGTCTCCGCCACCTGGATCAGTACCCAGGACGCGATGAGGTAGACCATCGCAACCTTGAATACGTTACGGCGTTGCAGTTCCTGCAAGATGCCGCCGGATCCCCGTTTTTTCCCGCTCATAAGAGTCCTCTGCACGCGGAAGTCCCGGGAAGGCTAGCAGATGGACAGCAGTTACGCATCGCTCTTACGGCCGATTCGAATCCAAATGCGGCCGGTCGGGTCCGGCTGGCGTAAAATCCTTACATACGTCTGTTGAGAAAAGGCTCTCTGGTCTGTTCCTGTGGATACACCTTCACGTTCCGTACTCGAGCCTCACAGTCGTCCGCGACTGATCCTGAAACATCCGCTGGCATTCCTGTTGCGCGTCTGGAGAGGGATGCGTCGCAACCAGGTTTTCCTGATGGCCGGAGCAGTCGCCTACAACGCCTTGCTGAGCCTGATACCGTTTATCGCCCTGATTCTCCTGACCGTGTCCTATTTCATGGACGAGCGCGGTCTGCTCGAGACACTTCAGGAGACCGTGGAGGTGTTGATACCCGGCCAGTCCGAAGTTGTGCTCTCTCAGGTCCAGGGGCTACTGGCGGGTCGCGAGGGCCTCGGCTGGCTGGCGGTGTTCCTGCTCGTGTTCTTCAGCGCGCAGGCCTTCTTCGTGCTCGAGAAGGCGCTCGAGCGAATCTTCGAGCATCGGTCCAGGCTGCTTCGCCGGCACGTTCTGGTGTCGTTCATCATCCCCTATCTGTACATGCTCGTGCTGGGGCTTGGCCTCATATTGCTGACGATCACCGCGGGCGTCGTCACGGGTTTCGAGCAGAGCCTGCCGGAAGAGGTCGGCGGATTCGCGTTCCGTGAAATCTTCAGTTCCGGACTGGGGTTTCTCTCGGTCTATCTGTTCCAGGTGGCCCTGCTGAGTTCGTTCTACCTGGTCGTCCCGGTCGGGCGTATCAGCGTGTCGTCCGCACTCGTCGGCGGGGTGTTTGCCGCGACCCTGTGGGACGCTATCCGGCGAGTGCTGTCCTGGTATCTGTCCTCGATCTCGGCCGTAGATGTCGTCTACGGGTCACTCGGCGCCGTCATCATCGCGCTGCTACTGCTGGAAGTCGGTGCGATCATCGTCCTCGCCGGAGCGCAGGTGATTGCAGAGTACGAGCGATTCGTACATCGCGAGCGATTTCGCTCCTAGCATATGACTCCCGTGTCATGGCCGGGATGGACAAACTCCAGATCATGGTTGGTTCACCGCCACCGGGGCGGCAGGTGCGCAGGGGCTGAGCATGAGAGAACGAGCCTCCGCAATTCCGGTCAGGGGTGGGATGCATTTGCGAGTTCCGATGTATAGGTTAGGCTAGGGCGAAACCAGAGATTGATGGAGACAGCCAAATGCAGTGTCCCAAGTGCGCGCACGAAATGGAAAGAGTCGACTACAACGATGTCGAGGTAGATCGATGCAAGCTCTGCAAGGGCCTATGGTTCGACTCCAGGGAGCATCAGATTCTAAAGGCGATGGACGGTTCGGAAGCCATCGACGTCGGTGATCCGGAAGTAGGGGAGTTGTTCAACAAGGAAGAACAGGTCAAATGCCCGACATGTCACGTCGACATGGTGCGTATGGTAGACAGCGAACAGCCACACATCTGGTACGAGGGCTGCTCTGTCTGTTACGGGGTGTTCTTCGACGCGGGAGAATTCAAGGATTTCAAGTTTCACACCCTGATGGACTTCATCCGCGCTTTCCGCGTCAAAGAGAGAAAGTAAGGCCCGTCCCGTTCCCTGGTGCGGGCCAGGATGCCTAGTCGCAGGCGCGCACCAGAAATTCCACCGCCATCTCCAGGGTCACGAAACTGTGTTCCTGGTCTATTTCCTCATAGGCAGGCCGTCTGCGTACCTCGCGATCGCGGACCTTGAAGTTCTGCAATAGCTGACCGCGTTCGTCGAAACTCAGATCGAGATGGAGTTTCAACTCCCGGTCGTCACTGATCTTGAGCATGATGGCCCGGTCACCTTTCTCGATCGTCACCGCCGTGTAACCGGCGAATCGATCCTTCAGTTGGACGGCCGCATCATCCAGCGCCTGGAGAATCCGAGCCGCCTTGCGTTCCCGCCATTCCAGCTCGAGGACCTTGAGTCGATGATTCGTCTCGGCCGTACCCGGTTTCCCCTGATTTACGTTTCCCATCTCTGTCTCCCGCTCTCCCATGAATGGACACCGAAATTCGGCGCCCGACACGCAGCAAGTGACAGTCGCTGGCTTCCGGTAGTGCGGGAGAGCCCTTTCCCAAGACCAGGAGAGGGCAGCCGGGATGTCGATTCTACGATCGATTCATCGCAGGCAACTCCGCTGTCCTAGGCGTCCGCCCGTAGACCGGTAGCTTTGCGTCACCGCCTTTCGACGGCTTTGCCTTTTGCTGCAGGCTCAACGCTTGCATAGCCTTATTCAGCCTGTCAAGGGACGGCGTCGCGGTTTGCTGACCGGCCACGAAATACAGGTGACTATGTTCAATTGACCGGGTCCCCCGTTGACGGCTAGTCTCCGCTCTTGCGACTTTTCTTGCGCGGGAGCGTGCCGATGAGCATCAAGATTGAACTGGAACTGGACGACAATGATCTCGCTTACTTCCGCCAAATCATCGACGAGAAAAAACTAGGTCAGAAAGACGCTGAGATTCGGGATGTCGTTGAGGCGACCCGTGACCTGATTCGAGCGGCGAGACAGGCCAGTACCCCGCGTTACATCATGTCGATGCTGGAGCAGCTCGGGCCGCTCGTGGACATGGTGACGGACAGCGACTGGAGCCTGCCCGCGGATGACATCGCGCGGGTCCTGCATGCGCTCGCTTACTTCTCGGATCCCGAAGACCTGATACCCGATGACGTTCCCGGGATCGGTTATCTCGACGACGCTGTCATGGTTGAACTCGCCTGCCGGAGTCTGCGTCCGGAGCTGGAAGCCTACCTGGACTTCTGCAAGTTCCGCGATCAGGAATCCGCTCGAAGAGGAGGTTCGGGGGGCAACGATAGCGCCGTCTCGCGACTGGACTGGCTCGAGACCCGGCGCAAGGAACTCCAGGAGACGATGCACAAGAATCGTAGTCTGTTCGCCCGCCGGCGGGCCTGACTATATCGGGGTCCCCGGGGATTCCGCCGAGGGCTCACCGGGTTCGTGGCGAAACCGCGAATCCACACGGCGGCTCGCCGCTCATGTAAATCCGGACCATGTGCTCGAAAGCGTCCTCCATGTGGCGCGTCAGCCGGGCCGTGTCGTAGAGGGGGGAAGTGGTCTTGCCTGCCTCCAGTCGATCTTCGATTGACTTGAGCTCGGAGGGTGCACGGGCGAGTCGCGAGGCGATCTCGACATAGCTGTCCATACTGCTGGCGATCAAGGAATCGAGACCAAGCGTCCGCAACAGACTGCCCGCGACGCGCGAGGCAAAGGTCTCGCCAGGGCAGGTGAGCACTGGCAGCCCCGTCCACAGAGCGTCACTCGCAGTCGTATGCCCGTTATATGGCCGGGTGTCCAGGAACAGATCGGCAGCAAGGAACAGCCCGAGATACTGTCTCAATGGCAGACGCGGAGCGAAGACGATGCGGTCGCCGCTCACGCCACGTTTCTGCGCTTCCCGACGGAGGTTGCTGGACAGGCTGCTGTTCGGGTTACTGTCCTGTAGCCAAAGTACGCTGCCGTTTACGTTCTTGAGGATACTCATCCAGGCGGCAAAGATCTCAGGCCGTATCTTGTAGCTGTTGTTGAATCCGCAGAACACGAAGCCGTCTTCGGGGAGACCCAGTTGTCCGCGGGGTGAGGGTTGAGCAGGGAGAGCCCTGCGACTGTCGTCCACCCAATAGGTCTCGGGCAGGTAGACTACCTTTTCTGCACAGCTCTCGCGTGCTTCGAGCGGGACAACGAACTCATCGGCGACGATGTAGTCGATGAACCCGGCGCCCATGGTGCCGGGATAACCCTTGTAGTTCACCTGGATCGGCGCCGGCTTAAGGGCGAAGACCTCGGTCGGTGCCTCAAGTGTGTGCCCTTTCAGATCCACCAGGATGTCCACGCCGTCGGCGTGGATCTTCCTGGCGACGTCTTCCGCCGGCCACCCACTGACATCGCTGAATTCGTCGAAAGAGTCGATGACCCTGCGGCGGATGTCGCTCTGGTCATCGGGCCCGTTGCAGTAACCGAGCACCCGGAATCGGGTGCGGTCATGATTCTCGAACAGGCCGACTTTCGTGTAGGCCGTAGGATGACGGCGGAAGTCGTGAGAAAAATAACCGACCGTGATCTTGTCTCCCCGTTGCGCGGCCGGCTTCAATGCCAGGCGTTGTTTGATGGCGGATACGCGTTCCTCGATGTGGCGGCTCCAAAGGCGGGCACATGCCAGTTCTTCCATGGCCGAACTCGGTTCCGCCAGATAGACGAATGGCGTGAGACCTGCAAGGCCTGCCCCCACGCCCTGTGAGAATCTCTGCGAGGCGGCGTCGATGTCGTCCCACAGGCACAGGCTCTTTCTCAACAACAAGGCTCCACTGGTCGCCGGCCCGTGGTTCGGGTCGAGTTCCAGAGCGCGGTCGAAGCACGGTAGCGCTTCGTCCCATTTGCGTTCCGACTCGAGGCTGGCTGCCAGTCCACAGAGATGATCGGCACTGTCGGGATCGAGACGGGCGGCCTCGCGGAAGCAGCGAGTGGCGGCCTCGTGATCGTCCAGTGTGGCCAGGATATTGCCCATCATCTGGTGGGCCGGCGCCAGCCGTGGCTGCAATCTGAGCGCGCTGGCACAAGCAGGGCGGGCGGCGTCGGGCCGACCCGAGAGTAGCCAGGCGTTGGCCAGATTGACATGCGCCTCGACGAAGTCCGTGGCCAACTCGATAGCTCTCTCGTAACAGTCGATCGAGTCGGGCAGTCTCCCCTGTGCCATCCGCACGTTGCCAAGCGTATTCAGCGCTGCCGGCTGCGATTCGTCCAGCGAGATTGCCCGTTCGAGCATCGCTTCCGCTTCCTGGAGGTCTCCGGTAGCGAGCAGCACGGAGCCCAGGTTGCACAACGCCTCGACGTGGCCCGGGGCGGCCGCCGTCGCCTGCTGCAACATTTGCTTCGCCTCTTCGAGACGGCCGAACTGGTAGCGGAGGACGCCGAGCAGGTGAAGGGCGTCCGCATCGCCGGGCTGTTGCTCGAGAATGCCGAGGTAGATCTCTTCGGCCTCGGCGAAGCGTCCGCCTCGGTGGTGCCGAAGCGCCAGAGTCAGCGGATGGTCTGGCTGGTGGCTGTCGCGATTCTCAGGTGGGTCGCTGGTGCTTGACATAAAAGTATTACTAAATAATGAATTGCAACCATTACATAATGTAAATACTAGGAACTATCATGACGGGCCCGCCCGCAGTATCAGGTTCGATCATTGCCCGCGAGACCCAGGCCGACAGTGAGCCTCTTGGGGATCGGCACTCCAGCCGATGGTCTTCTCCGCCCCGGTCTTCGCGGCCCAATGACCATACGGCGGCTCCATCGCGACACGGCACTCAAATCCCTGTGACAAACACGACCGCGATGAACGCCAGCGCGACCACCAAGTCATTCTGAGCGACGATTCGTACGTCCGTCAGTTGCTCCACCTCGAGTCGATACTTCCGATAATGTCGGTCGACGCCTTCAATCGACGATTCGGTGGCGTGGGTCACCCGCAATGCCAATTCTTCCCCTTCGCCGGTCGTCGCCACGATCCTGGTGTCCGGCGGTATCTCGGCCAGGCGGTCCGGGAAAACCTTACCGGATACCGGTCGGCTGATGCATCCAAAAAGCGTGGATGCGATCAGTGCCACAATCAGAAACCGAAGACTCGAAGTCACTTACTTACAGACCTGATCCGGATACGGTTTCGCATCATGGGCCAAGTATGCTACAGGTAAGCCCGCTTGCCCTGCATATCGGAAGATGCGGGCGATCAGAAACAAGAGAAACCGACAAGGAATCCGACCGACATGAGCGGCAAATCTGATCTGGTGATCAGGCACGGACCTTATCCTGAACTCACATGGGCTGCGGTGTCAGTGGGCTGGCTGCTCGGAGCGGTCATCTCGGTGAGTATCGGTTACGCGGCTCTGATACTCGGTTTTTCGATCGAGGGATCCGAACTGGCAGCGATTCTGGGCTTCGGCATCCTTCGAGGCATGTTACGCCGCTACAGCATCGTCGAGAACAACGTGGCTCAGACGGTGGCGAGCGCCGTCAATGGGGCCTCTTCGGGGATGATGTTCTCTGTGCCCGCGCTGTTCATCCTCGGCGAGACAAATTTCAACCCCTATATTATGACCTTCGGCTGTATTGCCGGGGCGTTCCTCGGGATCGCGTTCATCATCCCGCTGCGCAAGCAGATGATCGACTACGAGCGCCTGACCTATCCGGGCGGCGTCGCTGTCGCCACCATCCTGAAGTCGCCGGGTGCCGGCGAACGCAAGGCGGTTCTGCTTCTGGTGGCGGCGGCGACAAGTGCCGCCGCTCACTTCGCGAGTCAACTCAGTGGCGTGGACAACTGGGATGTCGGCAGCGTCATCGGCTTGCCGGAGTACATGAACGGGATCTGGTACCTGTCGCTGCTGACGATCGGTGCCGCCTATATTGCCGGCAAGGGTGGTGTTGCATTCATCATCGGCGGATTCGCCTGTTACTGGGTGCTGGCGCCACTGCTGGCTGCTACCGGACTGCTGCCGATCGACGCGATGGACAGCAGCCAGTCGATCTTCGTCACCGACCCCGAGGTCCTGCGTCTCGATCTGTTTCGCCCGGTCGGTATAGGGATGCTGATCGGCGGAGCGTTGACCGGGATCGCCCTTGCTCTGCCTCTGATAATCGGGGCAGTACGCAGCATGCAGAATGCAGCGCGGGTCAAGTCCGCGGTCTCTCGCGATGAAATGCCGATCAAGCTGCTTTACTTCGCTATCTCAGGCTCCGCCATTGTCCTGATGGCGATCGCCATCTTGTCCACGGAACAGGTCGGCATCGGGCGCGGTATCGCCATGGCTCTGCTCGGGACACTGTGGATCTGGATCGCCGGTGTCATCCTGTCCGAATGCATCGGCCGGACCAACTGGTCGCCGTTGTCGGGGATGACTCTGATCGCCGTCACCTTGCTCATCATCATTACCAGCGGTCTGGACAGAGGACCGGCCATCGTTGCGTCGGTCATGGTCGGTGCCGCCGTCTGCGTCGCCATGTCCCAGGCGACAGATCTGATGCTGGATTTGAAGACCGGCTACCTGGTGGGCGCTACGCCGCGTATGCAACAGGCAGGTCAGTTCCTCGGTGCCTGGCTCGGGCCGATCCTGATTATCGGGGTGATCTATGTCCTGCACGAAGCCTATGGACTGGGCAGCGAAAAACTACCGGCGCCCCAGGGTCAGGCTCTGGCAAGCATGATCAACGGCATACTCGGTGGCGAAGTTCCCGTCGACAAGTACCTTGCCGGTGCCGGTCTGGGTGCTTTGCTGAGTGCGCTGAGCGGGGGGCTGGGTATCACAGTCGGACTGGGCTTCTATCTGCCGTTCAACATCGTGCTGACATATAGTCTGGGCACGTTGCTACGGCTTTTGACAGACGCCCGGATGGGACGGGAATTCAGCGAGAACTCGGGTATTCCTGTTGCGGCAGGTTTGATCGTGGGAGAGGCGCTGGTCGGCGTCGGCTACGCAATCCAGGCCGTATTTTCCGGCTGAAGGAGCAAGATGATGGCTTGGGCGGGATATCTTCTGACGGTGCTGGGATTTCTGGCGGGGGCTTTCCTGGCTTCCCTGGATCCGGTAGAGATGCAGTGGCGATGGTTCGTCCCCTGTCTGCTGATCGGTTCGATAGGGGTCTTTCTCGTAAAACGCAGTTCACACGCCAGCGCCCGGTCCGATGAGACCTTGGCAAACAATCGGGATCACGTGGAGGGCAGCCTCGACAGCATCCTGGAAAACCTGGCCGTCCTCGATGCCGGAAAAGCCGACATCCCTCCTTACGAATTGCGGTTCGAGATCGATCGGCGGTTCCGGACAGATCTCAACCGTTTCGTTGCTGCTCGCGAGAGCCTTGTTCACATCTATGGACTACAGGCCTATGCGGACATCATGAGTGCCTTCGCCGCCGGAGAGCGTTATCTCAACAGAGTCTGGTCAGCCTCCGCTGACGGCTACGTCGATGAGGCTCGCGAATACATCGGACGTGCCCGCGAACAATTCGTCGACGCCAAGAGCAGGTTGGCGGAGGCTCACCGCCGGTCCCAGGGATAGTAGCCCGGACTCAGGTCGACGTGTCCCCCTTCCACAAAGGGCTGGCCATGCGGGTACCGAAATCCGGGAACATCACGTTGAATGCAACGCTAATGCGAGTCCGGTCGCTCATGTTCGGTGGAACCGAGTGCTGTAGCCATGCCGGGAACATCACCAGCATGCCTTCTCGCACGTCCAGCGTGATCCTGTCCGGATTCGACAAATCCTGGTTCCTTGCGGGGGGGACGATGAGGCCTACCTGCGGGCGCGGGTCGTGGAACGCAATAGCGTCAGATCCCGGGGCGGTATCAACGTAGTACGCACCGCTGAGAAAGTTGTTCGGGTGGATATGCTGACGGTGCGCGTACCCCTGTCGGCTGACATTCGCCCAGCAGCCGGTGATGGACAGATCACCATAGTCGATCGTCAGCGATTCACATATGCCGCGCGCGGTCTTCAGGACCACATCCACCAGGCCGGCGAGTTCAGGATGAAGATGCAGGTCCTGATCTGTCTGCCACTGGCCGCTGTGTTCAAGATCCTGCCGTTGCTGCCCGATGAGATCGATCCGCGAACGGATATCCCGGTTGATCCCCTCGTAGGTCTCGGCAGCCAGCTGAGTCGCCCAGACGTATGTAGGGAACAACTTGAGGACGCCGGATTTTTCTATTTTCATCTGCTGCTGCCTCGGTAAATTCTCCGCTGCCCGCGGTGACACCCGGGCCGCCCTTCGCTACACCGGGGACCCGGGGGTCCAATCGGCCGTGTTCTACCCGCAATGGTATACAAAAGACATCGGTCGGTTAGACTCTGCGTGTAAGAACAGTATCTGGTGGGGGTGGAGACAGCGCGATGTACGATTCGCAGCGCGGCCTTGAGTCGCAACCTTTCGAGCAGCAGTTCGACGCCAGATTTTTCTTTCGCGGTTTCCAGCATGCGTCTGCGTTGAGTTTTCTCAATCGGGCACTGGAGTCCGGCGAGACGGCAATCGCTATCACCGGGGCGCCCGGTACCGGCAAGCGGGCCACCCTGGAGTATTTCCTGCGCGAGAGCCCTGATCAGTTGCGCAGCGGCCGCGTCGATGAAGTTCCAGAGGGCGCACACGAATTCCTCAAGGCGATACTCCATGCGTTCGGTTTCGGGCCGGTGGAGGCGGAGCGGGGCGAACTGCGGAATCTGCTCAGTGTTTTCCTCGTTCAGGCGCAGCACGAGGGGCAGTCCGTGCTGCTGCACATCGATGATCCCGGGCAAATTTCGGCGGAGGTGTCCGAGGAATTAATCTGGCTGGCCGGTGAAAAGAGCCGGGCCGGTGGTCTGCGCATCATCCTCACCGGCGATGTAGCACTCGACGCGCTGCTGGATGCTCCAAGGCTAGAGCCGCTGGCCAATAAGTTCCGTCTGCGGCACCGCCTGGACCCGCTGAGCGCGCGGGAGACCCATGACTATCTGCACTTTCGGCTGGCGGCTGCGGGATGCGGTAGTCCGGGAAAAGTCCTGAGCTCTACGATCGCTACCGCGATCTACGCATCCACAGGCGGGTTGCCAGCCCAGATCAACCAGATATCGGCGGCACTGCTGGACGCCTCATCCGCAAAAGGCGGCAAGCTGCTGGACCTCGATCTTGTACGCAGCGTGGCGGCGGATCTGGGGATGGCCGGAACAGGGATGGCGGCACTCGACTCGAGGGTGGTGGTCTCGCTGGAGGGGGAAACCTTTCTTGACGTCCCGCTTGGTCGCGACAAGCTGCTGATTGGCCGGCATAGTTTCAACGATGTATGCCTGCGGGACTCTTCCGTCAGCCGCCATCACTCCATCCTGGTCCCCGATGGCGGGGTGTGGGTCATCGTTGACTTAAATAGCACGAACGGCACCATGGTCAATGGCAAGTCGGTACGCCAAAGGGTGCTGGCCAATGACGATTGCATCAGCATCGGTCGCTTCCAACTGGTCTACGAGGGTGGTCCATCCGGCGACCCGGCCCAGCCGCCGGACGAAGCGGATTTCCGCAGTACAGTTGTGCTCGACGACGACCCGGATCTGATCAGCTGACGCCTTCGACCAGGAACATCCGGAGCTGATCTGCAAGTCGCTTGCAGGCCGTATTCTGCGTCGGAGCAATGAGCGGGACGGGGATCACGACTGCCGGCATGATCGACATGCCGTTGACGTCGGTGGCCACCATGCCGGCCGATGCCACATGTTTCATGTCCCAGATCGCGGCCTCGTAGTCCGAGTCTTTTTCCCACCACATCAGTCCGAAACAACCGCCGGCGCCGGGGCCGACGGAGCAGCTGATGCTGCCGCCGCCTTCCAGGGCCTCGGTAGATCCCTCTATCCAGATGATGTAGCGGACGCCCGTGTCCGCGAATTTGGCGGCGACTTGCTCGTCTGCAAGTAGCTTGGGCAGGTCATTGGGCGACCGGGGTGCTGTCCGCGGCTCGAACCAGGGGTAGAAGGCATCGCGGAATTCACCGTCCGGGATGACGGTCAGGCCGGTGTCTCCCTTGGACAGGTTCTTGTCGACGCAGTCGATGAAGTCGTTCTCTGTGAAATTCCCGTTGTGGTAGCTGCGCGCCAGGATGACGACCGCATCGCCTTCGCCGATTCCGGTGAGCGTGTGCCGACTTTGTTCTATGTGTGCGGTCATGCAACCGGACGCCGCGATGGCGCCGAGGCTGAGCGCCGCAAAACTGGTCAGTCGTTTCGTTTTCATCTGATTTTCACCGGTGCGCGGGAACGTCTGCGCGGGCTGCGGGCCGCGGCGCTCTGTTCTCTCAGCCACTCCCTGATCCGCGGTTCGTCTTCAAAATATATCGTCGTATAGGCGCCGGCGTCACGCATGGCCATGGTCGTGGCGTCCGCCAGCGAATCATCGGCATTGAACAGTTTGTGGCGGCTCTGTCCGTAGGCCCGGACAGGCCAGGAAACGACCAGGTCACCTTCGGGGGTAAGAACGTTGATCCGATAGGTGATCCATACGCTGAAGCTTTTGGTGCCCCAGTCAGTAGGGATCGCAAATTCGTAGGACTCCACCTCAGGCTGGATCACCAGGTCGACCCGTCTGCCGAGGGCCCGCGGAGACTCGGATCCGTCGATCTGGACAGTGCCCGCAAACATGGACCCGAACACGGACTCGAACAGGCCTACGTTGGCGGAGCCCATCTGGACGACCCATGACTTCTCCCCGGGTGCGGACTCTTCGTAGACGTAATTACTGAATTCCTCCGTATACCGAACGCCAACAGTCATGTTCAGAGGGGTCAGGACAGGGTCCGGGAACTCGCCGGTCACAGGGGCGGTGGTTGTGCAACCCGCTACAAGCCAGAGCGCCGCGATGATCGCAGGCGCAGTTGAAAGACGCGCGTTCAGCATTAATCCCCCACCAAAACGCAATCTCCGGTCACTGGAAGACCCTCGGGTCTCCTGTCTTTGATTGCAGAATATCTTTCATGTTCCCGGAATCGGGTGCAAGTGTACCGGTGTATGTATGCCGGATGTTGTGCTGCGGCGGACCAGGGCGGCCAGATTGGCACCTCCGGGGTATTGAATTACCGTTCAGATCTGACTGCTGGGATCGCTGTTTTCGATCTGCTCTAGCAGATTGATGGCCACGCCCACGAAGTCCGAATCGGTCACCAGTCCTTCGAGTATGCCGTCGCGCATGACGGCCAGGCAGCCTATGCCGAGAGAACGCAGGCTCAGTGCGGCATTGCGGACTCCAAGGCGGGGGTCAACGTACTTTACCGGGGCCGTCATGATGTCGGACACCCGCAGCCCTGCCTCCACGTCACAGGCCACAGAGGCCTTGGATCCTCTGGCAGCCAGCAGGTCCCTGTCGGACACTATGCCGACCAGGCTGTCTTCCTCGTCCAGGATCGGGATATGCCGGATACGCCTTTCGGTCATCAGTTTGCTGGCTTCGCTGATCCCGGCAGTGGGTGGCAGTGTGACGAGGTCGCTCCGGGGAGTCATGACCTGTCGTATGCTGATCATCTATTGTGTCCTTGCCGCTGGCATGGGAAGCGGAATCTTCCCATCGCTCGAGTCCTTTATACGGAGTTCCGATGGCTTCCTGCATTGATCTGGATCAATGGGCAGCAGGCTACGAATTGACATGTGTCAAGTCGGCCGTGCGCATCGGTCGATGGCCGTGGTACCCTCCGTCTCCGCAACGACGACCAGATTTGACAGGAGGCAGGCGTGGAAGAGGTTCTGCAGAAGAAAATAGCCGAGATCACCGAGACGTTCGAGTTCTTCGACCGGGACGGCAATGGCCTGATCGACTTCGACGAATTCCGGTCCCTGTTGCAGACCGTCAATCCTGACGCCACCATCAGCCAGTCGGCCGAAGGCTTCTCCATCACCGACACCAACAGTGACGGTTATGTCGACCTGGGCGAGTTCATCGAGTGGTGGCGGGCGAACTGGTGGGAGTACTGATCCTGCTCAATCCTCCGGTGGGGATTCATACTGCGTGACAAGATCCCGCTGTACGTTAGGTGGCACCGGCTCGTATCGACTGAATGCCATGGTGTAGGTGCCGGCTCCGCCGGTCATGGATTTCAGCTGAGACTGGTAGGTCTGAAGCTCCGCCAACGGTGCTTCCCCATGCACGACCACGCGATCGCCGGTCAGGGTCGTGTTACCGAGGATCCTGCCACGACGAGATGACAGATCGCCGGTGATGTTCCCCATCGAGTCGGAAGGGATCGTCACATCGAGCTCCACGACGGGTTCCAGCACGACTGGCCGGGCCTTGGACATGGCCTCGAGGAAAGCCTTCTTGCCGGCCATCACGAAGGCAACTTCCTTCGAGTCCACAGGGTGGAACTTGCCGTCATAGACCGTGACCCGGATGTCCTGGATCGGAAATCCGGCCGTGGCCCCCGTTTCCAGCGCCTGCTTGACGCCCTTTTCGACGGCCGGAATGAACTGGCCGGGGATCGCACCGCCGACGACCTTGTTCTGGAACTCGAATCCGCTCCCGCGTGGCAGCTTTTCGACTCGCAGAAAGACTTCGCCAAACTGGCCTGCGCCGCCGGTCTGCTTCTTGTGCCGATAGTGCCCTTCGGCTCCCGCGTTGATGGTCTCCTTGTAGGGGATGCTCGGCGGGTGAGTCTTCACTTCCGTGTTATAGCGATCTCTCATGCGTTCCAGGACCATGCGCAGGTGCAGATCCCCCATGCCGAGGACGACAGTCTCGTTCGTTGTGGCCCTCTGCTCGACTTTCAGACAGGGATCCTCGGCGCTCAGTCGGTTCAGCGCGTCCGAGATCTTCTGCTCATCCCCGCGCCGCGATGGCTCGATCGCAAGGCCCATCATGGGCGGAGAAAGCGCCGCCGGGCGCAGATGGAAGTTGTCTTCATCATGTGAGTCGTGAAGGACCGCATCGTAGAAGATCTCCTCGACCTTGCTTACGGCGCAGATATCTCCCGGACCTGCTGACGGGATCTCCTCCGTGTCCTTGCCCTGCAGGCGGTAGAGGTGCGATGCCCTGAAAGGTTTCCGGGCGTCGCCAATGAAAAGCTGTGTATTGGGTGTGACGGTGCCCTGATGGATACGGAAGATGCCCATCCGACCGACATAGGGGTCCACCACGACCTTGAAGACGTGAGCGATCACGTGCTGTGAAGGGTCCGGTGCCACCTCGACTGGCTCGGCGTCATCACCTTCGCCGCGCAGGAAGGGCGGTGGGTTGCCCTCGGCCGGATTCGGCAGCAATTTGATGATGATGTCCAGCAACGCATCGATGCCGGCGCCGGTGTCAGCAGAGACGAAGCAAACCGGCAACAGGTGCCCCTCACGGAGCGCTTTCTCGAAGGCGTCGTGAAGCTGGCCCGGCTTAAGGTCATCGCCGGACTCGAGGTACGCTTCCATCAGTTCTTCGTCCACCTCGACGACCTGGTCGATAATCTTCTCATGCGCCTCGGAGACAGAGGAGAAGTCGGTCTCACCACCCTCCGGTGCGAAGAAGCAGCCGAACACTTTCGTGCCGTTCTCCGCTGGCAGATTGAGTGGCAGGCAACGTTTGCCGAATACGTCCTGGATCTCGGCCAGCAGCGCACCGAGCTTGGCCGGCTCCATGTCGATCTTGTTGATGATGATCATGCGGCACAGCCGGCTCTTCTTCGCCGCATCCATCAGCCGACGGATACCCGACTCGATGCCTGCCTGGGCGCTCAATACAAGAGCCGCCGTCTCCACCGCCGGGAGTACGCTGATTGACCGGCCGATAAAGTCCGGGTACCCGGGCGTATCTATCAGGTTAATGCGTGTGCCTTCATGCTGAAAGTGACACAGGGTCGTCTCCAGCGAGTGCTTCAGTTCGCGTTCCTGGGCGTCGAAATCACAGACGGTCGTTCCGCGATCCACGGAGCCGGGTGCCTTGATTGCGCCAGCCTTGGCCAGCAGCCTCTCGGCCAAGGTTGTTTTTCCGGCCCCGGCGGGTCCCACCAGGGCAATATTTCTTACAGATTCGATCTTGATGTCGGTCACGATTGCGGGCCCTTTGTTTTTTGCAATGGGTGAAGCCCGATACGGGTCAGTGGACAAGCATAGCACCCGATTGGGCGCTGCGACGAGTCGCATTCACGACTGCAGGAGTAGGGCAACCCGGGCGCCAGCCTGCCAGCCGTCGGAGCTTACGGCCGAGCCGCCCGGACGGGAGATTTCCAACAGGCCGTACGAGTTGAACAACGCCACGGCTTCGTCGGTATCGGCGTCACCATAGGTGCGGACAATCCTCAGGGCGCGCCCCTCGATCGAGGCACCGAGACGGCTTCCAGCAGCAGGCCCGGGGTCTTCAATATTCGAAATGAGATTGCCGAAGCGATCTGCGTAAAGGACCTCCCCGACGACGGCGTTTCCCTGAACGTCGGCTCGTGGCAGGGGCGACGCTCGCAGCCGCTGGCCTGGCGGTCCGAGCTCCGCAGGCGTCAGTTGACCGCTCCACAAGCGAGCGGCCAGCGGCGCAAATATGTCCCGGCCGTGGAACGTGCAGGAGCTGACCGCAAGATCGAGACGTTGAGCATCGACACGCCAGGCCGCCCAACTTTCCAGGCGTCTTGCGATCTGGGCTGCCATGCCGTTGTCTGGCACGAGGAACAGGTGTCCGTCGCCGTCGATGCAGACAATGTCGCGCTCGGTCCCGACACCGGGGTCCACCACAGCGACGTGGATCGATCCGCCGGCAAACCAGCCATATGACAATCCGACCCAGAGGCCCGCGATCTCGGGCCGGAACTCGGGCACGTAGTGGCACAGGTCGACGATGACGGCACGCGGGGACAACCTTGAGATGACGCCTTTCATGATGCCGACATAGGGATCATGAAGCCCGAAGTCTGTGGTCAGCGAAATAACTCCGGGCATTGTGCTTTTCTGACGTACTCTGGACATCGGTCCAGCATCATAAGCCGAATGGGGCATGCCGGCCAGGCTTTCTTGATGCGGCGGGTTAGATAAAAAACGCGATAAAACAATGGAGTAGAATTATTAATTAATGTAGAAGATAGTCTGATCTTTCGAAAATATTCCCTTGAAAAAGCCACCAGCGGCACAATGTCTGCGGGCGAGTGTCAAATGTATGGTTGAGCACGAAGTGGAGCCGGATGAACTCGAAACCTGCACTGAGGATTGATGTCGTATCCGATCTTGTATCGCCGTGGTGTTATCTGGCAGTACGCCGGCTAAAGAACGCGCTGACACGGGTGGAAGGGGCGAGCAAACCTGCCCTGCGCTGGCGACCTTTCGAGATCAACCCCGCAATCCCGGCAGAGGGTGTGGAGGTGGATGTCTACCTCGAGACCATATTCGGCAGCCGTGAGGCCGGACGAGCGGTCCTGGATGAACTTGCCAGCGCGAGTCAGGAAGAAGGCATCCGCTTCGACTTTGACCGCGTTCCTTCGGTGCCGAATACGATGGATGCCCATCGGCTGATCCTGTTGGCGGAGGCCGACGGGAACGGTCAGATCATGGCCGACCGGCTATTCCGGGGGTTCTTCGAAGAGGGCCGCGATATAGGCCAGCCGGAGGAGCTTGCACAGCTTGCGGACGAGGCAGGTCTGGACTCAGAGCGGGCCCGGACCGTGCTTGCCGGAGATCGCTACCGGGATTCGGTCAGACTGATCGAGGCGCGCGTCCGGGAGGCCGGTTTCACCGGCGTGCCTACTTTCGTGGTCAATGAGCGAATTGCGTTTGCCGGAGTCCAGGAGCCCGAGACGATCGTAGCGGCAATCGACAAGGCGCTGTTCCACGGCCTGCCGGACGAAGACGAGCCGGCTCGCCTGCACTAGACTCCGAGCAGGCCAACGATCGCGCCGGTGCAGCAGGTCGCCAGCGTCCCGCCGACAATGCTGCGGAGTCCGAGCTGGACGATCTCGGTCCGTCGTTCAGGCACCATCGCCGACATCCCGCCGATCATGATGCCCAGGCTGCCGAAATTAGCGAATCCGCACAGGGCATAGGTCATGATCAACCGGCTGCGCTCGGTCAGAGCCTCAGGCGAGAGTGCGGCCAGCTGCAGATAAGCCAGGAACTCGTTCAAGACCGTCTTCGTGCCAAGCAGCGATCCGGCCGTCGCTGACTCTGCCCAGGGGATGCCCATCAGCCAGGCGAGTGGGGCCATGACCCAGCCGAAAAGTCGCTGCAGCGTCAGGGGTTCACCGGCGACGTCCGGCGTCAGCCCCAGGGTCAGGTTCACCAGTTTTACCAGAGCCACGAGAACGAGAAGCATGGCGACCACATTCAGGTAAAGCGTCAGTCCGCTCTGCGTGCCCTGGGTGATCGCGTCCATGGTCCCGGCATAGCGAGGAGGAGTCAGGCTGTCACCGCTATCTTGTCCGGTTCCCGGGATCATGATCCGGGCGATCATCACTGCGGCCGGCGCGCTGATGACAGATGCGACCAGTAAGTGCCCGGCGGCGCCCGGCACCGCATCCCCGATGACCGAGGCGTACAGGAACAACACCGTGCCTGCGATTGTGGCCATCCCCGAGCACATCACAACGAACAGACCGCTGCGGCTCATCTCTGCAAGATAGTGACGGATGAAAAGCGGCGCCTCTACCATACCGACGAAGATATTTGCCGCCGTCCCCAGGCCGACGGCGCCCCCGATTCCGAACGGCTTCTGCAGGAGCCTGGAGAAGCCGCTCACGATCCAGGGCAGTACCCTCCAATAGGTGAGGACCGCAGACAGGGCGCTGACCACGAGGATCAATGGTAACGCCCGAAATGCCAGGACCATTGGGCTCGTACCCTCGCTGACCTCGAACGGCAGCATGGCAGCGCCGAGGTAGCCGAAGACGAATGCCGTGCCGGCATCTGTGGCTGTCTGCAATGCGCTCACCAGGTCATTGATCGATTCGACCAGTAGGCGGGCGGGAGTGAAGTGCAGGAGGAGGCCGGCCAGGACCAACTGGAGTCCGATGCCAGCCGCAATCTCCCGAAGGGGCAGGCGCCCTCGATCCTCGCTGATCAGCCAGGCCGCCAGGCAGAATACGATCAGACCGACGCATGGCTGCAGAATGCTGGCCATAGATTTCCCTGCGCTCGTGTCATGTGGCGAGCTTCTCTCCGGACCGAGTGTAACCTTGTCGTGAGTGCCCCGAACACCGAGAGCTTTTACTTGGACCCCGGGGCTGGCAGCATACGCTGGCAATGCGTTTTGCCAGGACCGTTCATTGAGTCGTCTCCGCCAGTATTTCCATTACCAGTTCAACCGGTTGCTAGCCCAGGGTGCCGGCGGTCAATACCTATTGCTGGCGCTGGTCGCGCTGTTCATTGTCCTGCTCGGTATCAACGCCAGTTTTCTGGGACTGTTCACTCCGGAGGCGTTGCAGGCCGAAGGTATTGATGACGACCTGGGCGGAGGGATGATCGATTCTGCCTGGTGGTCACTGAAACATGTCATCGATCCGGGCGCCTTCGCTGAAGACTATGGCGCGCCCTGGCCGGTCTTGCTGATATCCCTGCTGTTGTCTGTGACCGGTCTGGCGATCCTGGGCGTCCTGATCGCATTCATCACCACCTCGGTGCAACGCCGCCTGGAGCTGGTCAAGAGAGGCAATACGCCGGTGGTCGAGGTCGGTCACACCCTGATCCTGGGCTGGAGCAAGAAGATCGCCTCGGTGCTTGATTTCCTGTCACGGACGCGCCGCAAACAGAACGTCGTGATCCTTTCCCCGAGAGGCATCGAGGACATGCAGGACGATCTCAACCTGCACTTTCGTCCGTGGCGCAATCTCGATGTCGTGCTCCGCAGCGGTCCGACTCACACGCTGCCGGATCTTGAACGAGTGGGCCTGGCCAGCGCCGGCAGCGTCATATGCGTCGCGCGTGCCAGTGACGAGGGCAGGGGAGAGACCGACATCGAGACGATCAAGACGCTGATGCTGCTGGGTGGATTCCGGGAGTGGGATGGCCCGGCCCCGCCGATGGTGGCGGAGATCACTCAGAAGAGAAATGTCGAGATCGCCAATATCGCAGCATCGCGGCGCATTCCTCTGGTGTCTACCAGCGAGATCATCAGCAAGGTCATCGTCCAGTCGGCGCGACAGCCCGGCATCTCCGCCGTCTACGGAGAGATATTCTCGGACGGAGGTAACGATCTTGTCGTACAGTCCGTCCCCGAGGCCGCCGGCAGGACCTTCGCCGAGGTGGCGCGCTGGTATCCGGAGGCGATCCCCGTGGGTATTGCCTGGCAGGATCAGTCGAGGACCGTTGCTGCCCTCAACCCTGAGCCGGACTACGAACTGGCTGCGGGTGAGCAACTCGTACTGATGTCGCCGACGGCGAACATCAAGCGACATTCGACGGTCTCTGCGATGGACGAGGTCACGGGTGGCGATTCCCGCAAGCGCACTCCGCGGCTGGAACGCCTGCTGATCATCGGCTGGAATGAGAACATCGACGAGATCCTTGGGGAACTCGACGCCCATGCGGCGACCGACGCGGTCGTAACCATCCTGTCGAACCGGGATGAAGTGTCTGCCCGTGCAGTGCTCGAGGAAGCCCTCGACGAGGATCCACGCAACCTGCGGATCGAGTACAGACGCGGCAACAGTATCGTCAGGCGCGACCTGGAAACGCTGCCGCTGGAGGAATACGACGCGATCGTGACACTTGCCGATGAGTCCTATGGCGAGGACGATCCGGATGCCAGGACAATAATGAGTTTACTGTTATTGACCGACATCGGACGGTCACGTCGCGTGCCTCACGTGGTCTCTGAGATCCATGAAGGCGCCAATGCGGAATTGCTCTCGGGGACGGTCGCCCGGGATGTCATCGTCTCTCCGCAGATAGTCAGTCTCCAGCTTGCCCAGATCTCCAGGCAACCGGTGCTGGGGTCTATCTACCGTGAACTCTTGAGTGCCGGGGGTATCGAGTGCCGGCTACAGCCGGCGGGACGCTATGTCTCACTCGACCGCCCGTGCACATTCGAGGACCTGGTCGTGTCGGCGCAGAGGTTCGCCGAAGTGGCGGTGGGCGTGAGCCGGCCAGTCGTGTCCGGATCCGGCCCATCGGGGGGGCTGCATCTCAATCCTGCCAAGGACACCCGCTGGTCGTTGAGCGATGACGACAGCATCGTGGTGATGGCGCAGCAGTTGTTCGAGTAGCTTTGGCCGGATGCGGCGGACGTCCGCCGACGCGGACGGACCGGTTCCCGACGCAATGGCGACGAGTGTTCCGGAATGCTTCAGCAAATCCGTGGCAGAGGGTCGTCTTCCAGTTCCTCGAGAATCCTCTCGCCGCCTATCTCTGTGGTCATGATCACCGCTCTGGGACCGGATTCAACACGACCAATGCAGGCTGCCTCCCGGCCCTCGGGCAATTCGCGCCATGCATCGAGGATGGCTGCTGCGGTGTCCGCTGTTGCGGCCGCAACGACGCGCCCCTCGCAGGCAAGATAGAGCGGATCGTAGCCGAGCATCTCGCAGACAGAGATGACCGGGTCCCTGACCGGGATAGCCGGCCCGTCGAGCCGGACCGACAGTCCGGTCGACTTGTGGATCTCGTGGGCCACCGTCGCCAGTCCGCCACGGGTCGGATCTCGCATGAAGCGCAGCCCTTGCATATCGCGTACCGCTCGGGTCAGCGGCAGTACGCTGGCAGCGTCGGACTGGAGGTCACCGCGCAAGCCGAACTGTTCTCGTGCCAGCATCACCGAGATCCCGTGATCGCCGACCGGCCCGCTGACAACGAGTTGATCACCTTCCTGGATCAGATCCAGGCCGAGGTCCAGGCCAGGTCTTCTGATGCCGATGCCGGTGGTTGCCAGGTAGATGCCGCCGCCTTCGCCACGGCGGACGACTTTGGTATCCCCGGCGACGACTCGTACGCCAGCGTCGCTGGCGGCACTGCCGAGCGCCGCGACAACCCGCTCCAACACTTCCAGAGACAGGCCTTCTTCGATGAAGCAATTGAGCGAGAAGTATCTTGGATCAGCCCCGGCGACCGCCAGGTCGTTGATGGTGCCGTGTGCCGCCAGTGAACCGATATTGCCTCCGGGGAATTCCAGCGGCTGGACGGTGAAACCGTCCGTGGACACCATGACTTCTCCGTCCGGGAGCCTTGGCAACAAGGCCGCGTCGGCGCGTGTGTCCAGATCCGGGTTGGATAGGTGTCGTCCGAAGATGTCTTGTATCAGTTCCTGCATGAACCGCCCACCGTTGCCATGGGCCAGTGCGATGTGGGTGTCTTGCATCGGAATACTCCTGTCAGGCTGAGGCCGCGACTTCTTCGGGTCGGGACGCGTGTCGCGCAGCGTACTCTACGACCTGGCCCGCGCACAGGCCACCGTCATTAACCGGTAGCTGATCATCGAGGCATACCTGGAATCCCCTGGCGTCGAGTTCGGCTACCACCAACTCGGTCAGGACGCGATTCTGAAAGACGCCGCCGGTCAGGGCGACCCGGCGCGTGCCCGATTCGCGTGAAACAGACTCTGCCTGCTCGGCCAGGGCCCTTGCGAGCGAGGCATGGAAGATGCCTGCGCGTTGCCCGACGGGCAGCGTGATGTCTGTCAACGTGGACAGCAGCGGCGCCCAGTCGGTCACCCACTCGTCTCCGTCCTTGTACAACGGCAATGTCACGGGCGCGGCCGGCAGCGACGCCATCGCTTCCAGGTACATGGGGCCTTGTCCCTCGAAACTGGCCGATTGAAGCAGCCCTGTGAGCGATGCCGCGGCATCGAACAGGCGGCCGACCGCCGTGCTGGTCGGTGTATTGATGTTGCGCTCCCAGCCAGCCCTGGCAAGCGGCCAGTCGGCGTCGATGTCCGGCTGCCAGTCGACACCGGCTTCCCAGCAAAGGGCAGCGGCGCTACGCCAGGGCTCGCGACCGGCGCGTTCGCCGCCCGCCAGGCGGAACGACCTCATCCGGCCGGCCCGTCGCCACGATCCTGGACGGCCGACAAGGGTCTCGCCGCCCCACAGCTTGCCGTCGATCCCGAAACCGACGCCATCCCAGGTGAAAACGATGCCGCTTTCGCCCTCGGACCAATCCCTGGCGATCCCCGACGCGTGGGCGAAATGGTGCGGGACCTCCGTCACCGGCATCCCGGACCTGCGTGCCCATCGAGTGGTGGCATAGCTCGGGTGGGCGTCCGCGATGATCGCTTCCGCGCGGACCCCGTAGAGGGCCTGCAAGTCTTCCACGACGGTCTCGAAGACAGACACGCTGCGGGCGCTGTCCATGTCCCCTATGTGCGGTGAGATGACGAGTCGCTGGCCCCAACCCAGGGCGACCGTGTTCTTCATATGGCCGCCGACGGCGAGGACCGGCCGCGGTACCCGGCGTACCAGGTCGATTTCGACGGGGGCCGCTCCGCGGCCGAGTCGTATGGGCCGGGGCCTATCGGCGATCCGCCGATAGACAGAGTCGTCGGCTGGCCGCACGATCGGGCGGTCATGATGCAGGAAGGCATCCACGAACCTGCCGATACGACTCTCGACTTCCCTGGCATCCGTCAGCACAGGCTCTCCGCTGACATTGCCCGATGTCGCGACCAGCGGTTTGCCGAAGCCCGCCAGTAGCAGGTGATGTAGCGGGCTGTATGGCAACATGACGCCGAACTCGGCCAGGCCGGGGGCGACGAGCCCAGACAGCGCGCCGTCGGGCCTCGCCCGCATGAGGACGATCGGGCGTGCCGGACTGCGCAGCAATTCGATTTCATCGTCCCTGGGGGTCACTTCCTGCCGCACCGCCGCCAGGGGGTCCGGTCCGCTGACCGGGAACATGACGGCAAGTGGCTTGTCGGGCCTCGGCTTACCTGCCCGAAGACGCGCGATGGCGGTATCTGATGATGCGTCGCACATCAGGTGATAGCCACCGACACCTTTAACCGCAACGATGCCGCCGTCGCTGAGTGTGGCCAGGCAGGCACGTAGGCTCTCCTTGTTTCCGGTGACAGTGCGTTCCCCCTTGCGGAAGCGCAACGAGGGGCCACACTCAGGGCAGGCCACCGGCTCCGCATGGAAACGCCGGTCAGCTGGATCCCGGTATTCATTCAGGCAGGCCGGGCACAGCGGGAATCCGTCCATCGATGTATTCGGACGGTCGTAGGGCATCGACCGGATCAGCGTGTATCGGGGGCCGCACTGGGTGCAGTTGATAAACGGGTAACGGTAGCGCCGGTCTCGCGGGTCGTTGAGCTCGCCCACGCAATCATCGCAGGTGAAATAGTCAGGCGGCACATGGATGCGCGCCTCGCTGACGGTGGCGCTCTCGATGATGCTGAATTCATCCGGTGCCTCCTCGTCCGTCGTCTTGACCGAGGAGATCAGCGGGCGGGAGAGTGGCGGAGCGCGGCTGACAAGTGCTTCCTGGAAACCTTCGAGAGCTGTTGATGGGCCGTGTGCCAGGATCTCTACTTCGCCAAGCTGGTTCTGGACCCACCCAGTGAGGCAGTAGCGGGTCGCGAGTCGGAATACGAACGGCCGGAAGCCGACACCCTGGACGTGGCCGCCAAGCCGGATGCGTCGCGTCAGCGAGACCGCACTGTTTGAGTCAGACATGCGACCCGGTGCCCTGCGGGACCGGGTCAGGCGACATCCTGGTCACGCACACCGCTCGCCCACCAGATCCGGCACGCGCCTTCCTCCGAGACCATGCAGGGTCCAACGGGGCTGCGTGGCGTACAGGCGATCCCGTAGATGCGGCACTGATTGGGATAGATCTTGCCGAGCACGACGCTGGCGCAGTCACAGCCCTGGGGCATTTCGCCGACCCGTTTGCGAGACTCGTCGCTGTAGCCGGGATAACGCACCCGGGCATCATTGCTTGCGAATGCCTCCCGCAGACCGTATCCCGATCCCGGGATAATGCCGATCCCCCGCCAGGTCGCGTCGTAGACTTCGAAAGCCTGATCCAGGTGTTTCCTCGCATTGCGGTTGCCCTGCGGCCGGACCACGTCCGGATAGCAGTTGTCGAGAAACGGGGTTCCGTCTGTCAATTGGCGTAGTACGGAGTACATTCCCGCGAGAAGACTCTCCGAGGTGAATCCGGAAACCGCGGCCGGTAGCTGATGATCATTCACCACGAACTCCCATTCCTCCGGTCCCATCACGGTCGAGACATGACCGGGCGCGATCAGGGCGTCGAAACCGGGATCGCCGGATTCAAGAAGCATGGCCACTGCCGGCCAGGTCAGCCGGCCGGATAACAGTACGTAGAGATTATCCGGCACGCCCTCGCACAGCATGGCCGCGACCGGCGCCATGGTGGTCTCGAATCCCGCAGCGAAGAACACCACGTCCCGGTCCGGGTTCTGCAATGCGATGGCTCGTGCTTCGATGGGCGAGGCGATCGGGCGGATGTCCGCGCCAGCAGCCTTCGCCTGCTCGAGGGAGCGGATCTCACGTCTCGGTACATTGACCGGCACCCGCAGCATGTCGCCAAAGGTGACCAGCGTGACATCTTCACCGAGCGCGATATGGATCGCCTCGTAGACATCCTCTTCAGGGCAGATGCAAACCGGGCAACCCGGGCCCGGTATCAATTCGACCTGGTCGGGCAGGGCGCCGCGGATGCCTGCGCTGCTGATTGATCTTTCGTGTCCGCCGCAGACGTTCATGATCTTGACCCGCTCCGGCAGGTCGATGTGGCGGATTCTGTCCAGCCATTCTGAAGCGGTTCTCGTCACACTACGGCCCCCCTGCTCACGGTGCCGGATGGGAATGCAAACGGGCTCCATCGGCCTGCACGGCGGGTCTGCGGGTTTGGCCGTCCATCCGCCGCTCTGCCTGTCGGTCGATCTCGCCGGCGATCCATTCGAACCAGTCGTCCATGTGCTCGCCGGACCGGGCAGACAGACTGTGGAACGGTACCTGCGAGGCCAGTTTGCGGAGATGCGCCTCGGCCTTGGCCGGCTCGAAATCACCAAGGACTTCGAGCAGATCGGACTTGGTCACAACGACCAGGTCGGCCGCCCGGAACATCACCGGGTACTTGGCCGGCTTGTCTTCGCCCTCGGTGCACGAGAGCAGGGTCACATTGACGTGTTGCCCCAGGTCGAAGCTGGCCGGGCAGACCAGGTTGCCGACATTTTCCACGAAGACAATATCCAGCTCGGACAGCGCCAGCTCGTGCAGCGCGTCATGGACCATGTGGGCATCCAGGTGGCAGGCACTGCCGGTCGCAATCTGTACTGCCGGGACGCCCTTGGCGCGGATCCGTTCCGCATCGTTCTCTGTCTCGAGATCGCCTTCGATGACGCCGATTGAGAAGCGCTCACCGAGCGCTTCGATCGTGGCTTCCAGCAGCGCCGTCTTGCCCGCGCCCGGCGATGACATCAGATTGATGGCGAGGACGCCGTGCGAATCAAAGTGTTCTCTGTTATGCGACGCCTGATGATCGTTCTCCGACAACAGTCCCTGCAGTACCGTCACGGCTTCGTGTCCGGAGGCCGTCTTCGCGAGCTTGCCGTCCCCCGTCACCAGATGACGATTGCCTGGGGTCACGTTACATCCACAGGTGTCACACATCGGGTCATCTCCAAGGCCGCCCAGCGCCCGGTTTACCCGGGGCGGGTGATCGGCTGTTTATCTGTCCATCGCCTCCAGGACCTGGTCGAACAGTTCCCAGGCTGACTGGGCTTCCTGCGGCGTCACTTTCTGAATCGCGTAGCCGACATGCACCATGACGAAGTCGCCGGTCTCCAGCGTCTCGTCCTGCATCATGAAGAGATTGACCTGGCGCTCGACGCCTTTTGCTTCACAGCGCGCTTCGAAGCCATCCACTTCCATGACTTTCATCGGTATCGCCAGACACATATCCCCGTCCCGAGCAATTGAATCGGTAGGTCACTAGTCTAACGGCAGTTTTCCCGCGCGGCATCGATTCAGGTCAATTACGCCAGCGGTGCCGTGTGCTACATTGCGGGACCGGCGGCGGGAGCTTGTCGCCATCTCCGTTTTATTGACCCGACTGAATCTCCGATGAGTGAACGCGTTTCTTCGTCAGGAAGAAAGCTTCCCAGCTACATTTGGGTGGCAGGCATCCTGTTGCTCATCGTCGCCCTGGTCCTGGTCGGCACGCCGTTCGCGCTGAAGTGGTCCCTGGAGCGCTGGCTGGCGGATCAGGGCGCCGTCGAGATCGAGATCGACGACATCGACTTCAATCCGTTCTCGGGTCAGGTGGCCGTCAAGTCCATGAGCTATCGCGCCGAAGACGATCGGACCTCTGCCGAGGGGCTGGTTCTTGAGGTCGATTGGAGCAATCTCTTCAGTCGCCAGATCTTCCTTCGCAAGATCGTGCTGCGAGACGCTTCCGTGGCCATCAGGCGTACTGAATCGGAAGGTCTGTTCCTGGCGGCCATCGCGGTCGGCGGCACCCGGGCGGTCGAGGCTGCCGAGACGGTGGAGACAGCCGCCGGATGGCAATTCGGTTTCGGCGGCCTCGAGATCGAGAATGTGCGCCTGCACTACGTGGATCCGTTACTCGACTACCAGTTCCGGATTCCGTGGGTATCTCTCGGCGAGATGGCAATGTGGCAGGCGGATGAGGATACGAAGCTGCGCGCCCGGCTGGAGCTTGAAGACGCCTCCCTGGAGGTCGATGGCACACTCAGGCCGTTTGCAGATCTGTTCCGGATGGACCTTGACGTCAAGGCGCTGCGGATACCCGTCGCACCTGAGATGGCTGCGATGGCGTCAGACTCGTTCGAGGAGGCCCGGGGTAACTACGACCTCAGCGGCAAGCTGTCTGTGCGCCAGACCGATGCGGGCTTCGAAGTCGATTTCGACGGCGGATTCGACATCCGCGAGTTTTCTGCGACCGGCGCAGGACTGGTCGCCGATCTGGAAACCGTCTCCTGGGACGGCAATCTGGCTCTGAAGACGGGCGAGGAGACGATCAGTGTGAGCGTGGCAGGACGGAGTGAGGTCGGACCGGCCAGCATCGCTGTTGACGTCGATGGCAGGCGATCATCGTTGTCCGCCCTGACATGGGACGGGGATATCGATTTCGAATCGGATTCGCAGGCTCAGCGTCTGGAGCTCAGCGGCGATCTCAATGGCTCAACGTTGCAGATGGAGGTGTCACCCACGGCTTCGGGCGAGGGTGACGACGGCTTCAATCTCGCGCTGGAGACGCTGTCTTTGACGACCGAGGCCCTGACGCTCGACCGGGTTGCGGCGGGGCAGCAACTCGCCTGGCGCGGACAGACTGGCCTGGCGGGTGCGGAATTTGCCGCGGGGGAACAGAGCGGCGCACTGGCTGGGCTGAATTGGGAGGGTACGGTCGAGACCGGCAGCCTCGAGGACAGCATGGAGTGGTCCGCAGACGGTGGGCTGCAGCTCACTGGCATCGAGGCTGCGGACGGCAACGGCCACGACGCGACCGTCGACAAGCTTGAATGGGAGGGTCGCGCTGGCAGTGCTGCGGACTCCTTTGCGGGACTGGGTCTCAACGGGCTCGCCAGTATCGAGTCGTTAGCCCTCCGGCGAGATGGCTGGCAGGTCGGCCGGATTGCATCGCTCAAGGGATCTCTCGCAGAAGACGCCACCGGCGGTCGGATGACTGTCCGTGATGTCACCGCCGCCGGTGTGGATCTACTGCAACGGGATGAGGCGGCCGATACTGGCGAGCCCGGGCAGGTGGTGTCCATAAAGGAGATCACGGTCAGCGAGATCGGTCTTGCGGACGGGCGGGTTGCTGTGGGTGATGTCGGCATCGGCGCTGCGGACATATGGCTGCAGACGGCCAGCGACGGCAAGCTGGAGATCCGCCAGATGACCGGCAGCAATCAGGATGCCCGTGGTCAGACGGCTGCCCCGACAACCCCGGTCTCCGGGGATGCTGTTGATGACGGGTTGCAGTTCTCGATCGCCGCTATCCGCACCACGGAAGAGGCAAAGATTACCTACCTGGATCTGACGGTGCAGCCGACCGTCAGGCTCGAGTTCACTGAAATGACGCTGGAGGTTGGTCGGTTGGACACGGAGCAACCGGAGACTGACACAGGGGTCAAGCTGCAAACCCGGCTTGACCGTTACGGCCGTCTCGCATACGACGGGACGCTGCGGCCTTTGGCGGCGCAACTGAGCGCGAACGGGACCGGGGAGGTGCGCGGCATGGACCTCAAGCTGTTCGACGGCTATGCGCGCCGCAACACCGGGTACCGGATCGATAGCGGCAATTTGCGTGCGGACGTCGACATAGACATTCAGTCGGGCGCGGTCGATTCCCATGCGGCGATGATCATCTCCCAGTTGGACGTGGAAGCCGTCGTCGCCGAGGAAGATGACGACACTGTCGCGGACCTGGGGATGCCGCTCGGCGCGGCACTCGATCTGCTCAAGGATGACGACGACACCATCACCCTCGATGTGCCCATGACAGGCAATATCGACGAGATGAAGCTGGGTCTGGGGGATGCGTTCCGTACCGTACTTCGCAAGGGCCTGGTGACCGGTATCCGCACCGCAGCCACGACCATGTTCGCGCCGCTCTGGCCGGTTCTGGCGGTCTCCAAGCTGGTCGATGTCGCCGGCGCAGCCAAGTTCAAGGCTGTCACATTCTCCGCAGGCGACGCATCGCTCGCCGCGGACCAGACATCTTACCTGTCGGATGTGGCCAAGCTGCTGGCCGACCGGCCTAAGATCTCGCTGGAGATCTGTGGCCGGACGGCAATCGATGACTTGCCGGTGCTGCTGCCCGACGCCAATCCGGATGCGCTCTCGGACGAACAGACGGCAGCGCTGTCCGGTCTCGCATTGACGAGGCAACAAGCCGTAAAGGACTTCCTGCTGGACACCGGCATCGAGGCGTATCGTGTGGCGACCTGCGCCGTGGCCGAGCATCCGCAGGGGATAGAAGGGCCGCCCAGGGTAGACGTCGGTCTCTGATGCCAGACGCTGGTCGGCGTCGTCGGCACTGACTGTCGAATGGCTGGAACCGGCCGTTGGCGTTGCCTGCCCCTCCTGAAAACGGCTACTCTCACGGGACCCGGGGCACGGTTGCCAACAAGAATATGCATCAGCTGGACAGCCTCGACTCGGCATTCCTCTATCTGGAGACCGCCAACTCGCCGATGCACATCGGCAGCGTCCAGATCTACGAAGGCCGGACCGAAGAGTTTGATTTCGACCGCTATCGGGCGATGGTCGCGGAGAGGATGCACCTCTCCCCGGTATTTACGCGGCGGATCGTGCACGTACCTCTGCATCTGGGCCGGCCGTATTGGGTCGAAGATCCGAATTTCGACCTCGAGGCTCACCTCGAGCATGTCGCATTGCCAGGACCCGGTTCGTGGCGCCAGCTGCGCGATGTCGCCGAGGAGCGCTTCTCCATCCCCATGGATCCGCATCGCCCGCTCTGGTCGCTGACCTTCGTGGAGGGGCTGGACGGGATCCCGGAGTTGCCAGCCGGATCCTTCGCCGTGGTTTCGAAAATCCACCATGCTGCGGCGGACGGCATGGGATCAGTGGACCTGTTCTCCGCGCTCTGGGATGAGGAGCCGGAAGGCAGGGAGATACAGCCCGGCGGGCCGCGATCAGCGGGGAACCTCCCCGGGCGCATCAATCTGCTTGCCCGCACCGTTGCTCATCTGGCCAGGCAGCCTGCCGCTATCGTCAAAACAACCTCCGCCGTGGTACGCGGCGGCTGGGGTCTGGGTCGGGAAATGTTGACCGGCGAGCATCATGGTCATCGACTGCTGTTCACCGCGCCCAAAACCCGATTCAATGAGCCCATCATCGCGCAACGCAGCTTCGGCGGCGTGTCATTCCCCCTGAATGGCATCAAGGCGATAAAGAACCGCGTGCCTGCGGCGACGGTCAACGATGTCGTCCTGGCGATCTGCTCAGGAGGGCTTCGCAGTTACCTGGGCGCCCAGGAAGAACTGCCCGACATGCCGCTCATCGCGATGGCCCCTATCTCGGTTCGCGATCAGGTCGACTCCGGCCTCAACAGAGTGTCGGCAATGCTGGTCGATCTGGCCACCGATGAACCAGACGTCCTGTCCCGGATGAAACAGATCCAGGAGAGCACGCAGGAGAGCAAGGCCTACGCCAAGGCCATAGGAGCGGGGACGCTGACCGACTCGACCCAGGTATTGCCATTCTCTCTGGCCAACGGTGCGGCCAAATTCTACAGTCGCATGAAGATCGCTCGCTATCATAAGCCGCCGTTCAACCTGGTCATCACTAACGTACCGGGACCCAGGTCACAGCTTTATCTGGGGGGAGCGCGCATGCTGAACCTGTTCGGAATGGCACCGGTCATCGATGGATTGGGAGTGATCATGGTCATCACCAGTTACGCCACGCACCTGACGATCAGCGTCAACGCGTCGCGCAACGTGTTGCCCGATCTGGACAGTCTGCTGGGTGGCATCCGGGCCTCCTATCGGGAACTGAGCCGGGCCGTGGCCGGGCGTCAGCGAGTTGACAAGCAGGCTCGCAAGAAGCGCCGGGACAGTACCGGGAGGCGTAGCTCATGACGGAAACCGCAGAACAGGCGAGACGACCGTCGCTGCTGCTGCAGATGCTCGAGTCGAGGGCATTGCCTGAACTCGGTGCCTACGCATGGCTCTACCCGATTTTGCACCTGGCGCCGCGGGGAGATGGCCATCCCGTGCTCGTGCTGCCAGGTTTCCTGACCACCGGCGCCGCAACCTTCCCACTGCGTCATTTCCTGAAGATCCTCGGTTACAAGGGGCATCGCTGGAAACTTGGACGCAACCTGGGACCCATCGGCTACAAGGAATACGAGATACTGCAACGCGTAAAGGAGTTGCGGCATCGCTATGGCAAGAAGGTGAGCCTCATCGGCTGGAGTCTCGGTGGACTGTATGCCCGTGAACTGGCCTGGTTGGCGCCCGACGATGTTCGCAGCGTCATTACGCTCGGCACGCCGTTCCGAAATCATCACGCGACGGCGGTTACGTGGCTCTACGAAGACCTGAGCGGCCAGGAGCAGGCTCACATGCCGGAGGACTTGCGCGAGCGCATGGATCAGCCTCCACCTGTCCCGAGCATGGCGATCTACAGTCGCAGTGACGGTGTGGTCCCCTGGCGTTGCTCGGTAGAGAGGCCTGGTGAGTTCGCCGAGAACGTTCGTGTAGAGGGCAGCCATTGCGGCCTCGGTCATAATCCCCTGGCCCTGTGGGCCATCGCGGACCGGCTGGCGCAGCCGGAGGGGGAATGGCTGCCATTTTCCAGGCGTGGCCTTCGTGGGCTGCTGTATCCTAAGCCGGACTGTATCGACCCTTAAACCGAGTGAGTCGCCGACAGGACACGCTCAGGCACTCGAGCGTTGTCACCCGTTGGTCACATTAGTTCGACAGTTTTGCAACTATGGAAACTCAAGACGCCGTCCACGCGCTGTCCGGTCTTGCCGACGAGACGCGCCTCAATGTCTTTCGGCACCTTGTCCAGACAGGCCCTGAGGGGCAGGCCGCCGGAGACATCGCCGAGCGGATTCGATCTGCCCGCACCCACGCTCTCATTGCATCTGTCCTCAATGACGCAACGCGGATTACTGGATCATCATCGTGCGGGCAGGCGGGTCGTCTACCGGTCGAGCTTCGCAGTCATGAGTCGACTGATGGCTTTTCTGATGGACAACTGCTGTGGAGGGCTGTCAGGCCATTGTGAACCTGCGGTGGCCGTGGCCTGGGTCACCGATACGGCGACACAAGAGCCGGTGATTATCGGTAATGAATGATCGCGAATTAAATGTACTATTCCTATGCACCGGTAACTCCGCGAGGAGCATCCTGGGCGAGGCCCTCATTGATCGCTGGGGCAGGGGCAGATTCAATGGCTATAGCGCCGGTAGCCATCCGAAGCCCGAGGTCCACCCACTTGCGCTGCGGCTGCTCCAGCATCTGGAGATGGACACCGAAGGTCTGCGCAGCAAGAATTGGGACGAGTTCGCGCAGCCTGGTGCGCCGCGGATGGACTTCGTCTTTACGGTCTGCGACAACGCCGCCCGGGAAGCCTGCCCCGTTTGGCCGGGTCAGCCCATGAGCGCCCACTGGGGCGTCCCGGATCCGGCCGCGGTAGAGGGCGACGAGAAGACTCGCATGCAGGCATTCAGGAGGGCCTTCGCGCAACTGGAGAACCGCATCAGGATCTTCGTCAACCTGCCTTTCGAATCGCTTGACCGGCTGCGGATCCAGTCCGAGATCGACAAGATCGGACGCGCTGGCGGGCCGCGAGGCTCGAACAACATCGTCGAAGAGAAAGTCCTGACGTGAGCGCAGTCTGTACGACGGACAGCTCCGCGCCGGTAATGGGTCTGTTCGAACGCTACCTGACGGTCTGGGTGGGTCTGTGCATCGTCGTCGGTATCGGGCTGGGCTACCTGGTGCCCGGCTTGTTTCAGGCGGTGGGCGGGCTGGAGATTGCCCGGGTCAATCTACCCGTGGCGGTGCTCATCTGGCTGATGATCATCCCTATGCTGCTGAAGGTGGATTTTGCCGCCATGGGCCAGCTGCGCGAGCACTGGAAAGGCATCGGCGTGACGCTGTTCGTGAACTGGGCGGTCAAGCCTTTCTCCATGGCACTGCTCGCCTGGCTGTTCATCTATGGGCTGTTCTCCGAGATGCTGCCCGCGGATCAGCTTGACGCCTACGTGGCTGGGCTCATCCTGTTGGCCGCGGCGCCATGTACTGCGATGGTATTCGTCTGGAGTCGGCTGAGCGACGGCGACCCGAACTTCACACTGAGCCAGGTCGCCCTCAACGATACGATCATGATCTTCGCATTCGCGCCGATCGTAGGATTGCTGCTGGGGATCTCGGCGATCACCGTGCCCTGGAGCACTCTGTTCCTTTCAGTCGTGCTTTACATTGTGATCCCGGTGGCATTCGGTCAGTGGTGGCGGGCGCGGCTTCTCGCTCGCGGAGGAGCAGCGGTGCTGGAACGGACGCTGGCTCGTCTGCACCCCGTTTCGCTGTCGGCATTGCTGCTCACGCTGGTCCTGCTGTTTGGCTTTCAGGGCGAACAGATCCTCTCCCAGCCGCTGATCATCGTGCTCATCGCCGTGCCGATCATCATCCAGGTGTATTTTAATTCCGGCCTGGCCTACCTGCTCAACAGGCGTCTCAGGGTCGCTCACTGCGTCGCCGGGCCGTCGGCGTTGATCGGTGCGAGTAATTTCTTCGAACTCGCTGTCGCCGCCGCGATCAGCCTGTTCGGATTCAAGTCCGGCGCGGCCCTTGCGACCGTCGTGGGCGTACTCATCGAGGTCCCGGTCATGCTGTCGGTTGTCAGGATCGTCAATCGAACTCGCGGCTGGTACGAGAGACCGATGGCCTCGACCGGGGCAGGTAAACAGACGGCCGCTTGATCAGGACCCGGGGAGCGCCGGGCCATGAGAGGTCTGACCGGCCTCTGATTCGTCCTGTCTCGCAAAGTTGCCGAAATTACCGATCATGTAGACGCGTCCATCGGGGCCGCTCGCGAAGACGGCGGTAGGGCGGGTCTCCCACGGTCGGCGAAACAGCATGCCTGTGACCGGCACCAGCTCGCGGATGGTATTGTCTGTGCGCGTGCGTAATACGCCATCCACCCATTCGACTTCTATCGGGCTGGCCGGCGAACTGCCCGGAAACCTCGTGGTGAACTGACGATAGTGGCCGGTCAGGGCGCGTGCGACGTCCGGATCGATTTCCCCGGCTGCGATCTGTACTTCAGGCAGGGGAGCGGTCACCCAGTCGTCAAGCACGGCCCGCATCTCTCTCAAGGGAGGATGACGGAAGATGTTGATCACAACGAAGTACCCGCGGCCCGAGTCCCTGCTGTAACCGAAATGCGACAGGTAGCCATCGGCGTCGCCGCCATGGCCGAACAACAGGTGGCCCTGGTGCTGCCAGCTGCGCAGACCCAGCCCATAGCCGGAATACAGGCCGTTTCTCGCGGCCAGGGTCGTGTCCGGCGTCTCCCTGCGCCGGACCTCGTCTTCTGTCAGAAGCCGGCCGCCGTTGACGGTGCCTCTGTTGAGGAACATTCGGATCAACGGCGCCATGTCGGCAGGTTCCGCGCTGATGGCAGCGGACGGCCGGAAGATGACGTGCCAGTAAGGGATGACCGAGTGCCCGTCGGTGTCGTAGCCGGCGGCGAGGGCCGCAAAGGTCGCCGCATCCGGGGTGATGGTCGCGGATTCCATTCCCAGTGGCGTGAAGATGTGTTCGTCTACGAAAGTCTCGTAGCTGTCCCCGGTTTCCAATTCCAATACCCGGGCGGCGATACCCGGGCCGTTGTTGCTGTAGGAGTCGAACAATCCGGGCCGCCACCGGACGATCCGGGAGGCCGGCCGATAGTTGAGAGCGTCCGCCAGGCTCAGGGGGTCGTTGAGATCCCACTCATCCCGCACCCAGTCCTGGAGACCGGCGGAATGCTCCAGTAGCCGGGCCACCGTCACCGGGTCGTCCGGTGCCCATGGATTCGCGATCAACCCGCTGCCGGTCGCCTCCGTCAGCGGCGCTTCGATGTCCAGCGAGCCGGCCCGGTCTGCCAGCAGAATGGCCACCGCAGTAAAAGTCTTTGTGATCGACCCTATACGGAATCGTGTCCGATCCGACACCGGTGGTTTGTCGGCGAGGTCCGCGACGCCCCCGTACCGGACCACGGCCGGTCGTCCCCTCTCCACGAGGACGACGGCGAAGGCCGGTACTCCGCCTTTCAGGCGGGCGGCGTCGAGACGGCCCACCAGTTCGGCGACCGGCTCTGCGGCAGCAGGGGTCAGGGCGGCGAGCACTGCGATGCAGGCCACGGCATGCCGCAACGGATTCATCAGGTTTCGGACAGGTGGCACATGCTCACACCCTGCCCAAGCGGTGGTGGAGTCGCAATACCCCGGTCAGTCGTGGGGAGGGATATGCGGGCCCGAGACCGGCGGTCCGACACCGGCCTCGGTCGGGTAACCGAGGTCCGTCTCGGGCACCGATGCCTCCAGTTCGGCTGCGTGTGTCCGATAAAACCACTTGATCCAGAAGGGCGCCAGTAGAGTCGTGTAGGCGATGACCAGGATCAGCACGTCGTAGATGCCACCTTCGAGCAGGCCGGCATCCTTGCCGACCGCTGTGAAGACGAGTCCCACCTCACCGCGCGGGACCATGCCCATACCGATGGCGGTCCGCACTGCGGGAGGCTCGCGGATCAGCAGCGCCCCACCGTATTTTCCGGCGATCGCGGCGACCAGCAGGGTCAACGAAAAGATCCATACGTACGTCGAGCCCCAGTCGATCTGTCGCAGGTCCAGCGACAGGCCCACCTGGACGAAGAAGATCGGGGTCAGTAGTCGGACGATGGGTTTCATCTGCTGCTTGATGACCTCTGCAAATTCCGGGTCGGCGGAAAGCGCGACGCCGAAGGGCAGGAAGAAACGTCGCGACAAAGCCAGACCGGCTGCAAACCCGCCCAGCAGTTCCGGCGCCCCCATGAAGTGGGCCAGGGCCGAGAAGAACAACACCAGGGCGACGATGGCAGTCGGCACGAGCCCGGGGACTCCGCTGGAGGGCTCGAAACGATGGATGAGGTGGGAGATGGCCTTCGCGGCCACCGGCGCCAGCATGAAGAAGACCGCCATGAACCCGCCGATGCGGGCTGCGTTTGACAGGCTGACGTCGCCGGAGGTCGCGAATTCGTACAGAAGGGCCAATAACAGGACGCCCAGCACGTCGTCGAGGACTGCTGCACCGAGGATGATCTGTCCTTCCGCGCTATGGCGGCGGCCGAGGTCGGTCAGGACGCGGACCGTGATGCCGATGCTGGTTGCGGTCAGGGTGCCTCCGAGCACCATGGACGTCAGCAGCGGCAGATCGAAGGTGTAATAACTCAGCCCGAATCCGAATGCGAACGGCAACACGAATCCGCCCACGGCCACGGTGGTGGCCTTGAGGCCGGCATGCAGCAGGCGGTTGACTTCAGTATCCAGCCCGACCTCGAAGAGCAGCAGGATGATGCCAATTTCGGCCAGGAAGTGGAGTGTCTCGCTGGGGTCGATGAGGCCGAACAGTGATGGGCCGAGGATGATGCCGGCTGTCAGTTCGCCGATGACCGGTGGCATACCCCAATGGACGGCGACCTCGCCGAAGATGCGGGCTGACATGAGGACGAGCGCCAGCTGGAGCAGGAAGACGTGGACCTCCATAGCAACACTCTAGCGCCGGCTCCGGGAAGCGCATTGATCTGGATTAGTTTTATCTAATACGGGTTCTTGTTGACAGGCAACCAAAAGGTTGCCTATTATTCCGAACCATGGAACGAGTCTTCAAAGCACTGGCGGACGGCACCCGACGAAGGATCCTCGATCGGCTTTTCGATACCGACAGCCTGAGTCTCGGCGAGCTGTGCAGCGGGTTGGAGATGTCCCGCCAGGCGGTCTCCAAGCATCTCGGCATCCTGGAGACGGCCGGGCTGGTAGTGGCGGTGAGACGCGGGCGGGAGAAGAGGCACTTTCTCAATCCGGTGCCGATCCAGCAGATCGGTGACCGATGGATAGCCAAATATGCGCGGAAACAGGCACGCGCCATTACAGCCCTCAAAGGGGCCCTGGAGGAGGGGAGTCATGATGCATCCTGAACACATCTACCAGACCTACATACGAACCACACCGCAACGTCTCTGGGAGGCGATTACGTCGCCGGAGTTCACCCGTCAGTATTTCCACTGCATGCACATCGATTGCGACTGGCAACCCGGATCGGAGGTCAAGTTCCGCTATGACGACGGGCGGGTCGGCTGCGAGGGCACACTGCTGGATTGTGTGCCACCCAGGTTGCTGCGCTACACGTGGCGATTCCTGTTCGACGAAGAACTGGCCAGGGAGCGGCCATCAACCGTCACATTCGAGATCGAGCCCAGCGGCGAGAACTGCCGGCTCCGTGTTACCCATAATGACTTCGACGCCGACAGCAAGGTGTTCCCAATGATCAGCGAGGGCTGGTCCGAGGTCATCTCCAGCCTGAAATCTCTCCTGGAGACAGGCGCGGCGTTAGAGGTGGCCGGCAACACCGAGGCATCTCGTGGGGCCGCTTGAGACAGTCGGCAGCGAGCCTTCCACAGCGATTGAGTTGGTGGATCGCGCCGACCGCTGACGGTGGCGCTAGCGCCTGAGGGCATAACGGAGTTCTATGCCACCGGGCCTGGGTACTAACTGCAGGTTTCTGCCCAGTGCCCGTTTTATGAAGCGTCGCTCATAGTCACGCAAGTCGCGACGCGGTTGTTCGGGAAGGCTGAGGAGCACGGCCTCGCCACCGGCGATGCCCATCAGGGTAAACGGCAGGACGTCACCGGAGTCTCCGAAAGCCCAGACGAGTCCGCCGAAGGCCAGGTTGACGACGATATTGCGGAGATGGCGGGCCGGGCGTCGTTTCGACGCAGTGCGACGGGCGCTGTCCCGCAGGGTCGCCTCCGCGATCGCGAGACGATCTCTTGGACTGGTTCCCGGGATGGCGCGGACAGGATCGGCGCCACGGGCACCCGGATGTGGCCGGAGCATCAGCAGGCCGGTCGCCGTCGCCGCCCTGAGAGCGCCGATGGTGTTGAGGGCGCGGTCGTCGTCGTTGTCCGCATCCAGTGCCATAGCGGTGTAGGCGACCGTTGCCGCGCCGTAAACGGTGGTCCAGCCGTTTTGCCAAAATTCCACGGCATCGCGGCTGGCGTCCAGGCGCTCTTCAATGAAGGCGAGCTTCTCATCGTAGATCTCGTCTGCAACAACCTGAGCACCCGGCCAGGTGGCGACGAACAGCACGAATACCGATATCCAGCGCATCTGCTGACGACTCTCCTTGATCGAGCAGGCCCTCTGGGGGCCCGCAGAGTCTACTCTGGCACGCCCGGTCAGTCCGAGGATTTACAGTGCGGTCCCAGGTTGTCGGTCAGTTCGCGGACCCTACCGGCTTCACCGGGCAGGGAAGGGGTTCCACCGTCGAAGATCACGCTCCATGTTCCTTCGGCGTCCTTGCGCCAGACGGAGAAGAATCTGCCCACGGACACGATCTCTGCGCCGGCCTCGTCCCTGGAGAGGATCTCGTAGGGGCCCTGGCTAAGGGCCAGATCACCCGTCTCTGCCACCTCTACGCTGTCCGGGGCCCATCGGATCGTCGGTCCGGTTTCCGAGAAGAACACGCTCCAGCCTTCGACAATCTGATCGCGTCCTCGCAGGACGCTACTGCCGGTGAAGCGTGCGTCTTGATGGACAAAGCCGGAGAAAGAACCGAGATCGCGCTGTTCAGCGGCATGGCTGAACGCCAGTTCGCTGCAGCGAACGTCGTCTTCTGGCGTCACGGTGGCCGCAAGCATGGCCAGCAGGAGGGTCTTGATCACGATGGTCTCCGTCGATGCGATGCCCAAGTAGACAACAGACTGCCATCCTCACTCAACGGTTGCTGGCGCCGGTCGCGGCGGACCGAAAGAAACCTCCGAGCGCTCGACCATCCGGCCAGCATGCCGGTCCGCCCGTGGCAGCCGGTTGCACCGCATGCGGAGCACCCTCAAGATAGCCATCCATGATAGGCCCCGGCAGCCGCGTTATTCCCCTCCCGATCATTATCTTGTGCGTTCTGATCGCGATGCCCGGCGTGGCTCTGTCAGTCTCTCTCGAGGAATGCAGGATCAGCGACTCGGCGGGCATACACAGCATCGCCGCCCGCTGCGGTCATGTCGGAGTGCCGGAGGATCATGCTGATCCGGGTGGCGACCAGATCGACCTGTTCGTGGCTGTCGTTCCGGCATTGACGCGAAGGCCGGCGGAGTCCGCATTGACGGTCATCGCGGGTGGGCCAGGCGCCGCTTCGACGGAGTTCTATGTCGGTTATCGCCCGGCCTTCGGTCGCGTCAACCGTGACAGGGACGTCGTGCTGGTGGATCAGCGAGGTACCGGTCGAAGTCATCGGCTCGATTGTCAGGTGCCCGAGGAAATCGGTACCCGTGACTGGTCGGTCGCTACAGCGCGTGACAGCGCTGCCGAGTGTCTCGCCGGGCTTCCCGGGGATCCGCGGTTCTACAACACGTCTGCGGCAGTCCGTGACCTTGAGGCGGTGCGGCTGGCGTTGGGTTACCCGGCCCTGGACATTTACGGGGCATCCTATGGCACTCGTGTGGCCAGTCACTACCTGCGCCGCTATCCGGACAGTACCCGCAGCGTGATCCTGGATGGTAGCCTGCCACCCGACGAGGTACTTGGCCCGCGCATCGCGTTGGACGCGCAAGCGGCTCTCGAATGGATATTCGACCGCTGCGCGAGTGATGACGATTGCGCCCGAAGTTTTCCGGATCTCGCCGCGAGATTCGCGACCCTGCGGGCTGAACTGCGACAGCAGATGATCCGGGTCCGCCTGCCCGATCCGACGGCAGGCGATCCTTCATCCGTAGATCTCGGCTCACTGGAACTCGCCGCGGCGATCCGGATGCTCAGTTACCGGTCCGAGACGGCGGCACTGATTCCGCTCCTGATCGACTCGGCGTCACGGGGCAACCCTGCACCTCTTGCCGCTCAGGCGCAGATGATCGTCGCAGACCTCGGCAGCGCGCTCAGCCATGGCATGCACAACAGTGTGGTCTGTAGCGAAGACGTGCCGTACTTTTCGGATCTGGTCATCGACAGACAGGCACTCCAGGCGACCTACATGGGCACAGATCAGGTCGATGTGCTCGAGGCTGTCTGCGCGATCTGGCCGGCCGGGCCGGTCGATGCGGATCTGCGTGAGCCGATATCCGCTGAGGTCCCCGTCCTGTTGATCTCGGGCGAGGCAGACCCGGTGACGCCGCCGGACAACGGTCGGCGGTTCGCATCCGAGTTGCCCCTGGCTCGACACCTCGTCGTCGCAGGACAGGGCCACGGTGTCTCTCATGTGGGCTGCATGCCGCGGCTGATCGCTGAATTCGTAGACGGCACCGATCTCGATGCGCTGGACGCCGCTTGTCTCGACAAGCAGGGGCCGTCGCCATTCTTCCTCGATTTCTCCGGGCCGGGTCCGTGACGGTGCAGCCATGATCGAGGTACACGCCATCTCGAAGCGGTTCGGCCAGGTGCGGGCGCTGGAGAGCGCCTCGTTCTCCTGTGCGGACGGCAAGATCACCGGTCTGCTCGGGCCCAACGGGGCAGGCAAATCAACAGCGCTGCGTATCCTCTACACGGTCATCCGTGCAGATTCGGGAAGCGCCACGATCGACGGACTCGATGTCCACAAGGACAGTTTGCGGGTCCGGGAGAGGATCGGTGTCCTGTCTGACGGCGCCGGGCTCTACCCGAACCTGAGTGCTCGTGAGAACGTCGCGTACTTCGGACGGCTCCACGGCCTGAGCGGTCGGGAACTCGATGCGCGGATCGATCAGCTCGTCGAACTGCTGGACATCACCGGCTTCGCGGATCGGCGCGCGAAGGGCTTCTCTCACGGACAAAGAACCAAGGTGGCGCTGGCCCGCGCACTCGTGCACCGGCCGCCCAACCTGTTGCTGGACGAACCGAGCAACGGGCTCGATGTCATGGCGACCCGCTCCCTGCGAGACCTGTTGCGCCGGGTTCGGGCGATGGGTGTGTGCGTGCTGTTCTCGAGTCACGTGATGCAGGAGGTCGCGGCCCTGTGCGATGAGATCGTCATCATCGACAACGGACATGTCGCCGCCAGCGGCACACCTGACGGGTTGCGCGCCGCTTCAGGCAAGGACTCTCTGGAGGATGCCTTTGTCTCCGTACTGGGTAGCGGAGAGGGGCTGGCATGACGCGACGGCTCGCTGTCGTGTTCCGGAAAGAGATCCTGGATAACTTCCGGGATCGCCGCAGCCTGACATCCGCCATGCTCTTCGGTCCGCTGTTCGGGCCCGTCCTGTTTGCGGTCATGATCTCCTTCGCGCTGGACCGGGTCGTCTCGAGCGAGGATGCGCTCGTCCGCGTGGCCGTGATTGGGGCCGAGCACGCCCCCAACCTTGTAGAGCACCTGCGGCGCTCCAATGCGGACATCGTGCCGATGGATGTCGACCTGGAGCAGGCCCGCAAGATGGTTGCGGCGGGTCTCGAGGACGTCGTCCTGTTCATCCCGGTGACATTCGGAGAGGAATTCGCCGCTGGGCGGCCGGCGGTCCTGCAGCTCGTCTCGGACAGTGCCAACAGTGCGGCTGAGGAGGGTGTGCGGCGGATCCGCCTGATGCTCGGCGCCTACGCCGGCAGGATCGGTTCCATGCGCCTGCAGGCCAGGGGGGTCAGTCCCGCCGTCACGATCCCGATAGCGATCGATGAAGTGGATGTGTCGACGCCGGCCGGTCGCTCTGTCCTGTTGCTGGGCATGATGACGTATTTCATCATTTTCTCGATGCTCATGGGCGGGCTCTACCTGGCCATCGACAGCACGGCCGGAGAGCGCGAGAGGGGATCGCTGGAGCCGCTGTTGACGCTGCCTGTGTCGAGAGCGGTCCTGATCGTCGGGAAAATACTGGCGACCGCCACCTACATGATCACGGCCCTGGCGCTGACGCTGTTCGTGTTCGCCGTCGTCCTGACCCAGGTTCCGCTCGAGGACCTGGGCATGACGAGTAATTTCGGTCCCGGGACCGCGTTACGGATATTCATCCTCATGCTGCCTTTCGCCCTGCTGGGCGCTGCGCTCATGACCTGCGTGGCGTCCTTCACCAGGAGTTACAAGGAGGCGCAGACCTATCTGACCGTCGTCCTCCTGGTACCGACCCTGCCCATCCTGTTCGCCGCCCTGAACACGGTGCGTCCGTCTACCGCCCTGATGCTGGTCCCAAGCCTCAGCCAACACCTGGTCATCACCGGCCTGATGAAGGCCGAGACTGTGCCGATCTCTTATCTTCTGATCTCATTTATCAGCACACTCGTCCTCGGCTTGCTGCTGACGGGTCTCGCGATCCGTCTATACCAGCGCGAGAGTCTTCTCGGCTGATCCGGGCGTGCCGGCTGCTGGAGGCGGGAAAAGTGTGCCGGTGGATTTGCCGCGCGCGGCTCCCAACAGCGCAACAATTCAGTAAAATAGGGGGCGGCACTATTGGCAGTCACCTGATCGTCCGCCGAACGTCGCAAATGTACCGGCAGGCCGGGACCTGAAGCACGCGCCGGACGCCCGGCCCATACGGACGGGGAAGGAAACTTTTTTTGTCTTCGAGCGAATCTCTATGCAATACCTGAATTCAGAGCTGATCCGGAGTATCGACGCGCAGGCGTTCAGGAGTGCTTATCCCTATCCATGGATGAATCCTCAGGGATTCCTGACCAGGGAGGGCTTCGCCGAGCTCGTGGCCAATATGCCTGAGGTAGAGTCGTTCAATTCGTTCTTCGGCAAGCAGAGGAAGTACGGCCAGCGCAGTCACGATCGCTATGTGCTGGAGTACACCGACGATGTCCGGATCCCGGAGCCCTGGCAGACATTCATCGAGGAGCTGAAAGGTCAGGAATATCGCGATCTGATACGCCAGTTGCTTGGGCGGGGCCACTTCCGGCTGCGGTTTCACTGGCACTACACGCCCGACGGCTGTTCCGTGTCACCACATTGCGATTCCCGCGGCAAGCTGGGTTCGCAGATTTTCTACATGAATTCAGCCGACGAGTGGGATGCGTCCTGGGGCGGCGAGACCGTGGTGCTTGACGACCACGGGCGGTTCGATCTGGAGTCCGGCCCCGGGTTCGATGACTTCGACGCGGCTTTCCCGGCGGAAACCATGAACAATCGCAGCCTGATCTTCGGTCGTCGGGGTAATTCCTGGCATGGAGTGCGCCCTATCCATTGCCCCGAAGGTGCACTGCGAAAGGTGTTCATCGTCGTCTACGAGGACGTTGATCCAAGGAAGTTGTTCGTCAAAAAGGTCAAGCGTTTCCTGAAGGGTAAGCCGCTCGTCACCGAGCGCGAGCGGGCCATGTACTAGACCCGACGCGGGGCCTTAAAGCCTCTTATAATCAATACGATACACCCTTCGACCCGACATCATCTCCAGCGGTTGACGCGGCGTTGTCGGCGTCCGCCACTGCAGTCATTCCCCGACGGGATTCGCGACTTTTCACGGTCGCGCCCGGCCTGATACGGCAGCCGGGACCATCGCCGTGGCGGACCGTCCAGCGGGTTCGCGAGGCGAGTCACTCATATAAGGAAGACTCCTTATACGGGCCCGAAATTGACCTCAATCAATGATTACCCCGTTGCGTTGCGGAAAATGCAATAGCAATCACTAATGTAGTGGTCACTAATTAAGAATCAGTTGTATTTGCTCGGCAGCCCATGAAGCTCGCACGCAACGAATCCACGCTCGGGAAACGCCCTTCCGAGCCGAATACGGCGGATCGGTCTGGAGACCTTGCCGGTCGGCCATCTCACGCATACACACAACCTAGGAGCAGTCACGATGGATGCACTCAAGCTTGGTAAATTCCGGCTTGCCGCACTCCTTGCCGTTTCCATGCTCGCAATCGGAATCGCCGGATGTGAAGGCGACGATGGCGACAACGGAGCGGCGGGCCCGGCGGGAGCCGACGGGGCGGAAGGCCCCGCTGGTCTCGCGTGTTGGGACCTCAATGAGAACGGCATTGCGGATCTTCCCGACGAAGATCTCAATGGTGATGGCGTGGTCGACGTCCTCGACTGCAACGCCCTGGCCAACCTGCCGCCAGGCGGCGGTGGCGCGGTGGAGCAGTTCCACAAGGCCTATTTCACCGAGAACACCTACGAGGGTACGGACGACTGCCTGGCCTGCCACGGGCCGATCGGACAGGAAATCTTGACGACCGGTCACTGGAACTGGGAAGGCCAGGCTCTAGGTATCGAGGGGCTCGAGGACGGGACTCACGGCAAGACCGACATCATCAACAACTTCTGCGTCGCCGTGCCGACCAACGAAGGTCGCTGCACCCAGTGCCATATCGGCATCGGATGGAATGGCCCGGACTTCGACTTCGCGGATCCGTCCAATATCGACTGCCTGGTCTGCCATGACCAGACGGGGACTTACGTGAAGGCTCCGCCGTCGGCCGGCGCCCCGCCTCCCGACCTCGATCTGCAGCCCATCGCCCAGAGCGTCGCGGTCAGCGAAGGCCGTCCGTCACGCGACAACTGCATGGCATGCCACGGCGAGGCCGGCGGCGCCGACAACGTCAAGCACCCCGACCTGCCGCTTGACATCGCCAACACGACGACAGAGTACGACGTGCATATGGGCACGGATGGCCTCGACTTCGATTGCTTGACGTGCCATAACTCAACCGAACACGGTATCGGTGGCATGGCCTTCCATTCCAACCTGGAAGGCAACATGAAGACCTGCACGGACTGCCACGGCAGCGCCGAGGTCATCCACGCCGGCAAATCGGTGGAGAGTATCGTCAACTCGCACACGACCCTGGCTTGCCAGGTCTGCCATATCCCGACCGCCGCCGACATACGATCCACCAAGGTCTATTGGGACTGGTCGACGGCCGGCGACGCGGACCGTGTCCCACAACCCGATCCCAACGATCCGACCCGCTTCGATTATGACAAGAAGAAAGGCGATTTTCTCTGGGAGTTCAACATCCGGCCGGTGCTGTTGTACCAGGAACGGACGGCGGAAGACTTCGGCAAGTGGGAGAAGATGGTCGTCAACGAGACTGATGGCTTCACGGAGCTGCCGGCGGTTCTGGGCCGGCCGGCCGGTGACCGCTCTACGCCCGGCGCCATGATCTATCCGTTCAAGAAGATGCTTGGCAAGCAGCCGGCGGATGCGATCAACGACATCGTCCTCGTGCCGCACCTGTTCCCGGGTTCCGACGGGCCGAACGCCTACTGGAAGACCTTCGAGTGGGGCCCGGCTCTCCAGGATGGCGCCGATCAGACCGGACAACCTTATTCCGGCGAGTACACCTTCGTGGATACCGTGAACTACCTCTCGGTCAATCATGAGGTCGCGCCGAAGGAAGAGGCTTACGGCTACGGCGGCGTTGAGGCCGGTGCCTGCACCGACTGCCACGGCGCAGGTCAGATCGACTTCACGCTGTTGGGCTGCACGGATGACCCGTTTACCGGCGGCGATTGTCCGTAAAAAGATCCGAGTCTGACTCGGCACAATTGACGCCCGCGCCGCAAGGCGCGGGCGTTTTCTCTTTCATCCCGATGTTTACGGTATGGAGCAATGCGATCTGTTGCGTCCGCGGCGAGGCTCCTCATAGCGCCGCTTCGAGATCGACAGGCCAGGACAGGAGGGCTCAGCGCAGGCAGATGGTTCACGCTGGCAGATCGATAGTGCGGCCGCCGGGATTGGCTAGGACTTGTCCCAGAGTACGTCGCAATCCTCTTTCGCCGAGCGTTCCAGCAGATCGATCAGCGGATACGCCCGTTGCTGCAGGGTGACGGCTGGCTGGTTCTCTTCCTGGTCCTCGCCCGGGCCTGGCGCGGGACGGTCGGGCCCGGCCCGGGTCACGGCGGATCTCAGTTGCTGTAGCGCATTCGGAATGTCTGCCGCCCTGATTGCGCCCGGAACCGTGCCGCTGTGTCCCAGCATCTTGAGCAGACGCGTCGCCACATCGCCGAACATCGAGAATCCGCCAACCTTGCTCCGGAACCTGATAAGCATATTCACTCACTCGAGATGGAAGTGGTCTGGTCGAAGGAATGGCCACCGGGTCTGCGCGTGTCTTTGTCGCAGGCACCTCGGCCACCGTGGGGCACCGACATGACGACAATTGTAGCAGCCTGTACTAGGATCGCAGGGTAGAACCGCCGCGCCTGGATACCGCCAGCCTGGCTCCTGGCAGGCGAGTGTCAGGAGCCGCTGGATGTCTTGCCCGCTACGGGAGATTCGTGTGAATTCAACTGTCGGGAAGACAGAGAAAGAGTTGAGTCGCAGGCGTGCGGAGATTGCCGATCGCCTCGGGAAACAGCTCTCCTTCCTGATAATAGAGGGCCAGATCATGGTGAACCCGTTTCTCCTTGGGATAGCGTTTCTCCATTTGCACGAGAATGCGGTATCTTTTCTCCGAGTCTCTCTCGACGGAC
>CALDWW010000065.1 GCA_937924335.1 uncultured Gammaproteobacteria bacterium
GGACCGCAGCATGATCTGGGTGACCGGATGTTCCAACGGCGGGATGTTCGTATACGAGCTGGCGAAGGACAAACGCACGTCGGAACGGTTTGCCGGTTACCTGCCGCAGGTGGGCTCGCCGCATCCTGGGTTCGTGCAGGAAAACCCGGTACTGTCATCGCCGCCGAAGTTCTTCATGGGTTTTTGGGGCAGCAACGACACGACGGTTCCGGGAACCGCAAATGATCCAGGCAATTTCGGTGACGAGGTCGCCCTCGACACCAACTTCAATGGCTGGCTTTACATGACGGCCCGCAGTATCACGAGCCAGTGGGCTGACCTGGGCATCGGTGGAGGCGGGAGCTCGGGCCCGTCTTACTATGACGCCACCTCATACTCGTCATCGCTATCGTGCATGGCCTGGCGGCAAGGCCAGGACGCTGAAGATGCAGAGATCGTGGAGTGCTTCTTCCAGGGTGGGCACTCGTGCCCCGGATTTAGCCAGATGCCGAAGATGATGTGGGATTTTGCACAGCGCCACCCGAAGACCGGCGTGCCTGCCGCGCAGTGCCCTTCCTCTCCGTAGACTGACGGCCTCCGGGCTTGGACGACCGCGCCGTCGAGAATTCGCTCAGGGGCGGGCGCTGCAGCAGTCCAAGAGAGGGGTGCCCGGCGGCACCGAACTCGTGAAACAAGTCGTCCAGGAATGCAGCAGTCCTTTTCTGGTCCAGACGAAACGGGATCACTACTTGGGCCGATCGGCGGGCGCCGCTCTCAAACGTGAGGAATGCGGACCAGCCTGCCGGGATGGCCTCGACGACAATCCGACCGCTCAAGTCATCGAATATAAGTCGGGTTCATCCGGCTTACGGTTCGGCTGGCACTCTGCCGATCTTCCAGTGTTCGAGGTCAGGTCAGGTTTCCTGCGGGCTGTCGTCACAAGAGTACTGTCCAACAGACAGGTCCGGGTGCGCAGCGGGCAGCCCGACGCGATACCAGATAAACGGCAACAGGGGGTTGGGCAGCCAGTAGAGCCAGCCCAGATTGCGGATCTTCGGCTGCCCGGGAAGGACGAGGTCCATCCACACATAGAGGAATTTGTAGATACACAGGCCCGGCAGGAAATTCACCCTGAAGCCATCGGTCAGCAGATACTTCCGCCGGATGTAGAGGTTGCCTTCGAACGGCGTGATACCCCAGCCGAGGGGCCCGTCCGCAAGTACAGTGCCGCTCGGGCGATGGGTGATCCTGACTCTCGTCTTCGACATGGGGCGTTGGCGATCAATGCTGGCTGTTGACCGGCAAAGTGGCCACAGTATCAGACCGTGGGATCATGACCCGGTCCATCGACTCGCCTGTCGAGGAGAGGAAGGTCCGCGCATGCGCAGATTCGATTGTCCGGCCGGCCCGGTCTCTGCTGGCCCGGCCGGGCGCCTGCCCCGGCGAGGCTGTCCCGTTTGTGCCAATGGCCACAAAAGAAAAGGCGGTCCACCTGGGACCGCCTTCCTTGTCACTCTACGAGCGTCCCGGGGACGCCGTATGCAGCTTACGCTGCCTGCAGATTACCTGCAGCCTGCTTGCCACGCTCGGTGACGACTTCGTAGCTGATGCGCTGACCCTCGGTCAGCGAACCCAGTCCAGCCGCCTCGACGGCGGAAATGTGGACGAAAACGTCCTTACCACCTTCTTCCGGCTCGATGAATCCAAAACCCTTGGCAGGGTCAAACCACTTAACAGTACCTGTAGCCATTATTTTGGCCTCCATAACTAATGTGCCGCGCGCAAATCGGGCGCGGTAACGAACAACCTGATCGCAGTGGGTGTCTCGAAAGAACCGCCCGGGAGACCGGACGGGTATCTGAAAGGCAGGCCAAAACGTAGATCGCGGGCGAATCCTGAGGCATATCTGCCCCAAACGCAAGCCTTCGGGGCGCCGGCCAGTGACCCACCGCGCGGTCCGGGGCCAGCATGGATCGGCCCGCCTGCCTTCGCAGATCGTGGCTGGCATCGTGGATTGACAGCGTGTGCCGGACCGAAGACGTGCCTAGGCGCGGCGGGCGTGCGGCGCAGAGACAGGGCGGATGCGACTGGCGAGCGCCTCGAACTCGGACCCGAAGCGGTTCACGACTGACTCGGGATCAGGCAACAGATTCTCGTCTGCGATCAGGCCTATCTGGACCTCGCCGCGGTAGCTGAAGATACTGATGCCTATACCCACCGATCCCGCCTGCGGGACCCAGAACAGCAGCTGCGCCAGTTCCGAGCCCGCAAAGTACAGCGGCTCGCGCGGACCCGGCACGTTGGTCATCACCGTCGTTGCCTTGGTCGTAAAGAACTGGAGCATCGGTTTCTCGACGGCTTCGGGTAATCGGCCCATCACGTTCAGCATAAGGTAGGCGGCCAGCGCCTGGCGCGAACGCTTCAACTCCTCCATCCTGCGGTGGACCTCGAACAGCCGTTCGAATGGGTTTCCGATCCTGATGGGCAGGTCGAGCAGGACCAGGCCGAACTGGTTACCCAGGCGAGTAAAGTCCTGATCCGGTGGCCTGACATTCACCGGGATCTCGGCGCGGAACTCGAGTTCGTCGACATCGTCGCCCACCGACACCAGGTAGGAGCGCAGCGCTCCCGTCGCGCAGGACACGAGCACGTCATTGATCGTGCAGCCCAGCGCCTTGCTGGCAAGTTTGATCTTATCCAGCGGCATGGGCTCTGCCCAGGCGACGTTTTTCACTCCTGAGAGCTCCCGATGCAGGCGGCTGGGGGTGTCTGACGGTAGCAGGACCGTCTTCACGAGTTCTCCGAGCGTGTCTGCGGCCATGGCTGCCATGTCCATGGCCTCCGCAGGATGGCCAAGCGCGTGCATGCTCCCTGTCCACAGGTCCGCCGTCATTTGCAGGGTCGCTCCGGCCACTCTCTCCAGGGGTGTACCGATCGAGTCGATCAAACCGTGACTGGTCGGCGACGACCGCCTTGCGAGGGGCTTGCCGGATACAGGCGCATCGCGAGCCGTGTCTGTCATCGCCAACAACACCTGGATCATGGCGATCCCGTCCGCGTAGCAGTGGTGGATACGCAGGATGATCGCGCTGCCGCCCTTGTAGTGGGGCACCAGATGCATTTGCCACAGGGGCCTGTCCTGATCCAGGGGGGCTGTCGCCATCCGACCGACCAGTTGCTGCAATCCCTTCTTGCCCCTGACGGTCCCCGGCGGGACAGTCGTGACGTGGCGGGTGATATCGAATTCGGGGTCCGTCTCGTAAGAGGCCCCGGCCAGATGCCTGACGATTCGCTGACGAAATCGTTTGAGGACCAGGAACCTGGTTTCAACCGTTCGACGGAGTCTCGACAACGTAACCGGCTCGCTCAGCAGCATGACACTGGTCACGACCATGAGATTCGTGTCGCTGTCCATCCTGAGCCAGGCGACGTCCGTCGAGTCCATGGGCTCCAGACCCGGGTTGATGATCTGTTCAAGCATGTCCCGCCTCCGTTTACCTAGGTATAGCAGGATTACCGGCATCGGATGGGCAGAGGCCACCGCCCGGGAGACAGAGAGCATCCGGCGGAAGCTAAGAGCGCAGCCGGGGCCGACACCCCGGCGTCAGCCGACCCGGGTTACTCTCGACCCTCTTACGGATATGACCCGGACACCATCAGGCTCGCGTGGGATCGACTCCTTGTACGGAGTTCGCGTCAGGAGGCCAGCAGGCTCCGATCGCAACAGTCTTCATGACTATGCGTCCCCACCGCGTGATTGATGTTCGTCGCACAAGAAGGTCGGCCCACTAATGCCCCGCGCAGGCCAAGTTCAGTCGTCGGCCGTCCGGCATCTCAACAGAGATCGCTAGCGATGCTGGTCGATCAGAATCTGGTTGCCGTCTGGATCGGACAGCATGAGACTCGCCGGGCCCGGAGTAGATTCGTCGGCCTCGCTGTTGAGAGCGATCCCTCTTTCCTTCAGCTTGTGCTGCAGCCGGCGTACGTCGGTGAACGAGTCCAGCTCACTGCCCGCCTGATCCCAGCCCGGGTTGAAGGTCAGTATGTTGCCCTCAAACATGCCCTGGAACAGGCCGATGACGTGATCGCCGTTTCTCAGGATCAACCAATTTTGTTGTGGATCACCGCCCACCGATTCGAAACCGAGTTTCTCGTAGAAATCCTTTGATGCTGCGAGATCCTTGACCGCCAGGCTGATCGAAAATGCTCCCAGATCCACGTTCCACCTCCTGCACTGTGTTCGAATCAGGCTGCAGTCTAGCAGGGCGGGTTTTCCAGAATTGAGTGGAGCCAGTCGCAAGCCTCAAGCTGTGATGACTAGCCGCTTCAGGCCCGATGAGCCGCTCCCACCGAACCGGACACTCGTCCGCAGCGTGATCCCCGATCAGCTAGAAGCGGCGGCCGATGAGTCATCCTGACGCAGTTTCGTCAGCAGGGACCCGGCTTCCCTGAGGTCGTCCGTGTCCAGCCCCTCGGTAAACCACTCGTAGACCGGCTTGAGTAGCTCGAAGGCCTCCTGCTGTCTGCCTTGACTCTGCCACAAGCGCGCGAGACTCATGGCGGCGCGCAGCTCGAAGGACTTCACGCCCTGTGCTTGCGCGCTCTTCAGCGCGTCATGAAAGTGCTCTTCCGCCACAGGGGCGTCGGTCTCGTCACTGGCGAGATGAGCCTCCCCGGCGAGTCGCGCCAATTCGGGCGCCCAGAAACGTTCTCCGCTTGCGTCCTGGAACATCACGGCGAGGTCGAGCGCCGATCGCGCCGCAGCGGAATCGCCGGCGTGCAGACAGGCAGCCGCGCCGCCGCCAAGTATCCCCGCCGAGTGGAAGCGGGTGCCGGCGTCATACATGATCTTGCAGCCGTGGCGATACTCCTCGATCCCCTGTTCGTGGTTGCCGGCCGCCGCGATCGCGAGCCCCAGCGTGGTCCGGCCAAAGCCTTCCAGGAATTTCAGCTGCCGTGTTTTGCTGATCTGGACCGCTTCCTCGGATGGTTCTATCGCCGCCGAGGCCTCGCCACGCAGCATCAGAATCCAGGTGTGGAAGCAACGTGCGATGACTGCCGTCTCGTAGTGTTCCACTTCTTCCGCTGCCGCGATCGCGGAGCGAATCCTGTCCATCGCCTGTTCCGGGTAGCCCCTCAGCCACAGGATCAAGGCGCTGAAGGTGCGGGCCAGGGCCCGGAAGTCATAACCGGTAAAACGTGTCATGGGCAGATGTCGTTCTCGATCGTAGCCCTCCTCGACGCGCCTGAAGTGCTCCTCCGCCACCTCGTGGTTGCCTTTGAGATAGGAGGTCACTCCCAACTGACACTCCGCCATGTAGCTGACCGACGGATCGTTAGTCGACTCGCCAAGACTCACAAGATCCGCGGCCACCTGCAGCGCCTGATCCATCTCGGACCGGACATTGGCGGCAGTGGTGAGGGCCAGAAGTGCTTCCGACCTAAGCTCGAGATCATCCACGTCGTTGTAGATTCTCTGCATGCGCTTGTGCGTGGCCGTGACCTCCGAATGACCCCAGCCGAAAGCACTCGTCTGGCAGCCGGAGATCATCAGGAGCAAGTTCAGATGCTGTCGGTTCCGTGCCTCGCTCTCCGGCAAGGTTTTGAGCGCCTTGATGGCGCGTTCGTAGTGATGGATCGCCTCCGTGTTGGCAGATCGCCTCGCCGCTGCATCCGCTGCCTGAACGTAGTATTCATAGGCCTTCTCCGCGAGGCCACCCGTTTCGCAATGGTGCGCCATCATCTCGGGGCGGTCGCGCACGAGCTCGGGGAAGTCAGCCTCCAGCACGCGGGCGATGCGGGCATGGAAACCGCGGCGGGCGCTGCGCAACAGGGACTGATAGGCGGTGTCCTGGATCAGCGCATGTTTGAAGATAAAGGTCGCCGACGGAATCACGCCGCGCTGGTAGAACAGCTCTGCAGACACCAGCTCGGCCAGCCGCCGTCTCAGGTCGGACTCATCCAGGTCGGTCACGGTCTCTATCAGGCTGTAGGCGAATTCACGACCGATCACCGCCGCCAACTGGGCCAGCTCCTTGGCCTCGGCGCGGCTGTCGAGACGCGCCATCAACGAGTCCTTGAGGGTCGTCGGGATCGACAGCGTGTCGATTTCTCCGACCAGCTCGTAACGGCCATCCACCAGATTGACCTGTTCTGATTCGATCATCATCTTGGTGATCTCTTCGGCATACAGCGGGATGCCACCCGCCTTGTCGACGACAAACTCGATTATGTCTTCCGCGACACTCCGGCCGCCTGCCACGCTGGTGATCATGGCCGCGACCTGGCTGCGCCGCAGCGGGCTGAGGACTACCGGTGTCTGGTTGCTCCGACTCGGCCAGGGCAATTGCGCCTCAGGTCGGAAGGCAACAACGACCATTACGCGGGAAGCCTCGATCTGTTCGATGAGTATGCCCAGGAACTCGATCGTGGATGGATCGCACCAGTGCAGATCTTCGACGATCATGACGAGCGGTTGTTTCGCGGATACGGCATGAATCCAGCCTACGAGCGCCGCAATCGTTTCCTTACGCTGCTTCTCGGATGTCACCATCGAGAAGGTATCCGGGCCGTCCGGCAGCGGCAGCGACAGGAGTCCGGCCAGCAAGGGGAGGGTCTCCGCGACGGACACACCGGTAATCTCCAGGCCCTTCCGCAGGCGCTCGAGCTTTGTCTCCGGCGTGTCGGCCGGCTGGAAACCGACCGCCTGTTCGAGGAGCTCGGTCACCGGCTGGAATGCGGTTTGTCTCATGTAGTAGGAACCGCGGCATTCGAGCCAGGTGTGCGGCGTGTCGGCAAGGCGCTCGCGCAGGACATACAGCAGCCGCGACTTGCCGATACCCGCATCACCGGACAGCAGCAGGGCCTGGCCCGCGCCGTCCTGCACCATCTCCCACCGGTCGAGACACAGACCCACCTCGAGTTCACGGCCGACGAGCGGTGTGCGGCGGATGGAGTCCGCCAGATGGGTTCCGACACCGCTGGGATGCCGCACGATATAGCCTCTGATCGGCGTGCCCACCCCTTTCAATGGCGGCATCGGCACCTCTTCGGTGACGAACAGGCCGGGAATGAGCCGCAGGGTCGTTTCGCTGATCAGGACAGTGTTCGGTTCCGCGGCACTCTCGAAACGAGCCGCAATATTGGTGGTGCTGCCGAGGGCCAGGTTCTCCTGTCGCCCGCCGTAGCCGACGGCGCCGATGACGACCGGGCCGGTATGGATGCCGACGCGAACGGAGATCGTTGTGCCGTGATCCCTCTCCAGCTTCTCATTCATTTCGGAGAGGGCGGTGATGATCTCGCGCCCCGCGCGCACCGCACGTTCTGCATCATCGTCGTGGGCGACCGGGTAGCCGAAATAGACCAGCAGTCCGTCACCCAGGTACTGGGCGTTGTGGCCCTCGTAGCGCCCGATCACACGACCCGTCGTGTCGTGATAGGAGTGGACCACTTCTCGCAGGATCTCCGGGTCCAGCTTCTCCGATAACTCGGTCGAACCGACGATGTCGCAGAACATGACTGTCAGCTGCCGTCGTTCGGCCACCGATTCTTCGGGCCTGGCCGGGCTCGCAGGAGGTTGGGGGGAACCAGTATCCGCACGTACCGCCGACGCCCCGGCAGGCGTGCCGCACTCACTGCAGAATTTTGCGGATGGCGAGAGCTCCGCTCCACACGAGCCGCAAGCAACGATCATGCGTGTTCCGCATTCCTCGCAGAACTTTGCGCTGTCCCTGTTATCGTTATCGCAATTCGGGCATTTCATTCCAGGGATCCCCTTATCATCCCTTCTCTCCCAAGGATCACAGGGCTTGAGTCAATCTGCCTCTGTGTGACCCGATGCGGGAGGCCGAGCCGGTGGCTTCATTTGGCCCCGTGCTTTGTTGTTTTGCTGCCTGCCCCATTCTTCCACTTGCGGCGGCAGATGTGAACCCGGACCTGATCACGGCATGTCCGCTGCGGAATCACACCAGGTGGACGTCGCCATCGATGTCAAACGACTTTGGCGTCGCCTCGCGGGTGAGTCCGGACGCTGTGACTTCACGCCCGGAGCCTTGCTGACCATCTGCATGGATGAGCGGTTGGGCATCGCTTACATCCATTCGCCCGGTGGCGCCACCGGATGAATCGCCTGCCCGATCGTCTGGCGATACGGATTTGGCTGGATAGTCCGGTGCCCGGCTTCTGGAGGCGACTACGGCTGCGGTACGTCGTCCAGGCCGGTGACTTCCAGATAGCCACGCGTCTCGCCGGTGGAGGAGTCGGTGGTCGCCATGGCCGCATGCAACTTCTCCAGCGGCACCCATGAGTGGGGATAGTGATGGCTGGCGGTATCCATCACCAACACCAGGTCCGTGTCTCGATCGTAGGCGGCCAGCGGCGAAATGTGCCCGACTCTGTTCTGGCCCAGTACCTCGCGCTGGTAGTTGACCAGCAGGAAATCGTCGGGTCGCGACAGGTTCCGTGAGACCACGTCCCTGAACTGCGCGACGGTGAAAGCGTCGGCATGATGGATCGATACCCGGGCGCCATGAGCGCGCAACAGTTCAGCCAGGTCCGTCAGGGTCATGCCACCGAGGGTGACGCGAAGACGCGAACGCACGCGACTGGCGTCCTCGGTAAAGAAACCGTCCTGGGTGATGTCGCTGCCCATCGCCGAGAGGACCATCGCAGCACTGGCCACTCCACAGAAACTCTTCAGGCTCTGGGGCTCGAAGCTGCCCGCCAGCAGGGGATGGTCCGCCGAGGCCTCTGCACCGGTCAGCAACGCGCGGCCGTCAGGCGTGGTCGCCGAGATGACGCCAGCCGGCAGCGGTCGTGGCTCCGGCCGCGGTTGCAGCAGCCACCAGACATAGCCTGCGAAACCCACCGCGAGCAGGGCGATAGTCGCGCCGACAATTGCGAGGATCTTCTTCAGCATCACGGCTCCGGTGTAACGCCGCCGGGTTGTACTAACGCACCAGGCGTCTGTTCGGCAGGTGCCGACAACAACACAAGCAACTCCCTTTCCTTCTCTGCTCCATCTGCGGGACCGTAACGCACGAGCAGATCGGCGCGCTCGTCGCCATCGAGGTCCCTCGCCTCTACCATCTGCCCGTTTCGCGGCAGCACCAGCGACATGACTCGCCCCTTATCGCCGAACAACGATGGGTCTGCCTTGCCCGGGTACAGCGTCAGTTCGTCCGGGTCTTCCTGCAACAGCAGTTCAGCGAATCCGTCGCCATCGAAGTCCGCGATCGAAACCGCCGGATAGCGCGTCAGACCCGTCTTGAGATCGAACTCGACCTTGAATCGGGTACGGTAGTCGGACTCGTCCGGATACTGCCCGTCCGGCCTCATACGGTACACGTCCAGGTCGACGCCCATGCGCCCCGAGAACAGCGCGCCAACAATACGGGTGAGACTGAGGCGCGTCGACGGCGTGGCGATGTCCATCCGGCCGTCGCCGTCGACGTCTACGATAATCGGGTCGAATTGCACCCCGTCGGAGGTGATGCTGCCATCGGGCTGGCTCGCGTACTTCACCGAGGCACCGTCGCGACGGCCGAGATAGAGATGGTATTCGCTGCGGCGATCGAACACGCCCTCGCTGATCGACCTGTCCGTCAACAGGTCGAGAATGCCGTCACCGTCGAAGTCCTTTACAAGCTCGACTTCTTCGATCTCCAGTTCGCTCTGGTCCACCTGGCCGTCTTCGCGCTGCCACCGCGCCCGCTGCTTCTCGGTGGCCAGCGGTGCATCGATCGGGTCGCTTCTGCCATCTTCCGGGAAACGACCAGGCGGACTCTGGATAAACGAGACGAACTCGGTGTCGATCAGGAAGACCAGGTCGTTCAGGCCGTCACCGTCCATGTCGCCGATCTGCGGTGGGCGCGGCTGATAGCTGACGCGGGTCTCGTAGACCGTCACCCGGGGCCGGGCTTTCAGCAGGGCATGGTCAAAACCGCCGCCACGCTGACGGGCCACGAGCCAGCCATCGAACTTGGGCACGAGGATGTCGTCAGCCGCGTCGCCGTCGACGTCGCGGACGAAATCCGACCGGGCCGGGCCCAGTGAGGGCTTCCCGTGATAGACGCTGGCGAAATCGGCGACACGCTGGAATCTGCCGCTGGCAGGGTCCAGGGCCGACACACCGGATTCGTCGAGAATACACAGCTGATCGTGTCCCAGGCCCTGCGGGTCGCCGGCGTCATAGAAGAACGCCTGGGAGGGGATCGTGCCGGATGCAATGATGCCGCCGTCGGCGACGGAGATCACACTGAAGCGCCAGTCATCGTCCTGTCGCCCCACCGCCAGCAGACCCTCGCCATCGGCAAGGTGCATGCCGATCGGTGGTGCGACGACGGGATGATCCAGGCGGATCAAGAGCTCGCGAAACTCATCGCCAGCTAACGCTTTGGACGACACGAGAGTCGCCAGCAGGGCGATCGCGAATAACCGGCTTCGGCCAGGCGTGCGGCCCCGATGCAGGCGGCTTCTGTATCTGAGTCGGTGACGTCTCACTCAGGCGGTGGCGCCAACTCGCCGTCGGCTTCCATCTTGCGGGCCCTCTCGAGCTGGGCGGCCAGCATCGCGTTGATCTCGGTCATGATTGCCTGGTAGCCGGGTTCGTCGGCCAATCGAGTGATTCTCTCGTCGAACCGGAACATGACCAGCCAGCCGTCGTCGGCCGCCGCGCGTAGCGCCGCCAGCGCCTGTGCATCGTCCCCCCGCATCGAATAGATGATTACATCGTTGAGGCCGAATCCGGCCGGGCCCATGCGCGGCAGGGTCTTCGTGACCGCCAGGGCGCGATCGAGCAGTTTGGCCACCCGGTCTTCGTCGCCGGTCTCCATCAGCAGGTAGGCCAGGTTCGCGGCGACCTGGTAATTCGTGCTGTCGACGACCGGGTCTGTCTTGCTGGACAGGGCCGGATAGACGGATTCGTAGCGCGCAACGGCGGTCTCTGCACGGTCCTCGGCCAGGTCGTTCAGGCCCAGATACCACAGCATGAACTGGTCATCCGGGGTCGTCGCGAGGACGATCCCGGACTGCTCGCTGGCGGCGGCGAGATCCCCGCGCTGGGCGTTGAGGAAGGCCGTGGCCCATGCGGTCCACCAGTCGGCGGGATCGATCGCCCGGAGCCGCTCGAGGGCCTGGTCCGCCTCGGCCCGGCCACCCAGAAATTGCCAGGCGATGGCTTCCAGAAAGCGTAGGGATGGATTGCCCGGATCCAGGGCGGTCGCCTGGCGGGCCCGAACCAGCGCATCGTCCAGGTGTCCGGTGAGCATATCCAGGAGGCCCAGCGAATTGTAGGCGGCGGCGAAATCCGGATCGATCCGCAGCGTGGACTCGTATTGTCGGCGCGCCTCCTCCAACCTGCCCAGTCGCTCCAGCGCTCCGCCTATCGAACTCCTGACGATGGGCGCCAGGGGGTCCAGGCGGGCAGCCTCCTCGAGCTGGAGCAGTCCCTCCTCCGGCCGCCCTGTTCCGGCCAGGAAATTGCCGTACCAGTGACGTCCCTGAACATAGCCCGGCGCCAGTTCGACGCCCTTCCGGTAGAGCGCCTCGGCCGTGGCGTCGTCGTTGTCATCGGCAGCCTTTCCTGCCCTGGATATGTAGGCTTCACCCAGGCGGTCATTGATCTCCAGCGCCCTGGCGATCAGAGGCTCGGCCAGCGCGCTCTGCTCTTGCCGCGACAGTCCACTGTAGTTCGACTGCAGCGTGTAGGTGTCGGCCAGCCCGACATAGGCGAGCGCGTATTGCGGATCCAGCGCGATGGCCCTCTGGAAGTGTTGCACCGCCTCGGCCAGCGATGCGCTGGTGCGCCTCTCCATCGCCTGACGGCCGAGGAAGTAGGCTTCCAGCGCCGCCATGTTGCCGGTCTGCGCGTTGTCGAGCTGCTCCTTCTCCTCCGGCGAGAGGGTCGCCTTCAGCGACTGCGCGATGGCGGTGGAGATCTCGCTCTGGATGGCGAAGATGTTGGCCGTGGTCAGTTCCCGGTCGTAGGTGTCCGCCCACAGGTGGTCGTCGGTGGCGACGTCGATCAGCTGGACGTTGATGCGGACCCGGTCGCCCGCGCGCTGGACGCCGCCCTCCAGGATGCTCTTCACGCCCAGCGTGGCGCCGATCTCCTTCATGCTCAGCGAGGTACCGCGGAATTTCTCCACCGAGGTCCTGGAGATCACCGTCAGCGACCCGATACGTGCCAGTTGGGTGAGGATGTCGTCGTGGATGCCGTCGACGAAGTAGGCGTCCTCCTCGCGGGCGCTGCGGTTGGCGAACGGCAGCACGGCGACGGAGCGGTCGGGCGGGGGCGCGAACTTCCCGGCGGCCAGTTCTGCCGGGTCGGCCGGTTTCTTCGTCCCCGCCGCGTCGGTCTGCGCCAGCGGTTCGGCGGTTTGCGTGCTCGCCACAGGCGCGGTCTCCGGCAGCAGGCGGTCGACGACCACCGTCGCGATGGCGATGATCAGCAGGATGACAATCAGGACGTTGATCTTGCGGCCGGTCTGCGGCGTGATGGACTGGCTGCGATCGACGTCCTTCTCGCGCTTAAGCCCATCCGGGGTCATCTCGTAGAGCCACGAGAAGATCAACGCCAGCGGCAGGCCGAGGATCAGCATCGCCAGGATCAGGCGGGTCCAGATGGCGGGCAGCTCGAGGGCGTCGAACAGGACGTCGGCGACCTGCAGGATGACCCACGAGGCGACCACGTAGAGCACCGCCATCCTGGCGACGTTGCGGCGTTTGAGCTCCTCGAAGAACGACATCGCTGATTTCGGCCTCCCCACGGCTCGCCAGATGATGGGCGAAGCCAGCGGGTTTGTCGATCAGAGCGCTGGGGCTATCGCCGGCGTCCGGTCATCTTTTCAGGGGCAGGGCAGCTTGAGGACTGGGTCCGGGCCGCCTACGCTCCAGTTATATGGATGAGGTTGCCCGACACGTCCCGTCACCGGTGCTGGTCACCGGCGCCACGGGTTTCATCGGGCGACGGCTCGTCGATCGCCTGATCTCGGCCGGTTTCCGTGTGCGTGTCCTGGTCCTGCCCGACGACCCGGTCCCGGCACACTGGCACGGTGGCGCCAACGTGATCACCGGGGACATCTCCGATCCAGAGTCCGTGCACGCCGCCATGAAGGATTGCGGCGCGGTCTTCCATCTGGCGGCGGTGGTGGGGGACTGGGGTCCCGAGTCGCTCTATCGGAGCGTGACCGTCGACGGTACCCGATACGTATTCCAGGCGGCGATGGAGCAAGGCACCCGCGTGGTGCTTGCATCGAGCATCGTCGTGTACGGTCACCACCTGCGGCGAGAGCGGTGTGAAGAATCGCTGCAGATGGGCAAGCCCTACGGCCCCTACAGTCGATCAAAACAGCAACAGGAACGGCTGGCGGCGGAGTTCGCCGGCTCGTCCGGCGACGTGCGCATCGTCCGCCCCGCCAATGTCTATGGCCCGCACAGTGGCCCCTGGGTGGAGGAGGCCGTCAAGGTGCTGGCCAGCGGGGCGCCTTCGCTGGTGTCTGGCGGACGCAACAATGCCGGGCTGGTCCACGTGGACAACGTCGTCGACATCATGCTGCGGGCAGCCGGGCAGGCAGCGGAATCCGGCGACGTCTTCAATGCCTGTGACGAATTGCCGGTCACCTGGGCACGTTATTTTGGAGATCTGGCTCGGCTCGTCGACGCGCCGGCACCGAAGTCGCTGCCCGCATGGTCGGTCTGGTCACTGGCCCGGGTCATGGAATCCGGCGGGCGCGCGCTCAGGCTGCAGTCGCGGCCGACCCTGACCCGCGAGGCCGTCAATCTCATCTCGGCCGGTAATGACATACCGGCGAAACGGGCACGGGAGGTCCTTGGTCACGAGACGCTGGTGGGTTACGAAGCCGGGCTGGCGGGGATCGCGGAATCCTTAAGCGAATGATCCCGTTGTAGCGGCTCGCGCCGGCGCTAGTTGTCTGCCGCGGCCATCTGCATGTCGCGTTCGCGGATCTTCATTTGCCGGTTCATGACCACGCCGGCGATGATCGTGCCGACGGCCACCAGGCCCACGAGTATGGTGGCGAGTGCGTTGATCTCCGGACTGACGCCCAGCCGCAGCTTGGAGAAGATCACGATGGGCAGGGTGCTGGAGCCAGGGCCGGCCGTCCATCCATGTCGGGTCAGGCGCTGACTCCAAGCGCGCTGGCCGTCTGGTCCAGACACCGCCAGGCCAGATCGACAAGTTCGTCTATCTGCGCGGTGGAGATGATCAGGGGCGGAGAGATGATCATGCTGTCCCTGACCGCCCTCATGATGATGCCGTTGTCGAAGCAGATGTCCCTGCACAGACCGCCGGTCGTGCCGACCTCCGGGAAACGCTCGCCGCTGGCCTTGTCCCTGACCAGCTCCAGTGCCGCCACCAGTCCCTTGCTGCGGGCCTCCCCGACGAGCGGGTGATCCGCCAATGCGCCCCAGCGCTCCGCCAGATAGGGCGCCGCCACGTCGCGGACATGTTCGACGATCTTCTCGTCCTGCAGGATCTCGATGTTCTTGATCGCGACCGCGCAGCAGGTCGGGTGACCCGAGTAGGTGTATCCATGGAAGAACTCGCCGCCTTCCCAGAGCGTTTCCACGACGCGGTCTGAAACCATCACGCCGCCAATGGGAAGATAGCCGGACGACATACCCTTTGCCATCGGCATGAGATCCGGCCTGATGCCGTACAGGTCCGACCCGAACCACTCGCCGGTGCGCCCGAACCCGCAGATCACCTCGTCCATCACCAGCAAGATGTCGCGCTCCTCCAGGATGCGCTTGATCTCGGGCCAGTAGGAGTCGGGCGGGATGATCACGCCACCAGCGCCCTGGATGGGTTCGGCGATGAACGCCGCCACCCGGTCGTCGCCGAGTTCGTCCAGTTTGTGCTCCAGCGCGCGGGCCGCCTTGACGCCGTATTCCCTCGGAGACAGGCCCTCAGCATTCTCGAACCAGTAGGGCTGCTCGATGTGGACGATCCCGGGGATCGGCAACCCGCCCTGGGCGTGCATGGGCTTCATCCCGCCGAGGCTGGCGCCGGCCATGGTGCTGCCGTGATAGGCGTTCTCGCGGCTGATGATCATGGTCTTGTCGGGCTTGCCCCTGCAGCCCCAGAAATGCCGGACCATGCGCACGACCGTGTCGTTGGCCTCGGAGCCGGAGCCGGAGTAGAACACATGATCCAGCCCTTCGGGCGTGACCTCCGAGAGCATCTCGGCGAGTCGGATGCCGGGCTCGTGGGAGGTCTGGAAGAAGCTGTTGTAGTAGGGCAGGTCGCGCATCTGGGCAGCGGCGACTTTGGCGAGTTCCTTGCGGCCGTAGCCGATATTCACGCACCACAGCCCGGCCATGCCGTCCAGGATCCGGTTGCCATCGGAATCCCACAGGTAGATGCCTTCCGCGTGGCTGATGATCCTTGCGCCCTTGGCGCCCAGTTGCTTGTAGTCCGTGAACGGATGCAGGTAATGGGCGGCATCCAGGGCTTGCAGCTCCGCGGTGCTGAGGTTGAGTCGTGCTTGCATGCTTGTTTCTTACCTTCAGGACAGACCGTCAGGTGTAACGGCCGGATCGATCAGACGTTGAGCAACAGGAATTCGCGCTCCCAGGGGCTGATCACCTGGAAGAACGTTTCGTACTCGCTCTCCTTGACGCCACAGAACATCTCGACGAAGCGTTCGCCGAGGATCTCGATCAGCGGTTCGCATCTGCGCAACCGGGCCAGCGCAGAGGACAACTCGCGCGGCAGTACGAAGGGCTTGGTATAGGCATCCTCGTCGAGCGGTGGCGTCGGCTTGAGTTTCTCTTTCATGCCCAGGTAGCCGCAGGCGAGTGAGGTGGCGATGGCGAGATAGGGGTTTACGTCGGCACCGGCGATGCGGTTCTCGACCCGCCGATCGCGTGCCTCGGAGATCGGTACCCGCAGACCGACGGTGCGGTTGTCGTAGCCCCAGTGCACGTTGATGGGGGACGCGTAGTAGCGGGTGAACCGACGATAGGAGTTTACGTACGGGGCCATCAGCGCGACAGCTTCGGGCAGGTAGCGCTGCAGCCCGGCGATATGGTTTTTGAACAACCGGCTGTCCCGGCCGTTGCGGGCCGCGAACAGGTTACGCCGACCGTCCGTGTCCTCGATGCTCTGATGGATATGCAACGCGCTGCCCGGTTCCCCCTGCATGGGTTTGGCCATGAAAGTGCAGTAGATCTCGTGCCGGTGGGCGGTCTCGCGCATGGTGCGCTTGAACAGGAACACCTGGTCAGCCAGGTCCAGTGGGTCCCCGTGGATAAAATTGACCTCCATCTGCGCCGCGCCGCCCTCGTGGATGAGCGTATCCAGCTCGAGCTCCTGGGCCTCGCAGAAGTCGTACATTTCCTCGAACAAGGGATCGAACTCATTGACGGCGTCGATGCTGAAAGTCTGGCGCACGGTCTCCGGTCGGCCGGAACGTCCGATGGGGGGCTCCAGTTCGTAGTCCGGATCCAGATTGCGCTTGACCAGAAAGAACTCCACTTCCGGGGCCACGATCGGTCTCCAGCCCTCGGCTGCGTACAGCGCCAGGATCCTTCTGAGCACGTAGCGAGGCGACGTCTCTACTGGTGCGCCATCGTGATGGAAGCAGTCGTGGATGCACTGGGCGGTCGGGTCGGTGGCCCAGGGGACGAGCCGGACGGTGGCGGGATCCGGTCGGCAGATCATGTCGCGCTCGATATCGTCGCCGACCTCCGCATAGTCGCCCGTCACCGTCTGTTTGAACAGGGATTCAGGCAGGCGCATGCCATCTTCCTTGCTGAACTTGCGTGCCGGCACGATCTTGCCGCGCGGCGTACCCGCGATGTCCGGGACCAGGCCTTCCACCTCCGTGATGCCTCGAGCGGTCAGCCAGTGGTCGATGTCTTCAAGCATGGCGTTTCCCCTTTGCATAGGCGCGGGCCGCATCGCCGAAGCGGGTGAACAGCGCGATCGAATCTTCGTTCCCCATCACTTTCCATTCCGGGTGCCACTGCACGCCGAGGGCGAAGGTGGGCGCGTCCGCCACCCGGAAGGCTTCGATCAGGCCGTCGTGCGCGATGGCCTCCACGGCCAGTCCGCGGCCCAGGCGATCCACGCCCTGGTGATGCAGGGAATTGACCGTCAGGCTGTCTTTGCCGGTGACCTCCCTGAGTATGGCATCCCGGGCGAGCCGCACCTCGTGTGCCGGGCCGTACTGGGACTCCAGCGGCTGTTCGGGGTCCTCGTGGTGAGTGTCGTAAAGATCCGTCTTGTGCACTTTCTGGTGCAGGCTGCCGCCGAAGGCCACGTTCATCTCCTGGTAGCCACGGCAGATCGCCATCACGGGGACACCGGCCGCTACGGCGGTCGGGATGACGGTGAGGGTGGTCTCATCACGGTGCGGATCGTGCAGCGTGCCTGGCTCGCTGGGCTCGCCGTCGTAGTGTTGCGGATCCACCATCGAAGGGCTGCCGGGGATCAATAGCCCATCCAGCCTGTCCAACAGTACCTCCAGTTCCATGGCCGCCCCCAGGGCCGGGATGATCACGGGAATACAGCCGGATGCATTGGCGATCGCCGTCAGGTATTTCTCGCCGGCGATATGGAAATAATGCGGGTCGAGCATTCGCCGGCAAGCCGGGACCCCGATGACGGGTTTGTGTAGCGCCATGTCTATTATTTTAAGCGGTATCTGTCGTGCCTACGAGCCCCCAAGAGTCGTGCCCGAATCCCGTGCAGGACCGCTCGTATTTAGCATTTCGCTACAATATATTACTGTCTCGGCGTAATACAAGCGGACCGGGCGCGTTCGTCCGATGTGGGCCTTCGCGCCGTTTGGGTGATCCGATCCGCGGCTGAATTCGCGAAGATAATCAAAAAATTTTGGACATCAATCGGAAACTTCATGGCTGACAATCGGCCCAGTCCGGATGAAGCCCGGACATTCCTGCGGAGCAACGAATCCGTCGGCAACATTGATCTTCTGATCACCGACGCAAACGGCATCGTCCGCGGCAAACGCATCCGGCGCGACGCGCTCGGCAAGGTGTATGAAAAGGGCATCTGTCTGCCCGGCTCAATCTTCGGCTGCGACATCTGCGGCGACACTGTCGAGACGACCGGCCTGGGATTCGATCGCGGCGACTCCGATGATATCTGCCTGCCGGTGCCCGACACACTGAGCCTCACCGGATGGCAGTCCGGCGCCGACGCGCAGGTCATCATGAGCATGTTCGAAGCCGACGGGACGCCTTTCTTTGCCGATCCGCGCCAGGTGCTGGAGCGGGTGCTGGCGCGTTTCCGGGCTGACGGCCTCAACCCGATGATCGCCGTGGAACTTGAGTTCTACCTGCTGGACAGGGAAGCGGGAGCCGGTGGCGCTCCTCAGCCTCCCATGTCACCGGTGACGGGCGAGCGGGAGTCCAGCACCCAGGTCTATGGCATGGCTGAGTTGGACGCTTACAGCGCCTTCCTCGACGAGGTCGACAGGCTATGCTCGATGCAGAACCTGCCGGCGGATACCGCGGTGGCCGAGTACGCACCCGGACAATACGAGATCAACCTGCATCACGTGGCGGATGCAGCGGCGGCCTGTGATCAGGCGATGCTATTGAAGCGCATCATCAAGCGGGCGGCGGAACGCTTCGGCATGGACGCTACCTTCATGGCCAAGCCGTATGCGGATCGTTCCGGGAGCGGGACTCACATCCATGTCAGCATGCTGGACGCAGGCGGCGGCAACGTGTTCGAGGACGCCAGTCCGGCAGGCAGTGAGGCGCTCAGGTACGCGGTCGGCGGGCTACTCGAGGCTATGCCCGAGTCCATGGCTATTCTGGCGCCCAATGCCAATTCCTTCAGGCGGTTCCAGCCGGGCAACTTCGTGCCGATGACCCCCTGCTGGGGCGTCAACAACCGCACCACCGCGATCAGGATCCCGGCCGGGGATCCGGCCGCCCGACGAATCGAGCACCGGGTGGCCGGTGCAGATGCCAATGTCTATCTGGTCGTGGCCGCCGTACTGGCAGGCATGCACCATGGCATGGCGAACGAGATCGAGCCGCCGCCGCCCTCGGAGGGCGATGCGGCAGCGGAGGAGGGCACGCTCCCCAACAGCTGGTTGCACGCGATCGAAGCGCTGCAACGTGGCGCGATCCTGCCCGGATACCTGGGCGAGGACTTTCTGCGTGTGTTTGCCGCCTGCCGCCGCCAAGAGCGGCTGAGCTACGAGGCCAGTGTGTCACCGCTGGAGATCGAGTGGTATCTGCGGACCGTCTGACTGGCGCTGCATCCACGGGGACTGAATCATGACTGCCGCCTCGCACGTGGAGTCCTATTACGCCGCCAGCACTCACACCGCGCCGGAGCATCCGCGTGTCCTGGGCGCGATCGACTGTGACGTCTGTGTCGTCGGCGCCGGCCTTACCGGCACGTCAGCGGCGCTGGAACTCGCGGGCCGCGGCTACGACACCGCGATCATCGAAGCCCATCGGGTCGGCTGGGGCGCTTCGGGTCGGAGTGGCGGCCAGACCATCTTCGGCTACGCCTGCGAACAGGCGAAGATCCGCAAGATGGTGGGCCGAGAAGATGATCGGCGACTGTGGGATATGTCGGTCGAAGCGATGACGCTGCTCAAGGACCGGATCGCGAAGTACCGGATCGACTGCGACTACAAGCCCGGTCACATGCACGCGGCCGTCAAGCCGCGCCAGCATCGCGAGCTGGTGGACTGGAAGCGCGAGCTGGAAGACGAATATGGCTATGACAGCCTGCGCATGGTCGATCGTGACGAACTCGCAAGCCTGATGGCCACCGACCGCTATGTGTCGGGCCTCCTGGATGAAGCCAGCGGTCACCTGCACCCGCTCAACTACACTCTGGGCCTGAACGCTGCGGCTCGCGAGGCCGGCGCCCGGGTCTATGAGAACACCCCGGCGCTGGCGCTTGAGGATATCGGCGATCACATCCTTGTGCAGACACCGGAAGGCCGGGTGCGCTGCCGCTTCGTCCTTCTTTGCGGCAATGCCTACCTGGGCAATCTGTCGCGTCGTATCCGTGCAAAGGTGATGCCGGTCGGCACCTATGTCGTCGCCACCGAGCGCCTCGACGAAGAACTGGCCACATCATTGATCCGCAACGATATGGCGGTGGCCGATGTCAACTTCGTGCTGGACTACTTCCGCCTGTCGGCCGACAGGCGGATGCTGTTCGGCGGGCGGGTCAGCTACTCGACGATCCCGCCGCCGAGCCTGTCACACTCCATCCGCGCACGGATGGTGAAGGTTTACCCGCAACTGAAGGCTGTGCGCATCGAGTATGCCTGGGGCGGTAACGTGGCGATCACCATGAATCGCGCTCCCCACTTCGGGCGCTTGTCAGGCACTGTCTTCTACGCCCAGGGTTTCTCCGGCCACGGCATGGTCATGACAGGACTCGCCGGTAAATTGCTGGCCGAGGCGGTCGTCGGCAGTGCCGAGAGGCTGGATGTGTTCTCCCGTATCCCACACCACCCGTTCCCGGGGGGCAGGCTGCTGCGCACGCCCGCCCTGGTGCTGGCGATGGCCTACTACCGGATCCGGGATCTGCTGTAGAGGCCGCTCACTTCTGCTCGAAGACGATGCGGGTCCCGCTGATGCCCTTTCCAAGCCGATCCGCATAGAACGCCGTCAGCGGATCGTCGGGTCGTTCTCGATGCAGTGCCGCCATGGCTTCTGCTGCGCCGGGCTCGTTGTCTGTGACTCTGCGCAAGGCGGCGTCGTATCTTGCCAGCAGATCGGCATCGTACAGGCCTGCCGGCAACGGCTGGTAAGCATCCACACCGGCCTCCTTGCCTTTGAGCATCAGGGTACCGATCTTGCGCCCCGTGAATTCAGGGCAACGCTCCACGGTGGAATGCCCTACGCACACACGGGTGCCGAGATACTTGTTGGCGCCCTCGAGACGCGCCGCCGTGTTGATGGCATCCCCCAATGCGCGGTAGTCGAAGTGGGATTTGCTGCCGACGTTGCCGATGATGACTTTGCCCGTGTTGACGCCGATGCGGGTATCGCCCATCGGTGTGCCTGTCTCGCGCTGGGTGGCAGCAAAAGCAACAGCGAACCGGTCCATCTCCAGGGCGCAGGCGATCGCCCTCTGTGCGTGGTCTGGCTGTTCAACCGGGGCGGAGAACACGACCGCGACGGCGTCGCCGATGATTTTGTCGATAGTGCCGTCGTGGGCCAGCGCGATCCGCGTCATCTCCTCGAGATAGTCATTGAGTAACGACACGACTTCTGCCGGGTCGCTGCGTTCCACCAGGGTCGTGAAATCCGCGATGTCGGTCAGCACGAACGAGCACTCGCGGCGCTCGCCGCCGAGACTCAGGGCATCGGGATGATCGACCAGGTACTGGACCAGGTTGGGCGAAACGTAGCTGGAGAAAGCCTTGCGTATCCACCGATGACGGCGACCGAGCGTCACCAGCGCGAGATCCTTCTCGCTCATGAAGGCCTGCAACAGGACGTAAGCCACCACCGACACGCCGCTGATGTTCATCACGAAAAACGTCGTGATCAGGCCCGGGGGCAAGTTGTTCGCCCGATCCGGATCCATCATCGCGCCCAGCAGCACGAGACCCAGGTAGGCGCAGAACCAGCCCAGCGCCTGCCGTCGCCCGGCAAACACGAGCGCTCCCAGCGGTGAGGTCAGCGACCACAATACGACGCCGCTGGAGGGCACGAAACCGCCCAAGGCCAGCATCAGGAGAAACGGCAGTAACAGGCTGAACAGGAGCTGGCTGAAACGGAAGAACTCGTACCGGCGCAGGCCTGAGAACAGCGCCAGGCTGACGAAGGAGGCCGCAGAGTAGGCCAGCGGGATGGAAGCCGCGAGCGGTTCTTCGTAGGCGAGATAGATCAGCCCCCACAGGATGGCCAGGCTGGCCATCATCAGGGTGGAGGCGACCAGCAGCCGCTTGTGGAGCCGTACGTTTTCGCTGTCGCCGGGGTCGGCGCCGATTCGCCATAGCGTCTCCACCCGGCCTGCTGATGCAACGGTGTCGGCGTGTTCTGTCGTTGTCGGTTCTGTCATGCCATGTTGCGATACCCGGGCCACAGCCTGCCCGGGTCTGGGGACGATGCTCATCAATGTAACGAGAAACGGCCCCCGACCCCAGCGTTGTTTCAGGGTCTCGCACACTCCGCTCCGGCCAACAGTTCGGGCAGGGTATCGACGATGAACTCGAAGAACGCCGCCTCGCCCAGCGTCTCGCCCCAGAAGTTGTAGTTGGTGATGCCGGCGACCGCGAGGTCGTGCTCAGGCAGATAGATCACCCTGGCATAGGCGCCATTGGTCTCACCGCCATGCTCGTATCGGCGTTGGCCGTTAACGGCCCTGACCTCCCAACCAAAGGAATACGCCACCTCGGCCCCATCGTTCGTCTCCGCCCGGGTCTGAGCCAGCTGCCGTCGTTCGGCGTCCAGGAAGTCGCCGGCAAAGACGGCCCGGGCAAATTTCACCAGGTCCTCCGCGGTAGACAGGATGCCGCCGGATGGATAGTAGTCCGAGCTGTCCCGCCAGATCGTGTTGATGGCCCCGCCGCCATCGACGACGGTGTAGAAACGGGTGCGGGACGGGATCAGCATCAGTGGATGGTCGATCAGCGTGTCCTCCAGCCCCAGGGGCATGGTCACACGAGCGGCCAGTGCCTCGCCGAAAGACATGCCAGCGGCATTCGCGGCGGCGACTCCCAGGAGGTTGTAGCCAAAGCTGGAGTACTCGAAGCTCTCCCCGGGCGTGGCCAACAGGTCGTCCCCGGCGAAAACGACCAATGCGTCCTCCAGGCGCTCGTAATAGCGGACGTTGTTGGCCTCCATCAGATTGGTGAAGTCGTAGTGCCGGATCCCGGAGACGTGCGCCGCCAGTTGGCCCGGCGTTATCGGGTGTCCCTTGTCGGGGAAGGCGGGAACGTAGTCGCGTATGTCTGCATCCGGGTCCATCTGCCCGTCCTGGACCAGCCGTAATGCCAGCGCGGCCGTCAGGGTCTTGGACACGCTGCCGATCCGCATGCGCGTGTCCGTGGTCAGCGGGACCTGTTGTTCCAGATCGGCGTGACCGGCGGCGTCGCTCCAGACCAAGCAGCTACCGCGCGCGACGGCCGCCATCATGCCGGGGCCGTGATCCCTGGCCAGAGCATCGCGCAGCAGGCGCGAAGCGGCTTCCGCCGGCACTTCGGCATGGATGGGCGCAGCCAGCAGCAGCGCTATCGTCAAGATTAGGGTTCTCATCGAGTGTCCTCCTCGGTGCACGTCCCGCGGACTTCGCGGGACTTCACAGCCTTGGGTGACAAGTTTCCTCGAATGGTTGGGAGTAGGCCCGGGCTTTCGTGTCCGGCTGCGTGCAGCCGGACAGACAAGCCGTCACTCAGCCTTTCCTGGCCTTGCGCCAGGCGGCCGGCGTCATTCCAGAGGACCGCTTGAAGGCTTCGTAAAAGGTTGATCTTGAACGGAATCCCACCATCAGCCCGATCGCCTCTACAGAAGTGCGGGACTCGCCGGGATCCTCGAGGAGATTGCGCGCCGCCTGGATGCGGCGGCCATTGATGTACTCGTAGAATCCCGCCCCGGTCGCCTCGTTGATGACCTCCGACAGCCGGCGGGGGCTCATCCCCGCAGCGCCCGCCAGCGACTCCAGGCTCAGCCCCGGGTCCAGGTAAGGACGCTCCCGGGACACGTAGTCATCCAGCGCACCGAATTGGGCGGCATGGTCGCCGTCCGGCTTCGCCAGCACTTCGGTAAAGCTGCGCATGGCCCTCGGGTCGTTGACCACCAGCCAGGTCAAGGCGATGAAATAGGCGGCCCCGGCCATCGGTACCGCGTCGAATATCCAGGCCACGTTCGGGAACGCGATGCGCAGCAGCTGGGCCGCATTGATCAGCAGTACCCCGCCGACCAGCACCACCAGGTGCTTCGGCCACACTGCCAGCCGGCCACGGGTCCGCAGCAGCAGCAGTGCGGCGGCAACGCTGTAAGCGAGCTGTATCAGGACCACATGCTCGATGCGGAACCGGTCAAGGAATTCCTCTCCTGTCAGTAGCGCCAGCAGAAGAAAGAGCGGGGCCGGAAAATAGATCCAGCGCGGTGCGCGGGAGGCGCCGACGGCGCGACGCAGATAGTCGAACAGCAAGGCCGGGATCAGCAGTGCTACGCCGTCGTAGACCAGGCGCAGACCCTTGCTGAACGGTAGCCAGCCGGCATCGACCGCGGTGAACAGCCACAACAGCAGGCCCAGGCCGGCGAGGTAGGTCGCCAGCAGCCAGCCGGCACGGGTGCGAGCGAGGCGCGGGCTCCACAACAGCACGGCCGCCAGCAGCAGGGCATTGGCGGCACCGATCACGTGCAGCAGGTTCTGCCAGGGGAGTCCGTTCAATGTCTCGGCCAGTCTCGTCGCTGCGGCGCTGTATCCGTGAAAATTCTAAGGGTTTCGCGACCGCGGCGTGACAGGTGATCCGTGACGTTCAGCACCAGGACTTTTGCCCTCGGCGCGTTCAAATCCTGCAGGCTGGCCGGAGACATGACCCCGGCAAGCATGTGATCGTCATTGACCGAAGACCTGCTTGAGAAGATCCGTCGATCGTGCGACCGGATCTGTCCGAATCGCCGCCTCCTCCCTGGCCAGATAATGGAAGATGCCGTCCATGCCCTTGTCGACGACATAGCCGGTCAGATCGGCCTCCACCGGTGGGACGAACGGCAGGGACTGATATTGCTGCATGATCGCGTCGTAGGACTGTACGGCGCCGACCTCGCCGAGGCTGGCGTCGACGACGGGGGCCATCTCGAGCGCCAGCGGTCCCGACATCTTGCCGCGAAAGTATTGGGTGGCCGCATCGTCGGGACCGGCGTAGATCGCCTGGACGTCGTCGAGACTCATCCCACTGATGGCATCGACAAACAGGGCTTTCGCCTTCGGTGTCGCCAGTTCCGCGGCCCGGTTGAGCTGCAGCTCGAGGTCGTCGAACGTCGACGCCATGCCGACCGAGCCGAGCGCAGACTGCACGCGTTCGAGACTGTCCGGCAATGGTATGCGGATGGCGGGATCGGCGTTGAAGCCGTCTGTTGCGCCCAGTTGGCTGACCACGCGCTCGGTGCCGACCGTCAGGGCTTCTTTCAGGCCGGAACCGATCTGATCGTCCGTTAGTCCGGAGCTGCTGATCTGCTCCTTGTCGTCACTGCCAAACAGTTTTTTGGCGTCGCCCAGGATGTCCGTCCCCGCGGATGCCGCAGTGATAACGCCAAAACAGACAAAAAGTCCTGCGACTACGAGCGAGCCGCGTGGCCACAGTCCATCGATGTGCATATTCACCTCCCGATCATCGAACGTCGGTGAAAGATTCGTCACCCCTAGTCTATAGGGAGTCACGCCGCGGCCACATTGTTTGTCGCCTGAACGCGGATTCGAAACAGCTTCGGGACAATCACTTCGCCTTGTCGCAAGTCCGATTCCGCTCGCCCCGTTGCCCGGCTGTCGCACTACATCTAGCTGGCCACGGCCAGACCCATATCGCCTGGCTTTTCCATCAACTTCGCCTGCGCCGCCGCCAAGCGGGCTACAGGGACCCTCGGCGGCGAGCAGGAGACGTAGCTCAGCCCGATGTCGTGGCAGAAGCGGATGGAGGCCGGGTGGCCGGC
>CALDWW010000066.1 GCA_937924335.1 uncultured Gammaproteobacteria bacterium
CCAGATCGCCGACATGGTCCGTATGCAGGTGGCTGGCAAAGACTTTGTCCAATTTCGAGTAATCCGCTTCGAGGCCGGCCAATCGGTCGGTTGACCCGGTCCCGATATCGAAAATGAAGGAGTCTCCGTTGCCCAATTCCACCAGGAACGACGCTGCCACGTTGCTCGGCGACTGGTTCGGCATGCCAGTACCCAGCGCGGTGATCCGCATCTCATCATTTCCCAGCTTCTCGGTACCCGGGAAATAAGTCCGGGGATATTTGTTGTCCTTGATCGTCTGCGGTATTCGGCCTCCTGAGACATTGACGCCATCTACCTTATCCGGTTTGGCCAACGCCATACTGCCGATGAAAGCCGCGATCATCGCCACCGTTGCATAAGCCAGAATCCCTTTTTTCATGAGTGAACCCTCCGTGACTCCTGCCTTCCACTTTCGATTATTGCATCGCATGTAGCGTAGTACGAACGAATGGCCGCTTTGGGTCGAAAGCAGCCCCTCAGAAGTGGCCTTGGGTAAGATCGATCAGAGATGGAGCCGAAGGTCCGCTTTCGGCCAGGAGCGGACGCTCAGTGAGAGTTGAAGCGAGATTCGTTTAGGCGTGCGGGTGAATGTCTGTTTTCGGCAAAAAGCCGGAGTTCGCTGACCAAGAAAAACCCGGCACAAGGCCGGGTTCTCCTGAATACGCAAACGCATTTCGACAATCACGCAGCTTTAAGATTACTGGCCGCCAGTTTGCCACGCTCGGTGATAACCTCGTAACTGATACGCTGACCTTCGGCCAGTGTATCCATTCCGGCGTTCTGAACCGCGCTGATGTGCACGAATACGTCTTTCTCTCCAGATTCAGGCTGGATAAATCCAAATCCTTTACCGGCATCGAAAAATTTAACAGTTCCTGTAGCCATGATTGGCCTCCATAACAATATTCCACGCCAAAATCGTGGCGCAGTAACGAACAATCTGGGTGTAGTGGATGTCTTGAAACGAACGCCCAAGAAATGGGCGGGCAGCTGAAAGGCAGGCCAATACTAAGATCGCTCAATCAGCCTGAAGGATATTGCGGGCAAACGCAAGTCCCGCTCGAACCGCCGGCCACGTCGGGACGCGATCTACGAGTATGGTGAGTATCCCCCGACGTACCCCTTAGAGCCCAACGTCTGCTTCCGGCCAGGAGCGGACGTTGGCAGCGTGCAAAAAAGAGGGCCCCGGTGTGGGGCCCTTTTGTGACTCCACAGGCTCCGCTACCGGTTAACCTTCTTCGTCGTCGCAACCCTGATCTTCATTGACGCAGAAACCATCTTCCTCGGTAAAGGTGGCGTTATCCTCGCCTCCGATTGCACCGACTTCGACCTTTACCGGCGTGTCGGCCGGCAGCGAGGCCAGATACTCAGCCGGAACTGTCACTGCCTTGGTCATGATGTCGCCCGGAACACGTATGCTGAACACCAGATTGCCAACTGGGTCGCCATCTTCCACGTCCGGCTCCAATACGACCTCAAAGGCATCAACATCCACGTTCTCCGGATGCTCGGGCAGAACGCCTTCGGAAACGAGGTTAGTCAGGTCATTGTAGGAAGCGCAGTTTCCGAGGTCGTCGCCATCAGCCCACGTGATCTGAGTACCATCGAAATCCACATCGGCCGGTGCAGCGGGAAGCATGTAAGTGAGTTCGGTCTCCCCACTCGACTTTTCGCCCTCTTCTCCTCGGCCGGAGAAGGTGTAGGTGCCGTCAGCCCAGATTTCCAGAAACCCCTCCAGAGTGACAATGTCCTCTAGGTCCTCCTCGTCTGCGTCGGGGTCTTCCCAACAGAGCGGTTCGGCACTCTCTGCAAACGTCTCGGTGAGTTTTTGCTCAGCCAGCGGTCCCTTGGCTAGATCCTGGAAAACCTGTCTACCGTTGGGATCGGTGATACGACCCGCGAGAAGGTCATCGCCGTCCATCAGAAAATGGAAACCGATGTCGCCATCGGACGCGTTGATCTCGATCAGCGCCTTGCATTCTCCAAAATCGTCACACGGCTCGGTGGCGTGTACGCCTGTCGCAGCCAGGGTCATCACCAACGCGGCGCCCCCGAGGGACAATGGCTTAGACTTCGTCATCCTAGAAACCGTCATCTCCCACCCCTCCAGCAAACTAATTGCTGATCTTTCTCTTGTTCGTAACCATTTGAGTAAAGGTGATGAATCCGCTGAGTTCAATTTGTGTTTGACATAATCAGACGAAAGACTCTTTGCTGGCCCTATTGAGACAGACCAGGGGTCGCGGACCAACTGGTGAGCTGGGATCACTGAATGTCTGTTATGGGTCGGAAGCAGATGCCCCTGGACTGGGCAAGATTTCTTCTAAGCTACCCAGCAAGATGATCAGGGGGAGTACGAATAGACGGATTGTCTTCGTTGGTGGTCCGACGCAGAGGCCTAGTTGTTCGTAGTCGGAGTGTCCGTTTGCTCCGCGGACGGCACCAGCGAATCGTCTTCTGATTCGTCCTGCGGGCGGACTTCGTATAGCCGCGCGAGAGCGAACTTGGTCCCGTCCTCTTCCACCGATGTGACCTGCCAGGCGAGATCCAGCTCCGGGAAATCTTCTCCCGGGGCGTCGGAGAACATCAGTTCCTTGATCAGGGTCCAGGGGGCATTCGACAGTTCTTCCTTGGTCAGGAGCCTGGTAGACCCGGTATTGTCACGGAAGATCAGAGTCGGATAGTAGACCAGGAAGTAGCGGATATCCGGCCGCTCGGCCAGGACCTTGTGCAGCGGGGACTCGATCAGCTCGTCCAGCTCCCGGATCTTGTCTGAATGCTGGGGCGTGAGCAGGAAGTTGTTGGCGATCACCGAGCATTCGGTGTGGAACCGAACGTAGTGCCCGGAGTCATTGTAGGTAAGCACCACGCCCGGGCGTTCTCTGCACCGTCGGCTCAGTTCCGGCATCGTATCCTTCACCAGCTGGTACTGTGAATCCAGGCCGGCCCGATACTCGGCGAAGAGTCGGTTCCGTACCGCAGGATAGAGCGTCGATATGAACAGCAGCAGGGTGACGCCGATGACCAGATTCGACCGCCGCGGGTAGCGGCTGGCCAGCCGGGACGCACCGACCAGGATCGGCAGGTACAGCGCGAACGATCCGTAATAGTGAAATCGGAACTGCTGGACGAGCAGCAGCAACCCCAGCGTGGAGAAGACGAAGAACACGATGCGATCCGGCGCCTTGCTGCGAAGCGCGGCGATGGCGGTACCGGCCATAATCACCGGGACCGCGAATACCATCAGGCTATAGACACTCCTCAGGAAATAGGGCCCGTCGGGGTCCCGGAACATCCTGACGATGCTCTTCGCCTCACTGATATCCGACAGCCGGCTCACCCGGTGGGCGAAGAAGTCACCGGCCACCAGGATCTGGCTGATGATCGGCACCACCAGCACGAGGCCGAGGACGATCAGCAGTCCGAGGTCGCGTAGCGAGAAGGTGCGCCGCGCCATCCACAGGATGACGGCGCTGGAACAGACTGCGATGTAGACGTGGAACCAGGACAGCAGGTAGAAATCGAAGCGTCCCTGGATAAACGCTGTGGATGGGATCGTCACCAGCAGCGTTCCCGTCACTAGGCTGCCCGCCATCCAGACGCTCGATCGCCAATCCGGCTGGATACCGCGGATCCAGCACACGAAGAACGAGGCCAGCACCGGGATCTGCAGCACGAACAGGGCGTTGTGGAACCCGCTGGCGATTCCCAGCGAGAAACCGGTGAGCGCGGCGAAAGCCCTGGATTGATCGTCTTTGAACCAGTTGATGCTCGCGGCCAGCGTCAGCAATACGAACGTGTACTCCATGAAGTGATGATCGACGCGGCCAACCCCGTGCAGCACCTGGTTCAGGGGCAATAGCGCCGCGTAGAGCGCGGCCATGATGCGGAATGGCCACGGGAGCTTGAGCGCAGCGCTGACGACCAGGACCAGCCCGACCGTGACGTAGGCCCAGAACACCGGTATGTAGACCAGCACGGCCATCGGGTTCTCGGCCCCGGTCACAGCCACCAGGGCCGTTAGCGTCCGCGCCATGAGATAGTCATACAGCCACGGCCAGGCGATCCAGCTGCCCTCCGGCACATGGATGCGGGGATCGAACTCGAAGAAGGCATCGGCTGACTGGAAGGTATCGAGAATCCGGCGGGCGTGATAGAAGGAGTCATTGCCCGCCGGCAGATACTCCGCGCCGGTGAACGAGGCGCTGGCCCAGTTCATCGCCATGAACACCCCGATCGTGCCGATCAACAACCAGGCGAGAGTGTTCTTGAAAGCGTCGGTCATATTCGCCCCTGCCCGGCCACGGCGCCGGACGGGACGACCGGCTTTTCCGCTACCACGATCGCGTTCTTGCCAAACAAGCGCCCGAAGATCCGGTCGACCCACAGGCTGATCGGGAAACAATATCTGTCGTAGAGACGCAGCCCACGGCGATCGACTTGTCCTTCGCCGCGATCGAACGCCCTGTAGACCAGTGATGCGCCGAAGCCGAGTGAGTCGGCATATCTTGCGTCCCGGACCGAGAAACCGGCCGTCCGAATCTTGTCTGTCAACCCGCCAAGCCGATATCGGCGGTGATGTCCTACCTTGCGATCCATCGACGTAAACAGCACCTGGAAAGCCGGCACATAGACCAGTAGTCGCCCCCCCGGTCGCAACACTCTTGCCAGCTCGTTCAGAGCGCCCTGATCGTCCTCGATATGTTCCAGAACATTCAGCGTGTACAGGTAGTCGATGGATTCTGTCGCTACCGCCTGGATGTCGGCCACGGCCGTCAGCCCTTTGCGGGCGAGTACCTCACGCAGATGATCATCCGGCTCTACACAGGTAACCATCAGACCGGACTCGCTGGCGGGTCCCGCGAATGTACCCGCCCCGGCACCGAAATCGACGGTGGCATCGCCGGCATGCCGATTGGCAACGATCAGGTTGACGAGATAGCGATTGTAGTTGACGGCCTCGGCCATGACCTCGAGGTTCTCGACACCCGTGTAGGCCTCATCGCCTGGGGCCGTATCCCCAGGAGTCCTGTGCGCCTCTTCCATATCAGTCCCGGGTCCCCGCAGCGCCGGGTCCTGATGCCCCTGTCTCGCTGACATCGACGGCGGCAAGCATGCCGCGGTGCTGCCCGGGGACGACACTTGTCCTGATCGGGGTGGGCTGGATCCCCGGCCCGGTGGTAACGGCAGCTGGTGCCGCGTCCAGACATTGCGCCCACCGGGCCCGCAGGGGCTGACCGGCGGCGCTCTCAGTCGTCAACACCGGCTCCTGGCGCCGCCGCGATACTCAGGTATCTCATCCTCTTGGCCTCCCTGCGGCCCCGGGTGACGGTGTCGAGGATCAGACCGGCCGTCAGACTCAATGCACCGAGAAGTATCAGGCCCGTGGATAAGACCGCCGTCGGCAAACGCGGCACCAAGCCGGTCTGTAGATAGGTCACGATGACCGGCAGACCCAGGATGACTGCGCCCAGGGCAAACACGCCGGCCACGGCAGAGAAGAACTGCAGCGGCCTTTCCTCTTTGATGAATATGCCGATCGTCTTGAGAATCCGGTATCCGTCTCGGAACGTATTGAGTTTGCTTTCTGTGCCCTCGGCACGGTCGGAATACGGCGTATCGACTTCCGTCACGGGCATAGCAAGTTCCAGCGCATGCACGGTCAACTCGGTCTCGATCTCGAATCCGGCCGATAGCGCGGGGAAGGACTTCACGAACCGCCGCGAGAACACCTTGTACCCGGACAGCATGTCGCGGAACCGGTTACCGAAGATCCACGCAACCAGCCCGGAAAGCAGGCGATTGCCGAATTGATGGCCAGGACGATGTTTAACATCCTCGCGGCTGACTCTGGCACCGTTGACCATGTCCAGCGGACCGTCCAGAAGCTGCCGGATCAGTGCCGGGGCGCAGGCGGCGTCGTAAGTCGCGTCACCATCGACCAGCAGATAAACGTCCGCGTCGACGTCAGCAAACATCCGTCGCACGACATAACCTTTTCCCTGGCGGGTCTCGGATCGTACGATCGCGCCGGCGTCCGCAGCCACGCTGCGGGTGCGATCGGCGGAGTTGTTATCGTAGACGTAGACCTTCGCGCCCGGCAGCGCTGCCTTGAAATCGGCGACGACCGCAGCAATGGCGGCCTCTTCGTTGTAGCAGGGGATGAGGATAGCTATCTCTGGCGCCCGCGCTACGCCTGCCGCGACAGATTCACCACCAGCCTCTTGACTCATTCACCACCGATCGGACCAGGGGCCGGCACGGCCCGCGCCTAATGGTACGCACACGGGACACCGAAGCAAATCGATGCCGGCCGCCCCGGCCGAGGGCGGGAGCTGCGGATTCGGACTGCCTGCGCCCCGACAGGCTCCGGCTCAGGCGGCCTTGCCCAGAAAACTCAGGCCCGTATCGCCCGCATCGATGTGTATCGTCTCACCGGAACCGAACTCTCCGCGCAGGATCGCCTCGGCCAGTGGATTCTCCACCTGCTGCTGTATCGCGCGCTTCAGCGGCCTGGCCCCATAGACCGGGTCGAAGCCGGCATCTCCCAGCCTGTCGCGTGCGGCATCTGAAAGCTCGATATGGATATCGCGCTCAGCCAGGCGACGCTGCAGATAACCAAGCTGGATATCCACGATCTTGCGGATCTGTTCCATGCCCAGGGGATGGAACACGACCACATCGTCGACGCGGTTGATGAACTCAGGCCGGAAATGCTGACCGAGGACCTCGAGGGAAGCCGCCTTCATGCGTTCATAGTTAGCCTCACCGGCCAGTTCCTGGATGCGCTGCGAACCGAGATTAGACGTCATCACGATGACGGCGTTGCGGAAATCCACGGTACGACCGTGGCCGTCCGTCAGGCGACCGTCGTCCAGTACCTGCAACAGCACATTGAAGACATCCGGATGCGCCTTCTCGACCTCGTCCAGGAGGATCACGGAGTAGGGTTTGCGCCGCACCGCCTCGGTCAGATAGCCGCCCTCCTCGTAACCCACGTAACCCGGCGGCGCCCCGATCAGCCGTGCCACGGAATGCTTCTCCATGAACTCGGACATGTCGATACGAACCATGGCCTCCTCCGTATCGAACAGATACGCGGCCAGGGCCTTGGTGAGTTCCGTCTTGCCCACGCCTGTGGGGCCGAGGAACAGGAATGACCCGATGGGCCGGTTGGGATCCGAAAGCCCTGCACGGGAGCGACGGATCGCATTTGACACCGCGACCACGGCCTCCTCCTGCCCCACGACGCGCTGTTCGATCACCTGCTCCATCTGCAGGAGTTTCTCCCGCTCACTCTCGAGCATCTTGGACACGGGTATGCCGGTCCACTTCGACACCACCTCCGCGACCTCTTCCTCGGTGACACGATTGCGTACCAGCCGCCGCTCCTGGACCTCTGCGGCCGCCGCGTCTGCGAGTTGCTTTTCCAGTTCCGGCAAGCGGCCGTACTGCAGCTCCGACATGCGCGCCAGGTCGTTGGCACGGCGCGCCGTCTCCAGCTCGATGCGGGCTCGCTCTATCTCCTCTTTGATATGCGTCGTGCCCTGCATCGCCGCCTTCTCGGCCACCCAGATCTCTTCCAGATCGGAATACTGCTTCTCCAGCTCGCCGAGTTCCTCCTCAAGGGCCTCCAGACGCCGCTTCGAGGCCTCGTCCTTCTCCTTGCGCAGCGCCTCTCGCTCGATCTTCAACTGGATGATGCGCCGGTCGAACCGGTCCATCTCTTCCGGCTTCGAATCGATCTCCATGCGGATCCGGGAGCCCGCCTCATCCACGAGGTCGATGGCTTTGTCGGGCAGCTGCCGATCGGAGATGTAGCGATGGGACAAGGTCGCTGCGGCGACGATGGCGGGATCCGTGATCTCCACGCCGTGGTGGACCTCGTAGCGCTCCTTCAGTCCCCTGAGGATGGCGATCGTGTCCTCCACCGTGGGCTCCTCGACCAGTACTTTCTGGAAACGACGCTCCAGCGCGGCGTCCTTCTCCACGTACTTGCGATACTCATCCAGGGTCGTAGCACCAACGCAGTGCAACTCGCCGCGGGCCAGCGCCGGCTTGAGCATGTTGCCGGCGTCCATGGAACCTTCGGCCTTGCCTGCGCCGACCATGGTGTGGAGTTCATCGACGAACAGGATGATCTGCCCCTCCTGCTTGGCGAGATCGTTGAGCACGCCTTTCAGGCGCTCCTCGAATTCGCCGCGGAACTTGGCGCCGGCGATCAGCGCACCCATATCCAGGGACAGTATGCGTTTGTGCTTGAGTCCTTCGGGAACCTCCCCGTTGACGATCCTCTGGGCCAGGCCCTCGACGATCGCGGTCTTGCCGACTCCGGGTTCACCGATCAGCACCGGATTGTTTTTGGTCCTGCGCTGCAGGACCTGGATCGTCCGACGGATCTCCTCGTCGCGGCCGATCACGGGATCGAGCTTGCCCTGCTCGGCCCGCTCGGTCAGATCGATAGTGAATCGCTCCAGCGCCTGGCGCGCGTCTTCCGCACCAGCATCCGTGACCTTGCTGCCACCGCGGATCTCGTCGATAGCCGACTCGATGGCGCCCGCGACGGCGCCGGCGTCACCCAGAGCCGAACCGAGCGCCCCCTTGTCCTGCAGGGCGGCCAGGATAAAGAGTTCGCTGGTGATGTACTGGTCCCCACGCTTCTGTGCGAGTTTGTCGGTCACATTGAGCAGACGACCCAGGTCGCTGGACACGTGGACCTCACCGGCGGCGCCGCCCTCGACCTGCGGCAGGCGATCGAGTTGCTCGCCGACCTGTGATCTCAGCCAGTCCACCCGGACGCCGGATCGCGACAGCAACGGCCGTACCGTGCCGCCTTCCTGATCCAGCAGCGCCGCCATCAGATGCTGCGGCTCGATGAACTGATGATCCCGCCCGACGGCCAGCGACTGGGCGTCAGCCAGCGCCATCTGGAACTTCGTGGTCAATTTGTCCATGCGCATGGGCATGTCCCCCGGAAGCTTTGAACCTCCTGTGGAATTGGGGGCGACTGCGGGATTTTCAACGTCCCGGCGATCCGCTCAGCCAGATCAAAGTCGCAAAACGGCCCGAGCAACCATCGCGACGATGGGAGAAAAAACGGTCCCGATCCGTGTGCGTGCAGAAGCCGCCGCCGAATATGGCAGCTACACCGGCCTGGGAAAGTCGTCGGCGAGCCAGTCCCTCGAGATCCCCGAACCAGCGATCCTGCTGGCCCCGGTCGAAACAGTTTTCAGCCCCGGGATCAGTGTCGACGAACCTCTGCCGGACCTCGGGCCCGATCTCGAACGCCCGGCGTCCGATCCCCGGCCCTATCCACGACAAGACGCCCCGCGGTGGCACACTCATCGATTGAAGGGTCGCCTCGAGGATGCCGTCGGCCAGCCCGCGCCAGCCGGCGTGGGCCGCGGCGACGACCCGGCCGTCATCAGCGGCGAACAGGACCGACAGACAGTCGGCGGTCAGGATTGCGCCCACGAGTCCGGGGTCGTGTATGACGACACCATCCGCAACGGGCCGATCCGGCGCATTATCGACCGCCCGCACGACCTGGCTGCCGTGACGCTGGTCCAGCCACAGCGGCTGTGATGGCAACTCTGCCGCCACGGCCAGCCGCTCGCGGTTCTCTCGCACCGCTCGCGGGTCATCCCCGACGTGGTCGCCGAGATTGAGGGACTCGAAGGAGCCCCGGCTGACGCCCCCTGTGCGGGTCGTTACCAGTGCATGGACGGTGCCCGGCACCGGCCAATCGGGGTGTATCAGGCGGATGTTCACCCGTCTCGCATCGCTTCGGCGTCTCGCCGCAGGTTCGCCAACAGCGACTCATGATCCACCCGCAAGGGCGAGGTGAACTCGACCTCCTCCCCTGATTGTGGGTGGATCAGCTTCAGACGCACCGCATGGAGGGCCTGGCGCCGAAAACCACGCAGGGTCTGTCTGAGCTCCTCGCCCGCACCCTTCGGGATCCTGAGCCGGCCACCGTAAGTCCGATCCCCGACCAGCGGGTATCCGAGGTGGGCCATATGCACCCTGATCTGGTGAGTGCGGCCGGTCTCCAGGGTCGCCCTGAGGTCCGTGTGCGCCCGGAATCGCTCGACCACACGGTAATGGGTCACAGCCGGCCGTCCGCCCTGCCTGACCGCCATCCGCAGCCGGTCGCCGGGGTGTCTGCCAATAGGCGCGTCGACAGTGCCCCCGGCTGTCAGCACGCCATCGCAGACAGCGCGATACTCACGCTGCACGGAGCGCTGCTCCAGTTGCCGGACAAGGTCAGTGTGGTCCGTGACCCCAGCAGCGACCACCATCACGCCGCTGGTGTCCTTGTCCAGTCGATGGACGATCCCGGCACGCGGTACTTCAGCCAGCTCGGGGCGGTGGTGCAAGAGCGCGTTTTGCAGGGTGCCTCGGGGATTGCCGGCGCCCGGATGGACGACCAGCCCGGGAGGCTTGTCGATGACGATGATGGACTCGTCCTCGTACAGCACCTGCAGACTGATGGGCTCCGGCTCTACCGTCTCGGCCGGAGGCGTCTCCGCCCGGACCCGCAAAAGCTCGCCCCCCACGACCCTGTCGCGTGGTTTCCTGGTCACTCCGTCTACGGTCACGTTGCCGTTGAGCACCCACTCTTTCAGGCGGCTGCGGGAGAACTGGGGCAGCAGCCGGGCCAGCGCCTGGTCGAGCCGGAGCCCGGCGACGTCCTCGGTCACGGTGATCTCGAACTGTTCGGTTTGTGACATCTTCCGGAACCCGACCCGACTTGCAATGGTCCGATTTAGCCTCGGGAGTTTACGTTATAATTCGGCCCCATTTCTGACGAAACCCTAGCCTTGCGGGAAGCAACTTGATCCGACCGATGTTCGACAAAAGCGTGGCGATGCGCCTGATCGCCGTGACGCTGCTGGTCGCTCTGGCGGGATGCTCGTCCAAACGCGGCGGTGTCGATCCGTCCGACGATGCCTACAAGATCTACCGCAAAGGCGAAAAGTCGATGCAGTCGGGCAACTATGGGACCGCCATAGGCCAGTACGAATATCTTCAGGCCGTCTATCCGTTCAGCGAGTACGCCAAACAGGCCCAGCTGGATCTGATGTATGCCTACTATCGCAGCAAGGAGCCGGATGCGGCCGTCGAGGCTGCGGACCAGTTCCTGCTCGAGAATCCCACTCATCCACGGGTCGACTACGCCCACTATCTCAAGGGTCTGGTCTACTTCGAGCGCGATCGTGGACCGATGGAGAAGCTGGTGCGGGTCGACCTGAGCAAGAGACCCCCGAACCGGCTGGAGGACTCATACCGCAACTTCTCCATCGTCGCGACCCAGTATCCCGACAGCATCTACGCCCAGGACGCGCGCCAGAGGATGGTGTATCTGCGCAACCGGCTGGCGGAATACGAGATCCACGTGGCCAGCTACTATGTCCGCCGCGGGGCTTTCGTCGCCGCTTCCAGTCGCGCCAAATACGTGCTCGAGAACTTCCAGCAGACGCCCTCGGTCGTGCCGGCCCTGCAGATCATGGTCAGCGCTTACCGGCAGATGGGGCTGGAAGAGCTGGCGTCAGACTCCATGCGGGTGCTCGAGGAAAACTATCCGGACCGGGCAGTCGCCTACGGAGAGCGGGGGACCGAGGTGGACGGGACGCTGCTGGAACGACTCATTTTGCGCCGCAACCTGAAGTTCTGGGAGAAGAACAAGGACGAGGACCAGGACGCGGCCCGCCCGTGACCCTCATGGGCGCTTGGACGACGGCCCTAGTCCGCGTCGAAGCCTGAGGTGATCGGATAGCGCCAATCCCGCCCGAAGGCACGACGACTGACCCGGATCCCGGGAGGCGCCTGGCGGCGCTTGTACTCGTTGCGTTTGACCATCCCGAGCACGCGGCCGACCGTAGCGCGATCGAATCCCGCCTCGACTATCTCATCGACCGAGCGGTCCTCCTCGATAAACGCGCGCAGAATCGGGTCTAAGATCTCGTAGGGCGGCAGTGAATCGGTGTCCTGCTGATCGGCACTGAGTTCCGCGGATGGCGGCCGTGTGATCGTGCGCTCGGGTATCACCGCGGACAGGGTATTGCGGTAATTTGCCAGCCGGAAAACCATGGTCTTGCTGCAGTCCTTGATCGGCGCGAAGCCTCCGGCCATGTCTCCATACAGGGTGGCATAGCCGACGGCCATCTCACTCTTGTTGCCAGTGGTCAGCAGCATGAGGCCGAGTTTGTTCGAGATCGCCATCAGGATGATCCCGCGACTGCGGGACTGGATGTTCTCCTCAGTGACATCCTCGGGTAACCCGGCGAACAGCCCCGACAGCGCTTCCTGGATGGAGGCAAAGATGGGCTCGATCGAGACAACGTCATAGCGCACGTCCAGCCGCCGGGCCATCTCCTCGGCGTCCTGAAGGCTGATGTCGGCGGTATAACGGGAAGGCATCATGACCGTTCTGACCCGGTCAGCGCCGAGGGCATCCACGGCGAGAGCCAGCGTCAACGCCGAGTCGATACCGCCGGACAGACCCAGCACGATGCCGGGGAAACGATGCTTGTTTACATAGTCGCGGATCCCCCGGACCAGAGCCTTGTAGACACTCGCATCGAGTTCCAGCAACGGCGCGATGTCTCCTGCTTTCACCGAGAGGCCGTCCGGCTGCCGCTCCAGTTCGATGCCGAGCAGGGTTTCCTCGAACGCAGGAGCCCGCACCCGAATCTCACCGGATCCGTCCACCACCAGTGACCCGCCGTCGAAGACGAGCTCATCCTGACCACCCACCATGTTGCAGTAGACCAGGGGAACGCCGGTCTCCTGAGCACAACTGATCATCACGCGCTCGCGCCGGGCCTGGCTCTCGGTGTCGTACGGTGATCCGTTGATGATCAGGAGCACCTCGGCGCCTGCCGCCACTGCGGCACGCGAGGGCCCGGGCGCCCAGATATCCTCACAGATCAGCAGGCCACAACGGACTCCGCCGACCTCCGCGATCACGGTTTCTTCCCCGGACTCGAAATAGCGCTGTTCGTCGAACACGCCGTAGTTGGGCAGCAGTTGCTTCCGATAGACGCTGGCGACACGGCCATCCCTGACCAGTGCAACGCTGTTGAATATGCTGTCCCCGACGTACTCGGGATAGCCGACGAGTACATCGATACCCGTGACCCGGGCCTGCAGGGATTCCAGCGCCGCCGCAACCTTGCGACGCATGTTGCCGTGGAACAGCAGGTCCTCGGGCGGGTAACCGCAGATGGCCAGCTCCGGCAGCATGATCAGGTCGGCGCCGTGCGTGTCGCGCGCCTCGGTGACGACGCCCAGGATGCGCTCGACGTTGCCGTCCACGTCTCCGACGACAGTATTGATCTGACCGACTGCGATCTTGAGTGGCACGGGATCCGCCTGCGCCGCGCGTCCGTCAGCCGCCGAGCTGCCCGAGGATGGCTTCTCCGAGCTCGGCCGGAGATCGCACAGTCGCAACACCGGCGTCGTCCAGAGCTCTGAACTTCTCGTCGGCTGTGCCCTTGCCGCCAGCAATGATGGCGCCGGCATGCCCCATGCGCTTGCCCGGGGGCGCGGTCACGCCTGCGATGTACGCCACCACCGGTTTGGTCACATTGTCGGCGATGTATTCCGCAGCAGCCTCCTCGTCCGAACCGCCGATCTCGCCCACCATGACGACGCCGTCTGTCTCGTCATCCTGCTGGAAGAGTTCGAGGCAGTCGATGAACCCCATACCCCTGACCGGGTCGCCACCGATACCGATACAGGTGGACTGACCGAGACCGTTAGTCGTCGTCTGATACACCGCCTCGTAGGTCAGCGTCCCCGAACGGGACACGATGCCGACTCTGCCGGCCCTGTGGATGAAGCCTGGCATGATGCCGATTTTTGCCTGGTCCGGGGTGATGATCCCCGGGCAGTTCGGGCCAATCAACCGGCAGCTCCTTTCCTTCAGGACGGCCTTGACCCTGACCATGTCGAGCACCGGGATGCCTTCGGTGATGCACACGATGAGCCGTATGCCCGCATCCGCCGCTTCCAGTATGGCGTCTGCCGCAAAAGGGGCCGGCACATAGATCATGCTGGTATCCGCACCCGTCTCCTGCACAGCGTCGGCCACGGTATCGAACACCGGCCGGTCCAGGTGCCTCTCACCTCCCCGGCCCGGCGTGACTCCACCGACGACCTGGGTGCCATAGTCGATGCATTGTTCGGAATGGAACGTCCCCTGCTGGCCGGTAAATCCCTGGCAGATGACTTTGGTGTCTCGGTTGGCGAGGATGCTCATGAGTCGTACTCCGGATCAGGCAGCGACCGCTTTGCGGGCGGCATCGGTCAGGTCATCTGCGGCGATGATGTCGAGGCCGCTTCCGGCCAGCAGCGCGCGGCCCTTGTCGACGTTGGTGCCCTCGAGCCGGGCAATCACAGGCACATTCACGCCAACTTCCTTGACCGCTTTGATGATGCCCTCGGCGATCAGGTCGCAGCGTACGATGCCACCGAATATGTTGACCAGGATCGCTCTCACTCCCTCGTTCGACAGGATCAGCTTGAAGGCCTCTGCGACTCTCTCGGCGGTTGCGCCACCGCCGACGTCCAGGAAATTGGCCGGTTCCCCGCCATGCAGCTTGATCAGGTCCATGGTGGCCATCGCCAGACCGGCGCCATTGACCATGCAGGCGATGTCCCCGTCAAGTGAAACGTAGTTCAGCCCATGGGCGCTGGCTTCGTTTTCCCTCTCGTCCTCCTGGCTCGGATCGCGCCACTCCAGAAGCGTCTTTTGGCGGAACAGGGCGTTCGCCTCCACATTGACCTTGGCATCCAGGGCGACGATCCGACCGTCATCCGTCACGATCAGCGGGTTGATCTCCACCAGGCTTGCGTCGCTCTCAAGAAACAGGCGATACAGATTGGTCACGATCCCGCCGAATTGCTTGAGCTGGTCTTTGTCGAGGCCCAGCCCGAAACCGAGCTGGCGAGCCTGGTAGGGCTGCAGGCCTGCGGCAGGATGCACGGCGACCGAGAAGATCTTGTCCGGTTCCGTGGCAGCGACCTCTTCAATGTCCATCCCGCCCGCGGCGGACGCCATGAACACGACTTTCTCCTGACCACGGTCTACCAACAGACTCAGATACAACTCTCTGTCGATCCGGGAGCCGGTCTCGACCAGTACCTGATGCACGGGCAGGCCTTCCGGCCCGGTCTGGTGGGTCACCAACTGGCTACCGATCATCGCCGCGGCCGCTTCGCGCGCCTCCGCCGGGCTCTTGACCAGCTTTACTCCCCCGCCCTTGCCACGGCCGCCCGCGTGGACCTGGGCCTTGACCACCCACAGGTCGCCTCCAAGCTCGCGCGCGGCGACCTCCGCAGCCTCCGCGCTCGCGGCCGCAATGCCTCGCGGCACGGGGATGCCAAATTTCTCGAACAGTTGTTTCGACTGGAATTCGTGCAGATTCATGCAGCACCCGAAGGAAAGTTGTTGGTCGGTTCTTGTAGGCCGTTTTCGGCGCGCCCGACGCTCTCACCGGCTGACCTGAGCCGGGCGCGAGGGGATGCGGAAACAGGGCGGGTATTCTGGATCAAACATGCATAAGAGGCAAAAGTGCTTGCCGGTTTCATGACTGCTCTTAGAATGATTGGCATCGTCGCCGATCCAGCCCTCCGGAGTAATGCCCCAGATCATGTCTCGCCGCACACCGGACAGCCTCCTGCAAGCTGACGACAACGTCGCACCTGATTTCGCCTGGCGGGTACTCCGCCTGGTCAATATTTTCCGCACGCTCGTCGCGGTATTCCTGCTCGCGATGTTCCTGGTCGCGGACGAGCCGAGGCTGATCGGCGACGCCAACCCGGACCTGTTCTTCGCCGCTGCTCTCGGTTACTTCGTTTTCGGCGCACTGAACGACTTCGCGGTCGCGCAGCGCTGGCCGTCGCTGGCGCTACAGAGCCTGGCGCAGGTGATCTGCGACATCGCGGGCATCATGCTGCTGGTGCATGCCAGCGGCGGGCTGGACAGCGGGCTCGGCAACCTGTTGATCGTAAGCGTGGGCGCCATCGCTCTCATATGGTCACGCCGCAGGGCAGTCTTCTTCGGCTCACTGGCGGCCATCGGCGTGCTGTTCGAGCAATATCTGAACGTCCTCCAGGGGACCGCCTCTGTCGCCGATTCGACGCCGGCCGGCCTGCTAGGCGGCATCCTTCTTTTTGTTTCTTATGCGGCCTACCCGTTGACCCGCCGGATGCAGGAGAGCGAAGCGCTCGCCCGACAGCGCGGAATCGACCTGGCCAACCTCTCGCAGCTCAACGACTACATCATCCAGAATCTGCGCGAGAGTATCGTCGTCGTGGACGGCGAGGACAGGATCCGGCTGATGAATGAGGCCGCCGCCAACTACCTGGGCACCGATCGCAATCGACGGGGCACGCCTCTTAAAGACGTGTCGCCCCAGCTCATGGCGTGCGTCTCCGCCTGGCGCGGGGGTGGCGGGTACGACAACCAGGTGCCGACATCGATCCTGTCCGCCGACGGGGCTACCTACGTCAACCCCTATTTCGCGCCGATCGGGCGGGATGAGAACGGCGCCCTGCTGGTGTTTCTCGAAGATGCCTCGGCCCTGGCCGAGAAGGTGCAGCAATCGAAGCTGGCCGCCCTGGGACGCCTCTCCGCGAGTATCGCGCACGAGATCCGCAACCCGGTGGGCGCCATGAGCCACGCGGGGCAGTTGCTTGCTGAAAGCCCGGCACTGGGCGAAGAAGAGAGGAAGCTGACATCGATAATCGAAAACCACTCGCGACGCGTCAGCGCGATCATCGAGAACGTCCTGCAGCTCTCGCGGCGCGATTCGACCAGCCCCAAGCGTCTCGACCTGGCGGAATGGACTGATCATTTCCATGATGAGTTCATGGCGACACGGCAACTATCGGGTGACAGCCTGGTGACGCTGGCCACGTCGTCACAGGTCGAGGTTCATATGGATCCCAGCCATCTGCATCAGGTGGTCTGGAACCTGTGTGAAAACGCTCTGCGATATGCCGATCCGGAGACCTGTCACTCTCCGGTCGAGCTGGTTGTCGGCCGGCGACCGGCCAATAATCGCCCGTTTCTGGAGGTCCGGGACCGGGGCCCCGGAATACCCGGAGAGATTCGGGGCCGGGTATTCGAGCCTTTCTTCCGGGCCGACGAAACAGACAGGTCCGGCACCGGATTGGGCCTTTTCATCTGCAGGGAGCTGTGCGAGTGCAACCGCGCGGCCCTGGTATACGAGCCGCGCGGTGGCGGTGGCAGCATATTCCGTATCATCTTCTCTGACCCCTCGCGCTGGGAGCGCTGATCCATGGCGAAACCGATTGTCCTGGTCGTCGACGACGAACCTGATATCCGCGACCTGCTGTCGATGACCCTGGAGCGGATGGATCTGCTGGCCGAGACTGCGGCCGACCTGGGAGAAGCCCGGGACAAGTTGTCGGCCGGCGGCATCGACGTCTGCCTCACCGACATGAAGCTGCCGGACGGAGACGGACTCGAACTGGTCGAATGGATCCAGGCCAAAGCCCCGGGCGTGCCTGTCGCCGTTATTACCGCGCACGGCAACGTGGAGCTGGCCGTGCGGGCGTTGAAGCTCGGCGCGTTCGACTTCGTCTCCAAGCCGGTCCGGATCGATGACATCCGCAAGATGGTGAAGAGCGCGCTGCGTATCGACGTAGACGCTGCGGTACCGAATCCCGCGGTGCAGGATCAACGCCTGATCGGCAAGTCCCGCGCAATGGACCAGGTCCGCAAGATGATCGCCAAGGTCGCCCGCAGCCAGGCACCGGTCTACATCTTCGGCGATTCCGGCACAGGAAAGGAGCTGGTGGCGCGCCTCATACACGATTCCGGACCGCGCGAAGCGGGACCGTTCGTGCCGGTCAATTGCGGCGCGATACCCACGGAATTGATGGAAAGCGAATTCTTCGGGCATCGGAAAGGCAGCTTCACCGGCGCGGTCGACGACAAGGAAGGGCTGATCCGCAGCGCGGAGGGAGGGACGCTGTTCCTGGACGAGATCGGCGATCTGCCCCTGCACATGCAGGTCAAGCTGCTGAGGGTCATACAGGAACGAGCGGTGAGGCCAGTTGGCGACACCCGCGAGGTCCCGGTCGATGTGCGTTTCCTGAGCGCCAGCCACAGGGATCTCGCGGCACTGGTGAACGAAGGGGAGTTTCGCGAGGACCTGTACTACCGCATCAATGTAATCGACCTCCGCGTACCACCACTGCGGGAACGGGGTGAAGACGTGCTCATACTGGCGGAGCACATACTCGAGCGGCTCGCCGCGAGCATGAACATCGAGGTACCGCGGCTGACGGAAGACGCGCGGGCGCGCCTGCGGGAGCACGCCTACCCCGGCAACGTCAGGGAACTGGAGAACATCCTGGAGCGCTCACTGACCATGGCAGATGGCGGGCATATCGACGCCGATGACATCGAGATCCGGTCGGGTGGAGCAAGACCGACTCCCGCAGGTACGGAGGCGGGCGAGAGTGACCTGGGAGCTCAGCTCGAGGACGTGGAGCGGGACGCCATCGTGCAGGCGCTGGAGCAGACCCGATTCAACAAAACTGCCGCGGCCAAGCTGCTTGGCATCACCTTCCGACAGCTGCGCTACCGCATCAAGAAACTGGGTCTGGATTGAGTGATGGCCCGGCGAAAGGTGACAGAAATTGTCAGTTTGTGACGCCACCCATGACGAATTGACGGCCACCGGGGTCACGCCAGGCGATACCTCTTACAATCATCTGATATATTTTAGCTACTTACAGATATATCGCGAAGTTGGCACGGCCTTTGCTTTACTTCCTGCACAGGCGATAAATCGCCGTAGTTAACGCGTCTACGACGCATTATTCGCAGGAGTGCTAGAAATGAGAAAGCAACAGGGTTTCACCCTTATCGAACTGATGATCGTGGTTGCGATCATCGGCATCCTGGCCGCGATCGCCATCCCGGCCTATCAGGATTACACAGTACGCTCGAAGGTGACGGAAGGTCTGAACGCGGCTGGCGCCGCCAAGACGTCTGTCGCTGACGCCTGGCTGAGCCTTGGCAGCTTCCCTGCCAACCAGACGGCCGCCGGCCTCGTGACTGCCACTGAGTATGCCTCGGACTACGTCGTATCGATGACGTATGCCCGAGTCAACAACTCGGCCGGCAACCTGACTGTTGTCCTTAACGGCACCACCCTGGGTATCGGCAACAATTCCGACATCATCTTCCTGGGTGAGTCCACTAACGCCGGTAGCGTGACCTGGGACTGCACGGGTGGCTCCCTGCTGGACAAGTACAAGCCTGCCAACTGCCGTTAATGACGGCCGCTCGAGAATGCTTGGGCAACGAACCGTCCGGGCGTGACGCCCGAGGGACCTCGGAGGCCTGATCACTCGACAGCAAGACAAGGGCGCCGTCCACACGGACGGCGCCTTTTTTTGACAAAATGTGCGCCTGTTCCATTTGAAACCAAGCCCGCGTGGGGTAGACTCCGGGTCAGGCGACTTAGAACAACCGGCGCTTTACTCCCTCGTCTTTTCAATGACATAGGGATTTAAGCTCCGGAATTCGGTGAAGGAAAAGCATCCAGGATCAACTGCGATGGTGGCTACGGTAACCGACATCAAGCTGCGTGGACTGCCGAGAAGGCTTGTTCAGGAGGGCGTCATCGAGGAGGGCGCTCTGCAGACGGCGACGAGCGACGCCAAGAAGGAGAAGGTCTCCTTGGTGTCCTATCTGGTCAATCACCAGCTCGCGGACTCCAGGGACATTGCGCTCGCCGCATGCCACGAATTCGGCGTCCCCATCATCGACCTTGACTGTCTGGACGTGGACCTCGAGTCCGTGCGCCTGGTGAACCAGGGCATCATCGAGAAACATCGGGTCCTGCCCCTCTTCACCCGCGGCAGAAAACTGTTTGTCGGTCTCTCGGACCCGACCAACCTGCAGGCCGTCGACGAAATCAAGTTCCAGACCAGCATGGCGGTCGAGGCCGTCGTGGTGGAGGACAACAAGCTCCAGGAGGCCGTCGAAAAGGCCCTGGAGGCAGTCGATACCACGTTCTCGTCGCTGGACGACGAGGATTTCGATCTCGACAATCTCGAGGTCTCGAGCGACGACCTGGAGGATACAGAGGACATCACCAGGGCGGACGTCGAGGACGCGCCCGTCGTGCGCTTCGTCAACAAGGTCCTGCTTGACGCCATCAAGAAGGGCGCATCGGATATCCACTTCGAGCCCTACGAACACTCGTTCCGGGTCAGGACCCGGATGGACGGCGTGCTGAAGGAACTGGCGAGGCCGCCGGTAGCCCTGTCCGCAAAGGTAGCCGCCCGCATCAAGGTCATGTCCAGACTGGACATCGCCGAGCGGCGTGTCCCGCAGGATGGCCGGATCAAGATGAAGCTGTCGAAGAACCGTGCCATCGATTTCCGCGTCAGCACCTGCCCGACGCTGTTTGGCGAGAAAATCGTCCTGCGTATTCTGGATCCCAGCAGTGCCAGGCTTGGTATCGACGTACTGGGCTACGAGGACTTCCAGAAAGAAATGTATCTCGAAGCCCTGGCCAAACCCTACGGGATGATCCTGGTCACGGGACCGACAGGCAGCGGCAAGACCGTCTCGCTCTACACCGGCCTGAATATTCTCAATACCGAAGACAGGAATATCTCCACCGCCGAGGACCCGGCGGAAATCAATATGCCGGGCGTCAACCAGGTCAATGTCCACCCGAAGGTCGGGCTGACGTTTGCATCGGCATTGCGCGCTTTTCTCCGCCAGGATCCGGACATCATCATGGTCGGCGAGATCCGCGACCTCGAGACAGCCGAGATTGCGATCAAGGCCGCCCAGACCGGCCATCTAGTATTGTCCACGGTGCATACCAATGACGCACCCAAGACGCTGACCAGGCTTGTCGATATGGGCGTGAAACCCTATGCGATCGCGTCGTCGGTCAGCCTGATCATCGCCCAGCGACTGGCCCGCAGGCTGTGTAACAACTGCAAGCAGCACAAGGACATTCCGGCTGACGCCCTGTTGAAGGAGGGCTTTGCTGAGGAAGAGATCGACGAGGGACTGAAAATCTTCGGGCCAGTCGGTTGCAACCAGTGTACCGATGGGTACAAGGGACGAGTCGGCGTCTACCAGGTCGTAAAGGTCAGCGAAGAGCTTGGACGAATCATCATGGATGGCGGCAACGCCATTCAGCTCGCCGACCAGGCTGCCGCAGAGGGCGCGTGGGACCTGCGTCGCGCAGGTCTGCAGAAGGTTAAGGACGGCATCACCAGCCTGGAAGAAGTGAACCGGGTCACCGTTGATTAGAGGCCTCATGCGGGTCTGAACAACTCAGGATGCGATAGGTATGGCTGAAACCGTAGCTGCAAAACAGTCTCCCTTTAACTGGGAAGCCAAGGACGTTCGCGGGACACGGGTCAAGGGCAAGACCATGGCCGCCAATGAGGCCGCTGTCCGCGCCACCCTGCGCCGCCAGGGCCTGGTGCCAACACGTATCAGGAAGCAGTCCACTCTCTTCCAGACCGCACAAAAGATCACCACTGAGGACATTGCCATCTTCAGCCGCCAATTGGCGACCATGATGGCAGCCGGTATTCCTCTCGTGCAGGCCTTCGATATCGTCGGTGCAGGCCACGAGAACCGGACCATGCAGAAGCTCATCATGGAGATCAAAACGAACATCGAGGGCGGGGCCACCCTGGCCGAATCCCTGGCCAAGCATCCGGTCTATTTCGACGAATTGTTCGTCAACCTGGTACAGGCAGGTGAGCAGTCCGGCGCCCTCGAGACCCTGCTGGACAAGATTGCCACGTACAAGGAGAAGACAGAGGCGATCAAGAAAAAGATCAAGAAAGCGCTGACCTACCCGACGGCGGTCATCGCGGTGGCGATCGTCGTGACGGGCATACTGCTGATCTACGTTATCCCTACATTCGAGGCCTTGTTCCAGAGCTTCGGCGCCGATCTGCCAAGCTTCACGCGGATGGTCGTCGATCTCTCCGTCTTCATACGGGCCAAGGGCTGGGCCATCGTCATCGGGGTCGCCGCAGCGATTACGGCCCTGATCTTCTTCAAGAAACGCTCGCCCAAGTTCGCGCACTTTCTCGACCGGACCCAGCTAAAGATCCCTATCGTCGGTGAGATCCTGCGCAAGGCGGCCATCGCACGCTACGCGCGGACGCTGTCGACGATGTTCGCGGCCGGTGTGCCCCTGGTGGAGGCCCTCGAGTCCGTTGCCGGCGCGACCGGCAACATCGTCTACCAGGAAGGCGTCTTGATGATTCGCGAGGAAGTCGCGACCGGCCAAAGGCTACAGCGCGCCATGGAAGCGACCGATCTGTTCCCCAACATGGTCGTGCAGATGGTGGCGGTTGGCGAGGAATCCGGTTCCCTGGACGACATGTGCGCCAAGGTTGCCGACTTCTACGAGGCCGAAGTGGACGCGATGGTGGACAACCTCAGCAGTCTGCTGGAACCGGCGATCATGGCCATCCTCGGCATACTCGTTGGCGGCCTCGTCGTCGCCATGTACCTCCCGATCTTCAAGCTCGGAGCCGTCATATAAGGCAGTACTGCCGGGGCCGTCTTCGGGTCCGGGCTGGCTCCCGTACGGCGATCGGAACACTGACCTGAGACGGCCATCGCGTGGAGCTCCTCGACGTCCTTACCCGAAATCAGCCGGTATTCATCGGCCTTGCGTTCGTGCTCGGCCTGATGGTCGGCAGTTTCCTCAACGTCGTCATCTATCGACTGCCAGAGATGCTCGAGCGCAACTGGAAAGCCCAATGTGCAGAGCTGACGGGCGGTGATCACGTGCAGCCCACGGATCGCTTCAATCTGATCGTGCCTCGCTCCCGCTGCCCGAAATGTGGTCATCAGATCAGCGCCGTGGAGAACATCCCCGTCGTCAGCTATCTGGTTCTGGGTGGCAAGTGCTCCGCCTGCCGGACGGGGATACCTGTGCGCTATCCACTGGTGGAGATGGCGACTGGCGTGTTGTCTGCAGTCGTGGCATGGCACATGGGCGCGCACATCAGCACCCTGTTCGCGCTGATATTCACCTGGTCGCTGGTCGCCCTCTCCGGAATCGATCTGGACACCAAGCTGCTGCCCGACGCCATCACAATGCCTTTGCTGTGGCTGGGGCTTCTGGTCAGTCTGAGCACGTTGAGCGCGAATGGCCAGCCGGTCTTTCCGGCGTTACCAGACGCCGTGATAGGCGCGGCTGCAGGCTACCTGAGCCTCTGGGCCGTCTATCACCTGTTCCGGATCATCACTGGCAAGGAAGGCATGGGCTACGGCGACTTCAAGTTGCTGGCGGCCATCGGCGCCTGGCTCGGCTGGCAGTACCTGCCTCTGACTATCGTCCTGTCCGCGCTTGTCGGCGCCATCCTCGGCGGCCTCGCCCTCGCCATGAGCGGCAAGCGCTCCCAGACTCCGATCCCGTTCGGCCCCTTCCTCGCGGCGGCCGGCTGGATCAGCCTGTTGTGGGGCGACAGCATCATGGATGCCTATCTAAGTTTCTCCGGCCTGCGCTAGGCGCATGACGAAGACCCGCCATGACCGCCCCCCCCTCTGCCCGATGCGGGTCGGATTGACCGGCGGCATCGCGTCCGGCAAGTCCACCGTAGCCGCACTGTTTGCAGGTGCCGCGGTGCCGGTTATCGATACGGACATCGTAGCCCGGGAAGTCGTGGCCCCCGGATCCACCGGCTTACAGCAGATTATCGGTGTGTTCGGACCATCGATATTGACGGCCGACGGGTCGCTGGATCGCGCCGGGCTCAGAGCACGGATCTTTGCTGACGAGGCGGACCGGAAACGCCTGGAGTCGATACTCCACCCACTGATACTCGAAGAGGTCGAGCGGCAGTCGCGCCGCGCGGGCGGCAGCTATCAGATCCACGTGATTCCGTTGCTGGTCGAATCCGGATTGCAGGACACCCTCGACAGGGTCCTGGTGGTCGACTGCCCGGAAGATCTGCAACTGTCTAGACTCCTCTCAAGAGATGGGGAAACCGAAGCATCCGCCAAACAGATCCTCGCGTCCCAGACGGACCGCGTCCAGCGGCTGGCCGTCGCGGATGACGTGATCGTCAATGACCGCAGCGAGGCTGACCTGCGCCCTCTCGTGGCAACCCTCGATGCCTTTTACCGGGATATTGCCGGGAGCGGCAACTTCTCCGCCCGGGGTCTTCGTTTGCCGTAAACCGACGGCTGTTGGAGAATGTCTCCATGAACGCTCAAGCGGCCGACGCGCCGAGGGTCGACGAGGCAACAGGAACAGTCACTTACGAGCAACCGCTCGCCGAGCGGATGCGCACCTTCCTGCGCCTTGAGTTCCTTGCCCAGCAGGCCAACCATCATTCCCTCCAGGCTTCCACCTGGAGCAGCCGGGCTGCCATCGGGAGCCTGCTCGAGATCCTGACCATACTCGGCCGCGGTGACATCCGTGGTGAAGTGCTCAAGGAACTCGAGCGCCAGGCCGCCCACCTGGCCCCCTATGTGACCCGCCCCGGCGTGGACAAGAGCCGCCTCGAGACGCTGCTGGAACGCGTCTCAGACCTCCGGGTTCGACTCGCAGAGGTCGGCGCTCACTATGCCCAGCCTTTGAAAGAGTCCGAGTTCCTGAGCGCCATCAAGCATCGCAGCGCCATCCCCGGCGGGACTTGCGAATTTGACTTGCCCGACTTCAAGCACTGGCTCAGCCTGCCGTACGAGCAGCGTGTGGGGGACTTCCAGCTCTGGTTCAAGGCGATCAAACCCTTGTGTGACTCGGTCGCACAGGTGCTTTGGCTGACCCGGGAGTCCGCCAAGGGCCAGCCGCAGGTCGCCAGGCACGGATTGTTCCAGCATGCGCTCGAGAGAGGGACGCCAGCGCAGTTGCTGAGGGTGACGATGCCGGCGCCCTGCGAGGTCTACCCCGAGATCAGCGGCAGTCAGCATCGCTTCACCATCCGCTTCCTCAACTGGGTAGGCATCGGGGAGCGGCCGGTGCAGACCGCGGACGACGTCAACTTCGTACTCGCGTGCTGCTGAAGGTATGACCGGGCCACGCGACGTCATCACTGTGCTATGCCCCGCCTGCGGTGAGTCGGTGTGCTGGACAGCGCAGGCCAGCTGGCGGCCATTCTGTAGTGAGCGGTGCCGGATGCTGGACCTGGGCGCATGGTTTACAGAAGAACGAGGTATTCCGGGGGACGACGGTGCGCAGGGTGAGGAAACCGGGCGGGACCCTGCCCTGATCCAGGACTGAGCGGGCCGCGGATCGATCAGATGTCGCTGCGTTTCATCAAGTGGCTGATCGTCGCACTCATCGCCACGGCGATAGTGATCGCGCTGTCGTATTTCTCTGCTCAGGAGGCGGAAGCTGCAGAGATTGCCTGCGCTTCCGACCGGATCTACCAGAAGGCAGAAATGCCCGCCACGCCCTGGCCACCCGCCCGCCAGGTCGATTCGAGATGGGCTTGGCTGACGCCGCCGAGTGCATAGACCGGCAACGGCTTTCCGGACACGAGTCGCTCGAATCCGTCCCAACCCAGCGTGGGCTCACCGACGTGCGAAGGGGTGGGCAACACCGGACCCAGTACGGCGAAGTCAGCTCTTATCCTGATAGCGTCCAGCAGTTCCGCCGCGTTGTGTACCGACACACCCATCAGCGCGGAGTCGGGCACCGGACGATGGAGGATGGCGGGCAGGTAGCGGGATGGGACATGAATCCCGGCCGCACCCACCTGGAGTGCTATCTCAACTGCGACCCTGGGCTCACCGTTGATCAACAGCGCGCAGTCACTGTTTACACAGACGCCTGCCGCAATGCCGGCGAGATGCTCCAGGTCCGGGCGGGTGCCGCCGGGCACGCGAAGCTGGACCAGCTTGTGGCCGCGCTGAACAGCCCGGCCGAGCCGGGACCGGAAGTCCTGATCGGATTCGATCGTTCCGGTGATCAGATATCTATCGGGCAACAGAAGGGCTAACACGACCGGCCGGTCTGCCGGCAGTAGATCATGCTCCGCCAGCCGGTCCGGCATGACCCAGTCCAGCGCCTGGCCCTCGAGGCTCTCGGGCGTCCCACTCCACGACTCGACCCGCCAGACATCCAGGTCCACGCAGAAGTCCTCGTAGGCGTGACGGTAGCGGATCAGGGGCCTGGCGTGGCGTGCCTGCACGCCGAGCTCCTCGATCAGCTCGCGTTGCAACGCTTCGAAAGCCGGCTCATCGGCCATCGACTTGCCGCCGGGAAATTCCCAACGGCCCGCCAGATGCTTGCCCGCGGGACGCTGGGCGATCAACACCCTGCCATCCCGGTCTGCCAGAACGCCCGCGACTACATGGATGACTCGCCTGGCTTTTTCCAAGGCTGGTTCCGCCGCGGGCTCTATCCCAACCGTCCGTGGCAGTGTTTGTACTTCTTGCCCGATCCGCACGGGCACGGCTCATTGCGGCCGACCTTGCGATCCTCCCGCACGAACGGAGTCTGGGGGTCGCTGACCGGGCCAGGCCGCTGCGACGGGGCCGCCTGCGGCGCGTCGCCACCCGCTATCGAGGATGCCTCAGCGTGCTGGAACTTCAGCCGGGTAGATTCCCTGCGCTGGCGCTCCATCGCCTCAACTTCCTCTTCGGTCCGGATCTGTACCCGGCAAAGGATGCTGATCGTATCCCGCTTCACCCGGTCCAGCATCTCCGAAAACATCTGGAACGCCTCTCGCTTGTATTCCTGCTTCGGGTTCTTCTGAGCATAGCCCCGAAGATGGATGCCCTGCCGCAGGTAGTCCATGGCGGCCAAGTGCTCCTTCCATTGCGTGTCGAGTTGCTGGAGCATGACGGCCTTCTCGAAGTGACGCATCACGGGGACGCCGATGGTCTCGACTTTCTCCTCGTAGCGTGCTGATACCTGCTCGGCCACACGCTGCCGTATGCCGTCCGCGTCCAGCGAGTGATCCTCGGCCAGCCGTCGTTCGATATCGACCGGCGTTGCGAAGTCACTCTCCAGTATCTTGATGAGGCCCTGGATGTCCCATTGCTCCTCGACGCTCTCCGGCGGCACATACTCTTCGACAACGATGTCGAGCACTTCTTCCCTGAGGCCCTCGACCCACTCCGCCACGTCCTCGGCTGCCATCAGATCGGTGCGCATGGCGTAGACAACCTTGCGCTGATCGTTGGCGACGTCGTCGTATTCCAGCAGCGATTTCCGGATATCGAAGTTGTGCGCCTCGACCTTGCGCTGGGCGCGCTCGATCTGGCGGCTCAGCAGACGGCTTTCGATAGCCTCCCCTTCGCGCATCCCGACCCGGGACAGAAGCGCCTTGGTCTTCTCCGGTTCTCCGAAGATTCGCATCAGGTTGTCTTCGAGCGAGAGATAGAAGCGGCTCGAGCCGGGATCGCCCTGGCGGCCGGAACGCCCTCGCAGCTGATTGTCGATACGCCTGGATTCATGACGTTCGGTACCGATGATGTGCAGGCCGCCGTTCGTGATGACCTCCTGATGACGCTTTGTCCAGTCAGCCGTCGCGCCCTCCCGGGCCGTGGTCTCGTCGGCCGGCATCGACGCCAGCTCCGCGACCAGACTGCCGCCGAGGACGATATCGGTGCCGCGGCCCGCCATATTGGTGGCAATGGTGATGGCTCCGGGCCGCCCCGCCTGGGCGACGATCTCGGCTTCCCGCGCATGCTGTTTGGCGTTGAGAACCTCGTGAGGGATCTGTTTCTTCTTGAGGAAGCCGGACAGCAGCTCCGAGGTCTCGATGGACGTGGTGCCGACGAGTACCGGCTGACCGCGCTTGTGGCAGTCCTCGATGTCGTCGAAAATTGCGTCGAACTTGTCTTTCTGCGTCAGGTACACGAGATCCGCCGCGTCGTCGCGGACCATCGTCATGTGGGTCGGTATGACGACGACCTCCAAGCCATATATCTGCTGGAATTCAAAGGCTTCGGTATCAGCCGTACCAGTCATCCCCGCCAGTTTCCCGTACATGCGGAAGTAATTCTGGAAGGTGATCGACGCCAGCGTCTGGTTCTCCTGCCGGACCTGCACGCCTTCCTTCGCCTCGATGGCCTGATGGAGACCATCTGACCAGCGTCGCCCGGGCATGGTCCGCCCGGTGAACTCGTCTACGATAACGACTTCGCCGTCCTTCACGAGATACTCGACGTCCCGGCGATAGAGGGCATGCGCCCGCAGGGCCGCGGATACCTGCTGCATCAGCCCGATGTTCTTGGCGTCGTAAAGGCTCTCGCCCTCACTGATCATGCCGGAGCGCTGCATCAGCTCGTCTACCCTGATCTGGCCGTCCTCGGTCAGGTAGACCTGTTTCGACTTCTCGTCCGGACTGTAATCGCCCGGTCCGTCAGGTTCTGTCTGGGCCTTGAGCTGCGGGATGAGTTTGTTGACCCGCAGATAGACATCGATGCTGTCCTCCGAGGGCCCGGAGATGATCAGCGGCGTCCGCGCCTCGTCGATGAGGATCGAGTCGACCTCGTCAACGATGGCATAGGCAAGGCCCCGTTGCACCCTGTTCTCTAGCGTGAATGCCAGGTTGTCGCGCAGGTAATCGAATCCGAACTCGTTGTTGGTCCCATAGGTGATGTCGGCCGCATACGCGGCTCGCTTCTCTTCGGGATCCTGGCCGCTGCGGATGACGCCGACCGTGAGGCCCAGCGCCTCGAACAGCGGCCCCATCCAGTCGGCGTCGCGTCCGGCCAGGTAATCGTTGACGGTGATAATGTGCACGCCGCCGCCCGGCAATGCATTGAGATAGGCAGCGAGCGTAGCGACGAGGGTCTTGCCTTCACCGGTCCGCATCTCGGAGATCTTTCCATGGTGCAGCGTCATTCCTCCGAGAAGCTGCACATCGAAAGCCCGTAGCCCGAGGGTCCGCCGCCCCGACTCGCGCACGCAGGCAAATGCCTCGGGCAACAACGACTCAAGCTCGGTGCCGTTTTCCAGACGCTCCCGGAATTCCACCGTCTTCGCGGCCAGGGCCTCATCGTCGAGATCCTTGAGCCCGTCCTCGAGCGCGGTGATCTGGGTGACCAGACGACCATACTGCTTCAGCAGACGTTGATTGCGGCTGCCAAAAATTCCTGTCAGGATAGACACTTATGCTCCTTGTTCATGCTCCCCCAGGGAGCCAGCCCGCAAGCGCAGGCTCGACCGGCGCACGGCAAGCCGACTATTTTACGATCATCCGGGGATGCACGGAACCGGCAAACGGTTCCGGCTGAAAATCTCAGCGCTGGACGAACTTCAGCGGATTGACCCGCCGGCCTTCCTTGAGGACTTCGAAGTGCACGTGTGGACCAGTCGCGCGTCCCGAGCGACCCATGAGGGCGATCTTCTGGCCCTTCTTGACCGTCTCGCCGACCTCGACCAGGTTCGCCTGGTTGTGGGCGTAACGAGTCACGAGACCGTTCCCGTGGCTGACCTCCACCAACGTGCCGTAGCCCTGCCGCTCGCCGGACCAGGTGACGACGCCCGCAGCGACCGCAAGCACATCGGAGCCCTCGTTGCCGGCGAAATCGATGCCACCGTGAAAACGCTTCTTGCCCGAGAACGGATCTGATCGCTTACCGTAATAAGAAGACAACCAACCGGAAGCGACCGGGCGACCCTCAGGCCGCTGTTCCTCACTCACACGTCGGTTGGTCAGCAGCTGTTCCAGCACCGACATCTGATCTGAGCGATCATCGATACGCAGAGCCAGGCTGTCGAGCATTCCCGCGATCTCGCCGGACTTGGCAGATGCGCCCAGATCCCCGGTGTCCGGACCACCGCGAGCCGGTGGTTCGTCGAAATTGAATTCCCCGTCATCCATGTCCGCCATGGAGACGAGGCGCCGCCCCAGGGCGTCGATGCGCAAGATGTGTGCATTGAGTTGGCCGATGCGGGCCGTCAGAGCATCAAGCTGCTCCTGTGACTCGCGGCTCGCGGAGGCAAACTGCTCATCCTGGGTAGCGATCCGGTCCTCCAACTCCTGGACGACTGACGGTGCGGCTCCATCAAGCGTCACGGAGGCCAGCAGATAGCCGCCGGCAAAGACAATAGAAGATACCAGTGCCAGAGCCAGCATCGGCACCGGACGCAACAGGCTTATCCGCCGGGCATCGCCACGCCGGCGGGAATAAATGATCAGATTCATGGTGTCGACCCTGTTTCTCGCGGGGGAAGGCAATTCTCCCGCATACCGCGAGCTTCCGATTCGGGCATGCGCTCCGGCCGGACTCCCCAACTGGCCCCCTGGATGAAAGGGTATGACTTATATCGCTCTGTTTTCATGTGCTGGTAACCCCGCTGCCCTAGGCGTAGAAACCCTTAGACCGGAAGCTTTGCGTCACCACCTTTCAGTGGTTTTGCCATTTTCAGTCCGGCACAATATGCCGAAAATCCATCGCCAACTCAAGGGCGTGAGTAGCACCTTTTCGACATGGCTCGCGGCAAACCCAGACTTATCAAGGACCTGCTCGCCGATCGCGGCGGACTGGCCGGTATCGTCGACCGTGCCGCAGCAACGGACAGGCTCTCGCGCCGCGTTCAATCGGCGCTCCCCGGAGAGATCTCGACCCACATCCTGGGCGCTAACATCAGCGGTGACAGCCTTGTGGTTATCGTCGATGGGGCCGCCTGGGCGGCCAGAGTGCGGTTCGAATCGAGGACGATCCGTCGCGTGTTGTCCGACACTCAGGAAATTGATGTCGCGCGAGTGATCGTGCGGGTGCGCCCGCCGATCTGAGCCCGCGTCACGCCATCACGGGTGCCGCAAAAGAAATCGGCGCGTCGGCCACATCCGCGAAGGTGACCTCTTCCCATGCATCCTGGCGCTCCAGCAGTTCCCGGAGCAGCAGGTTGTTCAGTCCATGGCCGGACTTGAAGCCGCTGAACTCACCTATGAGGCTGTGCCCGAGCAGGTATAGATCGCCGATAGCGTCGAGGATCTTGTGACGCACGAACTCGTTCTCGTACCTCAAGCCGTCCTCGTTAAGTACACGGTAGTCGTCCAGCACGATCGCATTGTCCATGCTGCCTCCCATGATCAGGTTGCGCCCCCGCAGCGTCTCCAGGTCTCGCATGAACCCGAATGTCCTGGCCCGGGAAACTTCCCTTAGAAACGACGTGGACGAGAAATCCATTGACGCACGTCGCAGGTGGCGCTTGAAGATGGGATGATCGAACTCGATCTCGAAGTTGACCTTGAAGCCGTCGAAAGGATCGAAGCGTGCCCACTTGTCGCCGTCCCTGACCTCTACCGACCGGAGGATACGGATAAAACGCTTCGGCACGTTCTGCTCTTCGATACCAGCTGACTGGATCAGGAACACGAAGGGCGCCGCGCTGCCATCCATTATCGGCACTTCGGTAGCACTCAGTTCGACAAAAGCATTGTCGATCCCGAGCCCGGCGAATGCGGACAGCAGATGTTCGACGGTCGCCACCCGGACGCCATCGTGCACGAGCGTTGTGCCCAGGGTCGTCTCACCGACCTTGCGCGCGTCGGCATCAACCTGGACGTCGGGTTCGATGTCGCTACGCCGGAACACGACACCCGTATTGGCTGGCGCAGGACGGAGGGTCATCAAGACCTTCTCGCCCGTGTGCAAGCCCACACCTGTCGCCCGAATCGGGTTCTTCAGCGTTCGTTGTCTGACCATGTCTGCTGGCCCTGGCGATCCTGCATAGCGGTCGCGCCAGTCGTTCCGATCACGATCGATCGGCGACCAGGCGCCGGTTTCTTCTAAGGATGCGCCCGTCGGGCCTGTCCCCTCCCGTGCGGATTTTCACCTATCGATCAGCGGGATACAAATCCCGCGACCGGCGAGTTGGCAAGCGGTGAAGATTAACACAATTTGGTGCACTGCACCATTTTGTTAATCCGCCTGCCGCCTGAGAAACGCCGGGATGTCCAGTAGCTCTTCCTGAGCAGCCGGCTCCGGTGAGAAGTCTTCGCCCACCGCTCGCTTGCGACGCACCGCAGGCTGATCCAGCGACTCCCAGTCCGGCGGCGTCGTCGGCCCACGCCGGACCACGCGTACCTCCGGCTGCTTCTGCACAGCGACTGCGCGCCCGAGGCCGGTGGCCACGACGGTGACCCGCATGTCTCCGCCCATCTCCGGATCGATGACCGTGCCGACCACGACAGTCGCGTCGTCGCAGGCAAAGTCCTTGACGACGGAGCCGACGGTATCGAATTCGCCGATTGACAGGTCCATGCCAGCGGTCACGTTGACCAGCACCCCGTTGGCGCCTGACAGGTCGATGTCGTCCAGCAGAGGTGAGGACACTGCGCACTCCGCCGCTTCCCTGGCTCTCTCTTCACCGGTCGCTTCCCCGGTACCCATCATCGCCATGCCCATCTCGGACATCACCGTCCGGACATCGGCGAAATCAACATTGATCAGACCGGGCCGGGTGATCAGTTCCGCGATGCCCTGCACCGCCCCCTGTAGCACCTGGTTGGCGGCACCGAACGCATCCAGAAGCGTGGTGTCGGCGCCAAGCACCGAGAGAAGCTTCTGGTTGGGGATCGTGATCAGCGAGTCCACATACTTGCTCAGCTCGGAGATTCCCTGCTCTGCCACGGCCAGTCGGCGCGGACCTTCCATGTCGAACGGCTTGGTGACCACGGCGACCGTCAGGATGCCGAGTTCCTTGGCGACCTGGGCGACCACCGGGGCCGCGCCCGTGCCGGTGCCGCCTCCCATGCCACCGGTGATAAACAGCATGTCCGTGCCTTCGATGACCTCCTGGATCCGATCACGATCCTCCATGGCCGCCTGACGGCCGATCTCGGGATTGGCACCGGCACCGAGACCCTTGGTGATGTTGCAGCCCATCTGCAGCGACGTCTTGACCGACGTCTTCTTCAGGGCCTGGGCGTCGGTGTTCGCGCAGATAAAGTCCACGCCATCAATCCCGGACGCGAGCATGTGCGCGACGGCATTGCCGCCGCCACCCCCGACGCCCAACACCTTGATGACGGCGTTTTGGCTAAAAGAGTCCATTAGTTCGAACATTGCTGTCTCCCCTCGTCTGTTTGCGAGCAGTTGTGGTTGCGGTATCAAAAATTCCCCTGAAACCAGGCCTTCATCCGGTCCAGGACTTCTCTCAGTCCCCCGCTCATGGGGGCCTCGGTTGCACGACGGGCCTGATCCTCTCTGCCGTAGAGCAGGAGGCCCACGCCTGTCGCATGAATGGGGTTACGGACGACGTCGACGAGCCCGCTGACGTGTTGCGGCATACCCAGGCGGACCGGCAGGTGGAACACCTCCTCGGCCAGCTCAACGGCACCCTCCATCTTCGAGCTGCCGCCGGTGATCACGACTCCGGCGGCCACGAGTTCCTCGAACCCGCTGCGAGCCAGTTCGTCCCGCACCAGGCCGAACAGCTCCTCGTAACGCGGTTCTACTATCTCGGCCAGCGTCTGGCGGGCGAGCCGGCGGGGTGGGCGGTCGCCCACGCTGGGCACCTCGATGGTCTCATCGGGGTTGGCCAGCTGTGACAAGGCACATGCGTACTTGATCTTGATCTCCTCGGCGTACTGAGTCGGCGTCCGCATGGAGATGGCGATGTCATTGGTAACCTGGTCGCCTGCGATAGGGATGACCGAGGTGTGGCGGATCGCCCCGCCACCGAACACTGCGATGTCCGTGGTGCCACCGCCGATATCCACGATGCAGACGCCGAGTTCTTTCTCGTCCTCCGTGAGGACGGAGTAATTCGACGCCAGCTGCTCCAGGACGATGTCCTCGACCTGCAGGCCGCAACGCTGGACACACTTGACGATGTTCTGTGCGGCTGATTCGGCGCCGATGACCATATGGACCTTGGCCTCCAGACGGACGCCCGACATGCCGATGGGCTCTCTTATCCCGTCCTGCTGGTCGATCAGGAATTCCTGAGGCAGGATGTGGATGATTTTCTGATCCGCTGGTATCGCCACGGCCCGAGCGGCATCGATCACGCGATCGACATCGTCGGCCTTCACCTCTTTGTCGCTAATCGCCACGATCCCGTGGGAATTCAGGCTGCGGACGTGGCTGCCGGCGATTCCGGTGTAGACGCTGTTGATCTCGCAACCCGCCATGAGTTCTGCTTCTTCCACGGCACGCTGGATCGAGGCGACAGTCGACTCGATATTCACCACCACGCCTTTCTTCAGGCCGCGTGACGGATGGCTGCCGATACCGATGACTTCGATCTCACCGTCGTCTCGCACCTCCCCGACGATAGCGACTACCTTTGAGGTGCCGATATCGAGGCCGACGATGAGGTTCTTGGTTGGTCGCCTAGACATCTTTCCGTTTTCCTTTGTTGTCCGGTGCCGTCGGCAATCGCGACCCATTCCAGGCGATCGCGAATCCGCGGGTGTAGCGCATGTCCACATAGGCCGCCCGGTTCTCCCGGGAAGCGAGAATTGGTACTACGATCTGGAGGAACCGCTCGAAGCGCTCGTCCACGTTCTGCCGGCCGAGACGCACCTCCATCCCGCCGCCGAGGGAGAGCCGCCATGCGCCGCGGTCATCCAGTCTTACACCGGTAAGCAGCTGACCGCGCTCCACCAGCGGGCCACGCATGTCCAGGTAGCGGCGCGCCACGGCGGTCTCGCTTCCGGCCGGGCCGGCCAGGGCCGGCAACTCCGCGTAGGCGTGCCGTGTCTCCGGCAGGAACAGCTGCCCGCGAGTGTTGAGCAGTCCCGATTCCTTCCAACGGGCCGCCGGAGTCTGCTCCGTGATGATGACCTGGAGTTCTCCCGGCCAGCGTCGCTGCACACGAGCCTCATCGACCCACGGCAAGGCCTCGACCCGGGCGCGCAGCGAATCCAGGTCTGCCGACAGGAAGCCGATGCCCTGCAAATCGCCCAGTGATGCCTCTATCTGGATCGGAGCCACTCTCTCGAATTCACCGGACAGGGTGACGGCCCGGATGGGGCGATCGAGCACGGTGGCCAGCACCCAGATTCCGGCGATCCCGGTTGCGGCCACTGCCACGGCGGTTGCGGCCCGCCGCAGGGTCCTCGCCGTGACCGGCAAGCGCATGGAGCGCTGCGGGCGCCGCCTGCGGTTACGCGCCATCGCCACCTCCTTCGCGATCTTCGAAGCTGGTCTCCAGGACTCGCCAGACCAGTTCTTCGAAGTCGATTCCGGCAGCCTTTGCTCCCATCGGGACCAGGCTGTGAGACGTCATCCCGGGGACAGTGTTCACTTCGAGGAAACTCGGGGCGTCGTCATCGCCCATCAGGAAATCCACTCTCCCCCATCCTTCCGCGCCGACCGCATCGAAAGCCTCGAGAGCAGCCTGGCGGCAGTGACACTCCATATCCTCGGGGAGGCCTGACGGGCAGAAGTAACGGGTATCGTCAGAGAAGTATTTGGCCTCGTAGTCATAGAAGACCCGGGGCGTCTCGATCCGGATGATAGGCAGCGCCTCGGACTGCAGCACGGGGACAGAGTATTCGGCGCCATCGAGCCATTGTTCGACCAGCACGCAGGGATCGTAGCGGACGGCTTCCGACCAGGCGGCCGCGAGGTCTGCTTCACTATCGACCCTCGTCATGCCGACGCTGGAGCCTTCTCCAGCCGGCTTGACCATCAACGGCAGACCGAGTCGCGCGACGATAGCGGCAGCGTCTTCGGGCGAGGCCATGATCTCGAATGCGGGGCTGGCCAGGCCCCAGGCGGCGAAAAGACGTTTGCTGCGTAATTTATCCATGCTGACGGCGGAACCAAGGACTCCGCTACCGGTGTAGGGCAGCCTCAGCACGTCAAGCAAACCCTGCACGCTGCCGTCCTCACCCATCCCGCCATGGAGGGCAATCCATACCCGATCGCAGGCACGCTCCATGAGAACCGCGGGGATGTCCTCGCGCATGTCGATGCCCTGCGCATCCACGCCGCGTCTTTGCAGCGCCTCCAGCACGGCATGACCGGTCATGAGAGATATCTCTCGCTCGGCCGATACCCCTCCCATAAGCACTGCCACCCGGCCGAACTCGGTGGCCTCATCGATCCGGATGCGGGCGCCGGCAGTCATGCGGACTCTCCCAGGATCCGGACTTCCGGATGGAGACGGACGCCATGTGCCTTGTCGACCGCCTCCCGGACGAACTCGATCAGTTGTTCGATGTCTGCCGCTGTTGCCCCGTCAGAGCTAATGATGAAATTGGCATGCTTCTCGGAGACCTGGGCGCCACCTATGCGATGGCCCTTCAGGCCGGCCGATTCTATTAGGCGGGCTGCATGATCCCCGGGCGGATTCCTGAATACCGATCCGCAGCTCGGCAACCCGATCGGCTGGGTTGCTTTTCTACGGGCGAGCAAGGCCTTGATATCGTCCGCCGCCGCCCCGGCATCCGGCTGGAATATGAACTCGGCGGCCAGGAACCACTCTTCGTCCGGAGCCACGACGCTGCGGTATCCGACCTGGTATTCGTCCGGTCCCCGATGATGAACCTCACCGCGGCGATCCATGGTCTCGACCGAAGCGACATGTCTCCAGGTCTCACCTCCGAATGCACCGGCGTTCATCGCCAGCGCCCCCCCGACCGTGCCCGGGATACCGGCGAAGAATTCAGCGGAGCCCAGCCCCCAGCGGACACACCGCCGGGCGAGCTTGGCGCACGGCACGCCCGCTTCCGCGCGGACATGGCCGTTGTCCAGGCGTTCGAGTGATGACAGGACACCGTGGGTAGCGATGACCGTGCCGCGGACACCACCGTCGCGGACCAGGAGGTTGCTGCCGAGACCGACCCAGTGGATAGGCTCATCCTCGGGCAGACTACCGATGAACTGACCCAGGTCTTCGACGCTGGCCGGCACGTAATAGCGGTCGGCGGGACCACCCACGCGCCACGAGGTGTGGCGAGCCATCGACTCGCTCCGGCGCAACTCACCCACACTCGGGACGGAAGTCTCGTCAAGGATCATGCGTCCCCCCCACCAAGGTGCGCGCTGATCTTCCCGACCAGACCGGAAGCGACGGCACCGATGCTCCCGGCGCCGCAGGTCACGAGCAGATCGCCCGGTCGCAACAGTCCGGCGACGACTTCAGGCAGGTCGTCCACCTCTTCCACGAACACCGGCTCGACCTGACCGCGCGATCGGATGGCACGCGCCAGGGCACGGCCATCGGCGCCGACGATCGGGTCCTCGCCCGCGGGATAAACCTCCGTCAACAACAACACGTCCACGCCAGCCAGGACACCGGCGAAGTCGTCCAGCAGGTCGCGCGTCCTGGTATAGCGGTGTGGCTGGAATGCCATCATGAGCCGGCGATCCGGCCAGCTGCCACGCAGGGCATCGATTGTTGCCGCAAGTTCTCGCGGATGGTGGCCGTAGTCATCGATGAGCACGGCTTTGCCGTCACCGAGGTCGATCTCACCCACCATCTGCATACGCCGGTCGATACCCTGGAATCCGCCCAGCGCGGCAGCCAGCGCTTCATCATCGAGCTCAAGCTCGTGGGCAACCGCCACGGCGGCCAGTGCATTCAGAGCGTTGTGCTGCCCGGCGAGATTAAGCTCAAGTGACAGCGGATCGTGGCCTTCCCTGGACACTGTCAGACGACAGCGTGGCCCGTCCTGCGAAAATTCGGTGCCGCGCACATCAGCGTCTTTCGAGAAACCATAGGTGAGTACGGGTCGCGAAACCCGATCGAGGATACTGCGTACGCCGGCATCATCGATACACAGCACGGCTAGTCCGTAGAAGGGCAGGTTGTGCAGAAACTCCACGAAGGCGTCATGCAGGCGGTTCACATCGCCCTCGTACGTATCCATGTGATCGGTATCGATGTTGGTGACCACGGCGATTATCGGCTGCAGATGCATGAAAGATGCGTCGCTCTCGTCGGCCTCGGCGACGAGGTATCGCCCACTGCCAAGCCGGGCATTGCTGTCCGTGCTGGCCAGCCTCCCACCGATGACGAATGTCGGGTCCAGTCCGCCCTCGGCGAGGACGCTCGCGACCAGGCTGGTGGTCGTGGTCTTGCCGTGCGTCCCGGCCACGGCGATGCCGCTCCGGAAGCGCATCAATTCGGCCAGCATCTCGGCGCGCTGGACCACCGGCCTGCGTAGTTCGTGGGCGCGTTCGATCTCGACGTTGTTGGTGCTGACCGCGCTCGAGACCACGACGACGCTGGCATCGTCCACGAGACCGCCATCGTGACCGATGTGTATCTCGGCGCCGAGACGGGCAAGGCGCCTGGTCGCGGCACTCTCCCGCAGGTCGGAGCCTTGCACCTCGTAGCCGAGATTGATCAGAACTTCGGCGATGCCGGCCATGCCGACGCCGCCGATACCGACGAAATGAATCCGCTGGATGCGGCGCATGCGATCGCTCACTGGCGCATCCTCCCCTGCGTGCCGAGGCACGCCTGAACGATGTTGGCGAGTGCCTCGGGATGCGCCACGGAGCGGGCGGCAATCGCCATGGTCCGGCGCGCTTCCGCGTCCGCCAGCAAAGGCTCAAGGATGGCCGCGAGCGAATCGGGCGTGAGATCCCGCTCCTGTATGAGATGGGCTGCTCCTGCCAGCTGCAGATGCGCCGCGTTACGGGTCTGGTGATCGTCCACCGCCGCCGGGAACGGAATCAGGACAGAACCGAGCCCCGCTTCTGCCAGTTCTGAAACAGTGAGTGCGCCGGCGCGGCACACCGCGAGGTCGGCCCAGGCATAGGCGCCCGCCATGTCATCGATGAAGGTCCTGACATCGGCATGAACGCCGGCGGCCTTGTAGGCCTCTTCAGCGACATCGCGGGTCCTTTCCCCGGTCTGGTGCAGGACCTCCGGGCGAATCTGATCCGGTAAGCTGGCGAGTGCCGCCGGCAGCACCTCGTTGATCTTCAGCGCGCCCTGGCTGCCGCCGAAGACCAGCAATCTGGGCCTGTCTCGCGGAATCGCCAGCCGCGTTGCCGGCGCCTCGATGGCCGAGATTTCGGGACGCACCGGGTTACCGACCGTGGCAGCCTCGACCTCCTCCGGAAAGGTGGATGGAAACGCCTGCAACACCTGCCCGGCCAGACGCGACAGCAGGCGGTTGGTCAACCCGGCGATAGCGTTCTGCTCATGGATGACAAGCCGTCTCCTGGTGAGCCAGGCTGCGATGCCACCCGGGCCGCTCACGAAGCCACCCATGCCCACCACGGTCCGCGGTCGCAGCCGGACCATGACGACCAATGACTGGATCACCGCCCAGACGATCCTCACCGGGCCGAGCAGGCGGGTCATCAGACTCTTGCCCCGCAGGCCGCCGACGGAAACGAAGTTGACCGGTATGCCGGCAGGAGGAACCAGTCTCGCCTCCAGCCCGCGGTGAGTACCGAGCCACTCGACGGGCACCCCGGCATCCGTCAGTGCTCGGGCCACGGCCAGACCGGGGAAGACGTGCCCCCCTGTTCCACCTGCCATGACGAGAACGGGCCGGTCGCTCATGAGCGCGCCCCTCCACGTCTGGAGGCGGGGCGATTGGTGGCTCGGCGACACTCCAGGTCAGCGCGCAGGATGATACCTATCGCCGCACAGCAGATGATCAGCGAACTGCCGCCGAAGCTCATCAGAGGCAGCGTCAGTCCCTTGGTCGGCAGCAGCCCCATGTTGACCCCGATGTTGACCAGCGCCTGCGCCCCCAGCCAGGCGCCGAGGCCGAATGTCAGGCAGGCGGAGAAAAGTTGCCCGGCACGCGCGCAGCGGACCGCGACCCCAAGCGTCCGGACGAGCAGCAGACCATAGAGACTGACCAGGAGGATCACACCCAGCAGGCCGAACTCTTCGGCGAAAACAGCGAATACGAAGTCGGTGTGGGCTTCCGGGAGATAGAAGAGTTTCTGCACACTGCCGCCCAGCCCCACCCCGGTCCACTCACCGCGGCCGATAGCGATCAGTGACTGCGTGAGCTGAAAGCCGGAGTCGTACGGGTCGGCCCATGGATCGAGGAAACCCGTAAGGCGGCGAAGTCGGTATGGGGAGGTGATCGCCAATAGCGCGAATCCTGCGATGATCGGGGCCAGGACCGCGAAGAAGTAACGCAGCCGCACGCCGCCGGCGAACAGGACAGCCATTGCCGTTGCCATGAGGACCGTCGCAGCCCCGAAATCGGGCTCCAGAAGCAACAACGCGCAGGCAGCCAGGACAAGACCCATCGGCTTGAAGAACCCTGCGGCAGAGGACGACAACTCATTCGCGCGCCGCGACACGTAACCGGCGACGAACATCAGGATCAGCAGCCGCGCCGGCTCGGAGACCTGCAGGTTTACCGGGCCGATGGGTAGCCAGCGAGTACTGCCGTTAACCTCTCTCCCGACTCCCGGGATCAACACGGATATCAGAAGGAGATAGGCAAAGATCAGCAGCAGGAAACTCGACCGCTCCCAGACATCCAGCGGGATCGACAGGCAGATCAGACCGGCGGTCAGGCCGATGCCGAGATAGAGTGACTGGCGCAGCAGATAGTAAAGCGGCTCGCCCATGTCGCGGTCCGCCGACGTCATGGATGCAGACGCAACCATGACCAGGCCGAGCGCCACCAGGCTCACGGCGCACAACAACAACAACCGGTCCAGATCCTGCAGGGGACCTGCCACCGGCCAGCGTTGCGCGCGGACGCCGCTCATGCGTCGAGCTCCTGTACTGCTCGCCGGAACGCCTCGCCCCGGGCGGCGAAGTTTTCGAACATGTCCAGGCTCGAGCAGGCCGGCGACAACAGCACCGTGTCACCCGGCTTGGCGATCCTGCCGGCCGCTTCGACGGCGTCCGCCATCGAAGCCACGACCTGGACCGGTGCGACGCCTTCAAGCACCTCGGCCAGCTTCGGGGCGTCCTTGCCGAGCAGCACGACGCCCCGGACCCGAGCGCGGAGCGCCGTCGCCAGTGGCGCGAAATCGGCGCCCTTGCCGTCTCCCCCGGCGATCAGGACGAGACGATCTCCGAGACCGCGGACGGCCGCGATCGCCGCACCGACGTTGGTGGCTTTCGAGTCGTTGATCCAGCTCACGCCGCCCGCCTTGGAGATAACCTGAGTGCGATGGGGCAACCCGCGAAATGCTCGCAATGCGGCCCGCATCTGATCCGCTGGAAGCCCAAGGCCATCGCCGATGGCCAGGGCGGCAAGCGCATTGAGCACGTTGTGGGCGCCGGGCACGCCGAGTTCGCCGACCGGCAAGAAGGGATCATCTCCCCTTGCCAGCCACTGGCAGCCGTCACGCTCGATGACGCCATAGTCGTTCCCGGAACCCGGGTCCCGGCCGAAAGTCACGACGTTGTCGCAGCCGGCCACCATGTCCATCACCTGCGGATCTTCGCGGTTCGCGACACGCAGTCCGGCCTTATGGAATATCTTGGCCTTGGCCGCCGCATAGTCAGCCAGCGTTCCATGGCGGTCGATGTGGTCGACGGACACATTGAGCACCGCGGCCACCGCGGGAGACAGGCTCTCGGTCAGTTCCAGCTGGAAGCTGGACAGTTCGAGCAGATAGGCCTCCGCCGGCATCTGCAGCAGATCGAGCGCCGGGGTGCCGAGATTGCCACCGGCGGGCATCTGGCGCCCCGCCCGCAAGGCCATATCCGCCACCATCGTCGTCACCGTGCTCTTGCCGTTCGATCCGGTGATGGCCGCAACAGGGCGGTCCGCCACGCGGGCGAACAATTCGATGTCGCCGATCACATCAATGCCCTGGCGGCGCGCCTCGGCGATGACGGTAATGTCGGTCGACAATCCGGGCGAGACCACCAGCTGAACGGTCGCCGGCGGGAGCCGGACGTCCAGCGTTCCAACCCACACCTCCACACCGGGGCACCCCAGTCGCAATGCGTCGAGCCCGGGTGGTCGCTCACGGCTATCCACGATCAGCACTTTGTGGCCCCGCGCCGTCAGATAGCGGGCGCATGACAGACCGGTCACACCCAGACCAAGCACAACGGACAGACCGGCCGCATCGAATCGATCGGTGTTTTCGCTTGTGGTTGGCGAATTCTTCACTGTCGGCTCTGCGATCATCGAATCTTCAAGGTGGCAAGGCCGAACAGGACAAGGATCACGGTGATGATCCAGAAGCGCACGATGACTTTCGGCTCTGCCCATCCTTTCAGCTCGAAGTGGTGATGCAGCGGCGCCATTCTGAAGATCCGTTTCCCGGTCAACCGGAATGAAGCCACCTGGAGAATCACGGAGACGGTCTCGATGACGAAGACGCCGGCCATCATGAAGAACACGATTTCCTGGCGGACGATGACGGCGACAGTCCCCAGGGCTGCGCCAAGAGCCAGCGCGCCGACGTCGCCCATGAACACCTGGGCCGGATATGTGTTGAACCAGAGGAATCCCAGGCCGGCGCCGACCATGGCAGCGCAGAACACGAGGATCTCCCCGGTACCGGCGATATAGGGGATGCTCAGGTAGTCCGCGAAATTCACGTTGCCCGTGGCGTAGGCGAAGATCCCGAGCGCCCCACCCACCAGCACAGTAGGCATGATAGCCAGGCCGTCGAGCCCGTCCGTCAGATTGACGGCGTTGCTGGAGCCGACGATCACGAAGTAGGCCAGGACGACATAGAAACCGCCCAGAGGGATCATGACGTCTTTGAAGAAAGGCACCAGCAGGGAGGTCTCGACAGGATGATCCCCGGCGCCTGAATACAGGATGACGGCGGCAACCAGACCGACCGCCGACTGCCAGAAATACTTCCATCGGGCCGGGAGTCCACGGCTGTCCTGAAGGACCAGCTTGCGATAGTCGTCGACGAACCCGATCAGGCCGAACGCCAGCGTCACCAGCATCACGATCCACACGAATCGATTGCCCGGCTGAGCCCAGAGCAATGTACTGATCAGGATGGCGACAAGGATCAAGGTGCCGCCCATGGTCGGCGTCCCCGCCTTTGGCAGATGGGACTCCGGGCCGAAGTCACGGACCGTCTGGCCAATCTGGTGGAAGCTCAGACGCCGGATCATCCACGGCCCGACCAGCAGAGAGATCAGCAGCGCCGTCAGCGCCCCGAGGATGGCGCGCATCGTCAGATAGCTGAAGACATTGAATCCGGACTCGAAGCGTGTCAGGAACTCAGTCAGGTAGAGCAACATCGCCTATCGCCCCCCTTCCGCTGCTCTGGGGTCCTCGGCAGGCGCCGTCAGACCTGCCACGACCCGCTCCATGCCCATAGAGCGGGACCCCTTGACCAACACGTTCACGTCGTCGGAAAGCCGCGGCCTTACGGCATCAATCAGGCTCGCGATGTCGCTGAAACTCTCCGCGCCCGTGCCAAAGTGGTCGGCCAGCACCCGGCCGAGACGTCCGACCACGAACAGCTTCTCAACGCCAACGGAACGGGCGTAGTCACCGACTTCCGCATGCAGTTCATGTGACTGCTCGCCGAGTTCGCCCATGTCGCCGAGAATCGCCCATGGCAGCCCCTCGAGACCGGTGAGAAAGTCCAGTGCAGCGCGCATCGACCCCGGGTTGGCATTGTAGGTATCGTCGATCACCCTGCAGTTGGCGGCACCACGCAGCAGCGCCATGCGACCGTCGACCGCAGACATGCACCGCAGGCCCTTGCGGACGTCATCCAACGATGCACCGGCCGCGATCGCGGCGGCTGCCGCCGCCAGGGCGTTAGTCACGTTGTGTCGCCCCGCCAGCGTGAGATTGATCGGCACCTCACCATCAGGGCTCATCAGCGTGAAGTGAATCTGCGGGTCATCGTCCACCCGCTCAGTGATGTTCCTGGCGGTGAAGTCTGCGCCGGGACCGAAACCGAAAGTCAGGACCTTGCGTCCACCCGCGAGGCGTCGCCACAGCCCGGCGTAACAGTCGTCCACGTTGATGACGGCGACGCCGTCCTCCGGCAGAGACTCGAAGAGTTCACCCTTGGCGCGCGCCACGGCCTCGATCGATCCGAATCCCTCCAGATGAGCGGCGCCGGCCAGGGTCACAACACCTATGGTCGGCTGGGCGATGATCGCCAGACGACGGATCTCGTCGGCGTGGTTGGCCCCCATCTCGACAACTGCCGCACGATAGCGTCCGGAGAGACCGAAGATCGTCAACGGGACGCCAATCTCGTTGTTCAGATTTCCGCGCGTCACCAGCGCCGGACCGCGCGTGCCCAGGATCGCGGCAATCATCTCCTTCACGGTCGTCTTACCGGCGCTTCCTGTCACTCCGACGACGTCCAGTTCGAATCGACTGCGCCAGTCCCTGGCAAGCTCCCCGAGTGCCCGCAGCGTGTCCGGCACACGGATACAGGGCAGTCCATCGAACTCCTGCGCGGACACGACCGCCCCCGCCGCCCCCTGCTCGGCCGCGACCGAGACATACTCGTGGCCGTCGAATCTGGGCCCCTTGAGTGCGACGAACAGCTGGCCCGCCTCGACCTGGCGTGTATCGGTGCAGACACCGAGATAGGACCGGTCTTCGCCGGCCAGTTCGCCGCGCAGAATGACGGCAGCTTCCCGTAGTGAGCCGCTGATCATGGCTGCGCTCCGACGAGTTCCGTAGCGACATCGCGGTCGCTGAACGGGCGGCGCTGCCCGCCCACGACCTGGTAGTCCTCGTGTCCCTTGCCGGCGACGAGCACGACGTCCCGGGGGCTGGCCTGTTCGTAGGCGGCCAGGATGGCGGAGCGCCGGTCTCGCAGTACATGCGGGCGTCGGCTCATGCCCGCAACGATGTCCCGGATAATCCCGTCGCCGTCTTCGGTCCGCGGATTGTCGTCGGTGAGAATGACGAGATCAGAAGCCTGTTCGGCGATAGCTCCCATCTCCGGCCGCTTGCCCCGGTCGCGGTCGCCGCCGCAGCCGAACACGGTAATGACGCGACCCTTACGATGGGAACGGAGCGCGGCGATCGACTTGGCAAGCGCATCCGGAGTATGGGCGAAATCGACGACGATAGTCGGGGCCCGGTCCGAACTGCGGAACATCTCCATCCGGCCAGGAGGCGCGTGCGCGGCAGACAGGGCTTTGCGCGCTTCATCCGGCTCGGCTGCCAGGGTGAGCAGCATCGCCAGCGTCAGGGCCAGATTTTCGGCGTTGAACTCACCCAGAAGCGGCGACTTCAGGGTGACCTGGCCCCAATCTCCGTCGAGATGGAGAAGGATGCCTTGCGGCGTGAACTCAATCTCGTCAATGACGAGATTTCGATCAGCAGACGGCGCGGCCGCCGCGCCCACCGCTACGGTCTTCGTGTCGCGATCAGCAGCCCGCAGCATCGCGACGCCGAACGGATCGTCGGTGTTCGCGATCGCCCACTCCAGGCCGGAGACCTCAAACAGGGAACGCTTGGCATTGCCGTAGGCTTCCATGCTGGGGTGGTAGTCGAGGTGTTCACGACTCAGGTTCGTGAATGCGGCGATCCGAAATCGCACGCCGTCTGCCCGGTGCTGGACGAGCGCGTGGGACGAGATCTCGACAGCGGCGCCAGTAGCGCCGCTGTCGGCCAGCATCGACAACCTGCGATGAGTCTCGATCGCATCAGCCGTCGTCAGTCGGGCGGGCGTCAGCGACTCCGGAAACCCGCTGCCCAGCGTGCCCAGGTAACCGGCCGGCCGGCCGAGGCGGCAGAGCGAAGACGCCAGAAGATACGCGCAGGTCGTCTTGCCGTTGGTGCCGGTGATGCCGACGACGTCCATCTGCCGTGACGGCTGACCGAAGAATCGGTCAGCGATGTCTCCCAATCTGCGACCCAGGCCCGGGACGGGGAAGCACACGGCGGGTGGCGCAATCAATGGTGCGGTAAACCCGTCAGCCGGCTCCCACGCGACCGCCACCGCTCCCGCCGCTACGGCCTCCTGCAGGAATTCGAGGCCGTGACGCTCAGCGCCTGCGACGGCCAGGAAAAGCGAGCCGCTGCTGACCTCACGGCTGTCGATAGTGATGTCTGCGATCTCCATGTGGCGGGCGCGCTCGGGCGCGTCGTGCCCGAACAGATCGCCGATGGTGGGTCGCTGAGACTGGGTGGTCGCGGCCATCATGGCTGTCTCATCGCCTGGATCGCAGGGTGCTCCGGGTCGGGTCCGTGCGTCTGATCCGGAGGAATGCCGAGGACGCGCAGCGCTCCGGAGACGATCTCGGAGAAGACAGGAGCCGCAACCTCGCCGCCATAGTAGTGTCCGGCCGAAGGCTCGTGCACCACGACAACGACCGCGAGTCTTGGACGGGAAGCGGGCGCCAGCCCGCCGAAGACAGACGTGTAAAGGGACTCGGAATAGCCGCCGGCCGTCGCTTTCCAGGCGGTACCGGTCTTGCCGGCAATGCGGTAGCCGGGCACCGCCGCCTTCCTCGCGGTGCCCTCCGGCGAAACCACCGTCTCCATCATTTCGACGACGGCCCTGGCCGTATCCGGGCTGATGACACGCTCGCTTTCTTCTGCGCCTTCCTCGACCGCGACAAGGGAGACCGGGCGGGCGACGCCATCGGCGCCCAGCACAGCGAAGGCCTGAGCGAGCTGCAGTGTCGTTACAGACAGGCCGTATCCGTACGCGAGTGTCGCCTGGCCGATCTCGCGCCAGTGATCCGCGTGGGTCAGGAGTCCTGCCGACTCTCCGGGGAAGCCGCTGGAAGTCAGCTGACCGATGCCGAATCGATCCAGCACCGACCAGAGCTGCTCCGGTTCCAGCGACAGGGCGATCCGGGAGGCGCCCACGTTACTCGACTTAGTGAGCACCGTGGTGATCGGGATGCGACCCAGGTTGTGCTTGTCCTCGATGGTCTTGGCACCGACGATCAGGTAGCCGGGCGATGTATCCAGGACACTGTCCGGCCGGTAGCGTCCGCTCTCCAGAGCCGCGGCGACAATGAATGGTTTGAATATCGAACCCGGCTCGAAGATGTCAGTGGCCGCCTGATTGCGGAACTGCGAGACTTCGAAACGCCGCCGGTCATTGGGGTTGAATCCGGGCTGGTTGGCCATGGCCAGGACCTCACCGGAATCTACATCGATGATGACGACCGAACCGGCGCGGGCGCGGTGCTGACCGACGCCCCGCTTCAGGGCCCGGTAGGCAAGGTACTGGAGACGAAGATCGAGGCTGATACGCAGATCCCGCCCCGGCCGCGGGGCGCTGATGTTCTCGACGTCTGCGATCGTCTGCCCGAGCCGATCTCGCATGACCCGTTTGGCGCCGGATTTGCCCGTCAGCCAGGGGTCATAGGCGAGTTCCAGGCCCTCCAGCCCGCGGTCGTCCAGATCGGTGAAGCCAACCACATGGCCGGCTACTTCACCGACCGGATAGTAGCGCCGGTATTCCCGGCGCGAATAGACGCCCGGGACGTCCAGGGACAGAATCTCAGCGGCCCTGTGTGGCGGCATGTGGCGGATCAGATAGACGAACTCACGCCCGGAGTTGCGCGTCACCAGCTGCACGAGCCGGTCCCGGGTCCAGCCGAGTGCGTCTGCCAGCTCGGGCAGCCGATCCGTGGCGGCCACCAGCTCCGCCGGGTTCGCCCAGAGGCTGTCGACCGGGGTACTGACGGCGAGAGGCTCACCGTGGCGATCCGTGATCATCCCGCGGTGTGCTGCGATGCTCGCCACCCGCAGATGTCGCGCATCGCCCTGGCGCGCGAGGAACTCCTGGTCCAGAAGCTGCAGCTGAACCGCGCGAGCCAGAACTGCCACACCACCGAGACCGAACAGCACCGCGACGGTAACCAGGCGCCTGACGAATCGCCGGTCGAATTCCTTGATTGCCCGTTTCCCGGTCATGGCTCGACGATGACCATCGCGGCAGGATCAGGCTCACGCATCTTCAGGCGGTCTCGAGCGAGTTGCTCGATCCGGCTTGGCGATGCCCATGTGCTGTGTTCGATCTGCAATCTTCCCCAATCGATGTTGAGCCCGTCGCGTTCGGCGGCCAGTCCCTGCAGCCCGATGAATAGCTTGCGCGACTCATGCCTGGCGTAGACCACTCCGATGGCGGAACACACCGCCGCGAACGCCAGCAAGCCAGTTGCCAGGGCCGTCAGGCGGGTACTTCCAGCCACCTAATGGATCCTCTCTGCGACCCGCAGCACCGCGCTGCGTGATCTGGGATTGAGGCGGACCTCTTCGGACCCCGGTTTGATCGCCTTGCTTGCTATGGAGAATGTGGGACGCGCATGGTCGGGCACGCTGTCGAGCGGCAGGCCTCTCCACGCTTCGGCTTCCCGCGCCCGGTCACGGATGAAGCGCTTGACGACGCGATCTTCGAGTGAGTGAAAACTGATGACGCACAGACGACCGCCGACGCGAAGCAATCCATGGGCGGCCTCCAGACCGTCCGCGAGGGACTGCAGCTCATCGTTGATTCGGATCCGGATCGCCTGGAAGACCCGTGTCGCCGGATGCTTGCCAGGCTCACGGCCGGGCACGGCAGCGGCGACGATCTCGGCGAGTTGACCGGTCGTCTCTATCGGGCACTCATTACGCGCCCGCACCAGGGCTGTCGCGATCCGGCGCGCGTACCGCTCCTCGCCGTAGCGACGGAACACCTCCACCATCTCACGCTCGGCGGCGGCGCTCAGCCAGTCCTGCGCGGTCAATGCCTGGGACGTGTCCATACGCATGTCCAGCGGGCCGTCAGCCGAAAAGCTGAAGCCGCGTGATGCCTGGTCGAGCTGTGGCGACGAGACACCCAGATCGAGCAGGATGCCGTCGAAACCGTCCGTGAAACCCGCTGCTGCGGAAATCGCCCCCATCTCTGCAAAGTTCCCCTGTTCTATGCAGACTCGCTGATCCGATTCCAGCCGCTCCCGAGCCACCGCCACTGCCTCGGGATCGCGGTCGATCGCCAGCAACCTCCCCTGCGGCCCCAAGCGCTCGAGGATGGCATCCGTGTGCCCACCCCGGCCGTAGGTGCCGTCGAGGTACGAACCGTCCTGACGGACGGCCAGCGCCTCCAGCGCCTCCTTCAGGAGCACCGGTGAGTGGTCGCCCGACACCGGCATCTCTAAAAGGAAAGTGATTCGAGTTCGTCCGGAAGCCCGTCCGCCTCGGTGGCCTCCTCGGAGAGCCATTCGTCACGTCGCTCGTTCCAGCGGATCTCGTCCCAAAGCTCGAATCGGTTTCCCTGGCCGATCAGGATCGCCTGACGCGTCAGCCCGCCGAACTCTCTGAGCTCCTTCGGTAACAGAATCCGTCCGTGACCATCCAGCTCGACCTCGCTGGCATAACCGATCATCAATCGCTGCAGGCGACGGGCCTGGCGATTCAGCGTCGGAAGCCGCACGAGCTTGTGCTCGATGTCCTCCCATTCGGGCAGCGGATAGAGCAGCAGGCAATAGTCCCGATCGACCGTGACAACGAGCCGCCCTTCGCACAAATCAGCAATCCGCTCGCGATATCGCGTCGGTATGGCCATTCGGCCCTTCGCATCGAGGGTGACTTTGTTTGCGCCGCGGAACATGCCTGTGTCTCTGACCCGGTGGGAATCCCATCTTTTCCCACTTTTTCCCACTTCTCGACACTATAGGGAGTGAATTCGTGGCATGTCAACGCCTGAATGCCAATTTTTTTATACTGCACAGGCACTTAGGCGCGATTCTGCAGGCGGCAGAGCGTGATCTTACACCACTTAAATCATGCGGTTAAGAGCGCTTTCTTCGAAAACGCTTCAAGTAAAAAAATTATTTGGACCCGGCAGGACCGAATCCGAAGAGGTGAAAGGGCGGGAGTCGGCCGATAAGCCGGGTTCTGTCGTGGACAGCCATTCATCTGGGATGTGCGTCGCCACACACCTCGAGCGACCTACCCGAGGACACGCGCGGGCCGCGCGCCGCCGTCCCTAAGGACGGCTTGCCCCCCTATTTGGTCTTGCTCCGAGTGGGGTTTACCTTGCCGCGAAGTGTTGCCACTCGCGCGGTGCGCTCTTACCGCACCTTTTCACCCTTACCGGCGCCGCTGGCGCTTTGGCGGTATGTTTTCTGTGGCACTTTCCGTGGGCTCATGCCCCCCAGGCGTTACCTGGCACCCTGCCCTATGGAGCCCGGACTTTCCTCTGCGGCCATCTAGGACCACAGCGGCTGTCTGGCCGGCTCCCGCACTGTCATTATAAGTCACGCCCCGTCATCAGTCGCGCGACAGCTTAAGGGCCATCGCGTAGGCGGCCCGCCGCTCGACGGGATACAGTCGGGCCACCGTACGCGCAGCGGCGCTGGCGGGCAGTTCGTCGAGCAGCACCCTGAGCGCTCTTTCGACCTGCGGTCCCGAGTCGACCTCACCGAGGTTCCCCTCGACGATTACTACGCATTCACCGCGCGTGGCGTCCGGGTCGTCGCCGATGATACTGACAAGATTTGCCAGCGTGTCCCGATAGACCGTCTCGAACACTTTGGTCATCTCCCGCGCCACGGAGGCAGAGCGGGAATCTCCCAGGACTTCGGCGCAATCCAGCAGCATGCTCTCCAGTCGTCGGCCGGATTCATAGAACACGAGCGTCCCGGTCTCGGTGGTCAGATCTTCAAGCCGTTTTCGGCGCGCGGCTTTCCTGGCAGGAAGGAACCCGAGGAAACAGAAACGATCGGTAGGCAAGCCCGAGACCGACAGGGCGGCGACAGCGGCGCAAGCGCCGGGGACCGGGCTGACCCGGAGACCTGCTGCGGCAGCCGAATTGACGAGACGATAGCCGGGGTCGCTGATGAGGGGCGTCCCGGCGTCAGAGATCAGCGCGTAGTCCCGACCGGCCCTGAGACCGTCGATGACTTCTCCTGCACGAGCCTCCTCGTTGTGCTCGTGCATGGACAGGGTGCGCGAACGGATACCCAGGGCCGCGAGAAGACGACCGCTATGGCGCGTGTCTTCACAGAGTACGGTGTCGACCTCAGACAGCACCTTGACGGCACGCGCGCTGATGTCGTCGAGATTGCCTATGGGCGTGGCAACTATGTAAAGAATTCCACTGGTTTCTGGCACTATAGTCACCGTCGCCGAAGCGGCAGAATGTTCGATCAACTCATCGTGCAACGTAGACGACAAAAGATGCAAACCCGCCTTATCAGGGCCACCGCACTTCTGGCAGCGACTTTCACAGCAACCCTCCTCGTTGCTTGCGGACCAACTCGCCCAGCCGCCCCGGATGTGACCGCGCAACGCGCGCGGGCGGAGAGTCTGGAGAATTCGGGCGACTACCTGGCTGCCTCGGAAGAGTGGCGCTCGATCGCCTCCGCTACTGCCGGAGCGACCCGCGACCGCGCAAGGCTGGCCGTGGCCCGGAATCTGCAGTCGGCAGGCCGCTTGAGCGATGCACGGCGCGAACTGGAAGCCTTGGATCCCCTACCCACTGGCAACGAGGGTGTCGCCTACGCTCTGCTCTATGCCGACCTGGCGACGGCGACCGGCAGTCCGGACAAGGCCGTCGAGGCCCTGGACCGCCTGCCTCCTGATCTGGACAACGCGACCCGGTCGCAGGCGCTCGAATTGCGGGCCCGGGCATTCTTCGCCGCCGGGCTGGGTGGTCCGGCGGTACAGGCTTTGGTAGACCGGGAGAGATTTCTGGCCGATTCGAGGGCAGTCGCCGATAACCGTCGGCTGATCTGGAACAAGCTGCAGCAAAACTCGGCTACCGGCGTGGACTTCACGACCCCGCAAGACGCGGATCCCACGGTCACCGGCTGGCTTCAACTCGGCCGTCTGCTGCAGTCGGCCGGGGGCGACCCGGGGCGCATGCAAGTGTCACTGAACGCATGGAGAGCCCGCAATCCTGCCCACCCCGCGTCGGAATCGGTTCTGGATTCCGTGCTGGCCGGATTCCAGCAATTCACCGCGTATCCGAAGACTATTGCGCTGATCCTGCCATTGAGCGGTCAGCTCGCCGCATCTTCAGAGGCGGTACGGGATGGCTTCATAGCGGCTCACTTCGGCCGCAAGGACACCGGCCCGCGACCGACGATACTGGTGATTGATTCGGCCACGACAGGAGCGGCAGGCGCATGGGAGCGGGCGGCCACCCAGGGCGCCGACTTCATCGTCGGCCCGCTATCAAAACCAGAAGTCGGGCAATTGCCGGGCGTCTCCGGCGGCGTGCCCACGCTTGCGCTGAACGACCCGTTCGACCCCGCAAGCCTGCCTGAATTTGTTTACAGGCTGTCGCTGGCGCCGGAGGACGAAGCCGCGCAGGCCGCGCAACGTGTTCTGACGGAGGGTCTGGCGCGCGGGATAGCCCTGGTACCGGCGAACGACTGGGGCATGCGGATTGCGGCAAGTTTCGCCGAGACCCTGCAAGCCGGCGGCGGAAGACTGCTGGACCTGCGGACTTTCACGCCGGGGCTGCCCGACTACTCGGATGAGATAACCAGGCTGTTGTACGTCGACGATAGTCGCGAACGCCACCGACGACTGGAAGGGGTGCTCGGCGTTCAGCTGGAGTTCGAGCCGCGCAGAAGACAGGACGCGGAGTTTGTCTTCCTCGCAGCCATGCCGCGGGACGGCAGACAGCTCCGGCCTCAGCTCCGCTTTCACTACGCCTACGATCTTCCGGTTTACGCCACCTCTTCTATCTATCTGCCGGGAGAGACGCCGAGTCGCGACCTTGACGACACGGCATTCGGGGACATTCCGTGGGTCTTGAGTGACGAAGAGAGCATCCGGGCATTGCGTGATCGCATGGCGGCGATATGGCCCGCGAGCGTCGGTCGCCGTTCGCGGCTTTACGCCCTCGGATACGATGCCTATACGCTCGTACCCTTGTTGAGCAGCCTGCGCAGGGACGCAGTATCAGGCATCGCAGGCCTGACGGGGAATCTCGAACTTGTCGAGAACGGCAGAGTATCCCGCGAGCTGGAATGGGCCCGGGTCGTGAATGGTCAGATACGCAGAGTCCCTGATCCCCGGGATGGTTCTTGAGCCGCAGCCGCGGTCGTGCGGGCGAACGACTAGCCGAAGCCTTTCTCACTGCCAGAGGCCTGGCGCTTGTCGCCCGTAACTACACCTGCCGAATGGGCGAACTCGATCTCGTCATGGAAGATCATGGGGTGATCGTTGTCGTCGAGGTGAGATTGCGCCGTGCCGGCTCGATTTGCAGCCCGATGGAATCCGTAGACCAGAGAAAAGTCCGGAGAATCGTAATGGCAACAAGGAAGTTCCTCGCCTCCCGGCCCGAATTGGACGATAGTGCTGTGCGTTTCGATCTGGTGGCAATTTGCGCGGCTGACGGCGACAATTCGATGGAATGGATCAGAGACGCTTTCCGGGCATAGCCAGCACGACCTACACTCGGGTGGCACGCCAACTGTCCATTGGATCCGCAACCTTTCGGGGAGCACGATGAATCCTGAGGACCGTGTCAGAGAACATTTCGCCGCCAGCATATCCGTAAAGCGGGAGGCCGCCGATCTGCTCGCAGCGCACATCGTGCGGGCGGCGGCTCTGATCACGGGTGTGCTACTTGAAAATGGCAAGCTGCTTGCGTGTGGCAACGGCGGCTCGGCGGGCGATGCGCAGCACTTTGCCGCCGAGATGCTGAACCGCTTCGAGATGGAACGTCCGGGACTGCCGGCGATCGCCCTGACGAGTAACAGCTCAACGCTCACGGCGATCGCGAACGACTACAGTTACGCAGAGGTCTTTTCCAAGCAGATTCGGGCACTGGGACAACCTGGTGATCTGCTGGTCGCGATATCCACATCCGGTCAATCGGCCAACGTCAATCTGGCGATCGAGACTGCTCATGAGAGAGGCATGCGAGTGGTCGCCTTGTCGGGACGCGATGGTGGAGCGCTGGCGGGGTTGCTGGACGGAAATGACGTAGAGCTGCGGGTACCCTCCGACAACACAGCGCGCGTGCAGGAAACCCATCTGCTCATCATTCATTGCCTTTGTGACCTGATAGACAGGACGTTGCTCGGTCCTGCGACATGACCACGACCGGCTCAGCCGATCCACCAATGTCCGGAAGCCCTCAAACAACAGATGCCCTGGTCGACGAATTGATCGATCGGCTGGGGCCCGACGCCGTACTGACCGATCCGGCAGATTGCTGGACCTACGGTTACGACAACAGTCGCCGGCAGCAGCTACCCGCCGCGGTCGCCATGCCCGGCGAACATGATGCAGTCGTCACGATCGTGCAGGCCTGCAATCGTCACTCCGTCCCGCTGACTGTCAGGGGACGGGGCACAGGCACAGCCGGAGCCGCCGTGCCTGCCGCAGGCGGCATCGCGTTGTCTACCGAGAGGCTGGACCGGATTCACGCCATCGACGAACGCAACCGGGTCGCGGTCGTGCAGCCGGGCGTGTGCAACGGCGACCTGCAACGGGCAGCGGGAGAACTCGGCTTCTTCTGGCCACCCGACCCCACCTCCTCGGATTACTGCTCGATAGGCGGCAATCTGGGCTGCAATTCGGCCGGACCCAGGGCGGTCAAATACGGCACGCCGCGGGAGAACACACTGGGCCTGCGTGCGGTCGCCGGCGATGGAACGTCACTACGCACCGGCTGCTATACCACCAAGGGCGTCGTCGGTTACGACTTCACGCGGTTGTTGATCGGATCGGAGGGAACGCTGGCCATCATCACGGAAGCGACGCTCCTGTTGACGCCCCTGCCGCCCTGTCTGGCTACCATGCGGGTCACCTACCGGGAGATGAGCGATGCAGCGGCAGCAGTTTCCGCCATCATGGCGCAGCCGTCGACACCCCGGGCCCTGGAATTCATGGACGAGGCATCGATCAGTCTGATCCGGGGCATGGAGCAGTGCGACCTGGCAGATGACGTCGGCGCGATGCTGATCATCGAATTCGATGGACTGGAGGCGACGGTTGCGGAAGGCGTGGAGGCCATCCGGACGGCCGCCTCCAATGGTGGGATGGTCGAATTCCGGCAGGCGCGGGACGCTGTCGAAAGCGCCTCGCTCTGGGCCGCCCGCAAGGCCTTGTCACCGGCCTTGAGGACAATCGCCCCGAAGAAAATCAATGAAGACGTCGTGGTACCTGTTTCGCGGATGGCGGAATTCATCGACAAGCTGAAGCGACTCGGCGCCCGTCACGATGTCCGGATCGTAAACTTCGGCCATGCAGGAAACGGCAACATCCACGTCAACCTGCTGGGCGATCCGGATGATCCCGGAGAGCAAGAGCGGATGAGCGCATGCCTCGCCGACGTATTCGACGTCGTCCTGCGTCTCGGCGGCACGCTCTCGGGCGAGCACGGGGTCGGATTCGAGAAACGCGCCTATGTTGGTCTGGAAATCGAGCCTGGGACGCTGGCCCTCATGCAGAAAGTGAAAGAACAATTTGATCCGGCCGGGATTCTGAATCCAGGCAAGCTGTTCCCGCAAGGCGACGGCTCTATTTGACCACCCGCAGGCGGGGTCGCTTGTCGTCTCCACCCGGCTCGGGATCCGGTTCGCTTGCCTCGGAACCAAATATCATGCCCTGACCGGTTTCCTTGGCGTAGATGCCCATGATCGCTTCGATCGGGACACTGATCTGTCGCGGCGCACCGGAAAACCGTGCTCCGAAATCCAGACTCTCGTTCCCGATCGACAGATCTATCGTAGCGTCGTAACTCAAATTGAGAACGATCTTGCCGTCCTTGACGTGCTCCGTGGGAACCTGCACGCCCTCCGCGTCGGCATCGACCACGACATGTGGCGTGTGGCCGTTATCGACTATCCACTCATGCATGGCACGTAGCAGATAGGGTCTCCTCGGCTTCAGCGGTGTCGACAATGGATCGACGGGCCGGTCACGCCCGCATCTCCTCTTCCAGTTCGCTAAGGCTGCTCTGGAACGACGGGCGCGCCAGGATGGCTTCGATGTAGTCTTCTATAGGCTGGGCCTGGGCAGCCGGTAGCTCGATCTCGTAAGTCGGCAATCTCCACAGGATCGGCGCGATGGTGCAATCGACCAGAGAGAATTCATCGCTCAGGAAATAGGGCTTGGCCCGGAATACCTCTGCGCTCGCCAGGATGCTCTCCTTTAGGATCTTGCGGGCCTTGTTACCCGTCTTGCGGTCCCTCGCCTCCTCTATCTCATTGGCCAGACCGTACCAGTCCCGCTCGATTCGATAGAGCGCCAGACGGAACTGCGCCCGGGTGACGGGATCGACCGGCATCAGCGGCGGGTGCGGAAAGCGCTCGTCCAGATACTCGATGATGACCCTCGAGTCGTACAGGACAAGATCCCGATCCACGAGGGTCGGCACGCTGTTGTACGGGTTGAGATCGAGGAGATCCTCGGGAAGAGTCGGACCATCGACGCTCACAACATCGACATTGATGCTCTTTTCCGCCAGTACAAGCCTGACCCTGTGGCTGTGAGGACAGGTGGGATGTGAGAAGAGAGTCATTACCGATCGCCTATTGGCAATTAATGCCATCTAATTTCTCCGTATTCGCTCAGCGTCAGTCGAAGACTTCGCCGGCCTAGTGCACATCCTTCCAGAGTTCCTTCTTGTAGAGGAACGAGAAGAGGAACAACACGACCAGGAAAAGGATCACCTTGATGCCCAGTGACTGCCGCTTCAATTGCGCCGGCTCGCTGATATAGGTCAGGAAGGTCGTAAGGTCCTGAGCCATGACATCGAACTGCTCAGGAGTCATGGCACCGGGCTGAACCAGCTCGAAGTGATCAAAAACCTCGTGAGGACTACCCTGCGCATCCAGGTCCGTCCGGTAGACGGCTTTCTGGATGCCCTGCAGTTCCCACAGGACATGGGGCATGCTGGCACCTTCGAGGACGAGATTGTTCACGCCGGTCGGCTTGGACGGATCGACGTAAAAAGACTTCAGGAAACTGTACACCCAGTCATCGCCACGAGCGCGTGCCGTCAGGGACAGGTCGGGCGGCGTGCGGCCGAACCAGTTGGCCGAGTCGGTCGACGGGATGGCGTTCTCCATCGTGTCATGGGGGCGTTCTCCGGTGAACATCAGGTTCTCGACGAGCTGATCTTCGGTTAGCTCCAGATCAACAGCCAACCGGTTGTACCGCACATACTGAGCCGAGTGGCAGCCCAGGCAATAATTTACAAAATACTTGGCCCCCCGCTGGACCGATGCCTCGTTCGAGATGTCGGCGTCTACATGTTCGATGTGCCCACCGCCCCCGGCCGCGAATGCAATTGTCGGAAGACCCAGCAGAACGCAGGCGATAACGTTCCTAATCATGGTAAGTGACCCTCTCCGGTACCGGCTTGGTCTTATCAAGCTTCGTGTAGATGGGCATGAGCAGGAAGAATGCGAAGTAGATGATCGTGAAAACACGCGCCATGATCGTGTACGCTCCGGTCGCCGGTTGCGTGCCGAGGAATCCGAGCACGAAGAAGCTCACGACGAACAACGCGACCGCCGTCTTGAACATCCAGCCACGGTAGCGAATGGATTTCACCGGGCTACGATCCAGCCACGGCAGGAAGAACAGCAGGATCATGGCTGAACCCATCAGGATCACGCCGCCGAGCTTGTCCGGAACCGCCCTGAGGATTGCGTAAAACGGGGTGAAGTACCAGACCGGCGCGATGTGCTCGGGAGTCTTCAGCGGATCGGCTGCTTCGAAATTGGCATGCTCAAGGAAATAACCGCCCATCTCCGGCGCGAAAAAGATGATCGCGCTGAATACGATGGCGAACGCGACGAACGCGACCAGGTCTTTGGCGGTGTGATATGGATGGAACGCTACGCCGTCCAGAGGCACGCCGTCCGGGCCCTTCTTGTCCTTGATCTCGACACCGTCCGGATTGTTCGAGCCTACCTCGTGCAGCGCCATGATGTGGACCGCGACGAGTCCCACGAGCACCAGCGGCAGAGCGATAACGTGGAGAGCGAAGAATCGGTTCAGCGTGATGTCGGATATGAAGTAGTCCCCTCGGATCCACTCCACCAGCGACTCTCCCACCACCGGAATGGCGCCGAAAAGCGACACGATCACCTGCGCACCCCAATAGGACATCTGCCCCCAGGGCAGCAGATAGCCGAAGAACGCTTCCGCAGCGAGCGCCAGATAGATGAACATGCCGAAGATCCAGATCAGCTCCCGCGGCGATTTGTAGGACCCGTAGATGAGCGAACGGAACATGTGAAGATAGACCACGATGAAGAACATCGAGGCGCCGGTCGAATGCATGTAGCGGATCAGCCAACCCCAGTTGACGTCCCGCATGATGTACTCGACTGACGCGAAAGCCTCCGCCGCCGAAGGCTTGTAACTCATGGTCAGGAAGATGCCGGTGACGATCTGGATCACCAGGACAACCATCGCAAGAGAACCGAAGACGGACCACCAGTTGAGATTCTTGGAGGCGTAGTACTCCGTAATGTGCTCGCGAAGCAGGCTGTCCAGCGGAAAACGCTTGTTCAGCCACTGATTGAAACCGCCTTCGCGACGACCGGCCATCTGGCCGACTTCGTGCTCCGACCTACTCATCAGGCCACCCCCGTATCGGATCCGATAAGGATGACGGAATCACTCAGATACCGGTGCGGCGGAACCGGCAGGTTCAGAGGTGCGGGAACGCCCTTGTAGACGCGCCCGGAGAGGTCGAATTTCGAGCCGTGACACGGGCAGTAAAATCCGCCCCGCCAGTCAGGGCCCAGGTCAGCGGGAGCCAGATCAAAACGCTCGATCGGCGAGCAGCCAAGATGAGTGCAGCTTCCGACGACTATCAGGATCTCCGGCTTGATCGCCCGGTACTCGTTCCTGGCGTATTCCGGCTGCTGCGGCTGTTCCGAGGCCGGGTCGCGGACCTCCGCGTCGGTCTCGCGGACGCGCTCCAGCATTACGTCGGTCCGGCGCAGAATCCAGACGGGTTTGCCGCGCCACTCGACTTTCAGCAGGGCCCCCGGTTCGAGCTTGCCGATGTCGACTTCCACAGGCGCACCGAGTGCCTGGGCACGGGCGCTTGGTTGCCAGGAGGCAAGGAACGGTGTCGCCGCAAAGACGGCGCCTACGCCGCCCGTGACTGCCGTCGCCACGCCGAGAAAATGACGTCTGCTCAGATCAACGTCTTCGCTCATCGCAAGTGTTCTCCAAGGCGATATCGGCCGGGTCCACGAGGGCCAAGGCTATGGCTCATGGACAGATTCGGCCAGTGGATAGCAATCGGGCAATTATACACGGGCGTCAAACAGGGTGCCTACCTGCCAAGACAAAACCCGGAGGGCCCGTGGGTATCGAAATTGAGTCTTTGCAGGTGCGCACAGATAATGGCCGCTGATATTCATATCGGGGTCTCGCTTCGTCCATGTCCAGGCTGCGCACCGCTCTGGTCTTTATGCTTCAGTCGGCGACCGTCGGGCTCGCCGCGGCGTTCGTCGTGGTCTATCTGTTTCCGAGCCTTCTTCCCGGCCGCGGACAAGCCCCGCCCATACCGGGGACATCGTATGCCAACGCCGTGTCGGCAGCCGCGCCCGCGGTCGTCAACCTGGTCGGCAGCATTCGCAGGGCCGAGTCAGGGAAGCCCGCCGAACTCGCGGCGGTAGAAAGCCTCGGCTCCGGCGTGATCATGGCGCCAGAGGGTTACGTGATCACCAACGAACACGTCATCGCAGGCGTGACAGTCATAGATGTCTACCTGACTGACGGTCGCGTCGCCGCGGCCGAAATCGTGGGCACTGATCCGGACACGGATCTCGCCCTGCTCAGGATAGAGCTCGATGCGCTTCCGCGAATCCCGGTCGGACGGTCCGATACTCTGCGCGTCGGGGACGTCGTACTGGCAATCGGCAATCCCTTCAGTATCGGGCAGACCGTCACCCAGGGAATAGTGAGTGGCACCCGGCGAGGCCAGCTGGGACTGTCGCCCTTCGAAAATTTCATTCAGACGGATGCCGCGATCAATCTAGGCAATTCGGGTGGGGCACTGGTCAATGCGGGGGGACAGCTGGTCGGCATCAATACGGCGTTCTTCTCGCGTCGGCTGGATTCGGAAGGAATCGGTTTCGCCATCCCGGTGAACCTGGTCCGCGGCGTGATGGATGACCTGATTGCGCATGGCAGGGTCATCCGCGGCTGGCTCGGCGTGGGGACCGAGACACTGACCCCGGATCAGGCGAACTCTCTCGGGCTGGAGGATGGCTTCGGCATTATCCTGACGAGCGTTCAACAAGGCAGCCCTGCGGAGCTGGCGGGACTGCGGCCCGCGGATGTCATCACCTACATCAATGACAAGCCGGTCGTGGTCTGGCAGGACGCCCTGCGGCACATCGCCCGGATGAAGCCGGGGTCCGAGGTGCGCCTGCAGGGTAGCCGCCTCGGGGAAGGGTTCACAGCGGTGGCAACGGTCGCCGAACGCCCATCCTACGATCCGGGCTGATCTGCTGATCAGCCTGCGATACGACGAATTCCGGCGCCGAGCTGACCCAGTTTCTCTTCGATCCGCTCGTAGCCGCGATCGATGTGATAGATCCGCTCGATCACGGTATCGCCCTCGGCTACGAGGCCGGCGAGCACCAGGCTCGCGGAAGCCCTCAGGTCAGTCGCCATCACCGGCGCTGCCATCAACGTCTGCACCCCTTCACTAATGGCCGTATTGCCCTCTAGCCTGATGTCGGCGCCCATGCGCTGCATCTCGAGGACATGCATGAATCGATTCTCGAACACGGTTTCAGTGATCGTGCCGACACCCTCGGCGACGGCGTTGAGCGCCGTGAATTGCGCCTGCATGTCGGTGGGAAATCCGGGATAGGGGGCGGTACGCAGGTTGACAGCGCCTGGTCTCCGGCCCTCCATATCGAGCTCGATCCAGTCCTCTCCGGTAGTGATCGTGGCCCCGCACTCCTCCAGCTTGGCAAGCACGGCATCCAGATTGTCAGGGCGGGTGCCGGTCGCCCGGACCTTGCCGCCAGTTACCGCGCCGGCGACGAGAAACGTGCCTGTCTCGATGCGATCGGGTAAGACCCGATATCGCGTTCCGGACAGGGACTCCACTCCCTGGACCCTGATGGTGTCCGTGCCCGCGCCTTCGATCCGGGCGCCCATGGAAATCAGGCAGTCTGCCAGGTCCACGACTTCCGGCTCACGGGCGGCGTTTTCGATCAGGGTCTCGCCCCGGGCCAACGTCGCAGCCATCAGGAGATTCTCTGTACCTGTGACCGTCACCGTATCGAGCACCAGTCTGGCGCCGTGCAGACGATCGGCCCGCGCCTTGATGTAGCCGTCCTCGATAACAATATCTGCACCCATCGCCTGCAGGCCGGCAACATGCAGATTAACGGGCCTTGCCCCGATAGCGCACCCGCCCGGCAGCGAAACATTGGCGCGTCCATACCTTGCCAGCATCGGCCCGAGCACCAGAATGGACGCGCGCATGGTCTTGACCAATTCGTAGGATGCTTCGAACTCGCGTATCGGTCTCGGATCGACTTCCAGTTGCATGCGCTCGTCGACGGTGATCTCGACGCCCATCCGACCGAGCAACTCTACGGTGGTCGTGACGTCCCGCAGATGCGGCACATTGGATACTCGCATCGGGCTGTCGGCGAGCAGCGTAGAGGCAAGGATGGGCAGTGCCGCATTCTTGGCGCCCGAGATCGGCACGTGACCATTAAGGCGCGCGCCACCGGATATCAGAAGTCTATCCACGAATCCCTTTCCATCGGGTCATTCGGCGGCGCTATCCCGCTCTGCCGCCGTCAACGCGCGAATCGACAGAGCGTGAATCTCCCGGCCTACCCGCTCGCCCAGCGTGCCATAGACAAGCTGATGCCTCTGCAGGGGACGGAGGCCGGCGAATTGTTCTGATACAACGAGCGCCGAGAAGTGACTCCCGTCATCGGAGCGGACCTCGACCTCGATCGTGTCCATACCCTCTTGGATCAGCTTGGCTACTTCCTGGGGATGCATGTGCCTCATCCTGAACGGCCTCGCCCGGTAGCGGCGTGGCCAGTGCGGTCGGGAGTGCCGGATTCTATAGGAACCACCTGCCGGCGTGAATGGCGGGGCCAGGAGGCGATGATTGTCCCGCAACCGGAACGTGTATGATTACGCGTCTTGCGTGCCCTATGCTTGCAGACACGCCGGGACTCTTCTGGTTTCTTGCGATGCTTCTATATTCCGCTGCCACGGTTGCTGGTTTCGCCCTCCTTATCTGGGGAGCGGATCGCTTTGTCGTGGGAGCGGCCGGCAGCGCCCGGAACCTGGGGGTCCCGACGCTGCTGATCGGGCTGACCGTAGTGGCCATCGCCACCTCGGCCCCGGAGATACTCGTATCTATCACCGCCGCGCTGGATAACAACCCCACCCTCGCCGTGGGTAACGCTATCGGCTCGAATATCGCCAACATTGCGCTGGTGCTGGGCGCGACCGCGACGGTTCGTCCATTGCTGGTGAGATCGACGATCCTGCGCCGGGAGATGCCCGCTCTGTTGGCCGTAACCCTGCTGACCGTGATGCTCTTCCTGGACTCTCATCTGGGCGTCATCGACGGCGTGTTGTTGCTGGTCGGCCTGATGATGGTCATGCACTGGCTTGTGCGCCTGGGAAGTCAGGCGGATCAGTTCGACCCGATCAGGGAAGAGATCGCGGCGGAAATCCCCACCGAGATCCCGATGTCCTCGGCCATTGGCTGGCTCATCCTGGGCCTGGCGCTACTCCTGACTGGTGCCCGGACTCTCGTCTGGGGCGCCCACCACATCGCCCTTGACCTGGGCGTGAGCGACCTGATTGTCGGGCTGACGATCGTGGCCGTCGGCACGAGCCTGCCGGAACTGGCGGTATCGGTAGTCAGCGCCTTGAAAGGGGAGCACGATATTGCGCTGGGCAACATCATCGGTTCCAACATGTTCAATTGCCTGGCGGTGATAGGGCCCGCAGCACTGATTTCACCGACCGGATTTGGTGAAGACATTCTTCGACTGCACTTGCCCGTCATGATCGCCCTCACGCTGGTGTTGTTTGCGATGACCTACAATTTCACGGGCAAGGGCAGGATCACCAGACTCGAGGGGCTCGCGCTGCTAAGTGTCTTCTTCTGGTATGAGGGTTACGTGATAGGCGGTCTTTAGATCAAGCGCCGGAATAACCATGAACAAGCTCGACCCTGACATAGTCATTGAACGTGCAAAGGACGTTCTCGATATAGAAGCGGACGCCGTCAAGGGATTACTGCGCTCCCTGGGCGACGATTTCGTCAAGGCATGCGAGATCTGTCTCTCCTGCCGCGGACGCATCGTCGTCACGGGCATGGGCAAATCCGGGCACATCGCCGGCAAGATCGCGGCAACCCTTGCCAGCACCGGGAGCCCTGCATTCTTTGTCCACCCGGGGGAGGCCAGCCATGGCGATCTGGGCATGATCACACCGGAGGATGTCGTGCTGGCCGTGTCGAACTCGGGAGACACCCCGGAAATCGTGCTGATCCTGCCGCTGATCAAGCGCCTCAGCGTGCCCCTGATTACGATGACCGGCCGACCCGACTCCACGCTCGCGCAAGCCGCCGCGGTCAACCTGGATACGGGCGTAGACAAAGAGGCCTGCCCTTTGAACCTGGCGCCGACGGCAAGCACGACCGCGACGCTGGCCATGGGTGACGCACTGGCGGTCTCCCTATTGGAATGTCGCGGATTCACCGAGGAGGATTTCGCGCGCTCGCATCCCGGCGGATCGCTGGGCCGCAAGCTGCTGCTGCACGTGGCAGACGTGATGCGCACGGGCGATCGCATCCCCAGCGTCCGGCCGGGGACACCGGTTATCGAAGGCCTGTTTGAAATGACGCGCACCGGTTTTGGCATGACCGCCATCGTCGATGACGATGGCGTCGTCATCGGGGTATTCACCGACGGCGATCTGCGCCGGGCCATCGACGGCGACACGGACCTCCAGAGCACGCCCATCGGGACGGTGATGACCACCGAATGCAAGACCGTCAGGGAAGACACGCTGGCGGCGGAGGCCGTCCGTCTCATGGAAGACTATTCGATCACCGCCCTGCTGGTCGCCAACAAGGCCAATCGCCTGGTCGGCGCTTTCAACATCCATGACCTTATGCACGCCGGGGTGGTCTGATGCCACAACTGGATGAGCTGGCCCGGCAGATACGCCTGGTGATCTTTGACGTGGATGGCGTGTTCACCGACGGGCGCCTCTTCTATACAGCCGACGGGGAAGAGATGAAAGTCTTCCACGTCCGCGATGGCGTCGGTGTAAAGGCGCTCGGGCAGGTGGGCGTCCAGGCCGCCGTGATATCGGGGCGCGCCTCGGACGCCGTCGCCCTGCGCATGTCGGAACTCGGCATCTCTCGAATCTATCAGGGCAATCACGACAAACTTCCATTGTTTGCAGAACTGATAGAACAACTTGGCGTCAGCAGTGAACAGACCGCTTTCATGGGAGACGACCTGCCGGACATCCCAGTGCTGCGCGCGGTCGGCCTTGCCGCCTGCCCCGCGGATGCGGACGCTGAGGTTCGCAGCATCTGTCAATGGGTCGGCAATCGGGACGGTGGACGCGGGGCGGTCAGGGAATTCTGCGACTTCCTGCTTGAGCACATCCCTCCGCCAGCAGGTACTGACGTTTGACGGCCCGGACATTCCTGACGGTGGCAATTCTCGGCGCCGCGGCGCTTGGCGCCTGGAGCTGGCAGCAGACGCTTCAGGTGGAGAAGGATCGCGACGAGGCTGCCAGCGCCGATGTAGCCGGTTTCTATATGCGTGCCGCGAGTTTTGTCGCCCCCGGACCCGATGGCCAGCCGCTCTACAGACTGATCGCCAGCGAGATGACGCACGTGGTGGACTCGGAACTGATCGAGATGCTCGATGTCCGGGTGGAGTACAGTCAAGAGACTGGGGCTCCGTGGGTGGTGACCGCGCCTCGCGGCAAGGTCAGGCTCGACTGGGAAACCTTGCGGCTCGATGGGGGTGTCACGGTTATGGTGCATGCACAAGACAGAGAGCAGCCGATCGTGCTCGTCACTCCCGACGTATTGCTGGAGGCTGTCGCCCAGCGCGCCAGTACCGCCAGCGAGGTGCGATTCACCAGCGGTACAGACTTTCTCAATGCTGTGGGCATGAGCGTCGATTTGAAGGATGGCTTTGTGAGACTAGAATCCGGGGTTAATGGGCGTTTCACTCCGTAATCTGGCGGCGGCAATACTTGCCATGTCCGTCCTCGCGGCCCCTGAGGTCCGGGGCATCCTGCCCGACTCGCAGGAGCCTATCTCGCTCGATGCCGATTCCTCCGAGTTCGACCGCGAAAGCAATACGCTGATTTTCCGCAATGTGCACATCACGCAAGGCGTGCTTTCGATCGCCGCGGCCACTGCGTCGGCTGACGGCCTGGACTTCGCGGACAGTTCCTGGCAGTTCGACGGCAACGTTCGGATCGACGACGAGTACTCGCGTATCCGGGCGACCAGGGCGGTCCTGCGCTTTCGCAACCATCGCATGGTGCACGCGTCCGCCTCGGGACAGCCCGCCAACTTCGAGCGCGATGCCACCGAAGACACCCGCGCCCTCAGCGGCGGCGCCCGATCTATCGACTATGACCTCGAGGCCCAGACCCTCACGCTCTCCGGGGAAGCCCAACTTATCGACGGACAGAACGAGATCAATGGCGAGACACTGCTCTATCAGTTGGCCGAAGAACGTCTGGTCGCAACCTCGGACGAGAATGGGGCACAACGTGTCCGGGTGACCGTCACACCGCAGACGCTGGGCGTCGGGGAAACCACCAAGGACGGCGAGGACACCAACGCGGGTTCGGTCAGCGAGCCAGCCGTGCCCCAGCCGGACATCGTGAGATGAGCACCCTTCGGGTCGAGAGCATCTCCAAGAGCTTCAGATCCCGGCGCGTGGTAGCCGGCCTGGACCTGACGCTGTCTTCGGGCGAGGTCGTGGGCCTGCTCGGCCCCAATGGCGCGGGGAAGACCACCGCTTTCTACATGATCGTGGGCCTGATCCCCTGCGACGACGGTAAGATCACCCTCGGTGATCGCGATATCACCGCACTGTCGATGCATCGGCGGGCTCGACTGGGACTCGGCTATCTGCCCCAGGAAGCCTCCGTCTTCCGTCATCTCAGCGTCGAGGACAATATCCTTGCAGTCCTGGAGACCCGCAAGGATCTGGGCGCGACAGACCGTGAGAAGGCGCTGGACCAGCTTCTCGAGGAGCTCCATATCTCGCACATACGTAACAGCGTGGGCCTGAGTCTCTCCGGCGGAGAGCGTCGTCGCGTTGAAATCGCCCGCGCGCTCGCTGCAGAGCCGCGGTTCATACTCCTCGATGAGCCTTTTGCCGGGGTCGATCCTATCTCTGTACTGGACATCCAACGCATCATCGAACACCTCAAGGCACGCGGTATCGGCGTCCTGATTACAGACCACAATGTGCGTGAGACCCTTGGCATCTGCAGCCATGCCTATATTCTGAGTGGTGGAGAGGTAATCGCCGCCGGTGACGCCGAGGAGATTCTCGCGAACCGGCAAGTGAGAGAGGTGTATCTGGGAGAAGACTTCCGGCTCTAGATCCGGACTCTCGGCTGCCCACGGCGCCCTCAGGAATCACAATGCTCAAGCCCAGCCTGCAACTCAAGATCGGGCAACAGCTGACCATGACGCCTCAGCTGCAACAGGCTATCCGGCTGCTGCAGCTGCCGGTCCTCGACCTGCAGGCCGAGATCGAGACGGCCCTGGAAGAGAACGTCATGCTGGAGCTCGAGGAACCGGATGATCTGCAACCGGAGCCCGAGAGCGAGCCGGAATCCGACCTGGTGACGGCGGAAGAGCTGGAAGTCGAGTATGCAGAAATCTCCACGCTCGGGCAGAGTGGTGGGACTGCGCTGCCTGAAGATTTTCGCGGCAATCAGGATCTGCCGGATCGATCTGGCATCGGCCTGACAGAGCATCTGCTGTGGCAGCTCGAGATGAACCGCTTCTCGGAAGAAGAGAGAGCCGCCGGCAGAGCGATCATCGACGCCATCAACGAAGACGGATACCTGACCGCTGAGCTGGAGGACCTCGTCAACCTGCTCGATGACGAGATCGAGGCCGACGTCGAGTTTCTTCAGTATGTCCTGCTGCGCATCCAGCAATTCGATCCCACAGGCTCCGGAAGCCGGTCTCTGTCGGAATGCCTGAAGGTTCAGCTCTCCCAGCTCGATAGCGACACGCCCGGCCTGGATCTTGCCGTTGTCATCGCCGACTCCTTCCTGGAACTCGTCGCCCGGCAGCAGTACCCGGTCTTGCGACGCCGACTGTCCTGTGGGCCGGAGGATCTGGAACTCGCCCTCGAATTGCTTCGTTCGATGAACCCGAAACCCGGACTAGCGGTGCCATCCGGACCGCCGGAATACGTTGTGCCGGATGTCTTTGCCAGGCGCGGTGAGAACGGCTGGGTGGTCGAGGCCAATCCGGGCATCGCGCCACGCCTGCGGGTCAACGACGCATATGCCCGGCTGATCAGCCGCGAGCGTGAGTACGAAGCTCTGCGCACTCAGCTGCAAGAGGCCCGCTGGCTGGTCAAGAGTCTCGAGATCCGCAACGAGACCCTGATCCGGGTCGCACGCAGCATCGTGGCTCACCAGACAGCCTTTCTCGAGCACGGCGAGGAGGCGATGAAACCGATGATTCTTAAGGATGTTTCCGAAGAACTCAGAATGCACGAATCGACCATCTCACGTGCAACGACAGCCAAATACATGCATACCCCCAGGGGGGTATTCGAATTCAAGTATTTCTTCTCCAGCCACGTTGCGGGCACCGATGGTAGTGAGGTCTCGTCGACAGCCATCCGGGCCCAGATACGACGTCTCATCGCAGAAGAAGACAGCGCCAAACCCCTTAGCGACAGCAAGATAGCCAAACTTCTGCAAGACAAAGGCGCTGTTGTGGCTCGTCGAACTGTGGCCAAGTACCGGGAATCATTAGGGATATCGTCATCCAGTGAGCGCAGGCGCACGGCTGTGCGCTAATTGAACGCCGAGTCTAGGCACGGACGCCGGCTTGGTTCTAGAATAAGAGGGGCAGGGGTCCGGACTGACGGACCCGGCAGAAAAATAGTGATAATGACCGCCGCCGCAATCAAGCCCCCCTTAGCCAATTCGGCTTTCCGGAAACTCCGGGCCTCGAAACGAGATCTAAACACAAGCAGTCATACTGCGCTTCGAGCGGCCGGCAAGCCGTGGGAGCAAAGCGGTCTACAGAGGAGAAGGTAATGCAGATCAACGTCACCGGCCACCACGTGGAAGTCAGCGCACCGCTTCGCGATTACGTGAACAGCAAGATGGAGCGAGTCTTGCGTCACTGCGATCAACTGACAGATGCGCGCTGTATTCTCACGGTCGAGAAACTCCGTCACAAGGCGGAAGCGACGCTCTACATGACCGGTGGACCGATCCATGCCGAGTTCGTGGCAGGAGACATGTATGCCGCGATCGATGGTCTGGTCGACCGTCTCGATCGTCGCGTCAAGAAGCACAGGGAGAAAATCACCGACCATCATCCGCGGGAAGCTCACCGCCAGCGACTGGTATGAACTTATCCGGACGGTGATGGCAGGCGGCTCGAGCCATGGAAATCGATTCGATTATTGAGCCCAGTCGCGTATTGGGCAACGTAGAGGCGCGGAGCAAGAAACACGCGCTGGACATACTTAGTGAGATGCTCGCCGGGGCGGGGGAAAACCTGACTCAGGGCAAGGTCTTCGACAGCCTGATCAGCCGGGAGAAGGTCGGATGCACCGCCATGCACGGCGGCATCGCGATACCGCACGGGTGTATCGAGGGTCTGGACAGGGTGGTAGGGGCATTCGTGAAACTTGGCCACCCGGTCGACTACGACACGGCCGATGGCAGTCCTGTCGACCTCATGTTCGCGATCATCTTGCCGGAGACGAATGGTGAGTGTCACTCATCGGATCTCAAGGACATTGCGCGGTCGCTCAAGGATCCTGAGTTGCTGGACATGCTCCGGTCAGCAAAGAGCAGTCGCGCGCTGTACGATATGCTCACACATCACCGGTCGGCGCAACCGGCCAGCGCCTGAGCCCCGGCCTGACTGCAGCCCGGCCCCAGGGCCGACGGTCAGGAGGATTCGAACGCGTGCGTCTGTTGATCATCAGTGGCCTGTCCGGCTCCGGGAAGAGTTCAGCCCTCCACATGCTGGAAGACCTGGACTACTACTGCGTCGACAACATACCGGGCACTCTCCTCGAGACGCTGATCCTCGAACTGCGGCAATCGGGACCCAAGTTTGACCAACTCGCCGTCGGCCTGGATACCCGTCCCGACCCCGACGACATCGAGCGTATGTCCGCTGCGATCGGCGCCCTGAGAGAGGACGAGGAGGCCTGCGAATTCATATTCCTGACCTCTTCTTCGGAGGTGCTGCTCAAGCGCTACAGCGAGACGCGCCGCAAGCATCCATTCAGCGCCCAGGGATTGGGTCTGCGTGAGTCCATCGAATTCGAGCGTGAATTACTGGCCCCACTCACAGACGCGGCCGATCTGCTTATCGATACCAGTCGGCTGAGTATCCAGCAACTCAGGGAAACCATCCGGGAACGCGTCGCGGGCCGGTCCGAAGGGCAACTGGCTCTTCAGTTCGAGTCATTCGGGTTCAAGCACGGCGTCCCCGGAGACGCCGACTTCGTATTCGATGCCCGGGCCCTGCCGAACCCTTACTGGGAGCCGCACCTGAGGAGTCTCACGGGCCGGGATCGGCCGGTGGAGGAATTCCTGGAATCGCACGAAAAAGTGCAGCAGTTCATCGACGATATCATCGCATTCCTCGAACGCTGGATCCCGGAGATATGCAAAGGTAACCGCAGCTATCTCACCGTCGCCGTGGGTTGTACCGGGGGCCAGCATCGCTCGGTCTATATCGCCGAGAGGCTGGCCGGACACTTCCGTCAGCACTATCAGAAAGCGCTTCTGCGGCACACGGAACTATCCGGCTGACCTGACCCTTGCCGCAATAGATCGCACGACGTTAGGCAGGGCCCGCCCGCTGGCCTTACACTTCTCCCTGCCCAATCCAGCCCAACCGCGGCAAAGAGAGCCGGAAGTACGATGAACGTTGACAACGGGGACCAGAGGCCACTCGGCCTCGCGCGGCTCAACGAGGCCCTTGAGAGCGGCACGCTGCGTCGTGTCAGAAGTGAGCTGAACTCGATGCATCCGGCAGAGATCGCAGACCTGCTGGAGTCCCTGCCGCCAGCCCAGCGAGATGTCGTCTGGGAACTGGTCGATCTGGCGAGCGACGGCGAGGTACTCGTCGAACTCAACGACGAAGTCCGCTCCAAGCTGGTCGACGGGATGGAGGTGGAGGAGTTGGTTGCCGCCACCGAGGGCATGGATCTGGACGATCTGGCCGACCTGGTGCCCGACCTCCCCGAGACCGTCACCCGTCAGGTCCTGCAGTCCATGGACCATCAGGATCGCGAGCGCCTGCGATCTGTCCTGGCTTACCCGGAGGATAGTGCGGGCGGATTGATGGAACCCGACGTCGTCGCGGTGCGTCCCGACGTAACACTGGAGGTCGTGATCCGCTATCTGCGCATGCGCGGCGAGCTGCCCAGGGACACGGATGTGCTGTTCGTCGTCAACCGGCATGACCGATACCTGGGGGTGCTTTACCTGACGACGCTGTTGACTGAAGACCCGTCCCGCAACGTAGCGGAGATTTTCGACACGTCGATCGAGGGCATCTCGGCCACCACAGATGCCGGAGAGGTGGCCAGGCTCTTCGAGACCCGCGACCTTGTGACCGCACCGGTGACCGCGCCGGACGGCCGGCTCGTGGGCAGGATTACGGTGGATGACGTGGTGGATGTGATCCGCGACCAGGCAGATCACTCCATAATGAGCATGGCCGGACTGGACGAGGACGAGGACATGTTCGCCCCGGTCATTACCAGCAGCCGCCGCCGTGCTATCTGGCTCGGGGTCAACCTCGCGACAGCCTTTCTCGCAGCCTGGGTCGTCGGCCTGTTCCAGGCCACGATCGAGCAGGTCGTCGCCCTGGCGGTCCTGATGCCTGTCGTGGCAAGCATGGGCGGCATCGCCGGAAGCCAGACGCTCACTTTGATGATCAGGGGGCTCGCTCTGGGGCAGGTTCAGAACTCAAATGCCCGCTGGCTGATGATCCGGGAGGTCGCCGTGGGCGCCCTCAACGGCCTGGCCTGGGCCGCAGTCGTGGCAGCCGCGACGGTATTGTGGTTCGACTCCTGGATGCTCGGCGGGATCATCGCCCTCGCCCTGCTGATCAATCTGGTTGTCGCCGCGGTTTCGGGCGTGGTGATCCCGCTGCTGATGAAACGCATGGGAATTGACCCCGCCCTTGCGGGCAGCGTCGTCCTGACGACCGTCACCGATGCCGTCGGATTCCTGGCATTCCTCGGCTTAGGCGCTCTGCTCCTGACCTGACAGGTCCTGCACGATGCGGGCGGGGGCGTCGATGGCGGGCATCGGGTCGCCGCGCAACAGCGCGAGGATGTGGTCCCTCTGTGCCATGGCATCCTCGAAGCCGAGGCGGATCAGGGCCCGCGTGAAACGCTGCTCGAACAGCATGTAGCTGAGCAACTGCCCTCCCCCACGACCGTAAGCCCCCAGACCGCGCAGTAGCAGACGCACCGCGAGCGGCATCTCCGCAGAGTTGTCCGCAGCCAGATCGCGGACATCGAGTCCCGGGACGACGACGAGCGTCTCCACGCGACGCAGGTGTGCGAGCGGCCCCCGGAGCCGGTCGCTGGGAGTCGTATCCAGCAGCATGTTGATCTTGGTGACGCGTTCCAGATCGCTGTAGAGACCATCCATGAAGAGGGTGTCCAGCATGTAGCCGGCAATGTGCCCGATGGACGGCGGGGTGTCCTGAGGCAGGATGTGCGCGGGCGGAAGAGGACGCTCGTCACGGACACCCACGACCAGCAGTCGCGTCGCACCCAGATGCACGGCGGGACTCAGCGGCATCATCTGGCGCAGCGCTCCATCGCCGAAGTATTCGCCTTTCACCCGGATCGCCGGAAACACGATGGGTACCGCCGCCGACGCCATCAGGTGCTCGACACCGAGCTGCGTCCGGCGGCTCTCGCGCCGCGACCGCTGCCAGGTCCTGACCGCATCATTGCCCTGGTAGAAGCTCACCGAGCGGCCGGACCGATAGCTGGAGACGGTCACCGATACGGCATGGAGAATACCGGCGTCGATATGGTTCTGGATTCGCTCAAAAGGAAGCCGGTCGGCCAATAGCCTCCTCAGCGGCCGATTGTCGAACAGGCTGCGCGGATTGTGTCGGCCAAGTCCACCGGTGAGCAGGGTAGCAAGCCAGTGGAGGCTGGAGCGCATGACGGCCGTGGCGTCGGTGCGATAGACGTGGTGGGTCTCGAAGCCGCTCCAGACGGACTCCAGTACCCGCACGCCGGCTCTGAAACGATCGGCGTAACATGCCAGCGCCACCGCATTGATGGCCCCGGCTGAGGTGCCGGAGATCACCGGAAAGGGACACACGCTGCCCGGAGGAAGCAGACGCGCGATAGCTTTCAGCACCCCCACCTGATAGGCCGCACGAGCGCCGCCGCCCGGCAGAACCAGCCCCGTCTCGGGCCGGCCCATGCCGATTTGCACCGGCAGATTTCGTTTTCCACTACTATCCATCAGAATCCGCGCCGGTCAGATGATCGAAGATCAATCGACTAGCAATGTCGGCAGCCCATCGGGGCGCCGACGAGCACGCCCCGCGTTTTGTTGGACATATATTGACCAGACTGCACCAGTATGGAGGAGAAAACCGCGATGAAGTTCACACGCATGATCAGCCGAATTTTTGGGCTGGCGACACTCGGCCTGCTGGTATCAGCGGGCGCACAGGCCGATTCACCCGCTGTCGGATCGGCAGCGCCGGAGTTCAGGCTGCAGGATCAGAATGGTGACTGGCATACGCTCGAGCAGTATCGCGGCAAGTGGGTAGCCGTCTATTTCTATCCGAAGGACGACACACCGGGCTGCACGACGGAAGCGTGCAATTTCCGCGATAACATCTTCGCTTTCCAGGAGCGGGACGCGGTGATACTCGGCATCTCCCTGGACGACGTGGAGTCCCACCGGGAGTTCGCGGAGAAATACAGCCTGCCGTTCAGTCTGCTGTCCGACCCCGAGGCGGAGGTCGCCGACCAATATGGCGTGGTGACTAACCTGGGCATCACCAAATTCGCCAAGCGGCAGAGTTTCCTGATCACGCCGGACGGCACGGTCGCCAGGCACTACGCAAAGGTAGATCCCGATACGCACTCGGAGGAGATCCTGTCTGATCTGGTGTCCCTGCAAGGAATGCCATCGAGCTGAAGCGAACGCAGCTTGCCTGGGCGCCCGGGGCCGATGGTGTCGGGCGCTTTTTTGTGTGCAGTGCACACAAGACTGGGGTCGTATTCACCACAATACTGCCCGCCACTGAGTTCTGATATCGTCCGGAGATCAGTGCGTCCCGCGGCATAAGGCCGGCGCGTCGCCGCCTAGAAGAAAACGAACGAGCCCGAAACGGGCCTGGCTGTTACTGGAGGTTCTCCATGAATCGCACTATCTGTTCGGTGCTACTCGCAACCGTGGCGCTTGTGCTTGTGGGCTGTGGTGCGTCGGTCGACGGCGGCAGCGGCGTGTTCAAGAACGAGGCGGATCTGGCGCTGGACTCGTCGGGGTTCGACAAGACCTCGGTGGTACCAGGCACCAACCTGAGGCGGACAGTTACGGTAAGCAACGAGGGCCCGCGGGATGTGACGGACGCGACGCTGGTCTTCAAGGGGGCCACCGACGACAGCTGGCCCGTATTTGGATTCACGTTCGATTTGCAGTCCGATTGTAGGGTGGACGGGATCGGCGAGATCGGCGAGTTCGAGTTCGTCGAGGGCAGTGGAATAGCGGCAAATCTCAGCCTGGAGTTCGGCTCGTCTGCAGAGTGCGACGTGGTGGTCCCGGTGCTCTACACCAACGTGTCCCAGAACGGGTCGACCAAGGTCGAAATAGTGGCCTGCGTGGAGGCGGATTCCACCAACACGGACCCGGACGATTCCAACAACTGCGCCGTCGACGAAGCCGCGGTCGAACAGGCTCAGGACATCGTGGATTTCCGCGACGAGATCATCTACTGGGCTCTGACAGACCGTTTCAACAACGGCGACCCTTTGAATGACGACCTTCCCGGCACCCGGACCGCCGATGCGGCAGACCCGGATAATGCCGACGGCTGGCAT
>CALDWW010000067.1 GCA_937924335.1 uncultured Gammaproteobacteria bacterium
CGAGTGCAGCTACGGAACTCCAGGTCGCAGTGCTGGTGGTCAGCATGTTTGGGTACCAGACAAAGCCTTCGAAGGGTTCGAGGATCTCTGCAGCATTCTCCCGGATGTCGCCGACCACGCTGCCCGAGAAGCCGTCGAGCATGATGATGAGGACATTCCTCTTCACCGAGAACGCCATGACCTTCTCGTGATTCGCCGGCGGTGGGTCCGGCCTCAACCGGTATTCTCGAACCGACTGATACGTGAGTAACACGGTCATTGCGATCGCGGAGAGTAATGTAGCCGCACCCATCCAGATGAGGATCTGCGGTAGGTAGATGGTGATCGCGGCCGTAACAAGAAAGACCGCCAAGAGAGCGGCGATCTCTGCAAGTTTCTGGCCCGTCGACAGTATCAACGGGTCAGTGTCGCGGAGAATGAAATGGGCCAGAAGACCCGCATCGGTAATCGCTGAGTAGACGAAGAAACAGACAGTGAAGAACACGAATATGATCGCCAGAAGTTTCCTGAGCCGGTCCTCAAGCACTACAAAAAGTAGCGCCGCGCTGGTGACCGTCACGACGAAGTTGACCAGGAAGTTGTCCGCAAGGGCCAGTGGGCTGCCGGAGAAGTCCTCGGATGAGGCGTACATGGCCAGCGGACTGGATACGCAGATAAGGAAAGCCGCGAGTGCAACCCACCACGCGAACAGCTTTACTTCGCCACGCATGCGATTGAGCACACCTAGATGGGACGTGATCAGCGGCTGGTGCAGCAAGGCAAGCAGAGCGATCTCGGAGAACAAAATGGGCCGGACCGATGGCTGCACTCCCGCGAAGGGCGGCGCGCGGACGAACCACAACCCGACGAGTACGATGTTGGCTGCGAACCACGCTCTGACCACAATCGCGCGAGCGATCCGGCGAGGGCTGGTCGCAGAGTCGCGGGGGCGCCTAAGAATCGGGAGAACGGCGAGATACGCCAGGAGAGCGAAGACCAATCCTATGAGGGTCTCTGAATGCCATGCCAGTCTGTTTTCCTGGACCCGGTACAGCAGCAACAGACAGGCCGACCCCGACAGCGCGCCGAGCCGAACCCATCTGGGATGATCGAAGACGCATGCAAGCTGTTTGCTAAAGCGGTCCAGCCCGATTACTGTCGCGATGGCAATCGCAAACAGGGCGAAAAGATACAGATCGTTCGTGCTTTGTTCTGTGCCGGCATGGGCTGGGCGCATCAAGAGCAGCGCGCCGATCGTCCGGGCCGATGACCGTACTGCAGAAATGATGCGGCGCCGGCATCGGTTCTGGCGAGGCAGTAATTGTCGCTGGGAGCCTGATTTCATCGCGGACCTTTATGCGCGATCGAGAAGCGCAAGGCAAGCAGGGGCAATGCCCTAAAAGGCGTCCGGGCCTTCCTGGCGGGGACGATAGGGCCCGATCGGGCGGGTTGTTTCGATCGTCTTCGACCGTCCCACCAGCGCATCCGGGCGCTGAGCCGGGTCCGGTTCTTAATTCGGACTCTGGACTAGCGACTGATTGTGCTACAAAGTGTCGCCATGTCGTTCAAACGGGCCCTCGTAGTCGACGATTCAAAGTCTGCGCGACTGGCGCTCAAGGTGTTGCTCGAGCGTTACGAATTGATCGTGGATTTCGCCGAAACCGGCGAAGAAGCCATCGATTTCCTCAAATCCCAGACGGTCGACGTCATCTTCATGGATCACACGATGCCAGGGATGACCGGGCTCGAGGCCGTGTCTGCCATCAAGAGCAATCCACGCACCGCGATGATCCCGGTGATGATGTACACCGCCAAGGAAGGCGAAGTCTACGTAGGCCAGGCGCGGGCTCTGGGCGCGGTCGGCGTGCTACCGAAACAAGTGCAGCCGGGTGCCTTGTTCGACATGTTGTTGACGCTTGGACTCGTCAGAGACCGGCGGACCCAACCGCGCGCGGCCGGGGACGAGGTCGCCGAATCACTGGCGGCTGAAGACACGGACGAGCTGGATCGGGAGTACGAGCAGCAGGCCCTGGGCATCTCGGTGCAGGCACTGGTGACTCGTATCCTTCAGGATCAGCATGTCGAGCTGCGCGCAGATATCCTTAGCAGTCACAGGAACTTCGCCAAGCATGTCGCAGGGGAGATCCTGGAGAAACAGAAAGCGGAAGAGGAACTGGCGAGGCTGGCGCCGGAGCCCATTCGTTCATACGGGCCGGCGGCTATGGTCGGGCTGGCCCTGGCATTGCTCATCCCGCTCGTCGTTCTCTTCGTGTTGTTCTTACAGGTAAAGGCGGAGCGGGACCTTGCCCTGACCGAGAATTCCCGCCTGGCGGCGGAGGTCGAAACAAGGATTGTGGCGGCGCAGGCCGAGAATTCCGATCTGGTCTCGAACATCGATTCCGAGCGCAGAGAGTCGCAGACTCGATATCTGGCGTCGGTCGGGGCGCTGCAATGGGCAGTCAACGAGAGCAGTCACTATCCCTTCGAGGAACTGGCCTTCAATGATGCTCGTCTTGAGACCCTTCAGGAATTACTGGTCCATCTCACTGCCCTCGGATTCCAGGGCACCGTTCGCCTCGACGCATTCCTGGGCGAGTACTGTCTGGTAGCGGATGATTCCGGCAGCTATCAGCTTGCGGATCCCGGCATGCTGGCTGAGTTCTGCAGCCGGATCGGACACCCGCTCGATGAGAGCGATTCTGTCAGTGATCGCCAGTCGGTCGGGTTTGCCAATTTCCTGGCTACGTCGCCCCTGGTCAACGGATCGGGCATCGATGTACAGGTGGTCGCCCATAGCCGGCTCGACTCACCACGCCGTTTTGAGTTCCCGACCAGCCTGCAGACGGCCGGCGAATGGAACCGGATCGCTGAACAGAACAATCGCATCGAGTTTTCCCTGATTGCCTCGAATCGATGAAGGGCTTCGTCCGCCGCGAACCTGCGTGCCTGGCCGGCTCCGCAGGAGGGTCAGAGACATCCCGCATTTCAACGACCCGCGATGGGGCATGATGCCTGTGGGCCGGCAGGTTCCGGACCTCAGGGCGGCGTGGCCGTGGTCGACCATGCCGCCCTGTTATCTATTGAATGATGGGTGACAGTGCGGCACCGATTCGCTCCATTTGTGCATCGGTCGTCAGCTCGGCGAGGATGCCGGTGAATCGCGGGTCCTGCACGCCGGTGATGATGTACTGCCACCGGTAGGCTTTCAGCATGGCTGATCGCAGTTTCGAGATCTCGTCTTCGGTGAAGGGCTGATCGCAATTCAGGCAGAAGTATTTCACATCGGCTTCCGCCTGTGCCTGGAGGATGCCGTCAATCGCAGCCACAAGCTCGATCAGGTCGTCTACGGCGTGATCCCGCTGCTCGGCGTTTAGTGACGCGTGCTCACGGCGCCACTCCAGTTCGTCGATGATGGCGTGCTGTGATTCCTCCTTCCAGTGATAGAGGAACACATCCCTGAACAGAGGAGAGACCTCGTCGTCACCATCGATGCTCTGGCGGTAGTGCTGCTGGGTGAACAATTCGATGTGACAGGTCAGCCCCAGCACCGCCCATGTGGATTTGCTCAGCACGGCGGCTGCCACGTCGTTGGCGTCGGCGGCGCAGACGTATCCCGCGGGCATATGGCGAGCGGCCAACTCTTCCACGCGACGGAACAACTCCTGGTGTTTCAACTCCTCGTCGCTGAAGCGGATGAGTGCCTCGAGCGCTGTCTGATCTCCCAGCCAGTGTTCGCGGCTGACCTCCAGGACCTTGGCGTTGATGAATCGCTCGACCAGGCCGAAGATGTTCGCGTAGGTCCTGCCCTGGATCTGACTCAACAAGCGCTTCTCCGCGTCGGCGAGGAAGGTAAGTTCATTGACCAGTGAGAGACCGTCGGGCAGGAATTTCTGAGAGAAGTCGAACTCTCGCCCACGGATCACATCTTCGTCGATATCCCAGCGAATCCTCTTCGATGCATTGATGCAGCGTGCGTATCGATCGGCGTCAATCTCGAACGTCGTGGTTTCCATGTCTCCAATCCTCCGAGTGAGTGGTCGCATCCGAATCATCCGGTCCGCGCGACAGGTTTCTGTTCGTCCAGTGACATACAGTCTGTCCCCGCCAGTGTTGTCGAGATATGGGAAGAGTGTCCCGTTCGCGCATCGCCAGACGGATAACGCATGTGACCAATGTCCCGGCACTGCCATGTCTGTCGATCGAAGCGGTTGCCACGATTCTCGCCGTCGACTCAGTCCATACGTCAGCAGCTCTTGAGTCGTACGGGTGCTGTCGATCGCGTGCGACGAGAATCCCTGTTTTCGCTTATCCCCGGACCGGGGCGGTAGAATCGCGCTATCGGGCCGGTCGGATTCAAAGCCAATGCAGCAGTCCATCCGCTTTCTGAAGTCGCCAGACGGCATCACCATCGCCTGGGCAGATGCTGGCCAGGGACCGGCTCTCTTAAAGGTGGCCAACTGGCTCAGTCACCTGGAATATGACTGGGACAGCCCCGTGTGGCGGCACTGGATGCAGTTCTTCGCGGAGAACTATCGTTTCATCCGCTACGACGAACGCGGCTGCGGAATGACTGACTGGGACGTGGAGGACCTTTCTCCGCCACGCTGGATCGATGATCTCGAAGCGGTCGTCGCGAAGGCGCAACCAGAAGAGCCATTCGTACTCCTCGGTATCTCCCAGGGGACGGCGGCCGCCGTGCAATTTGCCGCCCGCTATCCGGACAAGGTTTCGCATCTGATCCTGTATGGCGGTTACGCCCAGGGCTGGCGCTTCCGCGAGAACTCAGAGGGCAGAAGAGCGTATGAGGCGACCGTAGAGCTGGCGCGATATGGTTGGGGTCAGGACAACCCGGTCTTCCGCCAGCTCTTTACTTCGAGATTCGTGCCCGAAGCCACCGACGAACAATTCGCGTGGTTCAACGAACTCTGCAGACGGACCACCAGACCGGAGATTGCCGCCCGGCTTCTGGAGGCACGCTCGGAAGTCAATGTGCAGGAGTACCTGAGACAGATCCGTGTGCCCACGCTCGTGGTCCATGCGCAGGACGATGAAGTCGTTCCGTTGAACGCCGGTCGCAATCTGGCGTCGGAGATCCCGGATGCCGAGTTCATCCAGCTGGAGTCGCGTAACCACATCCTGCTCGAGGACGAGCCGGCCTGGGGACGTTTCAAGAAGGAGGTGCTTGCTTTCACGGGCCGGCCGACCGGCGGCGCCTCTCCAGAGGACCCTGTCTTTGCCTGCCTGTCGGATCGCGAGCGCGAGGTGCTAGCCGGCATTGCCTCCGGTCGGACGAACGCCGAGATAGGCAAGACGCTTTTCATCAGCGACAAGACCGTGCGCAATCACGTGACGAAGATATTCGAGAAACTGGCGATCAGTTCCAGAGCACAGGCTATCGTGCTGGTGCACGAGAAACGTTTCCGCGGCACCGCTTGAGATACCTGGGTTTCCCCGATTATCAGCCGGCGTCGACCTCTTCCGCCAGGCCGCGAATCCTCAGCAACGGTTGAATATCGGGGTCCTTGCCGCGGAACTTGCGATACAGGACCTCCGGCTCCTCCCGCCCCCCGGCTTCCATGATGTAGGTCTTGAATCGGCCTGCCAGCTCGGGATTGAAGATGTCACCGGAATCCTTGAAGGCGGTGAACGCGTCGGCATCCAGGATCTCTGCCCACAGGTAGGCGTAGTAACCGGCAGAGTAGCCGCCGGCGAATATGTGCGAGAAGTACGGGCTGCGATAGCGCGGCTCGATCTCGGGCAACAATCCATAGCCATTCAGCACTTCGACCTCGAACGCGCGGGCGTCGCTGACGTTTTCCGCCTCTTCGACCGTCATCGTGTGCCAGGCGAGATCGAGCAACGATGCCGCGACATACTCCGTCGTCATGAAGCCCTGATTGAATGTAGAGGCAGCACCGATGTTCGCGATCAGATGGTCCGGGATGACCTCGCCCGACCTGTAGTCTCGTGCGTAGACGGAGAGCATCTCGGGCTCCTGTGCCCAGTGCTCCATCACCTGGGAGCAGAGCTCGACATAGTCACGCGGCAGCCCCGAGGTTCCCGAGAAACGCTCATAGCGTACGGTTGTCAGCAAGCCCTGCAGCGCGTGCCCGAATTCATGGAACAGCGTGCGGACTTCGTCGAAACTCAACAGCGTCGGTTGGCCTGACGGAGGCTTGATAAGGTTCAGGTTGTTGGTAACGATCGGCCGTACTTCGCGGCCGACGTCAGAGGCATTGCGGTAGGTATTCATCCAGGCGCCGCCACTCTTGGAGTCGCGGGCGTAGTAATCGGCCATAAAGATGCCGATCAGTTCGCCTTCCGGGCCCCGCACATCGAACGCCTGCACGTCTTCATTCCAGACCGGGACATCCTCAAGCCGATGAAAAGTGACACCGAACAGGCGATTGGCGGCATAGAAGGCGCCGTCGCGTACCCGACTCAGCTCGAAGTACGGTTTCAGCTGGTCCGTATCGAGCGTAAATCGCTGTTCCCTGACCCGTTCGGCGTAATACCACCAATCCCACTGGCGGAGGTCGTCGATGTCGTCCTGGACGGCCAGGGCCCTCATGTCCCGGAGTTCTTCCTGAGCGCGCGTCAGGCCGGGTTTCCAGACCTGTAACAGAAACTTCTCCGCGCTGGCCGGCGTCTTGGCCATGCGCGTGGCAAGCTGGTAGTCCGCATGTGTCTCGAACCCCAGGAGGCGCGCGCGTTCGGCCCTGAGCTGCGCCATCTCCAGCAGAATCCGCTGATTGTCAGTGTCGTTCTCGTGGGCTGCGCGGGAGCGATAGGCGTCAAACAGCTGCCGGCGGAGTTGACGGCTCTCCGCGTGAGCCATGAATGCCTCAAAAGAGGACCGATCGAGACCGAATACCCAGGCGTCGTCATGTCCTCGTTTGCGCGCCGTCTCACGCGCGGCGGCAATGACGTCGCTGGGCAGACCGGAGAGGTCCGCGCCATCGACGATCACCATCTCGAACACCTTGGTCTCTTCGCGCAGGTTCTGGCCGAACTGGGCACTCAGGCTGGCAAGCTCTGAATTGACTTCCGTCAGGCGGGCCCGCGACTCCGCATCGACCGCCGCGCCGGCCCTTACGAAGTCTCTGTGGGTCAGCTCCAGCAGGCGATGCTGCTCCTCGTCGAGATCGAGTTTGCCACGTGCCTCATAGACCACCGACACCCTCCGGAACAGCGCTTCATTCAGGTAGATCTCGTCCTTCCGCCGTGAGTTGCGGGGATTCATCTCCAGTTCCAGCGCGTCCAGTGTGCTGTTGGTATCCGTGCCGGTGAGGTTGCCGAAGATCTTGAAAGTACGCTCTATGAGCGCGCCCGACTGCTCGAGGGCCTCTATGGTGTTCGAGAAGCTCGGATCTTCCGGGTTCTCGATGATCGCCTTTACTTCAGCCCGCTGCTGTTCGAAACCCGCTTCCATGGCGTCCCGGAAGTGCTCATCCCGGATCAGGTCGAAAGGCGGGATCCCGAAAGGCGTGTCCCATTCCTGGATCAGAGGATTGGATAGGTCGGCGGCTGCGTTGTCCATAGTCGTACCCGGAGACGAGTCAGGCTGAGCGGATGCGAATGATGGCACGGCTGCCGCCGCGAAGGTAAGGGCAAAGCAAAGCGATTTCATTGTATTCCCGATGCGATGTGTTCGAATTCGTGACCCGGGCGTGGCATGAGGGCGTGCCCTTTCAGGCAGCGCCGCAGCTATGGCGGACTCCTACGGGCCGTGATGACGATGGGCGAGTCTCCACTGGGAAGACAGGCGAGCAATCCTCCAGGGGGCTTCCCTGAAGACCATGAATGGTTCATAAAGGATTATTAAGGCTCGCGCATTGAGGAAGGTCAAGTCGCTCCGAAAAAAAGGCCTGTTGCCGGCATCGGTTCTCTGCATTCCATACTGTTTTGACGCTACGCGGTTTCGGCTTCTTCCTCATCCTCATCATCCACCTTTGCCAAAGCGGCTCGCAGATCGGCGTATTTCTCGAGACGTTGCACGATCCGTCCATTCACGGAATTCTCGGGAAATAAGCCGTCCGAGTCTCGTGCGCCCGACTCGAGGCCAGTCAGGATCGCCATACATTCGTCGACGTGCTCGACTGCATAAATGCGGAATCGGTCCTGCATGACGGCATCCCGGACCGCTGACTTCAGCATCAGATGCTTCACATTGGCTGCCGGAATGACAACGCCCTGATCACCGGTCAGGCCACGGTCCAGGCAGGCCTCGAAGAATCCTTCGATCTTTTCATTCACGCCGCCGATCGCCTGAATCTGGCCGTGCTGATTAACGGATCCTGTCACGGCGATCGACTGCTTTAGCGGCAGATCGGCGATGGCTGAGAGTAGTGAGCAGAGCTCGGCGGCGGAGGCGCTATCGCCCTCGACGCCTGCGTAGGACTGTTCGAACACGAGGCTGGCTGACAACGAGAACGGCTTATCGGTGACGTAATTGGCGGCGAGAAAATTGGACAGTATGAGCACACCCTTGGAGTGGATCGGGCCGCCCATCTCCACCTCTCTCTCGATGTCGACGACCTTCCCCGATCCCAGCGAAACCCTTGCGGTTATGCGAACCGGGTGGCCGAACAGATGCCCGCCGCTTCCGAAGATCGCGAGTCCATTGATCTGGCCGGTGCGTTCGCCATCCAGATCGACAATGAGGGTGCCCTTGCGAATCTCCTGGAAAAGTCGATCCCTGATCCGGGAGGCTCGATACTCGCGGTTGTTGATAGCCTCCTGAACTGCGTCGGCATCGATGAGGTTGCTGCCCTTCCTTGCGGCCCAGTAATCCGCTTCGCGAAGAATATCGCCAAGCTCAGTCATCCGTATGCTGAGCTTCTCCGAGTCGCCGGCGTTGCGGCTGCTTTCCTCGATCAGCCGGGCGATGGCTTCACGTCCTGCGGTCCTCAGATGATCCTTTCGAAGAAGCGTCGCCACGAGTCGGGCGAGCTCAAATGCACGTTCCTTGTTTCGGTCGGTTTCGGTGTCGAAATCGACCCGGACCTTGAATAGATCGGGAAACTCGGGATCGTATTCCTGCAAAAGGTAATACAGGATCGGTTCCCCGACGAGCACGATCTTGACGCTGAGCGGAATGGGTTCCGGCTCCAGCGAGATCGTGCTGACGAAGCCGTAGGCCTGATCCAGTCCCTGGATATTAATGACGCCGGATTTCAGGGCCCGTTTCAGAGCATCCCAGGCAAACGGTTTCTGCAACACCTGATGGGCATCCATGACCAGGTATCCGCCATTGGCTCGGTGGAGCGCACCGGCCCGGATGAGATGGAAGTCCGTGACCAGGGTCCCCATCCTGGCTACGTGCTCGATCTGGCCGACCAGATACGGGTAGGTTGGATGGTCCTCGAAAACGACCGGAGCGGCCTTCGCGCCAGCATGATCTACGATCAGGTTGACGCCGTACCGGCGCAGTGCCGGTGACCCATTTCCGTTGTCTGTCGTCAGGCCGTTGCCCAATGTCTGGCCGAAGGCCGCGCCCGGCGCACCGTCCGGTCTTGCAAATAGCTCGACATGCTCGGAGATGTCGCGTTTCATGTCGCGCAAGTACTCCAGAGCCCTTGGGAAGGCCTCATAGCGATGTAGAAGCTCTGTGATGAGACTGCCCACGGCATACAGCGCCACGCCCTCGTCGAGTTCACGCACCCCGGCCATGACGCGCCGGACGCGCCGCGGAATCTGCTCAAGCATGTCGCGAAGCTCGTGCGTGAGTTCTTTGGTGTTCTGCTGCAGACGGCGTTTTTCATCCTCCGAGAGACGTTGATAGTCTTTTGGCGAGATCAGGCTCTCTCCGTCCTTGAGGGGCACAAAGGCAAATCCGGTGGCGGTCTGGATCACACCCAGCCCCCGGCTGTGTGCGTTCTCCCGCACCTCCTCGAACGCCGCCATCTGGGCCTGCTGCGCTTGTTCTTCAATGGCTTGTCGCTGAGCCCGATACTCCTCGCTCTCCAGCGCATCCGATATCGCGGTGTGGGCTTCGACAATTATCTGTGCGACGTCATCCCTGAACCTCGCGCCAAGGCCGGCCGGTAGTTCGATAGAACGGGGATCGCGGGGTTCGGCGAAATTGTTGACGTAACACCAGTCCGGCGGTATCGGTTCGTCGGCTGCCCGCGTCTCCAGGAAGTGCCTGACGAACTCGTGTCTCCCGGTTCCGTTGGGGCCCAGTACAAATAGGTTGTAGCCTCGCATCTGCAAGCCGGTGCCCAATTCTACGGCGCCGACAGCGCGCTCCTGACCGACCAGCCCTACGTAGTCTTCCAGGTCGTCCGATGTCTCAAACTTGGCACCTTCAAAGGTACACGGGCTGTAAAGCGCTTCAGCAGGCAGGGGAGTCGGTACGGGCATCTGCAAATCTCCGGGAGTCTCACAACCACTGCAGCGAGCAGGCTCCTGGGTCAGCCTTCAGCCTGAGCTGCATCCGTGACCTTATAAAGCCGCTCTCACCCGAAGATTAGCAGCGCATGATGGCGGTCACAGGGTGGCCGGGCATTCTCGCCGGTTCAGATTCTCAACCTTTCCAGCCCGCGAGACGGAGGCCCTTGAGATACATCTCTGCGGCATCGTCCTGCAGGAAGATACGCAGCCGATCCTCCGTCAGGTTGGGTGTCAGCCGGAGCAGTTGTCCAACGGCCTGTCTGGCTTCAACCAGCTTGTCGGTCAGGGCGTTTGCCGCGGCCAGAATTCGCCATGCGCCGGGTTGATCTGCCTTCAGATCCAGACTCCGCTGAGCGAATTCAATGGACTCCTCATACCTGCTGGCAATGAAGTGGGCCGATCCGATGGTGAACAGAAACTCATTCATCAAAGGATCTTGCGGCGACAGGCGGATCGCTTTTTCCACCATGGGGATAGCGTCATCTGGCCTGCCGGCTGTCGCCAGCGTGGCGCCGAGTGACCACAGCGCAAAGGCCGAGCTCGGATTGGCCTGAACTGCTCGCTCGAGCACGGCGACCGCTCTGTCGCGATAGCCCGACAAGGAACAGGCGAACCCCAGCGCGGTCAGCGCCATGGGGTCATCCTTGTCCGCCGCCACCGCCTGTTCCGCTGCTTTCATCGCTTCCTGAATAGGCTCGTCGCGGGAGTCGGTCCACTGATAGATGACCTCGTACATGCGGCTGAAGGCGATGATGCAATGCGCGGTCGCCGATGTCGGCTGCAGTTCCAGTGCTCGCACACCCCACGCCCTGGCCTTGGCGACGCCTTCCTTGGTGTAACGATAGAGGTGCCACATGCCTCGATGGATGCAGTCCCATGCATCGAGATTCTGCGGCGTCCGCCGGATGGCATGCAGCATCTCGCTCTGGGCCAATGCGGGGCCAACAGCCCCTGCGATGGCGGCGGTGATTTCGTCCTGGACATCGAAGAAGTCACTGATCTGACGATCGTAGCGTCCAGACCAGATCTGGCGGCCATCGTTGGAGTCCACCAGTTCCGCGTTGACCCGCAGGCGTTCTCCGGCCTTCCGGACGCTGCCCGTCACGATGTAGTGCGCCCCCAACTTCTGCCCGGCTTCCCGGGGATCGGCCATCTGGCCCTTGTAGGTGAAACTGGAGTTGCGTGATATCACCGGGTAGATGCGGAGTCCGGCCAGAGAGGAGATAAGGTCTTCTGCCAGGCCGTCGGCAAAGTACTCCTGACTCGGGTCGTTGCTCAGGTTACGAAATGGCAGGACCGCGATCGCGCTCCTGCCACCAAAACCTGGCACATGGGGCTCGACGTCGTAGTCATGATCTTTGCCCACCGGCGCACTTTCGTCAGAAGACTCGGAATGAACTTCGAAAATGCGCACCGGCTTCTTGACGTTCTTCAGCGTGAAGTCGCCCTTGTCCAGCGTGTGGATCGGTATCTTCCCCTCGACCTGATCGAGGACCGCGCGCGACATGGCGACGCCGCCGGGAGGCGCTTCGGCCTCGATACGAGCGGCAATATTGACGCCGTCGCCGACGATACGTTCCCCCACCACGATCAGGTCACCGACGTTGACCCCGATGCGAAAGTTCATCTTCGACCCGTCCTGTCGTTCCTCGTTCTGGGCGCCGAGTTGTCGCTGAATCTCCAGCGAGCACTGGACTGCGTCGACCGCACTCGGGAATTCTGCCAGCAGGTTGTCTCCGACCATATCGACGACTCGTCCGCCGTGTTGTTTCACCAGACCGCCCATGATTGACCGGTAGGCGTCCAGCGTCTCCAGCGTCTTGATCTCGTCCTGGGCCATCATCTTCGTATAGCCCGCGACGTCGGCTGACAGGATGGCGGCTAGGCGGCGCTCCATGGTATTCCCCGGTAATCGATCTGCTCGAGCCGCAAATTCTACACCGCGGCGTCTCTCTGGGAGTCAGTTATCAGATGGCGGACATCAGGTCCATCAGGTGTTCCACCACGGAATCGGCGTTAAGCCGGGACCAGCGGCGCAGCATCTCCGTGACTTCGATCTTCTGATCCTGACCCGCATCGGTCGATGGCACGGAGTCTTCCAGACCGGGCAGCGGCATCCCCTCCATGGAAGGGTAGTAAGGGATCCTGAGCTTGGGTGAGATGTTCGCGAAGATGACCACGGTGGGAACGTCGAAAGCATCGGCGATATGGTAGAGGCTGCTGTCTACCGTGACGACCGCTCGAGCCCGCTTGACGAGGGCGCAGCGGTATTTGAACCCTTTGCCCGAGATCGGCGACAGATCCACCTGGCGATCATGGACTTTCGGCATCGGCACCAGAGTGGCGACATCGCAGTCGGTCATATTCACAAGTCGTTGGCACAGGTTCCGGAATACGTCCAGGGGCATGTCTCGCCGGAGGTCACCGCTCTTGGGGTTGACGATGATGTAACGGCGCGTGATCTCGTGCAGACCATCGACGACCTCGGTAATAACCGGTAGTGGCAATGTGATGTGGTTTCGCTTCTCGGCCCGCTGTACGCCGGTCGGATCGATACCCATCAGTTCGAGGAAGAAATCGACTGTCGCGCGTTTATTAACATTCGGCCGATCGATCAGGCCGGACAGATCCCAGAAGGCATCGCATTCCTGGAAGTGCTTGACCGGCATCGGCAGCACGTTGATACGATCGATGGTGCCAACCAGCTCGCAAGCGTCCCGAGCATTTCCCAGCGCCGCCGGGCGTACCCACATCTCGGTCTCGAAATCCCGGAAGCCGGCGCCGATAAGCCGCTCCCGCGCGCTCCTCCACGCTGTCAGACCCACAAGCGTGTCGCCAATGCCAACGCCGAAGCCATTGATGATGGCCAGTCTCAGCGTGTCGCGACCACGCAGGGCCGGAAACTGGTTCTCAAGCGCCTTCCACGCCGTACGCGGAGGCAGTTTTCCGCTCACGGCAACACGCTTGCGCTCATACTCGCCGCGATTCGACATGCCCAGCTCGAGCGGAGACTGGTTCGCGGCGTACCACTCGTCGTCAGGAATCTTGTCCAGTCGCCGCGGCCCGATCTCGGCACCGAGAATGTGTCTGATTTCGAAATAGTCGTACATGGAGGTGACGTAATTGGCCATCTCCGTTGTCGTGGGCAGCAGGACCTGCCGCATCCCGTGGCGTTCGAGCTCGACTCGCTGGTTGGCGCGGAAGAAAAACATCGATGCTCCGGCTGTCCAATCCCTAACGCAAAACGACCGTGATCCTAACCCGTCGAGGCCCCTCTGGCACGGACATGAGATCATTTTGTGCCCGATCGGCTGTCCGGTCGGGCCCGTATCGCGCTACTAGGAAGGGCATGGGTCGGAGCGTCATCAATTTGACATAATAGATGATTAAAAATTGTTTAAAAATAACAAGTTATATACTTGATCTAGATCAATATCTTAAGCTGTGTGAGTCGCTAGTATTGCCCGCCCCAGAGCGAGA
>CALDWW010000068.1 GCA_937924335.1 uncultured Gammaproteobacteria bacterium
TCCATCGGCAGATAGCCGTCGTCGGGGTCCACCCGGTCGGCGACCACGGGATTGAAGGTTGCCCAGTGCGCGCTCCAGGCCTGCAACAGCAGGTCATACGCTTCTGGATTGTCCGTGCCGCCGAGGTTGATCCGCGCCGCGTCCTCGGGTAGCAGCGACAGTTTCATCTGCTCCGCCACCGCGAGGGCGATGGCGTCGTGCAAGGCGAAAATGTTCTCCATCCTGTAGTCGAAGGTCTGGGACCACACGTGGGACCCATCGGAAGTGCGGACGAGCTGAGCGATAACGCGGACCTGGTCGCCCTGCCGCTGCACGCTGCCTTCGAGCACGTTGCCAACGCCGAGTCGTTCTCCGACCTCGCGCACATCCAGATTGGTGCCCTTGAACTGGAAGGATGAGTTCCGGGCGATGACCTTGAGGTCGGGGATTTGGGCGAGCTGATGCAGCACCGTATCAGTGAGGCCGTCCGAGAAGTATTCGTTTTCCTTATCCCCCGAGAAGTTCTCGAAAGGCAATACGGCGATGGAGCTGTCAGGCAGCGCCTCGTCGGCTTCCGCGATCGCTTTTTCGACGGCCTCTTCGGTGGCGGTCTCGATGCGCTCGGCATCGCGCTGCGGGTCCAATACGAACTTGTCGAGCGCGAAATAGCCTAATGCCAGGGCCAGCGCCACCATGATCACACGGTCGAGTTTCTTGCCGGTCTGCGGTGTGATCGACTGGCTGCGGTCGACGTCCTTCTCTTTCTTGAGACCCTCGGGCGTCAGTTCGAAGGCCCATGCCAGTACCAACGCGATGAGAAACCCGATCGCCAACAGGGTGACGACCAGGCGGATCGCTCCATCTGACAGGCCGTAGACCGGGAACAGCGTTTCGACCACCTGGATGATCAGCCAGGCCGCCACGACATAGGCCGCTGCAACACGCAAAACATTGCGACGCTTGAGCTCCGCCAAGAACGACATGATTCTTATTGTTCCCCCGCCGTGGCCGACAAGATCATGAGGGAAGCCCGCCCGAATGTCGATTGCGCCGGGTCCGGCTTGCCCCATTCAGGCCAGGCGTGGCCGGAGCCTGCGCCTGTTGGTCTGGCCAGTTCAGAGTGCGGGAAGCTGGCGGAGTTCCCCCGATCCTCGAGGGATAACAGAACCTCGACAGATCCCGGCGACGGATCTTTGCCAGATGGAGACTCTGAATGCCTGGAGAAATCGCTCGAAATCCCTTGATTGTGAGGCGCGTCTCATGTTCGCGGACTGATTAAGATTAGTATCGGCCTTGGGAGGGGATCGCATGGCGACCCGGAGAAGTAATATGCTGAATTTCCTCCTGATAGTAAGTTTACTCACCGTCTTTCTATCGATTCTGTCTGTGCCGGAGTGATCGTGACTGCGGCTTCCCCGCCGCAGATTCAAAAGAATCTTTCCGATACTTCAGACCTTCGGCCGGATATCGAATGCGATGCAGATGCGTTCTTCGTCGTCATCGTAGGGGAGCGTCCGGTGCCACACGTACGACGGGAACAGATTCAACCGGCCGGGATGGGGACGGAGCGTCAGGGTCGGAAATGCTGTTGAACCGCAAAAGGCTTCCGGCGGGCGGCCGAGTTCCAGGCAACCGCCGGTGTTTTCCTCGCCGGCGTCCCGGACACTCGCGGGCACGGCCGCATAGTAGACGCCGCTGATCCAGCCGTCCCGGTGGATATGGGACTGCTGATAGCCGCCGGCCCGGATGACGATACCCCAGATGTCGATATCCCAGCGCTCGGGTCTCCAGGCCAGGTAGGGATGGGAGCCATCCATCGGCAGCGCGTCGAGATACTCGCGCACCTGATCCTCGATCCAGTCCACCAGTTCAGCAACCGGTCCCGGTGCGTCCTCGAGCAGGTTGCCCGTATGTGCTCCACCATGAGTGGTGTTGCCGGCGCGCTCGTATTCGAGAGTAGGGTGCTCGCGCACATGCTTGGCGAGCCGTTCGTCCAGGTCATCGGGAGGGGCTGACGCACCGGCGGAGCCTGCCCGGTGGAAACTGCGGATCAGCAATTCGGGCCGTGTGAGGCTGGACGCAGCCCGTTCGTCGTCTGTCTGACACAAGGAGACATAGAGGTAGGCCAGGGCAGTCCGGTCATAGGGATTGAGCTGGAAAGCCTTCTCGAGACTCCGCCTGGCTTTCTCCGGTTCACCGGCCGCCAGCAGGGCTGCTCCACGCATCGCGTGCAGGCCGCTATCGGACGGCGCGCCTTCGACGGCTTTCGACAACCATTCCACGGCCTCCCGGTGCCGGCCCGCATCCCGATAGAGATTGCCGAGGTCGGCCATGCTGTCCACGGATGCGGGATCCAGTTTCAAGGCTTCCAGGAAAGTTTTCTCGGCTTCCTGGATACGGCCGAGTGATCTGAAGCTGTGTGCCAGCTTCTGTTTTGCCATGGCGTCTGAGGGCGACAGTGAGACCAGGCTCTCGAAATCCTTCAGGGCATCCTCGTGGCGGGCGACGATCTGCAGGATATCGCCACGGTACCGGATCCATTCGGCTGTATCCGGGCGCAGCTCCAGTGCACGGTCGAGGCATCCGATCGCCTTACCGAAGCGTCTTTGAGCGACCAGTGTTCTGGCCGTGGCGAACAGGCTTTCCGGAGTGTCTGCCGAAGCCGCAGTGGGTTCTGATGTGTTATCGCCGTTCATTGGATACAGGTGGATCGCAGGGTGGCCGGGATATCAGTCCGGAATCTAGCACAGTCTGGCACGGGGCTATCGTGCCGGCTTGCGGGGCAGGGCGAGTGCTGGCGACCGCTGTGGGCTTGCCGGGTCGGTTGCAGTGCTGTATATATTTACAGTACCTGTGAATCTGTCCAGTATGGTGACTCCCATGTATGAACTGACGCCCCGCCAGTACCAGGTCCTGGAACTGATCCGCCAGGCCGTCGAGGAGACCGGCATGCCGCCGACCCGGGCAGAGATCGCCCTGGCTCTGGGTTTTCGTTCCGCCAACGCCGCCGAGGAGCACCTGCGGGCGCTGGCACGCAAGGGTGCCATCGAACTGGTGCCGGGCGCCTCCAGGGGCATCCGACTGAAAGACACCATGCGTGAGCAACATACTCTGCCGCTGGTCGGCCGCGTCGCTGCCGGTGAACCCATCCTGGCCCAGGAGCATATCGAGGCTCGTTACCAGGTGGACAAGGACCTGTTCCATCCCAGGCCGCATTACCTTTTGCAGGTCCACGGCATGAGTATGCGGGACGCCGGCATCATGGATGGGGACCTGGTGGCGGTCCACCGCACACCGGAGGTCCGTAGCCGGCAGATCGTGGTGGCGCGGCTGGAAGACGAAGTGACGGTGAAGCGTTACCGGCAGGAGGGCAGTGTTGTGTGGCTGCTGCCGGAGAACGAGGAGTTCGAGCCTATCCGTGTGGATATGCGCGAGACCACCCTCGTCATCGAGGGCATTGTCGTTGGCGTCGTGCGTCGGAATATGGATTCGTGAAACAACCCCTCGATGAGCTCCTGTCCCATCCGCGGATCTGGCGGGCGCACCACTCACCCAGGGACATCCAGACCTTCTCCAGCGGCCATCCATCCCTGGACCAGTTATTGCCTGGCGGGGGCTGGCCACGGTCAGGGCTCATCGAGATCCTCGTGGAGCGATGGGGTACGGGCGAATTGCGCCTGATCGTGCCGCTACTGAAATACTTCAGTCGTAGCGAGCGGGAGGTGGCGGACGGCCGCGGCTGGATCGCCTGGATCGGGCCGCCCTACGTCCCTTATGCGCCGGCCCTGGCAGACGCAGAGATCGATGTCGCCCGGGTGTTGCTGGTGCACCCGCGGGACGACGGCGAGGTCTTATGGGCCACGGAACAGGCGTTGCGATCATCTGGTTGCGAGGTCGTACTGAGCTGGGCCGAGAGAGCCGCTGACCAGTCTCTGCGACGGTTGCAGCTGGCAGCGGAGGAGAACGGTTTGCCGGTCATCCTGTTCCGGCCTGTCCGCAGTCTGGAAACAGCGAGTCCGGCAGCGCTGCGTTTGCATCTCGCCGCAGGTAAACAGGCTCGGCTGGCGATTGTGAAGAGCCGGGGTGGCCGGCCTGCCAGCCTGCCGATCCGTGATCTTTTCGGCCGGACCGATGCTTAATCCGGAAAGCTTGCGGAATGCGTTCTTCCCCAGCCTCACTGCCTCTTTTCCCGGCGTCTCCCGGGACTGAAGAGGAATCCGCACGGCCTGAACTCCCGCTACCCTCGGCGCCGCTCAGGAAACAGCTGTGGCTGTGCCTGGACTTTCATCGACTGCCTCTGGAGATCTTCTCCGACAGCGACCATTCCCGGGCATTCGCCGTACTGGAAGGTGAGGGTGGCGGTCTGCGTATCTGCCAGTGTAACGATCGGGCTACCCGGGATGGCTTGCATCCGGAACTGCCCCTGAATGCCGCGCTGGCGCTGAGTCCGGCACCGGAGATGCGAGAGCGTGCACCCGGTCGGGAGGCGGAGACGCTGAATCGTCTGGCAGCCTGGGCCTGCCAGTTTACGGACATGGTCAGCATTGAGCCTCCCCACAGGCTGTTACTGGAAATCCGCGGCAGCCTGAAACTCTTCGGTGGCCTTGCAGCGCTGTGCCGGCAGGCTTGCGCGGGCGTGACGGACATGGGTTACACATCGGTGCTGGCAGTGGCGCCCACGCCCAGGTCTGCGCTGTGGCTGTGCAACCATCGCCAGGGCGAGATCGTCACGGAAGCGGCACTGTTACCGGACCGGTTGAGCGAGTTGCCGCTGGCCTGCACCGATTGGTCACAGTCGATCCGCGAGCAGCTGAACGCCATGGGCGTACTTACGATCGGCGATTGTCTGCGGCTGCCACGAGAGGGCTTTGCCCGTCGGTTGGGGCCCCAGCGGCTGAGGGAACTGGACGCAGCCTTGGGGCGTTGCGCCGAAACCCGGCATCGCTTCGTCGTGCCGCCGGTATATCACGGCGAACTCGAGTTGCTGGCCGAAACCCTGGATCACGAACGCCTGTGCCGGGCCATGGCCCGGCTGGTGGAGGAAATGCAGGGGTTCCTGCGCAGCTGGCAAAAGGGTGTGCAGCGCCCGGTGTTCGGTTTCGTGCATGGAGATGGCAGGCAGCGTCTTGCGCTGGGGCTGGCTGAACCGTCAGCCGATGCTGCCTTTCTTCTGGATTTGCTCGCCGAGCGGCTGGAAAGCTATCGGCTGGAACAGCCGGTCACCGATCTTGTGCTGGACAGTGGCCTGCTGGCCGACTTGCCCGGGTCTCCCCGTGGCCTGTTTGCGGATACCGAAGGCGCCGGCAGGGACGCGGCGGCAGGCAGGCGTCTGGTAGACCGCCTGCGGGCACGGTTGGGAAGGGATGCCGTTAACGGGGTGTGTTTGCTTGCAGAACACCGGCCAGAAGCCGCCTGGAAATTCGTGGAACCGGGTGCTGGCTGCGGGCGGGCGGGCAACCCGGGACGCCCTTTCTGGATCCTGCAGGACCCGCGGGAGCTGTCTTGTCGGGAGGGCCGGCCCTGGTTAGAGGGCGTGCTGGAGATTATCGAGGGGCCGGAACGCATCGAAACCGGCTGGTGGGACGGTCGCGATGCGGCCCGGGATTATTACGTAGCCCGCAATCTGACCGGCGTGCGGGTCTGGATCTATCAGGAACGCCGATCGCCGGAGCAGTGGTTCCTCCATGGTGTGTTCGGATGAACGCCGGCGAATACGCTGAGCTGCACTGCCTGTCCAACTTCACTTTCTTACGGGGCGCTTCACACCCGGAGGAGCTGATAGAGCAGGCTGATTCACTCGGCTATCGGGCGCTCGCTATCACCGACGAGTGTTCCGTGGCTGGTGTTGTCAGGGCGTGGCAAGCGGCTCGGGAGCGGCAGCTCGATCTCATCATCGGCAGCGAGTTTTGCCTCTCCGACGGACTGCGTTGCGTGTTACTGGCGATGGATCGCCAGGGTTATGCGCAGCTCTGCAGCCTGATCACCCGTGGTCGGCGCCGGGCGGAGAAGGGTAGTTACCGCCTTGACGGGCAAGACCTGGAGCAGGGCCTGGATCATTGCCTCGCCCTGTGGCTGCCCGGTGCGACGCCGGATGAAGACGAGCTACGCCGGCTCAAGGTTTTTTTCGCAGGGCGATTGTGGATCGCGGTGGAACTGCATGCCGAGGTGGGCGATCGGGAACGCCTGGTGCAACTGGAAGCCCTGAGCAGCAGACATGGTGTGCCGGGAGTGGCATGTGGAGATGTCCACATGCACCGGCGTGGGCGGCGGGCCTTGCAGGATACGGTGACCGCTATCCGTCTGGGCGTGCCGGTGGCCGAGGCCGGTCGTAAGCTGCATCCCAACGGTGAGCGGCATCTGAGACCCGTGTCGCAACTACAACGGGTCTATCCCAAGGTTTTCCTGCAGGAGACTCTGCGCATCGCGAGGCTCTGTCGTTTCGAACTGGGCGAGTTGCGTTACGAGTATCCGGCAGAGCTGGTGCCACGGGGATACAGCCCCACAGGCTGGCTCAGGGAGTTGGTGGACGAAGGAGCCGCGAGACGCTGGCCGGATGGCGTAGGTGAGAGCGTGAGCACGACGCTCGAACACGAACTGGCATTGATCGAGGATCTGTCATACGAGCCCTTTTTCCTGACCGTTTATGACATCGTCCGCTTCGCCCGTAGCCGCAGCATCCTCTGCCAGGGGCGTGGCTCGGCGGCTAACTCCGCGGTGTGTTTCGCGCTGGGCATCACTGAGGTCGATCCGGCGCGGATGTCTGTGCTGTTCGAGCGCTTCATCTCGAAGGAGCGTAATGAGCCGCCAGACATCGACGTGGATTTCGAACATGAGCGTCGCGAGGAGGTGATCCAGTACATCTACGACAAGTACAGCCGGGAGCGCGCCGCGTTGGCCGCGACCGTCATCAGCTATCGACCTCGCAGTGCGCTCAGGGACGTCGGCAAGGCCCTGGGGCTGGAGGCCTTGCAGATCGATCAGCTGGCTCGCGCCATGCAGTGGTGGGACGGTCGCAAGGTGGAGGACGACCGCGTCCGGGAAGCCGGTTTCGACCCGCAGAACCCGGTGATCGCGCGGCTGTTGGCGCTGGTAAGAGAGCTGATGGGATTCCCGCGGCATCTGTCACAGCACGTGGGCGGTTTCGTCATTTCTGCGGGGCCCTTGTCCGGTCTGGTACCGGTGGAGAATGCCGCTATGCCCGAGCGCACCGTAATCCAGTGGGATAAGGACGATCTGGAGGCTCTGGGGTTGATAAAGGTCGATGTGCTCGGGCTCGGGATGTTATCGGCGATCCGCCGTAGTTTTGATCTGGTGGACAGCTTTCGGGGACGGCGCCTGTCGCTGGCCACGGTGCCGGCAGAGGACCCGGTGGTCTACGACATGATCTGTAAGGCGGATACCCTCGGCGTTTTCCAGATAGAGTCCCGTGCCCAGATGGCTATGTTGCCGAGACTCCGGCCGCGCTGCTTCTACGACCTGGTGATCGAAGTTGCCATTATTCGCCCGGGGCCGATCCAGGGTGACATGGTGCATCCCTACTTGCGCCGCCGGAATGGCGAAGAACCCGTGACCTATCCCAACGAGGAAGTGCGTGGCGTGCTGGAGCGGACCCTTGGGGTGCCGATCTTTCAGGAGCAGGTGATGCAGCTGGCGGTGGTGGCTGCCGGTTTCAGCCCTGGTGAAGCGGATCGTCTGCGCAGGGCGATGGCTGCCTGGCGACGCAAGGGCGGCCTGGGCCCTTTCGAGAGTCGCCTGATCGAGGGCATGCGCAGTCGTGGCTATGACGAACGCTTCGCCCAGCAGATTTTTCACCAGATACAGGGTTTCGGAGAATACGGTTTCCCCGAGTCCCATTCCGCCAGCTTCGCCTTACTGGTCTACGTCTCATGCTGGTTGAAGCGTTACGAGCCGGCAGCCTTTGCCTGCGCGCTGATCAACAGCCAGCCCATGGGCTTCTATGCGCCCTCCCAGATCGTCCAGGATATCCAGCGTCACGGTGTGGAGGTGCGTCCGCCGGACGTATGGGCCAGTGACTATGATTGCCTGCTGGAACAGGGCGAGGGTGGTGAGCCGGCCGTCCGCCTGGGTCTACGGATGATTTCGGGGCTCTCCCGGATTGGTGCGGAGCGGCTCGTGTCGGCCCGCCAGGCCGGGGCGTGGCAAAGCGTTACTGATCTGGCGGAACGTGCAGAGCTGGATCGCGGCGACCTGGGTGCGCTGGCGTCCTCCGGTGCGCTGGCGGGGTTGGCCGGTCACCGACATCGGGCGCGCTGGGACGTAGCCGGCATCGAGGATGCGCGTCCCCTGTTTGGCCGCGGCGTAGGAGAAGAAGCGCTGCCCTTGCTGAGACGGCCCAGCGAGGGCCAGGACATTATTGCTGACTATCGCAGCCTCGGACTCAGTCTGGGACGTCATCCGATGGCGTTGTTGCGGGAGCGCCTGGGTCACGAGGGCATCTGTGCTGCCAGAGACTTGTGGGAAATCGACAACGGTCGTCGCACGAGTTATGCAGGACTGGTCATCAACAGGCAGCGCCCGGGCAGCGCTAAGGGGGTCACGTTCGTGACTCTGGAGGACGAGACCGGGCACGCCAATATCATCGTCTGGCGCAAGCTTGCCGAGAATCAGCGTCGCGCGCTGCTGGGCTCACGCTTGATGCAGGTCACCGGACGCGTACAACGGGAAGGAGAAGTCTTGCACCTGGTGGCGGAACGCCTGGAAGATCGCAGCCGACTGCTGGGGATGTTGATGGTGAAGTCGCGGGACTTTCACTGACCGGAAAGTCACTCGAAATCGAAATCCTCGAGATCGTGAAGATCGCGGGCTGCACGTTTCATTTCCAGATACTCCTCGACGCGGCGTCTGGCGCTGGCCGAATCGGCTGCGCCGGAAATCTCGGAGAGTGCCGGCAGCTCCAGCGTATCGACTTCGGCGGTGAAATCGTATTCCTCCGACATGACGGTTTCGTCGCCGTCGTCGAGTCCCGCTCCGGAGTCGTCATCGGCGCCGGTCTCGAGATTTTGCTCCTCGAGATTCGTCGAGTTCTTCGGTTTCCTTCCTCTGGCCATAATCTGATCGATGGTTTCGACTGACCCAGTAAGCAACACCGCCTTCTTGCGCGCTTATATAACGGGAAATCTGCCGTGAAGCAATAAAAGCGATGCAGTTCAGCTCACGAGCTGATTGAGTTCGAATATCGGCATCAGAATTGCAAGGACAATAATGAGGACCATTGCGCCCATGGCGAGGATGAGCGCAGGTTCCAGAATGCTGAGCATTGTGGAGATCAGGCTATCGACCTCGCGTTCCTGGTTGACTGCGGCTCGCTCCAGCATGTTTTCGAGCTCGCCACTGGCTTCGCCACTGGAGATCAAATGCATGGTCATGGGTGGGAACAGGCGGCTCGCGCCGAGTGACGCTCCGATCGGCGCGCCCTCTCTGACCCGCAGCGAGGTCTCCTCGATGGCCTCACGCATCGGGATATTGTTGACGACCTCGCCAGAGATTCTCAGCGCCTCAAGCACAGGGACGCCGCTGCCGGCGAGCATGCTGAGTGTGCGCGTGAAACGGGCCGTGTTGATGCCCCGCGTCAGTCGGCCGATCAGCGGCAGCCGCAGCAGCAGCCGATGGTACCTGCGCTTGGGCCCCGGCTCCTTGAGGATTCTGCGCAGAGCGAACGCGACTACGACCAGTAAAGTCAGTAGTACGCCGCCGTGATCGCGGAGGAAGTCGCTCATCGAGATCAACGCAGAAGTCAGGCCGGGTAATTCCTGGCCGGTGTTCTCGAACACTCCGACCACCTGCGGGACCACATAGACCAGCAGCCCGGACACGATCACCACCGCAAGTACGGTCAGGATCGTCGGATAGATCAACGCGTGCATGACCCGCTGACGGAGTTGCTGACGCGTTTCCGCGTAGTCCGCCAGGCGTTCAAGTATCGCGTCCAGGTGTCCGGATTGTTCACCCGCCGCGACCGTCGCGCGGTACAGCTCAGGGAATGCCTGTGGGAACTCCGCCAGCCCCTCGGCCAGGCTATGGCCCTCCATGACCCTGGAGCGTACTCCCAGCAATATGCTCTTCAGCCTTGGTTTCTCAGACTGCTGACTGACCGCCAGGAGGGATTCCTCCAGCGGCATACTCGATCTGACCAGAGTGGCCAGTTGGCGTGTGACTAGCGCCAGATCCATCGGGCTGATCCCGCGGCGCAGGGAGATTCGCGTCCGGCCGGAGGTGTCTTTCTCCACGACTTCGGATACGGCTAGCGGTATCAGGTCGCGTTCACGCAGAGTCTGCCTGACCTGTCGGGCGGTGTCCCCGTCCAGCACCCCCCGACGCTGCCGGCCGCTGCCGTCGACGGCGGTATATTCGAAAGCGCCCATCAGTCGGCGTGGGTGACCCGCACAACTTCTTCCAGCGTTGTCAGGCCTTCGAGTGCTTTGCGGATGCCGTCCTGACGTATGCCTGGTGTCTTTTGCCGGGCGTGGTGCTCCATTGTCTGTTCACTGGCGCCTTCGTGGATCATGCCGCGAAGATCGTCGTCGACGTCCACCATCTCGTAGATACCGGTCCGCCCCCGGTAGCCGGTTCCGCTGCAGGCTTCGCAACCGACCGCCCGATAAATAACTGCGGCTTCATCGGCGGCGAGTCTCATCACGGAACGCTCCGCCTCGTTGGGAGATGAAGCCTGCTTGCAGTCCTCGCACAGAATCCTGACCAGCCGCTGGGCCATCACCCCAAGCAGGCTGGACGACAACAGGAAAGGTTCGACGCCCATGTCCCGCAGTCTCGTTACCGCGCCGATCGCCGTGTTGGTATGCAGTGTGGAAAGCACGAGATGACCGGTGAGGGACGCCTGGACCGCGATCTCCCCGGTCTCCAGGTCTCGGATCTCCCCGACCATCACCACGTCAGGGTCCTGACGCAATATAGCCCGGAGACCGCGGGCGAACGTCATGTCCACCTTGGTGTTCACCTGGGTCTGGCCGATACCGTCGATGTAATACTCGATGGGGTCCTCGACGGTCAGGATGTTACGACTTCGGTCATTGATGCGGGCCAGCGCAGCGTACAGGGAGGTCGTCTTACCCGAACCGGTCGGCCCGGTGACCAGGATGATGCCGTGAGGTCTGCGGATCAACTTGTCCACCAGTCGCTCGGTCGCCTTGGCCATTCCCAGGTGGTCGAGCTGCAGCCTGCCTGCCTGCTTGTCCAACAAACGCATCACCACGCGTTCGCCATGTCCCGACGGGATCGTCGATACCCGGACATCCACGGCTCTTCCGGCGACCTTGAGCGAGATTCGACCGTCCTGGGGCAGTCTCTTCTCGGCGATGTCCAGTTTGGACATAACCTTGATTCTTGATACGACCAGGGGCGCGACTGCGCGACGGGACTGCAGCACCTCGTGGAGAACGCCATCGATGCGGAAACGTACGACCAGTCGGTTTTCGAACGGCTCGATGTGGATGTCCGAGGCATTCTCCTTGACCGCCTGGGCGAGCACCGCGTTGATCAGACGGATGATCGGTGCATCGTCTTCACTCTCCAGAAGGTCTGAGGGCTCCGGGAGTTCCTGGGCGACACGGAAGAGATCGTCTTCCTCCTGAAGGCCCTCGACCATCTGCATGGCGCTGTTAGAGCCGCTCTCGTAACTTGCTTGCAGGAGGCTGTCGAACTCTTCCGCATTTACGCGCCTGAGTTTCAGGCGTCGACCGAGGACCCGTCGCACTTCGGCGATGCTTGACGGCTGGGTGCCTTCGCGGAAAACCACCGCCGGGTGATCCGCTTCCGCGTCTTCGACCAGCACACCGTGGCGCTTCGCAAACGCAAACGGCAGTCGTGGAAGCGGCTGCGCTACCTCGGGCGACTCTGTGACAGGGTCGGGCTCGCTCACATCCGTTTCCATGTCAATCGTTCACGAGCCAGTTTCCAGGCCGGAGCGGCTGTCTTCCGATTCGCCGGCATCAGGCGGTGTCTCGCTCCCGGCTCCAGGCTCCGGTTCCTTGCCGACCGGCGCTGCGTCAGGCTTGACCGTGGGATAGATCGACGGGTCCCGATTCATGATGCCAGTCGGCGTCTCCGGCGGCAGACCGCCTTCGGGCAGTTCCGGCATGACCGGCCGGCGCAGATCCTGCATCATCAGGACATCGCCGTCCTCGCGCTCGCCAAGCTGGACGTTGCGCATCAGGCGATATTTCCTGTTGGTGAGATTGGAGGCTGTCTTTGCGTCCCGGATGATGACCGGTCGCAGGAAGACCATCAGGGTTCGTTTCGACACCGTCGAACTCTGCGACTTGAACAGGTTGCCCATTAACGGGATGTCGCCCAGGAAGGGCACCTTTTCGTCGATCTCGACGATCTGGTCGTCAACCAAACCTCCCATAACCAGGATCTGCCCGTTCTCGACCAGCACCTTCTGGGTGATGGTGCGTTCGTTGGTGACCAGGTCGACCGCGCCCTGGGTGCTGGCCTGCAGATTCGAATTCTCGAGCTGGATATCGAGAATCAGCGCGTCACCCTCGTTGATCTGCGGTGTCACTTTCAGCTTGAGTCCCACGTCCTCGCGCTGAATTGTCTGGAAGGGATTTACCGATCCCTGCGCGGCGCCGGTGTTGGTGAACTGGCCGGTGACGAACGGAACTTCCTGTCCCACCGACAGTTCCGCTTCTTCGTTGTCCAGGGTCATGATCGAAGGCGTTGCCAATACGTTGGTCGAGGCGTCACCAAGCAGCGCCCGGATGATCGCGGCCCAGCGGGTGCTGCCGCTGAAATCCCCGATACCGATGGAAGCGCCGTCCGGGATCGCCTGGAGGGCCTGGCCGATCTGCTGATCGTCTCCAACAAGGGCGCCGCCGATGTCGGTGACGTTCAGGGCGCTGGTAAATTTCGTCAGGCCTACGATGTTGCCACCCTCCGAACCGTCGATCACCCAGCTGACTCCCAGCTGTGCGGCCTTGTTGTAGGAGACCTCGGCAACGATGGCCTCCACCAGGACCTGGGCCCGGCGGATGTCGAGCTGGGCTATGACGGACTTCAGCATCCGCATCGCCTCTGGCGGAGCTGTGATCACCAGTGCGTTGGTGGCCGGGTCCGCCCAGATCGTTATCCCGTCATTGCGGCGGCTGGACGGTGCGCCGCCCTGTTGGGCGCCCGGCTGCCCCTGCCCTGTGATCTGTGTCGCCTGGTCACGCAATCGGCCGGACAGATCTTCGGAGTCCGCATAATTGAGATAGATGACCTGGGTGTTGCCACCCTGTTCGAGCGGAGTGTCCAGATGGGTGATGAGCGCGCGGATCCTGAGTCGGCTGGTCCGGTCGCCGCTGATCAAAACGCTGTTGGTGCGCTCATCGGCCACCATCCCCAGTGGGGCCGCCCCCGCATCGGCGCGGTTGGCGGCCTGAGTCAGGGCGGTGACGACGCGTACCACGTCGCTGGCCGAGGCGTGCTCGAGCCGGAGCACCTCGATTTCCTCGTCACCGGCCTGGTCGATACGCCGGATGATTCTCAGCATCCGGTTCACGTTTGCGGCACGGTCAGAGATGATCAGCATGTTGGAGGCCGGATGCGCCGCCAGGTGGCCGTACTGTGGAATAAGGGGCCGCAAGATCGGTACCAGCTGAGCCGCGCCGACGTTCTGCACCTGAATGACTTGCGTCACCAACTCGTCGCCGGCGCCGAATGATCCGCTGGGCAGGTCCCGCCCGGGGACCTGGCGGGCATTCGCGTCAGGCAGGATCTTTGTCAGATCGCCGGATGGCACGGCCACGTAGCCGTGCACCTCAAGGATCGAGAGAAAGGCTTCATAGAAAGCGTCCGGGCTCATCGGCGAGGACGACAACATCGTTACCTGGGCTTTGACCCTTGGGTCGATGATGAAGTTGCGCCCGGTAATCTCGCTGACCGCCTCGATGATCTGCCGCAGGTCCGCATCCTGGTAGTTGGGTGTGATTGTGGGCGTCTGAGCAATCGCTGGTGAGCCGACGGCGAATGTCATCAGGAGAGTCGCAATCAGTGTTGTGGCCCTGTTAGCCAAACTGGGCCCTGATGCGCGTTTGTTTTTGTATTTCTGCGCCATGGCGTTGGTCTGCCTTGTTAATTCAGTTCGCTCGCCGTCGGATCTGCTGTAGAGGCGGGTCATCGATCTTCGTCTTGCTGCTTCTTGCTGTTTTCGCTGGCCGCCTGTAGTTGACTGGTGTCCAGGGTCAGGATCTCGGTCTGGCCGCCGCGCTCCACGGTGACGGATACCTGGGTTGCATCCGACAGTCCGCGAAATATCTCCATGCCCCTGGCGGGATCTTCAAGCGACATGCCGTTTATCTGCGTGATCAGGTCACCCGGCCGCAGCCCCAGCTTCGCGAATTGTTGCCGTTCCCGGCCCGGGTACACCCGATATCCCTGCTGTTGCCCGTCCTTGAATACCGGTTGTGGGCGTATGACGTCTGTGATCCGGGTCGGGTTTCGGTCGATGACTTCGCGGATCGTTGCAGCTCTGCGCTGCGGTGCCGGCGTGCGACGCACTGCCGTCCGGCGTGATCCACCAGTGGATTCCTCTGCCCTTGGAAGGCGGAGTGTTTCAAGCTGGCCAGCTCTGCGCAGAAGCACGCGGTCAGGATGAACGGAGTGCAGGCTGGCGTTTCCCGGGACCGCGTCGCCGATGGCATAGACGTGCTCGTCTCCGCCTTTTTCGGAGATTATCGCGAGTGCCTGTTCGGTCTCGTTCGCGGCTATCGTGCCACGAAGCTCCAGGCTCAGTCTTGTATCGGGGGCGTCGACCGGATCCAGGTCTACAATCGTCTCTTCGGCCGAATAATTTCCGAACAGATGTGCATTCACAATGGTCTGGATGTCAGCCCGTCGTCCCGCGACACTTGTATCGGGTGAACTCTGCCGAATTGAAGGGGTGCTCAGGACGTCGGCGCCGGAAGGCATGAGAATCCAGAAAACCTTGGCAGCCTGCCAGGCGATAGCGACCACCAGCAGAACGACAACCCACGGCGGAAGCACAGAGGAGGCTTTTGCCCACACCTCACGCGGTGGCAACTGGCTGAACTGGCTGATTCGGGATGCGATATCGGACAAATGAGAAAAAGCCTAGAAATATTTGATTTTACGATAGTCATGAGCCTTCATGGCCCGTCTCGTCGAATGATAAGCGGTCGCCGGATGCGGCCACAAGTCCGCCATGCTGCGTTGCAAAACACCAGATCGACCGGGGCTTGTCAGAACAGGGCTCCGTGTCGGTAAAATGGAGTCCATCTGTTACAAGTAGCAAATCATCGACGGACAGCGGCCGGGCAGGCCGGATCACAACCAGAAATGAGCGAGAACGAACAAGACATTGATCAGGGTCATGGACTCGTAGTCGAGGAGTCCCGACCCAAGCTAAAGCGGCCGGCGATGTATCGCGTGATACTGCTGAACGACGACTATACGCCCATGGAGTTTGTCGTTCAGATTCTCGAGACCATCTTCTCGATGGATCGTACGTCCGCGACCCGGGTGATGTTGGAGGTCCATACAAAGGGCAAGGGAATTGCGGGTGTCTATACCTATGAAATCGCTGAGACAAGGGTGGCGCAGGTTAACGGGTATGCCCGTCAGCACCAGCATCCGTTACTCTGTACCATGGAAGAGGCCTGATTATGCTCAGTGGTGAACTCGAATTCTGCCTGAACGAGGCTTTCCGGGCCGCCCGGGATGGCCGTCACGAATTTATGACGGTCGAACATCTGCTTTTGTCTCTGCTCGAAGTCCCTGCAGTGCTCGAAATCCTCAAGTCCTGCGGTGCGGAAATTGAAAATCTGCGTCGCGAGTTGCGCGAATTCATCGAAGAGACGACCCCCCTGATCGAAGAAGATGACGATCACGAGGTCCAACCCACCCTCGGGTTCCAGAGGGTCCTGCAGCGAGCGGTCTTCCACGTACAGTCCAGCGGCAAGAAGGAAGTCACTCCAACCAACGTCCTCGTCGCCCTGTTTGGTGAAAAACAGTCGCACGCCGTATATCTGCTTGGGGTACAGGACGTAACTCGTCTCGATGTGGTCAACTTCATCTCGCATGGTCTCAGCAAGATCGCGGATGACGAGGGAGATTCGGCCACCCAGGATGCCGGGGATAGTCAAGGTGGTGACACCGAGTCCGCGGCCGATCCGCTTGAGAAATTCACGACGAATCTGAATCGTCAGGCTGAGGAAGGGCGGATCGACCCGTTGATCGGGCGCGAACTCGAGATCGAACGCACCGTCGAGATCCTGTGCCGTCGGCGTAAGAACAATCCGTTGTATGTGGGCGAGGCCGGCGTAGGCAAGACTGCACTCGCGGAGGGGCTGGCACTGATGATCGTGGAGGGACGGGTACCGGATGTGCTGACCGACTGCACGATCTACGCCCTCGATATGGGCTCGCTGATCGCCGGCACCAAGTACAGGGGCGACTTCGAGAAACGCCTGAAAGGCGTCGTTGCAGCTCTGGGCAAGAACCCAGGCGCAATCCTGTTCATAGACGAAATTCACACTGTGATCGGAGCCGGCGCGGCTTCCGGGGGCGTGATGGATGCATCCAACTTGATCAAGCCGGTACTCGCCAACGGCGAATTGCGCTGTATCGGGTCCACGACCTATCAGGAGTATCGCGGCATCTTCGAGAAGGATCATGCGTTGGCACGAAGATTCCAGAAGATCGAGGTCCTGGAGCCATCCGTTGACGAGACGATCGATATTCTCAAAGGGCTGCAGCAGCGTTTCGAGGAGCACCATGGCGTCGTCTATTCCGAGGACGCCCTCAAGGCGGCCGCGGAGCTGGCATCCCGACACATCACCGATCGGCACTTGCCGGACAAGGCGATCGACGTTATCGACGAGGCCGGCGCCAGCCTGCGATTGCAGGGCCCGTCTGCCGACCAGGCAGAGGTCAGCGTGGAGCTGGTTGAGAACGTCGTCGCCAAGATGGCCCGCATCCCGCCCAAGAATGTCTCCGCATCGGATCGGGACCTGCTCCGCAATCTTGAACGGAACCTGAAACTCGTGATCTTCGGTCAGGACGATGCGATCGCAAACCTCGGCTCGGCCATCAAGATGGCTCGATCAGGGCTGGCAGACGAACAGAAGCCGGTCGGTGCCTTCCTGTTTTCCGGGCCGACCGGGGTCGGCAAGACCGAGGTCACGCGACAACTTGCGATGGCTCTGGGTGTCGAACTCGTCAGGTTCGATATGTCCGAGTACATGGAGCGGCACACAGTCTCGCGCCTGATCGGCGCGCCGCCGGGTTACGTCGGTTATGACCAGGGCGGTCTGCTCACCGAGGCCGTCACCAAGAACCCTCACAGCGTCCTGCTGCTGGACGAGATCGAGAAGGCTCATCCGGAGGTTTTCAATCTGCTTCTTCAGGTTATGGATCATGGCACCCTGACGGACAACAACGGTCGCAAGGCAGATTTCCGCAATGTGATCATCGTGATGACCACAAATGCGGGTGCCCAGGAGATGAGCCGAGCGTCAATAGGATTTACGGAACAGGATCACAGTAGTGACGGCACGGAAGCGATCCGCAAGCTGTTCACACCGGAGTTCAGGAATCGCCTCGACGCAGTCGTTCAGTTCAAGAGTCTGGATCCGGTCACGATCGTTCGTGTCGTCGATAAGCTCATCGTCGAACTCGAGGCGCAGCTGGAGGACAAGCTCGTGAGCCTGGAGCTGGATGATGCGGCTCGCGACTGGATCGCGCAGCGTGGGTATGACGTCAAGATGGGTGCGCGGCCAATGGCGCGGATCATACAGGAGCACATCAAGCGGCCGCTTGCGGAGGAACTGCTTTTCGGCAAGCTCGCGACTGGCGGTCACATCCGCATTCGCGTGAGCGAGGATGGTGAATCGCTCGAACTCGAGACTCAGGAGAGCCAGCTGCCGGTGCCCGCTGGCGAGGGGTAGTCCGCTAGGGTCAGCGGCTCCGGTATATGATCCGACCCTTGCTCAGGTCGTAAGGCGTGAGTTCGACGGTGACCTTATCGCCTGTCAGTATCCGGATGTAGTGCTTGCGCATCTTGCCGGAAATATGGGCCGTTACGACATGGCCGTTCTCCAGCTCAACCCGGAAAGTCGTGTTCGGCAGGGTCTCAACGACGACCCCTTCCATTTGGATTGCTTCTTCCTTCGCCATCTAGTCCTGTCTTAAATGTGGCTCGCCCGGTGAGGCGGGCGCATTGTGCAGAATCTGGGGTATCAATGCAATTTCAGCCGGATTCCACCGGCGTGTCGTGCCAGGAGAGCGGTCGCCGCGGCCGGGGACCTATACACGCGGCCGGCTCCTGACTGCAGTACTCCGCCAGCAGGGATTCGAACTTCGACCTGGAGATCATGCGGCTTCCCATGCTCTCCAGATGAGACGACGGGAGCTGGCAATCGATCAGCCGCGGCCCGCAGGGTCCGGTCTGCCGCGCAAGCCAGACAAGAGCGACCTTCGAGGCGTCTCTCGATCTTGAGAACATCGACTCCCCGAAGAAAACGCGACCGATAGCCACCCCGTACAGGCCGCCGACCAGGGCTCCATCCCTCCAGATCTCCACGGAGTGGGCATGGCCGAGTTCGTTCAAGCGGGCATAGGCCGCCGCCATCGACGCGGTGATCCAGGTGCCGGCTTCGCCGCGCGGTGCCGCGCAGGCTTCGATCACTTGTGGAAACGCCTGGTTGACTGATACCTCGAGTCGTCCGTTCCGCATCGTCTTACCCAGGCTACGGGAAACCCTGACTTCTTCGGGCAGAAGTATCGCGCGCGGATCCGGTGCCCACCAGAGAATCGGCTGGCCTTCCTCGAACCATGGGAAAATTCCGGCGCCGTAGGCGACAAGCAGTCGCTCGGGGGAAAGATCACCGCCGGCCGCCAGCAAGCCGTTCGGCTCGGGCAGCGCATTGGCGGTGGGCGGAAAACTCGTGTCTCCGGCTTGCAGCCACCGGATCAAGGTTTGTCTTCCCTGGTTCCTCCGTCCGCGTCCCGATGAAACGGCAGCTTGTCGCGAGCGTCGATCACGTAGCGGTCCACCCAGCCTCGCTCCTGGTCGAGGTACTCACCGATCGCGGTGGCGAATGCCGGATCCGAGACCCAGTGCGCGGACCAGGTCACCGACGGATCGAATCCGCGTCTGAGTTTGTGTTCTCCCTGTGCTCCGGGCTCAAACTTGTCCAGGCCGCGATCGATGCAGTACTCGATACCCTGGTAAAAGCAGGTCTCGAAATGCAGGCTGTCGTGATACTCCTCACAACCCCAGTAGCGACCATAGAGACCGCCCTGACTCCGGAAAGACACAGCGCAGGCAATGGGTCTGCCGTTCTTCTCAGCCAGAACGACGACCATTGCTGCCCCGATGGAGTCGCGCATCCTGCCGAAGCAGTCACGATTCAGGTAGGGCCTCTGGCCGCGCCTGAGAAACGTGATCGCATGCATTCGGAATATCTGATCGAGCATTGCATCATCCAGTTCCGTCCCGCCGACAACGCGGAATTTGATGCCTGCCTCTGCCACCCGGCGACGCTCCCTGAGGAGTTTCTTTCGCCGGGCCGAGCGGAAGCCCGAGAGAAAGTCCGCGAATGAAGCGTATCCCCGATTTTTCCAGTGGTATTGGCAATCCTTCCTGATCATCAATTGCCTGGGTCGAAGTCGCTCGACATCATCATCGTTCGGGAACAGCAGATGGAGCGATGACGCCCCGGTTTCTGAGCAAAGATCTATCGCGGCCCGGATCAGAACGTCGCGCGACTGATCCGGACTGTCCTGCCCGACCAGTAGCCGAGGCCCGGTTACGGGAGTGAATGGAACGCAGGAGACCAGCTTCGGATAGTAGGATCTGCCGGCGCGATGAAATGCTTCCGCCCAGGCATGGTCGAAGACAAATTCGCCCCAGGAGTGACCCTTCTTATAAAGGGGCATTGCGGCCACGACGCAACCGCCGCGACGCAATACCAGGTGTTTCGGTTGCCAGCCTGTTCCGATGCAGGCGCTACCGCTGGCCTCAAGCGCCGCCAGGAATTCGTGACGGAGAAACGGATTGCCACCGGAGTCGAGGCTATTCCACTCCTCCGGAGTTACGTCCTCGATAGACTCGAGGGTATGGATCCGGTCGAGATCCTGTTTGTCAGACGGCGGCTGCTGCAGGGGACGAGTCTCCCACGCTCTCCGATTCGGCCAGGGCGTCAAGATACTTTTCGGCATCCAGGGCCGCCATGCAGCCGCTTCCGGCGGACGTGACGGCCTGGCGATAGACGTGGTCCATGACGTCGCCCGCCGCGAAGACCCCGGGTACGCTGGCGGCCGTGGCGTCCCCGTGCCGCCCGGAGCTGACGACGATGTAGCCGCCCTCCATGTCGAGCTGGCCTTCGAAGATCCCCGTATTGGGGGCGTGACCGATTGCGATGAAGACGCCGGTCAGGGGGATGTCGCGAGTCGCATCCGCATCCTTCGTGCTGCGTACCCGAATGCCGGTGACCCCGCCATCGTCGCCGAGCACCTCGTCAAGGACGTGGTCCCAGAGCAAGGTGACCTTGCCGGCCTCGGCCTTGTCGAACAGTCGATGCTGCAGAATCTTTTCCGCCCGTAATTCGTCACGGCGATGCACGACGGTCACATGGGAGGCGATATTTGACAGATACAATGCCTCTTCGACGGCTGTATTTCCGCCACCGATCACGGCGACATCCTGATCCCGGTAGAAGAATCCGTCGCAGGTCGCGCAGGCTGAGACTCCGCGGCCCTTGAAGGCTTCTTCTGACGGCAAGCCGAGATACTTGGCACTGGCGCCTGTTGCGATGATCAGGGCGTCGCAGGTGTAATCGCCGTTGTCCCCCTGTAATAGCAACGGGCGCCGGGCGAAGTCGACGCCGTGGATGTGATCGAGCACGATCTCAGTATCAAACCGCTCTGCATGTCGGCGCATGCGATCCATGAGATCGGGCCCCAGCAGGCCTTCCGGGTCTCCAGGCCAGTTCTCCACATCAGTGGTGGTCATCAACTGCCCGCCCTGTTCTACCCCGGTGATCAGAACGGGACTCAAGTTGGCCCGCGCCGCGTACACGGCTGCAGAGTACCCGGCCGGGCCGGACCCCAGAATAAGAAGACGGCAATGTCGTGGTGCGCTCATGAACCTTCCTGCGTGCTGATCGTCTGAACCGATGGAGTGTAGCTTGGCTTGGCCGCCGGTCTTCGGTGTTGCCCCCGGTTCTCCGCGCCGGGCGCCTGGGCGCGATCCCGTCGACAGAGGACTCTATGGTATGTAAAAAGGCGGTGTCGGCAAACTACCGGGCCCATCCGCTGACGCTGCCACATGCCACTATCGCCCTTGTTGCTTCATCAGTGGTCCGGTACAGTTTGCGGAATATTTACAATAAGTTGGCGAAGAAACCTTTTATGAGTTCGAATTTTGGCTAGAGCAACCGACGTCCATACAGACCACACTGTGCTCGGATTATCCGTGAGTCGCGCGCTCCGGGAGGGCGCGCTCTGGGTATTTGCCGCGCTGGCACTTATCCTGCTGGCGGCACTGGTGACCTACCATCCGTCTGATCCCGGGTTTTCGTATACCGGCAGTGACGGCGATGTCGTCAACGCGATCGGACCGGCAGGGGCATTCCTTGCGGACGTGTTCTTCCTGGTGTTCGGTCGGCCCGCGTTCCTGTTTCCCGTGATGCTGGCATACGCCGGCTGGATCCTGTTCCATTTCCGGGGCGCCGCGCCGGACGCAGGGCGCCGTGAGCTACTTCTCCGCAGCGCCGGCTTCTTCGTGACCCTGGCGACCAGTTGCGGCCTGGCCACGCTGCATTTTTCTGCCGATGGCCTGCCACATACTGCGGGTGGCGTGCTCGGAGACCAGGTCGGGGGCGGCGTGGCTGGAGCACTCAGCTTCCTGGGGGCGACGCTCCTGCTGCTGGCTATGTGGCTTGCCGGCGTTTCTCTGTTCGTGGGCGTGTCCTGGATCGCCATGATGGATCGGGTCGGGCGCACGACGCTGGCCTCTCTGGACTGGGTCCGCGGTCGCATCGACAGCGTCCGGGATGCGATGAAAGGACGCAAGGTTGCGCATGCACGCCATGAGGAGGTCAAGAAACAAAGGCGCAAAGCGGAGAAGCGCAGGCCCCCCAAGATCGAGCCGGTGATGCCCAAGCTCGAGACCAGCGAACGAGTCGAGAAGGAGCGCCAGGTCCCGCTTTTCGAGCCGCCAGCTGCCGCGGAGGTGCCGCCGTTGTCGATCCTCGATGATCCACCGGAAAGGCCCTCACAATATTCCGCGGAAGCGCTGGATGCGATGTCACGACTTGTAGAACTCAAGCTCAGGGACTTCGGCGTCGAGGTTGAGGTCGTATCGGTCCACCCTGGGCCGGTCGTCACCCGATTCGAACTGCATCCGGCTCCCGGCGTCAAAGTCAGCCAGATCAGTAATCTTTCCAAGGACCTGGCGCGGGCGCTATCCGCGATAAGCGTGCGCGTGGTCGAGGTCATCCCGGGTAAATCCTTCGTCGGCCTGGAGATCCCCAATGAGACTCGCGAGCTCGTCACGCTCGGAGAGGTTCTCCGGTCGAGAGCCTATGACGACATGCGGTCACCTCTGGCGCTGGCGCTCGGAAAAGACATCGGTGGACAGTCGGTTGTCGCCGACCTCGCGCGCATGCCGCATCTTCTTATCGCAGGTACCACCGGGTCCGGCAAGTCGGTCGCCATCAATGCGATGGTGCTGAGCCTGCTCTACAAGGCCACACCCGACCATGTCCGCCTGATCATGGTGGACCCGAAGATGCTGGAACTCTCTGTCTACGAGGGTATTCCGCATCTGCTCGCGCCGGTTGTGACGGACATGAAGGAGGCGGCGAACTCGCTGCGTTGGTGTGTCGCCGAGATGGAGCGGCGGTATCGCCTGATGGCTGCGCTCGGGGTTCGCAATATTGGTGGCTTCAACCGAAAGGTCCAGGATGCGGAAGCCAAAGGCCAACCGATCCCCGATCCCACGTTTACGCCACCGGAAGTCTTCGAGTCAGAGGAGCCGCCGGCGGCCCCCCATCTGACGAAGCTGCCCTACATCGTGGTCATCGTCGATGAACTGGCCGACATGATGATGATTGTCGGCAAGAAGGTGGAGGAGTTGATTGCCCGGCTTGCGCAGAAAGCCCGTGCATCCGGGATACACCTGATTCTTGCGACGCAACGCCCGTCGGTAGA
>CALDWW010000069.1 GCA_937924335.1 uncultured Gammaproteobacteria bacterium
GCCATGCCGGCAGGCTGGTCCGCGTTCCTCACGTTTAAGAGTGGCGCCCGCCGATCGGCCCAAGTAGTGATCCCGTTTCGTCTGGACCAGACAAGGACTGCTGAATACCTGGACGACTTGTTTCACGAGTTCGGTGCCGCCAGGCACCCCTCTCTTGGACTGCTGCAGCGCCCGCCCCTGATTGCGTACAAGCTCGAATGTTCGAGGCCTGCACGAATCCTGACACTCGCCGCCAAACGTCTGCTCAAGGCCTGAAGCCGACTCACACTAGCGGAACATTTACTCTCAAAATAATTAAGTTGGACAGCGATCCCGGCTACGCGGGCCGGGCCGCATGTGTAAGTAATGTTACGGGTGGCCTGAAGATCGATGCGTGTCTATATACAAACCGTGGGGACGAGATTCCTGAAGGCATATCTTCGAGGAGACTTGTTCGTTGGCTGACGCACGGGCTTCAGCCGTCGGCAGCACAGGAGACGAACTCATGACCGTAAAACGAAGTTGTCTGATTTCGGCAGTAACTCTGTTAATGCTGATTTTCCCACCGGTTCACGCGGCCAAGCAGGACACCGTGCAGGCGATCATCCCTTGGGAAGCCAACGGTCGGGTATTCCAGATTGATACCAGCACCATGATGTTCCTCGGGGCGTTTACCGGCGTCATGTATATCGAGTCCTCGCGCGGCGAATTGCATGAGGCTTTCATCATGTGCCCGATCGTTCAGAAGTTGAACGTAGACGAAGGCAACTCGGAGGCAAACGGTCACTGCGAGATTTCGGCTTCTCCTGAGAACGTTGCCTATGCAGAGCTGTCCTGCAAGGGTGCAGTCGGCAGCTGCAGCGGCACATTCACCTTGACTGACGGTAAAGGCGAGTTCGCGGGCATCTCGGGCACAGGCATGCTCCGCGTCAGATCACCGATGAGGGAGCTCATTACCGGCATGGCAGCTGGCGCGGAACTGCGGGTCGCCTCCGGCCTGGCCATCGTCAAGGATCTCAAATACCAGACGCCGTAGTCGGGCGCGCCCTGCGAAGAGAGCAATCGGCTACCGGAGGTATTCAAATGAAACGCAAAATTTGTTGGATCGTCCCAGCACTTCTACTCTCCGCCTTTGCGCTGGAGCCCGCCTTAGCCAGCGGATCCATGCGCTGCGGCAGTCACATCATCAGTCCCGGCAGGGATGGCCCCGGTAGATATGAGGTACTGAAGAAGTGCGGCGAACCGACGGCTCGGTCCGGCGATACCTGGGTGTACGAACAGCCCAGGGGCGGCAAGCGCGTCCTGAGATTCGACGCCAGTGGCAACCTGACACGTGTCGAATAGGCACACGCCTGCCCCGAGTCAGTAACGTCGCCGGGGAATCGGTTCGCTCGACCAGCCTGCGGATGCCGCAGGGGGCGACAGGCGTGACTACCAGGTGTCGTCCTTGCCGTCTGGTTATCGGCGCCGGCGAGCGCCCGGCCCTGAGCGAATTCTCGACGTCGCGGTCATCCAGGCCTGGAGGCCGTCAGTCTACGGAGTGGAAGGGCACTGCGCGGCAGGAACGCCGGTCTTCGGGTGGCGCTGTGCAAAATCCCACATCATCCTCGGCATCTGGCTAAATCCGGGGCACGAGTGCCCACCCTGGAAGAAGCACTCCACGATCTCTGAATCTTCAGCGTCCTGGCCTTGCCGCCAGGCCATGCACGATAGCGATGACGAGTATGAGGTGGCGTCATAGTACGACGGGCCCGAGCTCCCGCCTCCACCGATGCTCAGGTCAGCCCACTGGCTCGTGATACTGCGGGCCGTCATGTAAAGCCAGCCATTGAAGTTGGTGTCGAGGGCGACCTCGGCAAGGAAATTGTCTGTAGGATATTTGGTTCCGGGAACCGTCGTGTCGTTGGTGCCCCAAAAACCCATGAAGAACTTCGGCGGCGATGACAGCACCGGGTTTTCCTGCACGAACCCGGGGTGCGGCGAGCCCACCTGCGGCAGGTAACCGGCAAACCGTTCCGACGTGCGTTTGTCCTTCGCCAGCTCGTATACGAACATCCCGCCGTTGGAACATCCGGTCACCCAGATCATGCTGCGGTCCACGCAATAGTCCTGCTCGATCGTGTCCAGCAGCGCCTCGATCTGGGCCACGGAGTCCAGGCAGGTCGTCCAGTAGCACGTGTAGTCGCCGTCGTAACTCGCGTCCCAGGTGTTACTGTTGCCATCGGCACCATCCCACTTCGGACAATTGCCGCAAGAGTCATAGCAATAGTTGTGTTGGGCACCGTCGAAATCGACGCAAGTGGACGGGGCGTGGCCTATGGCGGCAGACGGGCCGGCATCGCAGTCCGACTCCGCGTAGCCATCGGCGGCATTGCAGTTGGGCAGCCGGGCGCTGCGGAACCCGTTCCAGGAGTTTCGCCCCCCGTCTCCGTAGCCTGCCGGGGTGACCACCAGGTAGCCATTGTTCTTTGCGTGTCTCGCGAACCTGGTCGGCAAAGACCCCTCGCTCCCGCCCCAGCCATGGAGGTATACGAGTACCGGGTGCCCGCCTGCCCTGTTGGCGTCGTAGTTGCCGGGCAACCGGACCTGGTACCTGGTCGTCGGGTTCGACCCAACAACCAGGTCCCGCACGTATGTCCGCCCCGCCCTGGCAGTGGAGGAAGGTAGCCCGTTGCTGCAACCACAAGACTCGCTTCCTCCTGAGGGTGGTGGTGGCGGCGGAACGACACTACAGTCATCTACGCACGTTCTTCGTTCATTACCCTCGCAGATGCCGTTACCGCAAGTCGGCTTTGCACCCAGAGCAATATCGGGGAGTCCCCCAAGGACGAGAAAAGCCCCGGCGACGAGAACTCCAATACCAAAGCACCGGACCTTCCGCTTGCTTCCGACAACGCTTTCCTGACGCACTTTTCGGCTCCGCGACAAGCTAAACAAAATATAGCAGACAGGCTGGCGAGCAATGCCGCCAGAACGGCGTGTCTCTCCAACAACTGTCGGCCCGGCGGCGTCGTATGCCCGCATGCGGAGGGCAACCGACCCCCAAGGCCTGAGCCACTCCGAGGCTTGTTGGCGCCACCCTGGAGCGGCTTGAGCCGACTCGATATCGAAGATCGCCCTGGCCGGCTTATGTCAAATACTCATCTTGTGTGACGTCTGCGCCATGCTAGATTTGTAGTACGCAAGCCAAAGAAGCCCTGTCCCGCAATCGGCGGACCCTGCGCGTGCCAGTCAAAGGGACGGCTCGTTTTGGCGGGCCCATGCTCGGGGGCATGCCGCCATCGGATGGCCGGCCTTTCGCCGATCGTCTCCAGCCGCGAACCGGGCACAGGGCCTGCGCCGGAACCAGCAGCGTCTGCCCGGAGGGAGAGCGACATGAGAACGATCAAGACAATCCTGTTGGCGGCCACAGTCCTGGCGCTGTCCCTTGGTCCTGCGTTGTCAACCGCGTGCGATGCGCCGGCGTGGGATTCCGTCACCACATATTCGCGTGGGGACCTCGTTACCCACGGCACACACGAATGGCGAGCGAAACGGGCGACAACCGGCGTGACACCGGGCACGCACAAGCCGTCGTGGGCCGACCGGGGTGCCTGTGCACCGGATGAGCCTCCGCCGCCGCCCAGCTGGACGACGATCCAGATCTACGGGGTCTGGCATGCGGGCAATCACTATGCGGACTGGAGCATGCCGCGGCAGCTCGATGAGTTCGACCAGGCCAATCACTGGCTGATCGACCGCGGCGACGGATCAGGGCTGCCCTCGGTCAACCTCGTGGTGCTGAGCTTCGTGCACCCCATGCGACTGCTGAACAGGACCAACGACGCCGTCACCGTCGAGGGTGTACCGATCGGCATGACCCAGGAGATCGTCGACTATTTCGCCGACGCCGGTGTCCGCGTCATGATGTCCATCGGCGGTATCACCTATACCGACGCCTGGGACGAGGCGCTGGCGACGGATGCCACCCAGCTCGGGCTGAATGCCGCCGAGATCGCAGCCCGGTTCAACGTCGGTATCGAGATCGACTACGAACGTTCGACCGGCGCAAATCTCGAGGGATTGCAGGCTTTCGTCGACGCCTATCGCTCGGTTCACGCTTATGATGCCAGCGGCGCCAACCACGCGGCCCGCCTGACCATCGACCTGGCTGCCGGCGGTCGCTATCTGCAGGAACTGAACCGGTACGCCACCATCCACTGGCTGGACAATTCTGATCCGGTACTGGATTACGCCAACGCCATGGTGCATCGCTCATCCGGGTCCCCGACCAACTGGCGCGAGCATGTAAACGGTATGCCGACCTACGACCCGAAGATCCCACCGAAAGCACCCAATCGATTCACGGGTGGCCTGTTCCTCAAGGGCAGTATGGCCAACTGCACCGACTTCTATTCATCGGAGCAGTACGAGCATTCCGAGTACGTGCAGACGGTCGCGCCGAATGGGGCCGGCACCACGAGCGGCATGCTCGGCATCATGTTCTGGGCAGCGGAAGTACCGACTGCACGGAAGAACTACAAGCCGACCACACCGCCCTACACGTGTGAAGACGGCATGGGTGTCGCCGCCGGCGTCTTCGATATCCCCATACCGATGGGTCCCTTGAGACAACAATAGGATCTGGTGGCCATGCCTTGCACTATGAACGAGCCGAACTGGCCAATGCGCATCTGTCCGTGTTTCTCGAGAACGGGTCAGGTTCAACAGTCAGACCGGCTGTCGAGAGTGGCTGCTGATCCGAATGGCGGGCGATAGCCATACGCAGGGTCCCCTGCCCGGCTTCCAGTGGCCCGTCAGCGCGTCACGAACTATCGCCGCACCGTCGTCCAGGGTCTGGACAGCTATCTCGACACCCGGAAACCTGGAAACCTGCCACCCACACTGCGTGGAGAATCCGGTCGAGGTGTGGCCGGGCCCGGGCTCACGTGACGAAATCCATTACCTGAGCGGATGGGTATTCCAGCGGCACTTCCTTCGCTGGACAGAGGGCGTCGGGTATGACCTGGAGATCAGGCGAGACGGCAACGGTCTGGCGAGGGTCTCCTGGAGGGTCCTGCCCGTGGACGAGCAGAGTTGCATCCTCAGCATCACGGTCTATCCGTACGCGCTACAGGGCATACCCCTGGTCGTCCGCTGGCTGCCTCACCTGCTTCGCCTGCGCCCAATGCTCAAGCGATACCTGACGTCCGTCGTGAAGGGATTCGAATGGTTCGTCATCCACGACGAAGCGGTGCCTCGCGATCAGTTCGGCAGACATCCCTGGTTCTCTGCGTCATGACTTGCTGTAGGATGAGGTGATGATCGTCTGGCTCATCGTCGCCGCACTGCTGTCCATGGGAGCGTGCTTCCTGATCGCTCGGTCCCGGGGCGCGGATACGTGGTACTGGCTGCTGATGGGCCTGTTGCTCGGCCCCCTGGCTATCCCGTTCGCGTTCTTCTCCAAGCCGAAGATTGACCCGGCCCAGTCCCTCCCAAAGTAGACCTCGGACCCGCGCTGGATACCTTTCCTGCGGTCGGTCAACCAGACGCCGCAAGAGGTGGCCGCGTTCGAGTTCGATGTGGAGCCGCCGGAGTAGCTCCCGCCTCATTCGCCTGCAGCGGATGTGATGCTATTGAGCGCCGCATGGCAATGACGCGATCCAGATGACGTCCGTGCTCCGGGGGAGAGAAATCGAGTTCTTCAGGGGATGGGGCTTTTCGTCGGCAGACAAAGCCGCCAGACACGCGGCATCGTAGCGAATTGTGACCTGTGGGTGAGTGAAACCCGCTACCGTCGCTGCGGCATCATCTGCACTAAACCCACCGGTCAGGCGGAGCAGTTGCTCGAGAATCAGAACAACAAACGACTGTGGCTCTGACTCTGCCTCAACTGCTGCCGCATCAGCCAGCGACGCTGCTCTTCCTTGTAACGGGGAAGGACGGCGACCGCGCCCAGGATGGTGGCGAAGAGAAGAAACTCAGGCATGCCCTTTCTCCATGTGTCATGCGTTCTTCCCCCCAGGCACATAGTAGGCTGTCCGGCCCTCCGGACATGCGACGTGTATCACAATCCAGACACCTGACGCCCGGTCTTCAACCCACGGCTACGCGCGCAAGACTCTGGGCGCATCTGGTGACCTATGTAATGTACGTCCGGATCCCCGGGGGAGGGAAATCAGGGTATCGCCAAGATGTGGGCAAAGAACCTGCTGTTTTCCCTATGTTTTCAACGGATATACGATGTCCGGTGCAGCGCCATTCAGCGAATCGTCGGGATACCGCGGTGCGACTTGAGTGACGCATCGCGGTATGTAGAATCGGGTGACTGCAATGGACGCGGAGGGAACCACAATGAGCGACACCAGTCTCTACGAACGCCTGGGGAGCGAGGAAGGCATCCGCGCTATCGCGGCTGACATCTTCGATCTCCACAAGAACAACGACGTCATCAAGGCGCGCTATGTGGACAGCGACCGGGACAAGGTGATCCGGCTGGTGACCGAGTTCATCTGCATGGGCACCGGCGGGCCGCAGGAGTACACCGGCCGTGACATGCTGACCACCCACCGCGGCATGAACATCAACGAGCAGGAGTACATGGAGGTCGTCGACGACATCATGGCCGCGCTCGACAAGCATGGCGTCGGTGAGCATGAGAAGCAGGAGATGTTGTCTATTGCGTATTCCTTGAAGGGCGACATCATCCGGGTCTGAGCGCGACCCACTGGCCGGTCGCTCCGCGGTTGACGGCGTGGGCCGCAGACCAGAGCGACAAGCCCGATTGTCACACGCTGGAGCGTTGACGCCGGAGCCGTGATGCCAGGCCGGTGCCGCAGGTAACTTGTTACCGCGATCGGTTCATGGATTCACGCACGACACTGCGATTCTGGCACTGGCGGACATGGGAGTCTGGCTGAATGATTAGTTCTCCAGTTGTCGTTGTCGGCCTGGGTGCCATGGGGTCCGCCGCTTGTGCTCACCTGGCCCGTCGCGGCGTGCCGGTCATCGGCATCGACCGGTTCAGCCCGCCCCATGACCAGGGCAGCTCCCACGGCGGGTCCCGCGTCGCCCGACGCGCCTACTTCGAACACCCGGACTACGTGCCGCTGCTGGAGAGAGCCTTTCGCGGCTGGGAGCGACTGGAGTCCGAAACCGGACTGGCCTGCCTCAAACGGGTGGGCGTCCTGCTCATGGGCGGACCGGACTCCGAGGTGCTGCGCGCGTCGCAGGAGAGCGCCAAGCGACACAGTATCGAGGTCATGGCACTGGCGCCGCGCCAGCTTGCGACCGCCTACCCGCAGTTCGGCCTGCCTGACGGAACGTGTGGCCTGCTGGAACCGGACGCCGGCTTCGTGATCCCGGAGAATGGCGTCGAGGCCCACCTGCGGGTCGCCCGCCGGCATGGTGCGGAGTTCCGCCTCGATACCCGGGTGGTCGCCATCGAGGCGGATGACGATGGCGGCGTCGTCCGTCTGGAGGGGGAATCCATCGACGCATCCAGGATCGTGGTGACGGCCGGCGCCTGGTCCAACCAGCTATTGCCCGGCATCGCGGAGCGCTTGCACCTGGCGGCACAGCGCAAGCACATCGTCTGGTTCCGGCCCCGCGACGCGACCCTCTGTTCGGATGCGCGCATGCCCGCCTGGGTGATCGACGACGGTGGCGCCTGTGGCGACGGTTTGTACTACGGCGTCCCCACCTGGTCGGGGCAGATCGGTCATGACGGCGTCAAGATCGGATTCCACGGCCCCGGCACACCTATCGATCCGGATGATCACGCGCGCACCCCGGACCCGCTCGTGGTGGACCGATTCCGCAACGACATGGAACGCTATCTGCCGGGCGTGCTCGGCGACCCGGTCGCTGCAGCCACGTGCCTATATACCATGTCGCCGGATCAGCACTTCGTTATCGATCTCGTGCCGGATGCCAGGTCTGTCGCGTTCGCCGCCGGCTTCAGCGGCCACGGCTACAAGTTCGCGCCGGTCATCGGTGAACTTCTGGCCGACCTGGTGCTGGAGGGTAGCAGCGAGCTGCCGGCCGACTTCCTTCGGGTGGGGCGATTCACGGAGTCCTAGGCGACGATGCGGCTGCCGCCTTGCCCGCTTCGCCGAGCCGTTGATCGGCCTTGAGACGTGTGTGCTGTGCCTCACGAAGTCACACCGATAATCGATCCACTCTCGACCGGTCGACGAATTTCGCGGTCACTCCGTATGGAGAACCCGTGCCGCATCCCCTATCCTTTCCTGTCCGATTCCAGGAGGTGTCGCCCATGACTCGCATCTACCGATTCGCTACTTCACTCGCAATGATCGCCGTCGGCGTTCTGTCTATGAACATCGCCCCTGTGCACGCGGCCCAGCCAACGGCGGATGACGCGCCGATCGCGCTGGTCACCGGCGCCAACCGTGGTCTCGGCCTGGAACTGGCACGACAGTTACAACAGAAGGGTTACGTCGTCATCGGCACGGCACGCAAGCCGGAGAAAGCCGACGAGCTGCGTGCGCTCGGCGCGCAGGTGGAACAACTGGACGTGACGGACAGCGACAGCGTCAAGGCACTGGCCGGGCGGCTCGGTGATACCCACATCGATCTGCTGGTCAATAACGCCGGCATCTTCCCCCACAACAACAGCATCGAGACGTTCGACTTCGATGGTGCGGAGAATGCGTTCAGGGTGAACAGTCTCGGACCAATGCGCGTCACCCAGGGGTTGCTACCCCAGCTGCGCCGCGGCAAGAGCAAGACGATCGTGCAGGTCTCCAGCCTCATGGGCAGCATCGAAGCCAATACGCGCGGCACCAGCTATGAGTATCGCGCCAGCAAGACGGCGATCAACAGCTTCAACAAGACGCTCTCGGTCGAACTCGGGCCGGAGGGATTCACCTGTGTCGTCGTGCATCCGGGCTGGGTCAGGACCGACATGGGCGGGCCCAATGCGCACCTGACACCGGAGGACAGCGTCCGCGGCCTGGTGGGCGTCATCGGCGGCTTGAGCACTGAGGACAACGGCCGGTTCTTCAACTACGACGGTGAGCCGATCCCCTGGTGAGCGCCGCATTTCGGCGCATGACGCGGCAGGTGCGGCTACGGGAACCACGGTCATTCGGGGCCTGCGTGCCGATTTGTTGACAACGCGTCCGGTGGGTCTAATTTTGGTTGAGGAGGGGCGGGAGCGTCCTGCCCCGCCGGAGAGGGGAGATGGGTTGGAATCCGCGATTCCTGCCGGATGACCCCGATGACTTCGACTTGATGGATATCGACAACGAGTCGAAGCACGGTCTGCGGAAGTTCAAGGGCGGCAATCCCCGCCGGAGACGCCGCGACGGTCATCCCTATCACAAGGTCAGGACCCGCGAATCCGATCGGTTGAAGAGCTAGGCGGACGCCGGCAGGCCCCGCAGGACGTCACGGAATGCATCGAGATCGGGCGTGAGCCTCCGGGCTTGCGCCGGTCGGTTCAGCAGACCCTGCAGCGACTGCGGCACGTCGACCGCTCTTCCGATCAACGGTTCGACAACGGTCTCGAACTTGGCAGCATGTGCCGTGGCCACCAGGATCCATGGCAGGGCCTTCTGCGGCTCGCGCATCTCTTCCCAGACCCGCACGGCGGTCGCCGTGTGGGGACACCAGCACTGGCCCCACCGCTCCGGCCCGGCCTTGATCGTCTCGCGGATCTCCGCATCGGTGACGGACACCGAGCTCACCCTGGAACGCAGCGACTCCACGTCCGGGAACATCCAGCGCAGCCGTTCCATGTTGCTCGGGTTGCCCACGTCCATGGCGGAGGCAAGCGTC
>CALDWW010000070.1 GCA_937924335.1 uncultured Gammaproteobacteria bacterium
TCCACACCGGAGGGCGCGCGGGACTATCTTGTACCGAGCCGGACATTCCCGGGCAGGTTCTTCTCGCTGCCCCAGTCACCCCAGTTGTTCAAACAGCTGCTGATGATCTCGGGGCTGGATCGCTACTATCAGATCGTGCGCTGCTTCCGTGACGAGGATCTGCGGGCAGACCGCCAGCCGGAATTCACCCAGCTCGACATCGAGACCTCGTTCATGGACGAGGGTCAGATCACGGCCCTGATGGAGCGCATGATCCGCGAGATCTTCCGGGAGGTCCTGGAGGTTGAGCTTCCCGACCCGTTCCCGCGCCTGAGCTACGCCGAATCCATGGACCGTTTTGGCACCGATCGTCCGGATCTGCGTAACCCGCTGGAACTGCAGGAAGTGGCCGACCTGGTTGCCGACGTCGAGTTCAAGGTCTTCTCGGGACCCGCGGCCGATCCCGACGGCCGCGTCGCGGCGCTGCGCGTGCCCGGCGGATCCAGCCTGTCGCGCAAGGAGATCGACGGCTATACGGAGTTTGTCGGACGCTACGGCGCCCGCGGTCTCGCCTACATCAAGGTGAATGACGCAACGGCCGGCCGCGAGGGCCTGCAGTCGCCGATCCTCAAGTTCCTGACCGACGACGCGGTGGCCGGCATCATGAGCCGCACCGCCGCCGAGACCGGCGACCTGGTGTTCTTCGGCGCCGACAAGGCGCGGGTCGTCAACGACGCCCTGGGGGCACTGCGCGACAAGCTTGGGTCTGATCTCGGCATCATCGAGGAGAGCTGGCGGCCGGCATGGGTAGTGGATTTCCCCATGTTCGAACGTGACGAGGATGCCGGTCGCTGGATCGCCCTGCATCATCCGTTTACCGCCCCGAGCATGGATGACGCTGACGCCCTGAGCCGGGATCCGGGCAACGCGATTTCCCGTGCCTACGACATGGTGATCAACGGTTCCGAGATCGGCGGGGGTTCGATCCGTATCCACACCCGCGATATGCAGAGCGCGGTCTTCCGGCTGCTCGATATCGACGAAGAGGAGGCCGAGGAGAAATTCGGCTTCCTGCTGGATGCATTGCGTTACGGCGCGCCACCCCATGGCGGCATCGCCTTCGGTCTCGACCGCCTGGTTATGCTGATGGCTGGTGCCGACAGCATCCGCGACGTGATCGCGTTCCCGAAGACCCAGACCGCGTCCTGCCCGCTCACCAACGCGCCAGGTGACGTGGATGAGCAGCAGTTGCGCGAGGTCGGTATCCGGCTGCGGCGCAAGCCCGGCGCGGACACCTGATGCCGCGTCCGGCCTTCAAACGGCCGGAATCTGTCCTCGTCGTGGTCCACACCGGCGCCGACGTGCTGCTGCTCGAACGCCTGCAGCCGAAAGGCTTCCTCCAGTCGGTGACCGGTAGCCTGGAAGCCGGCGAGTCCCCCGTCGACTGCGCTAGAAGGGAGCTGGCCGAGGAAATCGGGCTGGGTGTTACCGATGGCCTGCGGGATCTGGACCTCGTACAACGGTTCCCGATCGCCCCCGCCTGGCGTCATCGCTATGCCCCGGAGGTGAAGCAGAATATCGAGCATGCGTTCGCGTTGCGGGTGGACAGGACCTTCGAGCCGAAGCTAAGCGCGTCAGAGCACATCGCCTACCGTTGGCTGACTGCGGGACACGCGGCTGGCCTGGCCACGTCCTGGACCAACAGGGATGCCATCCGGCGGGTCTTCGGCAACGGCAACGGCGACGGGATAACCAGTCAGGTTCGGTGTGATGATCCGCCGATCTGAGGCAGGCGCGGCCGGAGTCCCGGTCATCGTCGTCCATGGTCTCTGGAACCGGGGTCCCGAGAGCTGGCTGCTGCGGCGCCGGCTGGCTGCCCGGCTGGGCCGCCCGGTCATCAAGTTCCGATATCCATCTGTGTTTCGCGGCCTGCCCGAGAACGCGGCCCGACTCGCTGCTCTTGTCGAGGCGCATGCGCCGGTCGATATGGTGGGCTACAGCTTCGGCGGCATGGTCGCGCTGGATGCTTTGCGACGCCTGCCACCGGGCAGCGCCCGCCGGCTGGTGCTGGTGAGCTCACCGGTGCGCGGCTCGGCAGCCGCCCGTTCTCTTCTGCGCAGGCGGCGTGCGGGTCGCTGGATCGTCGGACGCAGCGCAGACCAGCTCGCCCACGGGCTAGACGCGGGGTCACCGCACGGGGCGGATGTCGGTGTCATCGCGGGCACCGGGGGCATCGGTATGGGCCGGGCGCTGGGCGCGATGAGTGGCTCCCATGACGGCACGGTCCACGTAGACGAGACGGTGCTGGATGGCAGCGAGAGACGGCTGATACTGCCGGAGACCCACACGGGGATGCTGTTCTCGCGACGGGTGGCCGACGCCATAGCCGGCTTCCTCGAGTCAGGGCGCTTCCCCGACGAAGGCCTCAGTCCTCCCCGAGGGCCCGCTTGAGCTCGTAGAGTTTCTCCAGCGCTTGTCGGGGCGTGAGCTCGTCTGGTTCGATAGCGTTCAGAGCTTCGCTTAGCGGATGCGGCTGGTCCGGCGGCGCCAGCGGCAGGACGCCCTGGACCGATACGTCTGCCGAGGCCTCCCGCTGCCGCTCCAGCGTGTCCAGGTAACCGCGGGCGCGCTCGATAGCGGGGGCGGGCACGCCGGCCAGGGCCGCCACCTGCAAGCCGTAGCTCTGGTTGGCCGGCCCCTCCCTGACGCTGTGCAGGAAGATCAGTTGCCCACCGTGTTCGGTGGCATCCAGATGGACATTGGCGCAGGCCGGCAGCTCTTCGGACAGCGCGGTCAGCTCGAAGTAATGAGTTGCGAACAGGGTGAAAGCGCCGATCTTTTCGCCGATATAGTGAGCGCAGGCCCATGCCAGCGACAGCCCGTCGAAGGTACTCGTGCCGCGACCGATCTCGTCCATCAGCACGAGGCTGTTTTGCGTCGCGTTGTTGAGGATATTGGCCGCCTCGGTCATCTCTACCATGAAGGTGGAACGTCCTCCTGCCAGGTCATCGGAGGCGCCGATGCGGGTGAATATCCGGTCCACCGGTCCGATCACCGCCGACTCCGCCGGTACGAAGCTGCCCACGTGCGCAAGGATGGTGATCAGGGCGGCCTGCCGCATGTAAGTGGACTTGCCACCCATGTTCGGGCCCGTGATGACGAGCATCCTGCGGTCGTCGTCCAGCGTCAGGTCGTTGGGGACGAAGGGCTCGTCCAGCACCCGTTCCACCACCGGGTGACGGCCACCCCTTATCTCCAGGCTTGGCGCGTCACTCAATACCGGCTGCACCAGTCGCAGCGCGCGGGCGCGTTCGGCCAGGTTGGCGATGGCGTCGATCTCAGCCAACGCGGCGGCCATGCGCTGCAGGTCCGCCAGCGACTCATTGAGCGTCTCGAGCAGCTCTTCGTAGAGCGCCTTCTCACGCGTCAGGGCGCGTTCCCGGGCACTCAGGACCTTGTCCTCGAAGGCCTTGAGTTCCTCGGTGATGTATCGCTCGGCGGCCTTCAGTGTCTGCCGTCGCGTGTACTCGGTGGGCGCCTTGTCTGCCTGTCCACGGCTGATCTCGATGTAGTAGCCGTGGACCCGGTTGTAACCCACTCTGAGACCCGGGATGCCGGTGCGCTCGCGCTCGCGGGTCTCAAGGTCGGTAAGGAACTGGTCCGCATCCTGACTGAGGCGCTTGAGTTCATCCAGGTCAGTGTCGAAGCCCTGCGCGATCACGCCACCGTCACGGATCAGCATGGGCGGTTCCTCGACGATTGCCGCGGCGAGCAGGTCGCGGGTCGAGTCGTGTTCGCCACAGGCCGTGACGAGTTCATCCAGGCGCGGCGCGTCGAGGCTTGAGAGCGTCGCTTTCAACTCCGGCAGGCGGATCAGTGCGGCGCGCAGGTGCGCCAGGTCGCGCGGGCGGGCGGAGCGCAGGGCGATGCGCGCCAGGATACGCTCGATGTCGCCGATACCCTGGAGCCGCTCGCGGATGTCTTCGAGGGCGCTGGACGTCACCAGCACCTCCACCGCCTGATAGCGGCGTCGCAGCGTGTCCCGGTCACGCAACGGCCGATTGATCCAGCGGCGCAACAGCCTGCTGCCCATGGCGGTGACCGTGCGGTCCATGACCCCGGCCAGCGTGTGCTGGTGATGGCCGGAGAGGCTGAACTCCAGCTCCAGATTGCGACGCGTGGCCGCATCCATGACCAGCGCTTCATCCCGGTCCTCGAGACTGATCCCGCGGATGTGAGGCACGCTCGTACGCTGGGTCTCGCGCACATAATTAATCAGGCATCCCGCGGCGCGGATGGCATCCGGACGGTCCTCGCAACCGAATCCGGACAGGTCGCGGGTGCCAAACTGACCGCACAACGCGCGATGGGCCGTGTCCTGGTCAAAATCCCAAGGCGGTCGGCGCCGCAGCCCTGGCAGGTCTTCCAGCCAGCCGGGCAGGGAATCGTCCTCGCTGACCAGGCACTCGGCCAGCCGCAGCCGCTCGAGCTCCGCTCGCAGAGACTCGGCGTCGTCCGGTTCCGATGCCTGGAAGCGACCGCTGCCAAGGTCCAGCCAGGCCAGACCGAAGGTGCCGCCCCCGAAACTGATACAGCCCAGCAGGTTCTCGCGGCGGTCGTCCAGGAGCTGCTCGTCGGTCACCGTGCCCGGGGTGACGACGCGCACCACCTGACGATCGACCGGACCCTTCGACTTGGCCGGATCACCGATCTGCTCGCAGATCGCCACCGACTCGCCCTTGCGGACGAGTCGTGCCAGGTAGTTGTCCGCGGCATGTACCGGTACGCCGGCCATGGGGATGGGCTCGCCGGCGGACTGGCCGCGGCTGGTCAGGGTGATATCGATCAGCCGGGCGGCCCGGCGAGCGTCGTCGTAGAACAGCTCATAGAAGTCACCCATTCGGTAGAACAGCAGGATGTCGGGATGCTCAGCCTTGATGCGCAGGAACTGGCGCATCATGGGCGTGTGCTTCTCAAGGGACTGCTCTGAGCTGGTGGCTTTAATTGTCGCGGCGTTGGCCATCAGGTGCGGTTCGGGTGGAAAAGCCGCATGCTAGACGCGCACGGTATTCCGGGCAAGGTGGCCTCCTGGAAATCTCCCGCCGAGTCCAGTTGATAGGGGTGGGACGCAAGTTCCGTCGATCTGGAAGCGATCAGGCGCCATCCGGGCCGGTGATTATGTCAAATTGCCCGGCGGGTCCCGCTGTCGCTGCGTCAGCAGTCTGTCGGGGAAAACGCCACACTGGCCAGTCGACGACGGATCCCCCTGAACACCTGACACCTGGAACTCTCGCTCGTGCTGCGTCGCCGCTGGCGGTTCAAACGGTTAGCATGGCGGAGATGTCCCATGCTTCGATGCGCCCATGAAAGTCCTCCACGTCGAGACCGGGCGGCACCTCTACGGCGGCGCCCTGCAGGTGGCCTACCTGGTCCGCGGCCTGGCCGCGCGCGGCATTGATAACCTGTTGGTCTGTCCGGCGGGTAGCGCGATCGCCGGTGAGGGCTTTCCCGAAGGCGTCGCGATCCTGACCGTGCCGATGAGCGGTGACGCGGACCTGGCGTTCGTCTGGCGACTCAAGCGCATCATCCGTCGATTCCATCCGGACGTGGTCCACCTGCACAGCCGCCGGGGCGCGGATTGGCTGGGCGGCCTGGCCGCCAGCCTGTCGGGTGTACCGGTGGTGTTGTCGCGCCGTGTCAGCAACCCCGAGTCGCGCCTGTTCGTCGGGCTGAAGTACCGGTTGTTCGACCGGGTCATCGCTATTTCCGAGGCCATCCATCACGGGCTTATCGATTGCGACGTGCCGGGCGACAAGATCCGCATGGTGCACAGCGCGGTACCCCGGCCCGACCCGATGGCCCGCTGGGACCGGGATCGCCTGCTGGCCGAGTTTGGCCTGCCGGCGGGCAGCCGACTGGTGGGCATGGCGGCCCAGTTCATTCCTCGTAAGGGCCACGACGTCCTGCTGGCGTCCGTGCCCAAAGTCCTGAGTCGCTGCCCGGACACCCGGTTCCTGGTCTTCGGCCGGGGACCGCTGGAGGAGAAGGTGCGGCAGGAGGTGCAGTCCGGCGGTCTCGCTGACTACGTTCGCCTGGCGGGATTCCGCTCCGACCTGCCGGCATTCATCGGCTGCTTCGACATACTGGCCCACCCGGCACTGGCCGAGGGCCTGGGCGTCATCCTGCTGCAGGCCTGCGCCGCCGGTGTCCCGGTCGTGGCCACCCCGGTGGGCGGCATCCCGGAGATCGTGAAGGACCGGGTCAACGGGCTGATGGTGGAACCGGGCGACGCTGACGCATTCTCGCGGGCGCTGATACAGCTTCTCGAGGCCAAGGACATGCGGATCCGTTTCGGACGTGCCGGCCGCGCCCTGGTGGAGACTGAGTTCTCCATCGAGGCGATGGTCGACGGCAACCTGGCGGTCTACAGGGAACTGACCGGCTGATAGCATAACGCCCGTGACACCGGACGACGACAGACTTCGCTGGATCGCTTCACGGCTGGCTGAGCGCTTGGTGGGGCAGGGCCGGGTGCTGGCCACCGCGGAGTCCTGCACCGGCGGCTGGATCGCCAAGGTCCTGACCGATCTGCCGGGCAGTTCCGACTGGTTCGGTTACGGCATCGTCAGCTACAGCAACCCGGCCAAGCAGGAGTTGCTGGGCGTCTCGGCCGTGACCCTGGTCGAGCACGGCGCGGTCAGCGAGCAGGTGGTCCGTGAGATGGCCGAGGGCGCCCTGAAGCAGGGCAATGCCGATGTCGCCGTGGCCGTCAGCGGTGTGGCAGGGCCGAGCGGCGGCAGCCCGGACAAGCCCGTAGGTACCGTCTGGTTCGCGTGGGCCGAGCTCGGTGACGAGGGGATCCGCAGCCGCGCCGCCCACTACTGTTTCGAAGGCGACCGGGAGGCGGTGCGCCGGCAGACGGTCGCGGTCGCCCTGGAAGGATTGCTGTCAACGTGAGCGCTCGGCGCAAGCGGCGCCTGTTCTTCGCACTCTGGCCGGACGCTGAGGTTCGCAACGGTCTTGCCTCGGCGGCCGCCGCGGTGCGCAAGCACGGCTCGGGACGGTCGGTTCCCGACGAGAACCTGCATATCACCCTGGCATTCCTGGGCAGCGTTGATGAGGAGCTCCTCGATTGCGTCCGTTCAGCGGCCGAACAGGTGAACGCCGGGGCTTTCGCGCTGACCATCGATCGGGCCGGGTGGTGGAAACGCACCGGCATCCTCTGGCTGGGCCCCTCGGCGGGCCCGGCAGCCCTCAACCGGCTGGTCAAAAGCCTGTGGGCGGCGCTTGAACCCTGCGGATTCTGGCCGGACTTCCGCGACTTCCATCCCCACGTCACGATCGCGCGGCGCTGGCGCAAGGCCCGACTGCCGGAAATCCGGCCGGTGCACTGGCCGATTGACGCCCTGATGCTGCTGGAATCGCACACCGGGCAGCGCGGTGCCCGCTACACGCTTCTGGAACGCTGGCCCCTGATCCGATAGTCCCGCTTGTCGACACAAATCGCGGCTGCCCGGCTGGCCGTTCTGTGGAATAATCGGTCCTTTATTCATCCACACGCGACAGAGCATCAGGCAGGTTATGGACGAGAACAGAAAGAAGGCGCTGGCGGCGGCCCTGGGACAGATCGAAAAGCAGTTCGGCAAGGGGTCGGTCATGCGCATGGGCGACGTGTCGATACCTCGCGACATGCCTGTCGTGTCCACCGGGTCGCTGGGGCTGGATATCGCCCTGGGCGTCGGCGGCCTGCCCCGCGGCCGGGTCGTGGAGATTTACGGCCCGGAGTCGTCGGGCAAGACGACGCTGACGTTGCAGGTTATCGCCGAGTGCCAGAAGGCCGGCGGCACCGCCGCCTTCGTCGACGCGGAGCATGCCCTTGATCCGGTGTATGCCGAGAAGCTGGGCGTCGATCTGGACGACCTGCTGGTGTCCCAGCCGGACACCGGTGAGCAGGCGCTCGAGATCACCGATATGCTGGTACGCTCGAGCGCGGTCGACGTGATCGTGGTGGACTCCGTCGCCGCACTCACACCCAAGGCCGAGATTGAGGGCGAGATGGGCGACTCCCATGTCGGCTTGCAGGCGCGGCTGATGTCACAGGCGCTGCGCAAGCTGACCGCCAACATCAAGCGCACCAACGCGCTGGTGATCTTCATCAACCAGATCCGCATGAAGATCGGCGTCATGTTCGGCAGCCCGGAGACCACGACCGGCGGTAACGCCCTGAAGTTCTACTCCTCGGTGCGGCTGGACATCCGCCGCATCGGCGCCATCAAGAAAGGCGACGAGGTGGTCGGCAACCAGACCCGGGTCAAGGTGGTCAAGAACAAGGTCTCGCCGCCGTTCCGCATGGCCGAGTTCGAGATCATGTACGGCACCGGTATCTCCCGCCAGGGCGAGATCATCGAGCTGGGGGTCAAGGAAGGCCTGGTGGACAAGTCCGGCTCCTGGTACAGCTACAACGGTGATCGCATCGGTCAGGGCAAGGACAACGTGCGCCAGTACCTGATCGACAACCCGGACACGTCCGATGAGATCGAGGCCGCCATCCGGGCCAGCCTGATGCCCACTGCGGCCCAGATCGATGAGAAAGAGGCCGAAACCGTCGAATAACCACGACGACGAACCCGACTCTCCCGGTATCGAGGCACCGGCATTCGAGCGCAACGACGTGCGCCGGGCCGCGATGAACCTGCTGGCCCGGCGCGAGTATGGCCGGGCCGAACTCTCGGGACGGCTTGCCGGCAAGGGGATGCCTGAATCCCTGGTTGCCGAGGTCCTCGACGAGCTCACCGCCGAGGGTCTGCAGTCCGACGTCCGTTTCGCCGAGGCATTCGTCCAGGCCCGGGTCGGGCGTGGCCAGGGGCCGGTGCGCATCCGCATGGAACTGGAGCGGCGCGGCGTGTCCGGCGACACGCTGGAAAATGCCCTCGAGGAAAGCGAGACCGACTGGCCTAAGCTGGCCGGCGCAGTCCGTCGCAAGCGCTTCGGCGGAGAACAGCCCGGGGACTTCCGCGAGCGGGCGCGGCAGATGCGATTCCTCCAGTACCGCGGGTTCACCGCCGACCACATCCGCGGCGCCTTGGGCGACGACGACTGACCGCCGGCGGGCTGGCAAGCCGGGCCGTCACCCCTTAACCTTGACTCTTTTGGACTGCTGCGACGCCAAAAATGAAGAGCGCCGAGATACGCCAGCGATTCCTCGATTACTTCGCCCATAACGATCATGAGGTCGTGGCGTCCAGCCCGCTCGTGCCCGCCGACGACCCGACCCTGCTGTTCACTAACGCCGGCATGGTCCAGTTCAAGGATCTCTTCCTCGGTCTGGAGAAGCGGCCCTATTGCCGGGCGGCGTCCTCGCAGCGCTGCGTCCGGGCCGGCGGCAAGCACAACGATCTGGAGAACGTCGGCTATACGGCACGCCACCACACGTTCTTCGAGATGCTGGGCAACTTCAGCTTCGGGGATTACTTCAAGCACGATGCGATCCGTTTCGGCTGGGAGTTCCTTACCGAAGATCTGGGCCTGTCCAGGGATCGGCTGTGGGTGACTGTGTTCGAGGAAGACGATGAGGCGGCACAGATATGGCTGGAAGAGATCGGGGTCGATCCCGGCCAGTTGCGCCGGTTGGGCGCCGACAGCAACTTCTGGGCGATGGGGGATACGGGCCCTTGCGGACCCTGCACCGAGATCTTCTACGATCATGGCCCCGACGTGCCGGGCGGACCACCCGGATCGCCGGACGAGGACGGCGACCGCTTCGTGGAAGTCTGGAACCTTGTCTTCATGCAGTACGAGCGCTCTGCGGACGGCGAGATGAAGCCCCTGCCCAAGCCGTCGGTCGACACCGGCATGGGGCTCGAGCGTATCGCCGCCGTCATGCAGGGCACGCACAACAACTACGAGATCGACCTGTTCCGGACGCTGATGAGCGCTGCGGCCGAGGCTACCGGCGTGAAGACGCTGGACGCGCCTTCGCTGCGGGTCATCGCCGACCACATCCGCGCCTGTGCCTTCCTGGTCGTGGACGGTGTACTGCCTTCCAATGAAGGCCGAGGTTACGTGTTGCGGCGGATCATCCGCCGGGCGATCCGTCACGGCTACAAACTCGGGCAGCATGAACCCTTCTTCCACCGGCTGGTGGCGCCGCTGGACGCGGAGATGGGCGCGGCCTATCCGGAACTGCGCAAGGCTCGGGCTCACGTGGAGCGGGTCCTGCTGCAGGAGGAGCAGCGCTTCGCCGAAACCCTGGATCAGGGCATGGAGATCCTGGACGACGCAATCAGAGAGCTATCCGGCAGGGAGATCCCCGGTGAGACGGCCTTCAAGCTCTACGACACGTTCGGATTTCCCGTGGACCTGACCGCGGACATCGCGCGGGAACGCGGCCTGAGTGTCGACCAGCAGGGATTCGAGCGGGCCATGGAGGCCCAGCGCGAACGCGGCCGGGCGGCGAGCGCCTTCGGCACCAGCGACCTGATGGCTCTGGCGGGTTCGCTGCAGGGTGCCGGTGTAGAGATCCCGGCGACCGAGTTCCTGGGTTACGACGCCGGCGAGGCGGAGGCCGAGGTCGTGCTGGTCGTCGCCGGCGGCGAGCCGGTCGACAGCGCCGGGGCGGGCGACGAGGTCATGGTGTTCCTCGCGGCCTCGCCGTTCTACGCAGAGAGCGGTGGCCAGGTCGGTGACACCGGGACGCTGAGCGCCGCGGGTGTGGAAATCGCCGTCGCCGACACCCAGAAGGTGGGCAAGGCTCACGCCCATATCGGCAGGGTCGTGACCGGCAGCCTGAGCCGCGGTGATCGGCTGACGGCCCGGATCGACGATGTCCGCCGGCGCGACATCATCCTCAATCACTCCGCTACGCACCTGCTGCATGCGGCGCTGCGAACGGTGCTCGGAGATCACGTTTCGCAGAAGGGCTCGCTCGTTGCGCCCGACAAGCTGCGTTTCGACTTCTCCCATTACGACCCGGTGACCCCGGAGCAGCTCGAACGCATCGAGTCGATGGTCAACGATCAGATCCGCCACAACGCGGAGGCCGAGACCGCGATCATGGATTTCGACGACGCGGTGGCGGCCGGCGCCATGGCGCTGTTCGGCGAGAAATACGATGACCGGGTGCGGGTGCTGAAGCTGGGTGACTTCTCCACCGAACTGTGCGGCGGCACCCATGTGTCCCGGGCCGGTGACATCGGCCTGCTGAAGATTACCTCCGAAGCCGGCATCGCCTCCGGCGTACGGCGCATCGAGGCGGTCACCGGCGATCGCGCTCTGACCTGGCTGCGCGGCGGCGAGGAGGCGCTGCATCGCATCGCCGGGCTGGTGCGAGGCACGCGCGATGACGCGGAGGCGAAGGTCCGGCATCTGCTCGAACGCGGCCGGGCGCTGGAGAAGGAAATCCAGGGCCTCAAGGCAAGACTGGCGAGCGGGCAGGGCAGCGACCTGGCGGAGCAGGCCGCGGATGTCGGCGGCATCAAGGTGCTGGCGGCGAGAGTCGATGGTGCCGATCCCAAGGCGTTGCGCGAGGCGGTCGATCGGCTCAAGCAGAAACTGGGGACGGCAGTGATCGTGCTGGGGTCGGTCGAAGACGACAAGGTGCGTCTCGTCGCGGGCGTGACCAAGGACGCAACAGACAGGGTCAAGGCCGGGCAACTGGTGGGCGAGATCGCGCCGCTGGTGGGCGGCCGCGGTGGCGGCCGGCCGGACATGGCCCAGGCCGGCGGATCCGACCCGTCCGGCATGGATGCGGCTCTCGAGCGAGTCGCCGGGTACGTCTCAGAGCAGCTCGGCTAGGGCGTCGTCGTGGCGCTCGTCGTCCAGAAGTTCGGCGGCAGCTCGGTTGCCACGATCGATCACATCCGCAAGGCCGCGGAGGTCGTCGCCCGCAGCCACGCGGCCGGCCACCGCATCGTCGTCGTGGTGTCCGCCATGGGCGACAGCACCAACCGTCTGGTCAAACTGGCCCGGGAGACGACTTCATCTCCCAGCACCCGTGAAATGGACATGCTGCTGTCGTCCGGGGAGCAGGTCACGATCGCCCTGATGGCCATGGCGCTGAGAGAACTCGGGCTCGAGTCACGCTCTTATCTCGGCAGCCAGGTCCGCCTGCTGACCGACAGTGTCTTCTGCAAGGCTCACATCCGCGAAGTGGAGACCGCGCGCCTGCAGGCCTACCTGGAATCCGGCGGCGTGCCGGTCGTGGCAGGATTCCAGGGCGTGGACGCCGAGGGTGAGGTCACGACCTTCGGCCGTGGCGGCTCCGACACCACGGCCGTGGCGCTCGCGGCCGCACTGGGCGCCGACGAGTGCCAGATTCTGACCGATGTGGACGGGGTCTACACGACGGACCCCCGTGTTGTGCCCGAGGCGCGCCGGCTGGATCGCATCACTTTCGAGGAGATGATCGAGCTGGCTAGCCAGGGATCGCGGGTATTGCAGATACGCGCGGTAAAATTCGCCGGCAAATACAATGTTCCCCTGCGCGTCCTGCACATGGGTGGAGAGGGCGCAGGGACGCTCATAACCTTCGAGGAGTCCGACGTGGAAGCACCGGTAGTCTCAGGCATCGCCTTTAGTCGCGACGAGGCGGAGATCACCGTCACCGGGGTGCCCGATCGACCGGGCGCCGCCGCCGCCATCCTGAGGCCGGTGTCCGACGCTCGCATCGCGGTGGACATGATCGTGATGAACTCACCCAGGGACGGCTGCGTCGACTTCAGCTTCAGCGTTGGCCGGGATGATTTCAGCCAGGCCCACAAGCTGGCCAGCGCCATCGCCGCTGAGCTGGGTGCGGGGGAAGTCAGAGGCAATCCGGAGGTTGCCAAGCTTTCGATCGTCGGTGTGGGGATGCGGACCCATGCGGGTATCGCGACCCACCTGTTCGAGACGCTGGCCGGTGAAGGCGTCAATGTCAGGATGGTGTCTACGTCCGAGATCAAGATCTCCGTACTGGTACCGGAAAACGTCCTCGATACCGCTGTCCGCGCAGTGCACAAAGCGTTCGAACTCGACAGCCTCCCTGCGCCCTGATATTTGCGCCGACTCGCCCATATGTCGCCATATATGGGAAAAACGTGACAATTTCCCGGGAATTCTCCTAAACTGAACACTCAAGAATCAGGGGAATAGGGAAATGTTGATCCTGACCAGGCGAGTAGGAGAGAGCGTAGTGATCGGCGACGACGTCGCCGTCACTGTACTCGGCGTGAAGGGTAACCAGGTACGGATCGGCGTGACGGCACCGAAAGACGTCACGGTCCATCGCCAGGAAATCTACGAGCGCATCAAGAAAGAAGAGACGGGCGAGCCAGCGGAGCCCTCCGAGGCCGACGACTAGGTACCCGCGGCTACCTTTACCTGTCCACCCCCCACCGGTATCATTGCGCCCCCTTTCGGCGGGCACCGTCTCGGTTATTTTGCCTCTGACGGAGAGGCGGCTGGGTGTCCGAAAAAGCGCTCCCCTGCTGAGGGAGTAAGGATTGGATCGCCCTTCGAGGGTTTCAGCCGAGGCTGGCCTTCAAGTAACAGACAGTTTTGGATGGAGAGGTGGCTGAGTGGTCGAAAGCGCTCCCCTGCTAAGGGAGCGAGGGTTGGACCGCCCTTCGAGGGTTCGAGCCGAGGCCGGCTTGCCGGCCGAGACAACGCGCAGCGAACCTTGGTGAGCGAGCGGCCCCCTTGAGGGGCGAGGAGCCGGAAGGCGACGAGTAATCCCGACCGGCCGTAACGAACAAGACAGAACAGAACGGAGAGGTGGCTGAGTGGTCGAAAGCGCTCCCCTGCTAAGGGAGTAAGGGTTTAAAACGCCCTTCGAGGGTTCGAATCCCTCCCTCTCCGCCACATCTACAGAGAGTACCTGAGCAGCGCGTAGCGCTGCCGGTGTCAGAATACGACAACGGTCAAAGAGACCTACAAGTTATGCGCCCGTAGCTCAGTTGGATAGAGTACCTGGCTACGAACCAGGGGGTCGGGAGTTCGAATCTCTCCGGGCGCGCCAAACACAAAAGGGTGTATTCCGGTCACATGGTTTACACCTTATTCCGGACACATAGTTAACACTTTGTCCGGGGCGAACGGATTGGGGCCGGGTTCCACCCGGCCCCGTTCATTGTCGAAGTATCCCAGATCGTAATCCAGGAAGCTGACCAGCCAGATCTGGTCCTCGACCTCTCTGACGCCCACGGTTTG
>CALDWW010000071.1 GCA_937924335.1 uncultured Gammaproteobacteria bacterium
GGATCTGTCGGTCCACTCGCAGGCCAAGCTCAATGCAGTAGCTCGGCAGCTCAACGAACGGCCGAGGAAAACTTTAGACTATGAAACACCGGCAGAGCGATTTGCCGCATGTGTTGCATCGACCGGTTGAATCGGCAACCCTAAGCAGACGTTTGCCATTTGTCACTTATCGACAAGCCCCCTGGTTTCCCCCAGACCTCCCGCAGTCCCTTCCTGATTGTCTGCTAACGACCCATGGCGGCCAGCGCTATAATCCGGCTGCCATACCAGGAGACCAGACGATGAAGCGCCTTGCTGCCATTCTCGTAACCTTTTTCCTTGCCGGCGTCACGAGCGCCGACCAAAGTATCCCCGACAAATACCCCGAGTCGGTGCTGTACGATGCGCCACGCGAAGTCATTCCGGGCGTCTGGTCAGCGATCGGCGCCACGGCGCCCCCGACTTACGAGAATTCAGGTCACAACAACAACCTTTCTTTCATCGTCACCTCCGAGGGTGTCGTCGTGGTCAATGCCGGTGCCTGTTACCTGCTCGCCAAGGCGCTGCATAACGAAATCCGTCGGATCACTGATCAGCCGGTACGCTACGTGATCCTCGAGAATGGCCAGGGGCACGCGGCGCTGGGCTCGAATTACTGGCAGGAACAGGGTGTGCCGGTGATCGCCCATGTCGACGCCGCCGCTGAAATCGAAGAGGGCGCCTACGCTTTGCTGAGCCGCATGCAGGGCTACAACCGCGACAAGGCCGAGGGCACGGAAGTGGTGTTACCCGACATCACCTTCGAGGACCAGTACGTCATAGAACTGGGTGGCATACGGATCGAAGCCCTCTACCTGGGGCCGGGTCACAGCCCGGGTGATATCCAGGTGTGGCTGCCGCAGCAGAAGCTGGTGATTTCCGGCGATATGGCTTTCCACCAACGACTGTTGCCGATCTTTGACAACACGGACACGAAGGCATGGCTCGAGACCTATGAGCGCTTTCTGGCGCTGGAGCCGGAAGTCGTGATCCCGGGCCATGGCGTGCCGACAGACATGGACGTCGTAACGCAGTACACGCGGGACTACCTGGTCTTTCTGCGTGGCGAGGTACAGGCATTGCTGGATGAGGGCGGCACCCTGGACGACGCGTACAAGATCGACCAGTCGGCCTATTCGAATCTCGATACCTTCGATGAACTCGCGGCGCGCAATGCGGGGATCGTCTTCGAAGCGATGGAATTCGAGTAAGTTCCGAGTAAGGGCGTTCGAATCGTCAGTGCATGGCGGCTGGTGGAGTCCCTCACCGCAGGCCTGAGCTGCCCCCGGAAGTGACTCCGCTGCAAGGGCGGGCGTTTACTTTTATTGCGACGTGCATGCGGCAGCCATGATCAGGGAGATCAAGGTCCGCGGCGCCGGTGGGTATGCCCCAGTGAGTTGTGTGACCAGAGGGGCCCGCCGATCATCTACGCTCCCGGCGCCATGGCCATGTCCTCGCAACGGCACTCGCCGGTCACCTTGAGTTTGGCAGCCAGGTCGCGCAGGGCGGTGCGCATGCCTTCCTCGAGCACCGGATGATAGAACGGCATCTGTAGCGACCGGGTCACCAGCATCCGCTGCTGGACCGCCCAGGCCAGCAGATGAGACATGTGCTCAGCGCGCGGTGCGAACATCTCGGCACCGATGATCGAGCAGCACTCGCGATCGGCGTAGATCCGCAGCAGGCCCCGGTTCTGTCCCATCACACGTGCGCGCCCCTGATCTTCGAATGACACTTCGCCGATCTCAACAGTCGCAAGGTCGAGCTGATCGTAGCGCTGTCCCACCATCGCGATCTGCGGGTCCGTGAAAGCAACGGCCAGCGGGATTCGTCGCAGATGGGCCGAGACTTCCGGATAGAGCATCGCGTTCTGTCCGGCGATCCGACCCTCGTCGGCGGCCTCATGCAACAGCGGGATGTGACCGCTGACGTCGCCCGCGATGAAGATCCGTGCGTCGCCGGCCTGCGTGGTTCGGGGGTCCCACGGTGGATGGCCTCGCTCATCCAGCGCGAGTCCCGTCTGATCGAGACCGAGCCCGGACAAGTTGGGGCGACGACCGGCCGCGACGAGTACCTGCTCGAACTCCTCCTCTCGATCGTTACCGTCACTGTCCGTCCAACGCAGCCACAGCCCGGCCTGATCCGCGATGGCGTCCTTGATGCTGGCATGCGTGACGATCTTCAGCTCGGAGCCGAGTACGTCGGCGATCACGCGCCGCACCTCCGGATCGGACACGGGGCCGAGCGCGTCGGTATTGGAGAAGAAAGTGACGTCAACGCCGAGGCGCTTGAGCGCCTGACCGAGTTCCAGGCCGATGATCCCGGTGCCAACCACCGCGAGGCTGGCCGGCAGCCGATCCATCTCGAAGACGTCGTCGTTGACCATGATGCGATCCCGGACGCCGTCCAGGGGCGGTGGTACGAAAGGCGAACTGCCGGTAGCGATGACCACCGCCCTTGCTTCGACTCTCGTGTGATCGTCAATCATAAGGGTGGTCGGTCCGGCGAAACGGGCCCGCCCCCGCAGGCGCTGTTCCTCGGGCAACGCTTCAGTGTCGCGGACAACGAATCCGGCAAATCTGTCGCGCTCACTCCTGACCCGTTCAAGCGCGGCGCGGCCATCCACCTCCCATTCTGCTACATCGATGCCGAAGCGGCCGGCGCCAGCAATCTCGTGAGCAACGTCGGCTGCCGCGATGAGTAGTTTCGAAGGCATGCAGCCGACCCGCGCACAGGTCGTGCCATAGGGGCCGTCCTCGATCAACAACGGCCGCCCGCCTTCTCGCTCTACCGCCCGTCTGGCATTCAGCCCCGCCGTTCCGGCGCCGATGATGGCGACGTCGACTTCGCGTGTCTTCATGCGATTGCCTCCGCAATGCGCGCCGCGTCTTTCCGGCGCAGTGCCCAGGGGGGGCATGGCCGGACTCGCCGGCATGGTCCCCTGCGAGATTGTCTGTATGGTCTACTTTGGCAGAAACACAGGGCCGAGGGCTACCGCAGTTTGAGTTTTGGCCTTCGCTTCACATCGAAACGAGCCCCGCCTGTCAGGCCGGTGACCGGATTCCGGTCGTCGCGAGCCTCTGGCCATGCCGGAGCCGGGGGCGATCCGCAGCTCAAGACACTGGTCGGGGCCGATCAGCCAATGCGAGGTATCCTTGCCCGCAACGAAGACAGATGACCCGGAAGGGCCGGAACCTCCCTGAACGCGGGCTATGGCCGGAGGACAGAAACTTTGTCGAAACCATTCTCACAGGCCTGCGAGAACAACAAGCGGCCTATCCATGAGATTCTCTCTCGCCATCTCTCCGACGTGCGCGAGGTGCTGGAGATCGGTAGCGGAACCGGGCAGCATGCCGTGTATTTCGGCGAGCATCTGCCACATCTCATCTGGCAAACGTCCGACCGGCGTGTCTATCATGATGGTATCCGGGCCTGGGTCACAGAGGCGGACCTGGACAATGTGCGCCCGCCGCTGGATCTGGACGTGATGGTGGAGCCGTGGCCGGTTGATGCGGTCGACGCGGTGTTCTCGGCCAATACAGCTCACATCATGAGCTGGCCCATGGTCGTGGCATTCGTTGCGGGTGCCGGGCGAGTCCTCCCTCTGGGCGGGTTATTCCTGCTATACGGTCCGTTTAGCTATGGCGGGGTCCATACCAGCGAGAGTAATGAGCGGTTTAACCTGTCGCTGAAAAGCCAGGATCCGGCCATGGGCATCCGGGACTTCGAGGCGGTGGGAAGGTTGGCTCAGGCGGCGGGCATGGCGCTCGTGGAGGACAACGCCATGCCCGCGAATAATCGCCTGTTGGTCTGGCGCATGACAAAGCAGCACCCTTAGGTTCAGGCGCAACAGGCGGGCGACTTGCGCTCGGGGGCGTCATCGACGATCCGGTAAAATTCCCAGCGTTCCCCGTCCGGCGCCACAGACCAGATCTTGTCCTGCTCCGCGTGGCAACAGACAGAGGTCGATCGACCCGTGGCGGCCAGGTCATTCGACCGTACCCGGTCAACCGCCGTGTTCAGGCTCGCCTCGTCGAATGTCTCCACGCCGAGATGATTGAGGCGCTCGCTGGTTTGTGGTTTTTCGAACAACACCAGCTTGAGGGCCGGGTCATCGATGGCGAAATTGGCATAGCCGGGTCTGCGTTTGTGCGGGGCGACCCCGAAGAGGCGGCTGTAGTAGGCCACGGCCTGCTCCAGGTCACTGACGTTGAGGGCGAGTTGCAGTCTCATGAGCGTCTCCATTAAATAGACAGTTATCTATATATAATAAATATATTGACGGGCGTCAATCTAATTAGCGAATATTAAGGCATGGCAAAACGATCCAGACCCGAGGGATGTTGCGATCTGACCGCGATCCGGCCACTGCCGAAGTCGCGTGAACGACAATTGGCCGCGATGCTGAAAGCGCTGGCAGATCCGACTCGCCTGCAGATCTTGCGGGTCGTGAGTGCTCAATCGGGGCCGGTCTGCGCCTGCGACATCGTCGATCGGTTCGACCTCTCCCAACCGACCATCTCGCACCACCTGAAAGTACTGCGGGATGCGGGCCTGCTGACGAGCAGACGCAAGGGACTGTGGAGTTTCTACGAACCGGACCCGGCCGGCCTTACCAGTCTGGCTGAACTGCCCTCGCTAATCGGCGGATGAGCAGGACGGAAACGGTCTGCCGCGTCGCTGACTCCTGCAGGCGTGGGGTTGAGGCCGGGTAGCGGTTTTTGGTCTACCCTTGTCGCCAATCGCTCCAATTCTTGAGGAATCCCGCATGCGAACTGCAATCACGATACTGCTGCTTGTCGTTCTCACCGGACCGGTTGGCCAGGCCTTCGCCGGCGATGCGGCCATTGGCGCCGCCATAAGCAATCCCGACCGTCTGGAAGGGGATAGTGAGGCGGACGGGCGGCGCAAGCCGGCTGATGTCCTCGAATTCTTCGGCATCGGGCCGGGGATGCGTGTCCTGGAGATGTTCGCGGGCGGCGGTTACTACACGGAGCTACTTTCCCATGTCGTCGGCGGCGAAGGCAGCGTCGTGGCTCAGAACAATGCCGCTTATCTGCAGTACTCCAAGGCGACGCTGGAGAAACGGTTCACCCCTGGCCGACTGGCCAACGTCGAACGCCTCACGGCCGAGAACAACGAGCTCGATCTCCCGGAAGACAGTTTCGATGCCGCCGTATTCATACTCGCCTACCATGACGTCTATTACATTGACGTTCCAAACGGCTGGCCGGAGATAGACGGTCCCGCCATGCTCGAGGAGATATATCAGTCACTGAGGGCAGGTGCGGTGGTTGGGGTCGTGGACCACATAGCGCCGGCTGGCTCACCACTCGGAAGTGTCAACATCCTGCACCGGATCGACCCGGCGCTGCTGCGCAAGGATTTTGAGGCTGCCGGGTTCGTCTTCGAGGCACAGTCCGAGGTGCTGCGAAATTCGCAGGACGACTACGCCAAACCCATGTTCGATCCGGCGGTGCGGGGCAAGACTGATCGCTTCGTATACCGCTTCCGGCGGCCATAGCCGACCTGGGTGCCGGATAACGAAACGGTGATGGCCGGCTTCGGGCGCGGCCAAACGCAGTCCGGTCGACGGGCTGTCGCGCCCACGCCCATAACTGTCCTGGCCCAGCGCTGATGCTTGCGCGTCTCACGCAACTGTTCCCCGTCTGGGCGGTGGCCCTTTCGGTCATCGCCTACCTGCAGCCGCACCTGTTCAGCCCGGCGCGCGGAGCCATCGTGCCGCTGCTGGGCCTGGTCATGTTCGGCATGGGCCTGACGCTGACCCCGGCAAACTTCGCAGAAGTATTGCGCCGCCCGCGCCTGGTCGGCATCGGCGTGGTGCTGCAATTCGGGGCCATGCCGCTGGCTGCCTGGCTGATCGGCCACGCGCTCGGATTACCGCCCGCGCTGCTCGCCGGCCTGGTCCTGGTGGGCGCCTGCCCCGGTGGCACGGCGTCCAACGTGATCTGTTATCTGGCCAGGGGCGACGTCGCCCTCTCGATCACCCTGACGGCAGTGTCCACGCTACTGGCCGTCGTTCTGACTCCGGCTCTGACGTGGCTATACGTCGGCCAGACGATACCGGTGCCAGTGACCGCCATGCTCTGGTCCATATGCAAGATCGTGCTGCTGCCGGTGGCGGGCGGCGTGTTGATCAATCGCCTGGCCCACGATCGACTGCGGGCCGCGAGACGTATCTTTCCGCTGCTGTCAGTGATGGCGATCGTCTTGATCATTGCCGTCATCGTCGCGCTCAATAGCGCCCATCTGGCGGAGGTGGGCATGACAGTGACAGCGGCGGTGATGCTGCATAATTTCGTCGGGCTGGGTACGGGCTATGGCTGCTCGCGACTTCTCGGCTGTGATCGCCGCGAGGCTCGCACTATCGCGATCGAGGTCGGTATGCAGAACTCGGGTCTCGGAGTCGCGCTCGCGGTCAAGTATTTCAGCGCGGTCGCCGCCGTGCCGGGGGCGCTTTTTTCGGTTTGGCACAACCTGTCCGGATCGGTATTGGCAGGCTGGTGGTCCAGGCGTGAGGCCGGGTCACGCGCGTAATGAGCCCCGCTGACCAGTGCCGGCAGGCTCGCCGCGAGTGCCCTCCAGGAACCGCCGCCGGGCGGGAGTCAGCCCGGTCCCATCTTCTTCCGGTACTGTTCGGGACGTTCCGCGGCGAGGTAGGTCTGCATGGCGGTCTTGCGCTCCGGCGGTGTGGGTCCGGCGGTCGGGTCCGGCACGGTGTCCACCGGGTAACATCCCAGCTTCTGCTGTTCTGGTGACAGCGGGTCGCGGAACGCCAGCTGTCTCTCATTGACCCGCTTTGCCTGGACGATGTTGCCCTCGGGGTCCGTGTCCAGATCCCACCACCATTTCTTGACCGGATTGATGCGCCCGTTGCCCACCTTGTCGTCCAGGTCCGCCAGCCACTTGCGGGTGAAGGGCAGATTCATGGCCATCCACAGGAACGGCTTCTCCTTGAGCACGCCCTCGATATTGAACGGACAGGTCTTCATGCATCGACCGCACATCGATCCTGCCTGGTTGACGATACGATAACGGGCGCACTTCTCTACATCGGGCTTCCACATCTCGTAGCCGTTGAACATGATCTTGTCGCCGAAGGGGATGGCGGTGCAGGGGCACTCGCGAGCGCACTTCTGGCACTTGCTGCAGAAGTCCTGGAGCCCGAAATCGATCGGCAGGTCGGGTTCGAGCGGCATGTCCGTCGTGATGACGCCGGACTTGAAACGCGGTCCGACGAATGGATTGAGCACCAGTTCGCCGATGCGGCTGAGTTCGCCGAGCCCGGACAACAGGATCAGCGGGATGTGCAGCACGTCCTGATCCATGACGCTGTGGCCGCGAGCGGAGAAGCCGAGCCGGCGGACGTGCTCGCCGACGATCCCGCCGATCAGTTGCGCCCGCATGTAGGCGCGCATGCTCTGGGCGCCGCTGATCCAGTCGTCTCCGCTGGCTCCCTCCATGGTCTCGTAGCCCTGGTCGACCAGGATCGAAACGGCGTACTTATGGTACGGCTTTATCTCACTGCCGTCGGTGTCGTGTGAGTACCAGGCGTAATCCGGGATCTCGCAGATCCCCACCATGTCGGCGCCCATATAGTAGAGCGCGGCCTTGAGCGCCTCCGAGTTCTTCTTCGGATCGTTATAACCGTCGGAAACGGTGGCGGCGGCTTCGCCGTATTGCAGCGGGACCATCCCGCCCAGCACCGGGATCATGGCGTGTCCGAACGGGGACTTCGTAATCATGCGGAAGTCGACCAGTTCCTTCTGGGCCTTCGGGCCGAGGTCGCCGATCGCCGCCCGGATAAACATGTCGTGACGCTTGGGCACGCGCGGCACATTGTCCGAGTCGATCAGCGTCGTGGGCTGCTCGACTCTCTTTACCGTCTCCATCGGGTAGGGTCCGAGATGGAACGGACGCTTGTCGAACGGGCGCCCCTTCATGCCCGGGCGGGTGCCGCCCGATCCCAGCCACCAACTGAAGTCCTTGCCCTTCTGCGTGGCATCGGCCGCCAGCGGCAGATCCGTGGCAATCTCCATGTCGGTGGAGATTACGGCGACACCGAAACCCCGTCCGAGGAAGGGCACTTCGACGCCCGTGGATCCGTTACTGCCCGAAAGTCCTCCCAGACCCGTCGCAAGCAGCATGGAATCAAGGTCCAGTTCTGACGCCGTCGCCGTGTGCATCCTGGCCCGGTAGCCGAGGAAACGAAGATAATTGGCCATGACCCCCGCGACCTCGGCGACCCTGACCGCCGCTCGCTGCGGTTGCGTGCCCGCCAGCCACCGTCCGCCGGGTTCGTCCGGGTCAGGCTCGCGCGTGTATTCGACGAGGATGACCAGGGCGTGGGTATGATCCAGGGGTGCGGCCTGCATCTCCATCGCCTGTTGCCACGCCGCACGGCCTTCGCGGACGCTGATCTCCGCCATCGGGTTATCGGCAGAGCCGGCCGCATATTGTTTCTCCATCGCGTCCGCGAGGCTGTGATTGACGATCGGTTGTTCCAGGATCGCTTCACGGGGGATGCGTCCTGTAGCAGCCATGCTCGCATCCAGGTAGTAGCAGGCTGCCTTCAGATGGTCGGCACGCGCGACCGGATCAGTCGGAATCGGCGCCCTGTTGGGGGCGGTGGCGCCTTCCCGCATGCGGTCCATGACGTTGACATACTCGCGCATGGCATTCGACAGCGACGCCGGGTCCTCCGGATTCTCGATCGCCAGCCCGGATTCCACGCGTCGATCCGGATAGCGGGGAACCCGCTCCGTACGTGGCAGGCGCTCCAGAGGGTGAGGGCCGAGGTGCACTGGTCGGTCCTTGTGTGAAAACAGTCTCGTCATGGCAGCATCTCCCCAGTCGTGACCTTGCCTCGTGGTCAGCAGTACCTTTCGCGCGCCGCTATTCCACCGTCCAGCACTCGCCGGCATCGAGGAGGGCCTGCAGGTCGCCCGGTCCCTGTCTTTCCCTGGCCTCCTCGATCTGGTGCTCGACGAGATCTTCGTAGGTGGCCTGCTCGACTGCCCGTAAAACGCCCATGGGGACCGGGAACTCCGGGTAATCCATGTTGGCGAGCGCGTACATAAAGCCCTCGTTCTCGGAGGCTTCGTCGTGAACCAGGGCCCGGTCCATGCCGTGCCCCGCCTCCGCGACGGCCGCGAAGTGAGTGTCGTGAGCCGCTCCGGACGGGATCAGCACCTTGCTGCCGCCTGCCCCGAATCGCATCGGCTTCTCATGCTCCAGGAACAGGAGGCGGTCATCGCGCACGTCGCGGGCCTTGATGTCGTCGAAGGCGCCATCGTTAAAAATGTTGCAGTTCTGCAGGATCTCGACGAAGGCGGTCCCGCGGTGATGGGCCGCTCGCAGAAGGACCTCCTGCAGGTGTTTCGAGTCCGTGTCCAGGGTGCGTGCGATAAACGTGGCTCTTGATGCGAGCGCCAGACCCAGTGCATTGACCGGCTGGGCGATGACACCATAGGGGCTGGACTTGGTCTTCTTGCCTATTTCCGAGGTCGGCGAGTATTGACCCTTGGTGAGGCCGTAGATGCGGTTGTTGAACAGCAGGATCTTTACGTCGATGTTGCGCCGGATGGCGTGGATAAGGTGGTTTCCACCGATGCTGAGGCCATCCCCGTCGCCTGTGATCACCCAGACCTGCATCTCGGGCCGTGCGATCTTGAGGCCCAGGGCCAGCGCCGGTGCGCGCCCGTGGATAGAGTGGAATCCGTAGGTATCCATGTAATAGGGGAATCGGCTCGAGCATCCGATACCCGAGATGAAAACGATGTTCTCCCGCGGCGTCTGTGTCTCTGCGCAGATCCGCGGCATCACCCGCTGCACCTGGGCGAGAATGGAATAATCTCCGCAGCCCGGGCACCAGCGTACGACCTGGTCGGAGCGGAAATCATCACGGGTGTATTTGAGGGGGAACGTATCGCTCATGAGATCGCCCCTTGCTGCTTGTCGCCGCTCAAGGAGCCGGAGTCAGCAGTACCCCCGTGCAGCTTGCGGAGATTGAGGCCCAGCATCGAGTCTATTTTTTCCTGTACTTCCCAGGTCCTGAAGGGCTGCCCTTGGACCTTGTTGAGACCCTGCACGTCTTTCAGGAATCTGGCCCGCAGCAGCAGCCGGAGTTGACCGGCGTTAAGCTCCGGCACCAGTACCTGATCGAAGCGGTCGAGGATCTCGCCCAGATTGGAGGGGAAAGGATTTAGATAACGGAGTTGTGCGCACGCGACAGATGCGCCGCCGGATTTCGATCGTTCAACGGCCGTTCGGATCGCGCCATAGGTGCTGCCCCAACCGAGCACCAGCAATTCACCCTGCTCGGGCCCGAAGACTTCCAGCAGGGGGATGTCGTCCGCGATACGCTCGATCTTCTTGGCTCGGAGTTGCACCATGCGTTCGTGATTCTCCGGCTCGTAACAGACTTCGCCGGATCCGTCCTGTTTCTCGAGGCCGCCGATGCGGTGCTCCAGACCCGGCATGCCCGGCGTCACCCATGGGCGTGCCAGGGTATCGGGGTCTCGCGCATAAGGCTGAAAATTGTCCGCATCCAGTGAGCCGGTTGCGCCGAACGCCGGCAGTTCCTCGGGCGAGGGCACCCGCCAAGGCTCCGATCCGTTGGCAAGATACCCATCCGAGAGAAAGAAGACCGGGCACATATGTCGGGTGGCGATACGAAAGGCTTCAATGGCCATGTCGAAGCAGTCTGACGGGCTCTGCGGCGCGACGATCGCCACCGGTGACTCACCGTTGCGGCCGAACATGGCCTGCAGCAGGTCGGCCTGTTCAGTCTTCGTCGGCAGGCCCGTCGAGGGACCGCCTCGCTGCACGTTGACGATGACGACTGGCAACTCGGTCATGACGGCCAGACCGATCGCTTCCGACTTCAGACAGAGCCCGGGACCGCTGGTGGCAGTCAGGCCCAGGGCGCCCGCATAAGCTGCGCCTATCGCCGCGCCCATGGCCGCGATCTCGTCCTCGCACTGGCCGGCCTTGATGCCGAAATTCCTGAGCCGGGCCAGTTCGTGCAGGATGTCGCTGGCGGGTGTAATCGGGTAGGACGCGAATACCAGCGTCCGACCGGCCAGCTTGGATGCCGCGACGAAGCCGAGTGCCGCGGCACTGTTGCCGGTAATCCGCCTGTACTTGCCGGGTGGCAGTTGTGCCTGGTCCACGTGATAGCGGTGGGGCACGAGCCGGGCCGTATCGGCGTAGCTGTGTCCGGCCTGCAGCGCGAGGCGGTTCGCTTGCGCGGTCTTAGGATCACTCGCTGCAAATTTCGCGTCGATCAGCCGCTCGATGACGTCGGTATTCCTGTCGTACAGCCAGCATACGACGCCGAGCATGAACATGTTCTTGCAGCGCTCGGAGTTTTTCTTGCCCAGGCCGACGGGTTCCACCGCTCTCATGGTTACCGAGGTTACGGGCAGCGAGTGGACTGCATAACCGTCGAGCGTGCCGTCCTCTCGCGGATCACTCTTGATGCCCGCCTTCTTGAAACTCTGCGGCGTAAACGAGTCTTCGTTGACGATCACCATGCCACCCGGGATCAGATCGGCCAGGTGGGTCTTCAGCGCGGCTGGGTTCATCGCCACGAGGACATCCGGTCGGTCGCCGGGCGTATGGATGTCGCGAGAAGAGAAGTTCAGCTGAAAGCTGCTGACGCCTGCAACGGTCCCGGCCGGCGCCCGGATCTCCGCCGGGAAGTCGGGCAGGGTGGAGATGTCGTGTCCCGAGACGGCCGCGTCCTGGGTGAACAGCGCGCCCGTCGTCTGGATGCCGTCCCCGGAGTCACCGGCGAACCGGATGATGACGCTCTCGACCAGTTCAGGACTTTCCGGCGGTTCTTCCCGGCCCGCTTCCGAGTGACTCATGACTTCCCCCGCCCGACGGCCGTGAGTGTGGCCGCTTGAATGCTAGTACTGATCAGTACTGGCTGGTCAAAATATCGCCCGCCAGCGGCGATTTGTCAAGCGAGTGCCCGCCCGTCATTGCCGTCGCCAACGGTAGTATCTATAGATGTTCGGGAGGATGAGAGCCCGCCAGACCTGGCGTCGCGTCTTGTCCGACGCTTGCGGATCAGGTGAATTTGCTACATTGATACTGAGTAGTATTATATCAAGCGATGAGCAATGCATGAGGGGAGTGGATGGTGGCCGGTGGTCAACGGAAGACGAGCGGCTCCGTGAGACGACGGGAGAAGATCCTCAAGGCTGCGTCCGAGCTGATCGTCAAAAACGGTTACCGGGGCACCAGCCTCGATGCCGTCGTCGAGCGGGCCGGTTGCTCCAAATCGGCGATCTACGAGTATTTCGGCAGCAAAGAGGGACTGCTGGCGGCGCTGACCGAGGATATCGTTCACGAGTTATCCCTGACCCTGTTCCGATACAGTCATTCCGGGCTCAGCGTCGAAGATGCCCTGCTCGGATATGCCCGCAAGGCGATGGAGCTGGTGCTGGACGAGCGCCACGTCTCGGTGATCCGGGTCATCGTCTCGGAAGTCTGGCGATTTCCGAAGCTGGGCTATTCCTACTACCAGCTCGGCCCAAAGGCGGTGCAGCGCCAGTTCGCGGACTTTCTCGAGATCATGTCCAGATCCGGCAACCTGGATCTGGAGGATCCGGTGGAGGCGTCCCGCGTGTTCTGGGGGATACTCCTGTGGGATGCTCTGCATGGTCGACTCGTCGGCGCCGTCGAGCCACTGGATGAGGACCAGATCGAGGTCATGGCCCGAAGATCCGTCGATCACTTCATGTTGCTGTTCGGTCACCGGGTCGGGGCTGGAGAAGTGTCCGGCTATTAAGTTGGGGGATTTCAGATGATCGTACTCTACACACACCCGATGTCGCCTTGTTCGCAGAAGGTCCGCATTGTCCTGGCCGAGAAACATCTCGAATGGGAGGGGCGTTTCGTGGACCTGCCAGGCAAAGAGAACCTCGAGCCGTGGTACCTGGCACTGAACCCGCTCGGAGTCGTTCCGACTCTGGTCGAAGACGACAAACCGGTCATCGAGTCGTCGATCATCTGCGAGTATCTGGAGGACCGTTATCCCGAACCGGCTCTGCGACCGGCCGATGCCCATGAGCGGGCCCGGATGCGCTTCTGGATGAAGCAGGTGGACAACAAGCTGCACCCGTCATGCGGCGCGCTGCAGTGGCCCGTCGTCATGCGCGACAAATTGCTCGAATTGCCTGAAGCCGAGCGCAATGCAAAGATCGACCAGGTCGTTGAGAAACCACGGCGGGAGCGACAGAGGCGATTGCTGGAGATGGGTCTGGATGCACCTGATGTGAAAGGGGCCGTGGCGACCTACCACAAGTTCATCGTCGACATGGAAGCCGCTCTCGGAGAGGGCGACTGGGTCGTGGGCGACTCGTTTACCCTGGCCGATTGTTGTCTTGCCCCGTACTTCCAGACGCTGCTCCAGTTTGGCTGGAGCGAGATGTACGAAAAGGCGCACCCGCGAGTCACCGACTGGTATCGACGCGTCAGAGCGCGGCCGTCTTACCAGTCCGCAGTGGCCGACGACTTCCCCGATCACATTCTCGAAGAACTCGGTCGCAAGGGCGAAGAGGGACTGGAGAAGATCCGCCGGCATCTGGCGGCCCCATAGAATGCAAGGATGACGCCGATGAGCGATCAAAACGGGGGTGACGGTTATGTCACCCAGATCATCTCCCGCAAAGTGAAACCCGGCTGTCAGAAGCAGTACGAGGCCTGGCTCAAAGACCGCCTCGTTAACGCGCTGTCCCGTCATGCCGGATACGAGGGCATCACGATCCTGCGACCGGGCGACACGCCGTCGAAGGAGTACGTCATCATCCAGCGTTGGGCCGGTTATGACGAGTTGTGCAAGTGGGTCGAATCAGACGAGCGGCACGAGGTATTGGCCGAATCCGAACCGTTCACCCTGAGCGGGCCCAGCTATCGCAAGGAGACCGGGCTGGAGGTCTGGTTCCAGCTGCCTGGAGAGATCCAGGTCAAGCCACCCCCGCGTTACAAGATGGCCCTGCTGATCTGGATGGTAATTACGCCGCTGGTGCTGGCGGCCAATTTCGCAACGGGGCCATTGCTGCAGAGCGTCCCGGTCATTCCGGCCGCCTACCTGCGCTCCGCAGCCGTCGTGATCGTGATGACCTATTTCGCCATGCCGCTGGCCCGCAAGCTGCTCGCCAGGTGGCTGGACGACTGATCGGCGCGGGGCAAGAAGAACCAGGACCCGTCCGGGTCCTGGCAAGGTTTGGCCGATTCGGCCAATGAGGATTCAGTTGGCGGGGCCGCGGCTACTCCTGGATCGACTGCAGATAGACGATCAGCTCGAGGATCCGGCCGCGCACGACTGACTCGCTCATGCCGCCCGCTGTCGGCGTACCCAGTTTGTACTCCGCGCCCCAGACAGGCATGTCGCGGCTACCGTGGGCACCGATGTCTGTCCGGCCGTCGATCGTGTCGTAGATCGACTTGAACGGGAAGCTGCCGCCGTTGTTCTTGGAAAGCTGAGTGAGATCGGCTGGCGCAGTCTCGAGATGCGTGGCGACGATACCGGCGCCCTTGGCATTTTCTCCATGGCATGCCGCACAGTTCTGCATGAATCTCTGCTTGCCGGCGGCCAGGGTCCGATCAGTCTGCTCGTCGGCATGGACTGACCCCATGTAGCATGCCGCCGTCAACGCAGCGATTACCAACGTGCCAAATCTGCTCTTGATCATTTTCTTCTCCTAACGTCACCCCGGCCGGCGTTCGGGGACTCGCCGGCAGGGGACACCGAACATCAGCTCGCCTCGCGTACCGGTCGGCCAGCCAGCCAGTCGGTGACGACCGGAGGCGACGCGCTGACAAAGAACCCATCTTCAAGTCTAGACTCAAACCAGCGCGCGAGATTTTCGAACCGTGCAGGGATCTCCACGCCGTAGGCCGCCGTCAGGGCGAACCGGCCAGTCAATGCGGCGTCCGCGACCGAGTAACGATCTGAAAAGAACTCCCTGTCTCCGAGGCGCTCAGCGAGTTCCGGCAGGGCGTCCAGGAATCCCCTGGTTCCGGTGGCGATTCGTTCGGCGTCCCAGCCGGCCTCCGGGATGCCGCGCTTGGCAAAGACAATTTCACGCGAACCCCGCCCGAGTGGATTGTCGGCGTACTGTACCAGTGACCTGACCCGGGCCCGATCTCCCGGATCCGCTGGCAGCAGCCCGCCATGCAGGTCCTGGAGGTACTCGAGCATCACCGGTGAGTCGGTCAGCACCAGGTCGCCGTCGACCATTACCGGCACGGTCTTGGCATGAGTCAGGGATCGCCATTCCCGTTCGTGTTCGGGGTCGTCATGGGGCAGGTTCTGGTACGCGACACCCAGGTAGCTCATCACCAATCGAACCCGATAGCAGAACGGGCACTCGGGCTTGTTGTAGAACCTGATCACCCCTCCTGCCTCCGGTGAATCTGATCCAGGAGTTCGGCAACGAAATCGATCCGATCCTGACCCCAGAAGACCTCATCTCCAACGATAAATGTGGGTACTCCAAATGCGCCTTTATCCGCCGCTTCCTCGTGGTTGCGTTCTAGCTGAGCAAGGCGGGCGGGGTCCTGTATGGCGTCCGCTAGTTCCTGGCGGTCCAGCCCGATCGACTCGCCGACAGCAAGCAGGATGTCGGTGTCACCGATATCGGCGCCTTCCGCCCATTCCTTCGCCATCACCGCCACGACATATTCACGCAGCTTGCCGTGCTCCTCGGCCAGCAGCGATCCAGCACCGGCGATCGTCGGGTCCGTGGTGATCGGGGGCGGTTTGAAGGGGATGCCCAGGCGTTTGCACCAGCGCTTCACATCCTGACGGACGATCGGCAGCTTGTACTTGGCACGCTCCGGCGGCGATCTACCTGCCCATCCCCCAAGCGGCCGCCAGACGAAGCGGGCCCCATGGCTGTCGACCAGATCGAACATCTTTTTGCTCGCCAGGTAGCAATAGGGGCTGCGGAAATTGAAATAGACCTGGACGTCCGTAGTCGCCGACATCTGTTTGGGACCTTGTTCGACTTTCAAACCCTGCCGACATTGCGCGGGAGAAATCGCGCGGCAGGATCGACGGGTTGGGAGATGCCCGGCCCCGAAGGGCCGGGCAATCAGCAGGTTAGCGACCGGTCGTCCGCATGTTCTGCACGCGGAACAGGCGCTGCGGATTCATCTCGGGATCGAGCTGCCCCTTGAACTGACCGGTGGTGCAGTGCTTGGCCTGCATGTCGATCATGGTGAAGCAGTCGTCGATAGAGACGCCCGTGCCCTTGTTCTTCGCCAGGTGGTGATCCGGATGAGCCTGGCAGATGAACCAGCTCTTCCAGAAGTCACCCTTGCGGTCATAGATCAGGGTCCTCGGGATCGTGTAGGTCTGCGCGTCGATATAGTGCACACGCTTGCTGATCGGGTGGTTCGGGTCCACTGGATCGCTCTCGAGGATGTGGGCCTTGCGGAGCTGCCAGGTGACCTGGGCGAAACACCCGCCCTGATTGCCGAAGTCGATGAACTTGTAGCCGTCCTTCTCCGGGTGGTCTTCGCTCAGCGGCATGTCATTGTGGTTGTAGAAGGGCAGCAGTACGTTCTGAGTCCCCTTGTACGTCCAGTTCATGTCCGAGATTCGACCGTTATAGCCCTCGAAGTCCTCGATCATCAGGTCGCTGCCCAGGAACGAGTCGGTGATCTGACCCGCCGGCAGCCGACGGACACGGCGCTGGAAGCCGAGGTACAGCCAGGCATCGTCACGCTCGAGATCGTTCTCGTAACGGTGGATCAGAAGCTGGGTGTTCTTGATGTCGAACGGCTCGTTGGCGATCACGTAGATACCGCGGAAGAGCTGGCCCGGGTTGGGCTCGACCGATGGCAATGGCGCCTGGTTGACGCGGTGCATGAAGTTCAGGAAGTGGAAATTGAACTTGATGGTCCGCTCGATCTTGCCGGATTCGAGATCACGGAACTTCCAGTAGAACGGCGCGATGGCGGCATTGTCACCCCAGTTGTAGCCGTACTTGTAATTCCACGCGATCTTGAGCCCCGCCTGTGGATCGTTGATGTCCGGCTCTTCGGGAAAGGGCCGGCCGGCTACGAAGTTGTTAATCTCGCCGACTTTCTCACCCAGCGTGGTCTCGTTCAGGTGGTCGCGGGTCGCCTGGACGTAGTTAGGATGCAGGTCGAACGAGGTGGTCTCGCCGACCTTGATCTCGTACCAGCCCTGCTTGATGTGGTCATACATCATGAAGTCGACCACATCCTTGAACTGCTCTATGTTGGACTGGTTGACTACCGATCCCGGCGGCAGGCCCGGGAACTCGGGTGTCCAGTTCCTGTAGGGGAAGAACGAGTTCTCCACGTCTTCCGGCGTGGCGGCCGAGGCCAGACTGGCCGCGAGAGCCATGGCCAGTGCCGCAAATGTCGTTAGCAATCTGTTCATCTTACGAATTCCTTGTGTCGTGCTTCTCAACGGACGGTCCACACCATCAGAACTGGTAGCGGATGGTCAGTTGATACTCATTCTCTTCCTGCGCCATGCCGATCGGTCCCTGCTGGAACCGCCCCAGCGGCTCGTAGCCACCCAGACCCAGCGACGGCGAATTGAAGTCGCAGCCGGGGGCCGGCGGGGGGCAGGTGAAGGGCGGGAACGGATTCGCTGTCCGGTTATCGTCGAACTGCTGGTCATCCTCGCCCCACTTGAAGTTGCCCTGGGCGATCAGGCGCCAGTGGTCGGTGAGCAGCCAGTCGAACTGCGGCGAGACGACGCCGGCCTTCGCGCCGGTATCGTAGGCCGTGATGACCCTTGGCTGGATCCGATCGGCCTTGTAGAAGCCGTTGATCAGCAGGGTCGCTATGTAGTTGTTCTCGAAGTCCGGGATACCGCGCGGTCCGATGGGCCCGGATTCCTTCTCGTGATCGAGAATGTGTTGGCCGAAGACCTGGGCGGAGAACAGGAACGAACGGGTCTTGTTGAGGAACGGGATAAAGGTCGGCCGATCCCAACCCAGCACCCAGCGAAGGACGTCGGATTCGGAGTACAGGTCCGGATTCAGCGTGTTGGCGAACTCCTCGTCCTGCGTGTGCGTCATCTCGACCCGGAACGCGGACTTGATCGGGTCCACGTAGAAGTCCGCGGATCCGCCCACCATGAACAGCCTGGGGAACTTGATGTCGAAGGCGATCAGGTAGGGATAGTCCTGCGACTCGACTTCGGCGGTAAACGGATTGTCCGACTCGATGTTGCGGCCGCTCAGGGTCGGCAGCTGGGCGCGATAGGACAAGGCGTTCAGAGAGAAGCCGACGCCCTTGAACACGCCTTCTATGCGACCGCCGATGGCAGTGTCGCCCCAATCGTCGGGTACGTCAGCATCGCGGATACCGATCTGGTTGGGGCCGAAGTCCGTCGCCAGCAAAGCCGGCGAGCCATCGGGCGCGGGCGCGAAGTTGGCAACCGTACAGCCATTGTCCCAGCAGTTGTTGAAGGCGCGGAAGAAATTGCCGGCCTGCAGGATCGAGTAGGGCTGTCCGCCCTGGCCCAGGTCGTTGGGCCGGAATGGCTCGAAATTCCAAAGGCCCTGGAAGTTCAGGTCGTCGAAGGCGCCCACGCCACCCATGCGGTATTCGGCGTTGAGGATTCCCATCGGGATACGGATGTCCTCGAGCTCGTCATAGATGTTGTGGCGGGAGTAGTCCACCGGGTTGACCACGTCCAGGACGCGGAACAGGTCGGTGCGGCCCCAGATCACCTGCTGCCGGCCGACGCGCAGGTTGAAGGCGCGCCCGCTCTCGAAGGCATGTTCGTAGTCCACATACAGTTCGCGGATGAAATCGAGCTTGTCATTGAACTCGGGGAACTTGAGATCGCCTTCGTCCTTGTTCATATAACTGCCGATACAACCGCGCTTGTCGTCGTCACAGGGCTGCGCGGGGTAGGCCAGCTGAACGCCACCAAAACCGGGCAGGAAGTTGCCGCCGGTACCGGTGTTGATATCGTCGCCCAGCAGGATCAGGCCCTCGTTGGGATTTTGGTTCAGGTTGAAACCGAAGCCGCCGCCGCCAGGGAGTCCCGGAAGGGGGCTGTTGATGATCGACTGACCCCACGGCACTCGCTCAGGTCCAAAGATCCCGGTGCCGCCGGCGTTCTCGATCGTGACGCTGCCGCCGGCATCGCTGCCGAATTCGCTGTCGTTGAAGTCATAGACGGAGTCGTAGCTGCCGCGCAGGACACCGCTGACCGATAATCCGGGTCCGCGCGAACGGCTCCACTCGATCTGCAGCGTATTACGCTGTTTGACCAGACCGTCGGGACCATCGCTGTCACGCCAGTGATTGACGGCCTCTGCAAAACCGGCTACGTCCCAGTCTTCCCATTCCTGCGCCTGCACGCCGTCGGCCTGGGCCATCAGCAATGCAAGAGCGACAACGGTCGCGGGCACGCACCTCCGGGTTGCGTTTGTTTTGATAATCGCCATGTCTGCCCCCTGTCTCCTCTCACTTATGTGTGCCGGGTCCCGGTGTGCATCGACTCCGGCCCGATCTTCGATCTCAGCTTCCCGACATGTCAGGCACGTGCCGATTGCCTCCCTGCTTCCAAGTCGAGCTCTCCCTCACTACTCATCATAGCCGCGTCCGAGATGAATTTCGGACGGAACAATACGATCCACGCCGGCACCAGGAAGGTGGCTGCCAGTGCGTTCAACACCAGCATCACGATCAACAGCAGCGCTGCCTCCGACTGGAATCTCAGGTCAGAGAGTATCACCCACATCACGACGCCGCCGATCAGCGAGGTCGCCGTGAACGCAATGGCCTTGCCGGTCGTCGCCACGGCCTGCCTGATCCCAGCCAGCAGATCGCCGCCGAAGCGTGTGGTCTCCTCGCGGATCCTGTCCATCATGTAAATGGAATAGTCGATGCCGACGCCGATTCCCACCGCGATGATGGGCACGGTGTTCACATTGATCGTGATTCCGGCCATCCCCATGTAGGCATAGGTGGCCACGGTGGCGAAGGTCATCGCCAGGAACATCAGCCAGCCGGCATGGAACGACCAGTAGAACAGCGTCACGAACAGGAAGATGATGATCATCGCCGCCGGGATAATGATCTTGTTGCTGTCGAATGCGGACTCGTTGATAGCGGCGGTCACGCCCACGATGCCACCGGCCAGGCGCATGGTCAGACCATCCACCGCATTGGCCGGGTCGTTGATCCAGTCCTTGGCCATGTGGATCGCCCGGCGGATCGTCTCGCTCTTGTGGTCCTTGTAGAAGAACACCATGTTGGCGGTCTGCTCATCGGTATCGACGAACTCCTTGAGCGCGCCGGGCACCGGACTGGACGCCATATAGGCGAACATCAGGCCGCCCACATAGGCCGGATCCTCGGGGAGGATCGACCAGCGCGGATCCTCGCTGTGCAGGATGCGATTAACGCGCTTGACCAGGTCGGGCATGCCCTTGCTGCCGCCCAGCTCGGGGTCGTACAACATGTGCATCTGAAAATCCTCGAGTGCCCTGAGGACGTCCGGTCGCTTCATGCCGCCGGCTTCTTCCGTATGTGCCACGACGAACAATTCCTCGGAACCCGGGAAGTTCTCGTTGATCACCTGCGATGAGACATTGTATTCGTGGTCCTGGTAGAGGATGGGCGAGCCCGGCTCGGACTCTCCGATGTTGACAAAGGAGGCGAGATAGCCGCCGCTGATGTAGACCAGGGCGGCGGCCGCCAGCAGCGTTTTCGCCCCGGTCGGGCTGCCGACCAGCCGGGCGACGCCCTCATACATGCCGTGGTGTTTCCCGGCCCCGTCGCCTTGCGGGCGTTTCATCGGCAGTATGGACAAGACGAGCGGCACGGCGATAAGGACGGTCAAAACGACGGACAGCGCCCAAAGCGACGCATAGATGCCGAGTTTCACGTTGATCGGCGAAGAGCCCAGGGCGATCAGCAAGAGTCCGACCGCATCCGATACCACGCCAAGCGAGCCGGGCCGGAACAGGGTCTCGAAAGTCTTCTGCGCCGCGTCGTGGCTGTTGGCGGCCGTCTCGGTTTCCAGGTAGTAACGCTCCACAAGCTGGATTCCGTGGGACATGGCCCTGGCCGAGATCAGGAACGGGATGACCAGCGTCAGCGGATCCAGATTGAAGCCGAGCAGGGAGACGATACCCAGGCCCCAGGTCGCAGAGATGATGACGCCGACGACCGGGATGACGATGCCATAGATGCGCCGCCGGAAATAAGCGATCAGCAGCACCAGCAGGATCACCAGGGTGAACAGGAAGATCTGGACGATCTGGTCCAGGTAGCTATAGACCCAGCCCAGCAGGACCGGCTGGCCGGTCGCATAGATGTCGATCGCCTGGCCCGGGTCGGCCCGGGACTGGACCTCGTCACGCAGTTCGAGCAGTTGCCGGAATATCGCCACATAGTCCAGCTGACCTTCATTGAAGGTGGCCTTGATCAGGGCGGACTTGAGGTCCGGCGACACCAGTTGTCCGAACACCGTCGAGTTGGCGGTGACGTCGGCACGGATCTGGTCAGCCTTGTCATTGCCGATGTCCGGCTCGAGTGGGTCGTAGTAGGGCTCGGAATTGATGTTGCCGGTTTCGTCCAGCCAGGTCTTGCGGACGGTCCGGTGAGTCAGACTGCGTACCAGGTTGTGGTTGACACCCGGCAGCTCGTCGACGCCCTGGGTCATCTCATGGACACGGGCCAGCGTGTCGCTGTTGACGATATCGCCATCCCTGGCAACGATGGCGACGATGACGTTGTTCGCGCCGCCGAAGGTATCGCGGATCTCGTTGTGCAGCTGGATGTAGGGATGTTTCTGTGGCAGCAGGTCCGCGAAATCCGAGTACATCTGCACATAGGGGACGCGGGTCGCGAAGAATGCGGTAATCAGCAGGATACCCAGCAGGAACGTCTTCGGGTGATAGAACACGAAGCGCTCCAGTCGCTGCATGATCCGGCCGATGAGGCTGTTGGGGTTCACGGACTCACCTCTTCAGCCACCATCGCCACCGTGTCCGTTGTTGAGACCCGCATGAGGGCGCCGAATCCACCGGCGACCAGGATGGTCGAGTCATCCAGGACGACGACGCCACGCAGGTAGGCCAGCAGGCTGGACAGTCCCGCCGGACTCCGCCAGCTCGAGCCATCCCAGGAGAACACCGAACCGCCTTCACCGACGATGTAGACACGATCGCCTTCTGCCGCTATGCCATACAGCGGGGTGGGTGAGGGCGCGTCGATGCGCTGCCAGCTCGCGGCGCCATCGGTGGTGGACCAGGTGATGCCATTCAGGCCGATGACCCATCCGTTCTCTTGATCGGTGAACACCGCCGCCATCGGGTAGAACTCGTTGGGGATGTATTCCGCAGCCTCCCAGGAGACGCCGGCGTCACGGGTGATCATGACGGTGCCGAATTCGCCGGTAGCGACTCCCCAGCCGGCATCCAGGAACTGGATCGTGGTGAACTGGAGATCCTCGTCGAATGAGGTCATCTCCCAACTGGCCCCGTCGTCGGTGCTGTGCAGCAGTGTGCTGAAGCTCCCGGTGACCCAGATCCGGTCTTGCGGGTCGCAGGTCAGAGCGAGGACATTCTCCATGGTATCGATCGGCCTGGAAGTCCAGTTGCCGTCACCGGATCCGGTCCAGATCAGGCGACGCGTGTCCAGGGCGACGAAGCGGCCGTCCGGGCAGACCGCGACGTCGATCAGGGTCGGGTTGCCTTCCAGTTCGTTGCGGGTCCAGGTGAAGCCAGCGTTGTCCGAGACGAGGATGACGCCTGTCGAACTCACGGTCACCGTGGCGGTCTCGTTGGCGGCGATCGCCTGGTACATGTCGAATCGCATCTTGGTCTGCGAGCGCTGCCACTCGACGCCGCTGAGATTCAGTTGCGCCTCGCAACCGGCCACCAGCAAGCCTGCCACAAGTACTGCGGCTGCCGACAGCTTGCTACGACGAAACACACCCACCTGGGCTACCCCCGTTTCCTGTCTGACTTGTTATCGTCGGAGACGTCTGTGCATCTCCGCTCTTCTAAATCAACTCAGTCCCAGCGCGGCCAGTCCGGCATGGGCACATTCGACGTCCTGCTCCTCGGTACCACCGGAGACACCGATGCCTCCGACGACGCCCCCCTCAACCCGGATAGGGAAGCCGCCCGCAAGGGCACAGAATCCGCGGCGCGCTACCAGGCTGTCCCACAGCCTCGGGACGTCGCCCACCTCCTGGTCCCATGCTCCTGACGCGATGCCGAAGCTGACTGCCGTGACGGCCTTGTCTTCGGCGATACGGATAGAGTGTAGTGGAGCGCCGTTGGCGCGCAGGAATGCCAGCGGCAGCCCAGATGCATCCACGACGGCGACATTGATCGGCACACCCAGCTTGTCGGCCTTGTCCATGGCCGCGGATGCGGCTTGCCGTGCCGCATTCGATCCGAGGGTGGGCTGGGTGACCACATGGCTCATCAGGTCACGACGCCCAGAAAATTCTCGTTGAGCTGGCGGTCGTGATAGAAGATCGCCTTGCCCAGTTCGTCGGCCGTCCAGGTGATCGTCGGATGATCCGGGTACCACGTGTAGTCGCCGCAGAACACTTCGTTACGATTACCCGAGGGGTCGAAGAAATAGATCGTCCGGCCGCGGGTGATGCCGTGGCGGGTCGGTCCGATATCGAGAGAGATGTCGTGCATCGAGATCAGGTCAGCGGCACGCAGGACCTCTTCCCAGCTGTTGAGCAGGAACGACGCATGATGGAACTTGCCCTTCTCGGCGTGGCGGACGATCGCCAGATCGTGAGCTTTGTTGGAGCAGGTCAGGAAGGCGCCGATCATGAGATCGCCGTCCATGATCTGTTCGGTCAGGTCGAAACCCAGGGCTTCGCGAAACAGTTTGACCGTGCCGTCCAGATCGTCGCCGTAGAGCAGGCAATGGTCATATCGGGCCACCTGCATCCCGAGAAGTCCTTCCGCCCAGGAATCGGGATTCTCGAGACCCAGACCGTTGCCCTTCCAGTCCTTCTCGGCGTAGAGCTCGAAGTTGTGACCCGTGGGTGAGTCGAATCGCACCCTCGCGCCGCAGTGATTCAGTTCGCCAGCGGGGATCCGCTCAACCTTGCAGCCGAACGCTTCCACCTTGGTGGCCAGGTCCTCGAGTGTCGCCTCGTCGCGGACCTTGAAGCCCATGAAATCCATGCCGGGCTGGTCAGCTTCGCGGAGCACGACGGAGAACCAGTCCTGCTCGTCCCATCCCTTCAGATAGACGCGGCCCTGGTCGTCTTCGTCGGTCTGCAGCAGACCCAGGCGCTGTGTGTAATGAGTCTTTGCTTCATCCATGTCCATGACGCGGATGCAGACGTGGCCGGGTCTTAGTACGCCAGACTGTGACATGTCAGTCCTCCTCCAGTTATGTCAGCGGGAATCCCGGACAAACAGGGGGCCTTGCGGCCGGGCCGCCAGCCTTGCTCCGTTGTGGGGTCCCATTTTTTCGACAAGAGTATTAAAAATCGATTTTATATACAAGTAACTTTTTTATTTGCCGTCTGAGTCATGCCGATTCAACGACCGAACCGGCCTTTCCTTCGTTGGATTTCGCCGACCTCCCGGCGGGGACCACCCGACAGACGGTCTTCCGCATCTTGCCCACCACCTTCAGGCGCACATCGCTGCGCGGGCAGGTCCGACAGGCGAGAACGTAGCCGGAAGCTTCTTCCTCGACGCTGACATGTGCCCGGCTCATCTTCTTGCTGGTCACCGAGCCGGAGAGGATGTGGACCTTGCAGACGCCACAGCCGCCGCCCCGGCAACCGGCCGGAATGCCTTTGCGGCCCAGGCGTTCCATGGACCGGAGCAGGTCGCGATCCGGCGGGCAGCGGTAGTCTTCCCCCGTGTCCTCAATGAGGACCTGATAGCTCACAGCGTCTCCGGTGCCTGCTGATCCAGATCCGCTCATATCGATTTGAACAGCGGACTTTTGCGGATGTTCTGCGCCGAGTCCGCCGCGCTGAAGAACCGTTCCATGAACATGTCACGCTCGAACAGCCGGCCCTGCATCAATGTGGTGATACAGGCATCGATCATCACGGGCGGGCCGCACATATAGGCCTTGTGACCGCGGAAGTCGCCGTCGAAATGCTCTCTGGCGACGTCATGCACGAATCCTGTGGCACCCGACCAG
>CALDWW010000072.1 GCA_937924335.1 uncultured Gammaproteobacteria bacterium
AGTCAACGTGCTTGACTGCAACGCCACCGCCAACGCAGCGATCATCCCGATCGGCGATGGCAGCACGCTGACCGAAGAGCAGATCGAGCGACTCGGCCGGCTCGTGGCGACCATCGACAGCGTCGAGATTGCCAGCCCGCCAGTGGTCACCTTCACGGTGGTTGATGGCAACGGCAATCCGGCCGTCGGCATCGCCGAAGGCGTCGTGTGGTTCACCATCGCCAAGCTGGTGCCGGGCGATCCGAGCTTCAACGGCGGCCTGCCTTATTGGCAGAGCTACGTGAACCGGATCGAGTTGCCTACGGAAGGTAATCCTGCCGGTTCACCGAATGTGCTGGAATCTTCACTGCAAGCGACGACGGACAGCGCCGGCACGCTGGAAGAACTTGGTTTCGGTCAGTACCGCTACACGTTCGCGACCGACATCGCCGATACTGAACAGACCTTGGGTATAGAGTATGAGCCGAATCTAACGACCCGAGTGGGTCTCGAGATCCGTCTCGACGGCGAGGGCGAGATACCGCTGGCGCCGTTCAACCCGGTCTACGACTTCGTGCCCGACGGTGGCGCCGGCTCCGGTGTGACCAAGGACATCGCGGATACGGCCAACTGCTCGAACTGTCACTATCAGTTCACCCTTCATGGCGGCCCGCGCAAGACCGTGGAGTACTGTGTCACGTGCCACAACCCGGGCAGCATCGACCAGGATACGGGCGAGTCGATCGACATGGCTTACCTGGCCCACTCGGTCCATCCGGGTGAGGACCGCAACGTCGACGGCGACGAAAATATGCTCATCCCCTACATCGTCTGGGGATACGGTGAGTTCCTCGGCTTCGGTGAGCACGACTATTCGGAGGTCACCTACCCGCAGGATCTGCTTTACTGCGAGAACTGCCACGAGCAGTCCGAGGCCACTCCGGACGGCAACGCCTGGAACGAGGACGCTTCGGCGAAGACCTGCGGCGGCTGTCATGCAGACGGACTGCAAGTCGGCACGCCCGATCCGGTCACGGGTCAGCCCGATGCGTACGCGTTTAACCACCAGTATGCCGACGTGAATATCGGCGTCGCCAACGACGGTTCCTGCGGTAGTTGTCACCTGGGCAGCATCACGACCGCCGGCCCGGCCCTGAAGATCCACAGCAGCATCGGGGGCAGCGACCGCGCCCGCGCGGCCGCTGGCGATAACTTCGTCTACCGGATCCTCGGCGCGACCGACTTCGGCCCGGGCGAAACGCCCGTGGTGACGATCAGGGTCGACGACGCTGACGGCAATCCCTACAACATCCTGACGGATCCGGAGTTCGACCCGGTTGCCTCCGAGGAAAATGCTGCGCTGAATCTGTATGTGCAATGGGCTACGGACGCGTATTACGGTGGCGATGAGACCGGTTTGGTGCTTGGCGCCCGGCAGAATGACGATCTGTCGATCCAGGCGGTCCAGGACCTGAACTTCCGGGACACCGGTTATCCATACCGGATGCGTCTCGGCGCCATCAAGAATGCGGCGGTGGACAACGGCGACGGCAGCTTCGACGTCACGTTCTTCCAGGCGCTGCCGACGGAGTTCAGCGGTGACGTGGCGTTCGCTCTCGGCGGACATCCTGGCGCGCAATACGTCAATGAGGAAGACGTGTTGATCTGGGATCGTGGTGCCGCGGTGAGCCTGGTGTACTTCCCGGGTGATAAGCGTGAGGTCGGGTTCGACAGCGCGAACTGCAACAACTGCCACGAGCGGTTGCTGGCGCACGGTTCGAACCGCAACGGTAACTACGAGATGTGCCTGATCTGCCACAACGGTGACGCGGCCGTCTGCGGCGACCGGGACTCCCCGCTTCCGGATGGTTCCTGCCCGGATGGTGCGCTGATGGAGGGTTATGGAATGGGCTACATGGTCCACTCCATCCACCTTGGAAGCGAGACCTGGGAAGAGGGTAGCTTTGCAGAGGTGACCTATCCCCAGTACATCGGCAACTGCTTTGCCTGTCACAAGGAAGGCGGCTATAACGTCGCCCGTGATTCGGCCAGGGCGGTGAGCACCGACTGGGGTGCCGATGCCCGGGTCTGGACGGATGACATCGCCACAACGCCGACGTCAGCCGTCTGCGGCGTGTGTCACACGAGCTCAGCGGCGACCGGGCATTTCGTGACCCAGGGCGGTCAGGTTGACGCAATCAAGGGCAGCGAGATCGTCGGCGGCGACGTCGGTCTGCCGAACGGTCAGGAAGCCTGCGCCGTCTGCCATGGGGCAGGCGCCAGCTTCGACACGGCCACCTTCCACCCCGTGCCTGAGTAACAACAACGAGGATGGGACGCCCCAAAGGGCGTCCCCATCCCATTCCACAAGACTGAATCCGGCTCCGGCCGGATTCTTTTTGTCTGACTTATTCCTGCCGAACCGCAGATACCGCCTGATCCAACTGATTATTGTGAGCAATGACTCGCGGACTGCACGGACCGCAGACTGGTCCAATTGAGTCCCGATGGCCGAGAGATTTCCGACTCCGGCGAGCCAGCAACTGACATCCGGGAATGCCTTCATGTATACGTATTTATGCGTATTTTCCCTGTTAATTCCGGGATGTCATGGCAATTTTTTGTCAATGTGATATCAAAGATCCCTGTTCAGTTCCCGATCGCAGAGCTTTGATCGCGGCAGCTGTCTGAAAATCAGCGAATTTGATTTCCGGGTCCCGGTCACTGTGCCGTCGGAAAAGGCCGTGGCCGGAGGATTTCATTCCGTCGGAGATGGGCGGCCGCTGAAGGCGATGGGATTACCAGACAACTTTGGGGGAAGATCACAATGGACGTAACGGGCCACGGTAGATTTCGGCTGGCAACGCTCTTGTCCGTCATCGTTCTCGGACTCGGCATCGCAGGTTGCGAAGGCGACGACGGCGACGATGGAGCAACCGGAGCTGCGGGACCGCCTGGAGAGGACGGATCAAGCGGACTTTCCTGCTGGGACCTGAACGAGAACGGCGTTCCTGATCTTCCCGATGAGGATCTCAACGGCGACGGTGTAGTCAACGTGCTTGACTGCAACGCCACCGCCAACGCAGCGATCATCCCGATCGGCGATGGCAGCACGCTGACCGAAGAGCAGATCGAGCGACTCGGCCGGCTCGTGGCGACCATCGACAGCGTCGAGATTGCCAGCCCGCC
>CALDWW010000073.1 GCA_937924335.1 uncultured Gammaproteobacteria bacterium
CTGCCCAGGGCAACGGTCGAGAGTTCGCGGCCACCGTCTTCCCCGCGACGCAATTCGTCTATGAGCCTGAGACTGTATGGACGGCAGTGCCGCGGCGGCTTCTGAGAAATTGGGGTCGAACCGCTGTTTTGATCCCTGTTCAATACCGCATCTACTGGCTACTTTGTTTGAATGCCTCGTCAACCACGATGTTACAACCCCGGCATACCACAACACGTCCTGACTCCCGGCATTGATAGACAGGCTGTCTTCTTCCGGCGACGGGGTTATCAGGACTACCGTGATTACTTGATTAATCGATGACGGAAAAAGGAGCCTTCACCAGCCAGACGATCAACGCGATCACCGGCGACGATGATGCTGACGGCAATGTCCTCTTCGCTACCTGCAAGGCGGATGCTGACATCTTCTCGCTGGGTTTCCGCTAGCAATTCGGCGAGGAGTAAGGACTGGGGAACTCTGACGTGGCGGCCACCGGGCCGTCGGGTCAGTTGCTGGACATAACCTCTTCCACCGTGGGCGCAAGGCTGACCGCCTCGTCGACCCAGCCGCCGCCCATCGACTTGTAAACATCGATCAGGTTGTTGAAGGTTTCGGTCTGCGCCTGCACCGCGAACAGCTCTGCGTCGAACAGCAGGTTGTTGGCGTACAAGACCTCCAGGTAGCTGGCAGCACCGTTTTCGAATCGCAGGAAAGACAGCCGCGAGAACTCCCGCAGCGCTTCCACCCTTCGGGTCAGTGCCTCGAAGGACTCCACCGATTTCTCGGTCGCGATCAATGCGTCGTTGACCTCGCGCAGGGCGTTGAGGATGGTGAACTCGTAGTTCTGCAGTGCGGCCTCGCGGATCGCTTCGGCTGCCTGCACCTGCCCGGCGATCCTGCCGGCGGTGAATATCGGTCCGATGATGTTGCCAGCGATGCTCCACTGGCGAGCCGACGAGTCCAGGATGCTGCCCAGATCGTCACTGGCGCCACCGTAGTTGCCGGTGATGGAGATATCCGGGTAGTACAGGGACTGGGCGACACCGACATCGGCATTGGCCGCGATCAGGTTCTGCTCTGCTTGCAATACGTCCGGCCGGCGCTCCAGTAGCGACGAAGGCAGCGCGGATGGCACGCCCGGGCGCGACAGATCGTCGATGTTACGTCCCCTCAGGAGCGACGCCGGGTTGCGGCCGATCAGGATCGACAGCAGATTCTCCTGGGCCTGTACCTGCGCCTGGAAATTGGGCACCTGGGCCCGGGCCCGCTCGTATTCGGACTGGACCTGGCTCAGCTCGACCTTCGAGACGACGCCACCGGTGTAGCGCAGCTCGAATATCTTCAGGGTGCCGGCGTAATTATCCAGTGTCGCCTCGGCGATGGCGAGCTGCCGGTCGAGACCCAGCAGGGCCACGTAGCTGGACGCTACACCTGTCACCAGGGACAGGATCACACCGCGACGGGCCTGCTCGGTCGCATACACATCGGCCTGAGCTGCTTCGGTCTGGCGTCGCACTCGTCCGAATAGATCTGCCTGCCAGGCGACACCGCCGGCGGCTTCGAACTGAGTAAAGTACGGATCCCCACCGCCTATCCCGAAGGCGTCTTCGGACACCCGGCTGCGGCTGGCACTGCCGCCATAATCGGCCTGCGGATAAAATTGCGAGCGAGTCGATCGTAGGGCGCCAAGGAACTGCTCGACGCGCGCCGCGGCGATTCGAACGTCCTGGTTCTCCTGCAGCGCCGTCAGGATCAGGTCATCCAATACCGGATCACCGAAGTCATGCCACCAGCGGGCATTGACAAGCTCCGCCCCGGACTCGTATTCCACCCGCCAGGCATCGGGCATCTCGACCTGGGGCCGCTCGTAGTCCGGCCCGACCATGCATCCGCAGATCAGGGCCGACCCCAGCAGGACAGACAGTCGGGCCACGCGACGCACGTCAGTGCTCCCCGCCGCTGGTGGTGGCCGGTGCTGTAGATGCCTCGCCCTCGTGCTTCTTCTCACGCCGCTCGGATAACGACTCGATGATGACGAAGAACATGGGCACGAAGAACGACGCGATCAGCGTTGAAGCCAGCATGCCGCCGATGACGCCGGTGCCGATGGCGTGCAGGCTGTTGGCGCCAGGTCCGCTGGCGATGGCCATGGGCACGCAGCCGAGGATGAACGCCATCGAGGTCATAACGATCGGGCGAAAGCGCACCCTTGCACCCTCTGCCGCCGCCTCTTCGATGGGCATGCCGTTGCGGTAGTTGTCGACGGCGAACTCCGTGATCAGGATGGCGTTCTTGGCCGACAATCCGATCAGGGTCACCATGCCCACCTGGAAATAGACGTCATTCTCAAGGCCACGGAACCAGGTCAGGCACAAGGCACCTAGCAGTGCGAAGGGCACGGCGAGCAGCACCCCGAGCGGCAGCGTCCACTTCTCGTATTGGGCCGCCAGGATCAGGAACACCATGATGATGCCGAAGATGAAAGCCGTCGTGGACGTGCCGCCCGCCTTTTTCTCCTCGTAGGCCTGGCCGGACCACTCGAAGGCGTAGCCGTCAGGCAGTACCTCGGCGGCCACCGCTTCCATCGCGGCCAGGGCCTGACCCGAGCTGTAACCGGGCGCCGGTGCCCCGGTAATCTTTGCGGCGGGAAAGGCGTTGAACCTCGGCAGCACGTTGGGGCCGGAGACATAACGGGAAGTAGCAACCGCCGAGAGCGGGATCGATTCGCCGGTTTCTGACTTCAGGAAGATCTTGGAGAAGTCCGCCGGGTCGTCCCGGTAGTCGGACTCTGCCTGGATGATAACCTGCCAGATGCGGCCGAATTCAGTGAACTGGGATACGTAGAGCGAACCGAAGTAAGCCTGCAGCGTCGTATAGACGTCCTGGACCGGGATCCGCAGTAACTCGGCCCGGGGCCGATCCACGTCCAGGTAGAGCTGCTGCTCTGACGCGGAGAACGTGGTCGAAACGGCCGCCAGTTCCGCGCGATCCCGGGTCGCAGCGATGAATTTGCCGACGATCTCCTGTAAGGCCTGCGGATGGCCGCCACGCCGATCCTGCAGATAGAACTCGAAGCCTCCGGTCGTACCCAGGCCCGGGATGGACGGCGGATTGATGGCAAAGATGATGCCGTCCTTGATCTTACCCAACAGGGCCCGGGAGTCCTCGAGGAACGCAAACGAGGTCAGGGTCGGGTCATCCCGCTCCTCGAAGGGCTTGAGTGAGATGAACAACAGGCCGGCGTTGGTCTTGTACTGGCCGTCGATCAGGCTGTAGCCGTCGATCTGGGCGTTGGCGAGCACCGCCGGATGGGACAGCAGTGCGTCGGTCGCCTTGTCGTTGGCCTGGCTGGTGCGCTCAAGACTGGCTGCGTCCGGCATCAGGTTGACGCCGAACAGGTAACCCTGGTCCTCCTCGGGGATAAAGCTGCCCGGGAGGATGCGGAACATGATGACCACGCCGATAACCGCGCCGGCAAAAAGGCCGACACCGATCAGGCGATGATGGATCAGCCACTTGACTCCGACGATGTAACCATCGGTGATGCGGGTGAAGGTATTCTCGAACCAGAGGAAAAATCCTTTCTTTTCGTGACTGCCCGGTTTGAGGATGATCGCGGCCAGAGCGGGTGACAGCGTCAGCGCCACGATCCCGGAAATGGCCATCGCTATCGCGATGGTGACGGCGAACTGTTTGTACAGCGTGCCGGTCATGCCGCCCAGGAACGCAACCGGAAGGAACACCGACGAGAGCACCAGAACGATCGACACCAGCGCTCCGGTGAGTTCGCTCATCGCCTCCTTTGACGCCTCCTTGGGAGACAGCCCCTTGGTGGCCATCTTGTGCTCGACCGCCTCCACCACAATGATCGCATCGTCCACCACCAGGCCAATGGCGAGGATCATGCCGAACAGCGTCAGCATGTTCGTGGTAAACCCGAGGGCGTAGATGCCCACATAAGTGCCGATGATCGCCACCGGGACCGCGATGGTCGGGATAATCGTCGCGCGGAAGCTCTGCAGGAACAGGAAGACCACGGCGACGACGAGTATGACCGCCTCGAAAAAGGTGTGGACGACCTTCTCGATAGACGCCTCGGTGAATTTGCTGGTATCCAGCACCACCTCGTACTCGAAATCATCAGGAAAGCCGGCCTCGAGTCCCGTGATCAGCGCCCGGACCCGCTCCGAGGTCGCGATGGCGTTGGCCCCCGGCTGCTGGTAGACGACCAGGTGGGCCGCCGTACTGCCATTGACCTTGCTGCTGGTCGAATAGTTCTGGGCGCCTAGTTCCGCGCGCCCCACGTCGCCGACCCTGACGATGGCCGCCTCGCCGGTCTCGCCGGTACGCACGATGATCTGCTCGAATTCATCCGGCTGGACCAGCATGCCCTGGCTGGTTACCGGGAAGTTGAGCTGCGTCCCGGGTGGCGCGGGCGCCTGACCGAGCTGACCGATGCCGAAGGCCTGATTCTGCCCACTGATCGCATTCGTCAACTCTGGCACGGTGATACCCATCTGAGCCAGCCGGTCGGGCCTGAGCCAGATCCGCATCGCCACGTCGGGGATCGGGAACATGACCGACAGATTGGCGCCGGGAAGCCGCTTGACCGCATCCAGGATGTAGAGGTTGACGTAGTTGTTCAGGTAGACGGAACTGATCGTATTGTTGGGCGAATAGAAACTCACGACCATCATGAAGGCCTGTGATTTCTTCTCGGTCGTGATGCCCTGGTCGTTCACAACCTGGGGCAGTTCGGCGAGGGCCTGGCTGACCCGGTTCTGGGTATTGACCTGAGCGATATCGGGGTCAGTCCCCGGCTCGAAGGTCACGACCAGCGTCATGTCTCCGGACGACGAGCTGGTGGAGGTCATGTAGATCATGTCGTCCACACCGTTGACCTGCTGCTCGATGGGGGCGGCAACGGTATTGGAGACGACCTCGGCGGTGGCACCCGGGTAGCGGGCAGTGACCGTGACAGTCGGCGGCGCGACGTCCGGATACTGTGCGATCGGGGTCACGGTCAGAGAGACATAGCCCGCCAGAACGATGACGATCGAGATGACCGCGGCGAAAACCGGCCGATCGATAAAGAAGCCCGGACCCACGTCGTCGCCCTAGCCCTTCGTCTCGCCGGACGCGGCGGCCTTTTTTGCATCGGAAGCGGCCACCGGCTTCACGGGCATGCCCGGGCGTACCCGCTGGAAACCGCCGACAATTACCGTCTCGGCTCCGGTCAGCCCCTCCTCGACCACCCAGTCATCGCCAACCCAGTCGCCCATGACGACCGGTCGTCTCTCGGTCTTGCCTTCCTTATCCACCAGCCAGACCACCTGGCCGTTGGACGTCTGTTGTACGGCCTTCTTCGGCACCACGACCGCATCCGGCCGCTCCATGCCGAGCACGCGCGCGGTCACGAACATGCCCGGCCGCAATACGGAGTCCGGATTGTCGACGACAGCTCGGGCCGAAAATGTCCCGGTCCGGTCATCGAACGTGGGCGCAGCGAAGTCGAGCGTCCCCTTGTATGGGAAGATTTTGCCATTCGACAGCACGATTTCGAACTCGTACTGGTGGTCTGCCGGCACGATGATCTCGCCGCTGTCCCGCTGCGAATTGGTGCGTTCCAGTTCGTTCTGGGAGATGCTGAAATTGACCCAGATCGGATCGATCTTGGCCACGTAACTCAGGTTGGCCGAATCGCTCAAGGCATTGAGGTAGGCGCCCTCTCGCTGCCTGGCCTTGCCGGTCATGCCGGTCACCGGCGCATGGATGATCGTGTAGCTGAGATCCAGTTGCGCCTGGGTCAGCCTGGCCTGTGCCGCAAAAACGGCCGCCTCCGCCGCCTTCTGTTCACCGATGGCCCGGTCCAGATCGCTCTGACTGAGCGCGTCCGCCTCCGCGAGCGGTCGGGTGCGATTGAGGTTGGCGTTGGCGGTCCAGAGCCTGGCTTCCGAGGCCTCCAGCTCTCCCTGCGCCGCCTTGACCTCCGCCAGGAACGGCTTGCGGTCCATCTCGAACATCACCTCGCCTTCCTGCAGCAAGGTGCCTTCGTTATAGGCAATCCGATCCAGGAAGCCGGAGACACGCGCGACGACCTGGACCTCGCGCGAGCTCTCTGTTTGGGCGACCCGGGAGATCACGAACGGAACGGTCCGCTTGTCGGCTTTCACCACCTCCACCTGGGGAGGCGGTGGCGTCACCGGTTCGGGATCGCTGCAACCGGCGGCCAGGGCCAGCAGTATCGTCGTCAGCCACGCCCCTGCCTGAACAGTGCCCGCCTTCGTCGAACTCAGAACTGCCATGCTTTCGCTCACTCCCTTTCGATAGCGCGCCAAGTATATGGCACCGCACCCGTGTCCGTGTATTGTCATTGATCAAAGCCCTGCCCCGCATTGCAGGACCTGAGCTATCCAGGCGTAGACGAAGCAGCCGGGATCAATCTTCCGGCCGGTCCTCCGGATCGACCGGTTCCGGCGGCGCGCCCGGGACTGTACGTAGCACGATGACGCGGACCGGCGTGTCGGCGCCCATCACCACCTGAATCTCGTACTCGATGTCTTCGACCAACTGCGGATTGACGCTCGACTCGGCGGCGAGCACCACGTGGACGCCCGACTCCGGATCCCTGGCATCCCGACGCACGGAGAGAAATTCGACGGCGGTCTGCTCCTCGTTGATCCGCTCGACGATTGCATCACGTGCCGTGGAAGGGATAGACAGGAATGCCGACTGACTATGGCCGGCCTCGAACAGGGACTCGAACCGCAGTCCAAGTGGATAGACCAGGACCACAGTCGCCAGGACCAGGATCATCCCCATCCGTCGCGCCCACACCGGCGTCTGGCTCTCATCCGTGCTCCGAGCTCGAACGCCCATCACCTTGAAAACGATGGCGGCACCGAGGACGATGGCGACCAGATTGGTCAGGAACAATACCGCCGCCATCCCTGACAAAAGCCACTCGGCGGATGCCGCCGCGATACCCACTACCGCCAGCGGCGGTAGCAGCGCAGCCGCGATGGCGACGCCGACGATCGTCGCCGCCAGCTTGGGCCGAACGCCGGCATAGGCGGCGGCCATGCCCGAGACCAGGGCGATGCCCAGGTCTAGCACGTTGACATTCCCGCGGGCGGCAATCTCCGGCGATGGATCATGAGCCGGGGTCGCCAGCCCCATGGCGAGCGAGGCCAGCAGGCTGACGGCGATTCCATAGCCCATCGCCTTCAGGCAGTCGCGGAACAGCACGACATTGCCCTGCACCAGCGCGAAACCGGCGCCGAGCAACGGTGACATCAGCGGCGCCACCAGCATGGCGCCGATCACGACGGTAGTGGCATTGTTTAGGAGCCCGAGGGACGCGAGGGCCGCCGACAGCCCCATCATGACGACGAAGTCGACATTCCAGCTGGCGGTCTCCTGAAGGTGAGCGAGGATCTCCCGGCGCTCCTCGCGCGCGAGTATCGGCAACCATCTGAAGAACCCCGACCGCTCGGTCTGCTCAGGTTGTCGCCGGCCGTCCGGATTCGCCATCACTCTTCCTCGTCACCTGCCCCCAGTGAGGGGGAATGATCGGTCATCCGCCGGGTCGGCAGCAAGCCTGGCTTGGTCGATGCCGATACATCCTTGGCCAGCGTTTCAGCGGAAAAGCTTTATCGGGAGAGCCGTCCGATTCATGCCACCGCTGCCCGCCGCTGACAATGAGGCTGTCCATCGGTCAGGCACAACCGCCGATCGGGCCGTGCACCGAGGAGACAAAAAAGAGCGGGGAGGCGGGACTCCATGTCCCGCCTCCCCGATATCGTCAAGACGACTGCGTCAGTCGTCCGTCAGTCGGCTCTCAGCTCGACCCGACGATTCTGGGCACGACCTTCGTCCGTATCGTTGGACGCAATCGGCTGACTTTCGCCAAAGCCCTTCGCGCGTAGCCTGCCTCGCGCCACACCCTTGGTCACGAAGTACTCGAGCACCGCCTCTGCACGTCTCAGGGACAGACCCATGTTGTACTCCTCAGGGCCCACACTGTCGGTATGACCGCGGACTTCGCCGGTGATCTGCGGCTCGCGGACCAGGATCTTGGCGGCTTCATCAAGAAGGTAGGTGTCCTTGATTCGGGCACTGTTGAAATCGAACAGGACATCCTTGCCGGACAGGATCCAGCAACCTTCAGACGTTACGCGCACCCCTCGGGGCGTGTTCGGACACTTGTCCCGGCTATCCGGTACGCCATCGCCGTCGGTATCAGCCACGACGGGCACCGGCGGTGGCGGGGCCGGTGCGAGGAACACGCCACGCACGAAATCAGCCATGTCATTGGATGAAGCGATCGCATCAGCGTTGACGGCGGGTCCGCACCCACCGATGGCAGCGAGCTGGTCAGCCAGACCGCGGCCGCCGACGTTGTCGCCGATCTGCACAGGATAGATACACAGCCGCTGACCATGGCTTGCCTTCAGTGCCTCGGCATTGGCCACCACGGCCTTGGCATCGAGTTCCTTGAAATCGCTGACAATGACCAGGGCCGACTTGCCGGTCTCGCTGGCCAAGGCTTCGCCGGAGTCAGCGATGGCAGTCTCAAGCGGGCTCCATCCGCTGGCGCATTTGACCGCGGCGAGACCGTTGGCGACATCCGCCTGGCTGTAAGGGGCCGGGCCATGGACCTGCCATGCCAGTTTGTTCTTGACGCAGGAGCCCGCACCGAAAGCGACCAGGCTGGCATCGTAGTTCATCGCAGGGATCGTCTGGTTCATGCGATTGACGATGTCTTTCCCGTACAGGAACCTGTTCGGCGGCTGCCCGCCCATGGAAGACGAGGCATCCATGATGATGACGAAAGCATCGACTTTCTGGATCGAACCTGACGTATCAATGCTGACCGGGGTGAACGGCGCCGGCGAATAGGTCGGCTCCGGAGCGGCACAGCCGAACAGAAGCCCGGATGACACCGCCACCGGCAGAATAACTCTGAGTACACGTTTCATTTATCCCTCCCAAAATGCCCCGGGTGCTGCCCCTGCGAAAGGGATGGCATCCTGGGCGAAACTGAATCGTACCGGCAGACGGACATGCGGTCACTTCGCGACGACAGGAAAACCACTGGCCGGAGACAGAACGGCATGAGTCTTCAGCCTGCCCGTCAGTCGCTACTACCGGAAATACCTCAAAAAACCTTGCAAAAGTACTGTAGTCGCCCGCGTAATGGTATTCCACTTTGGCCGCATACGCCGATGCCGGCTTGCCTGCGCAAACCCTTGTGCAGCCCCTCCAGGCTCCTTTTGCCGCCGGCAACGCGGGGTCCATCGAGGCCAACTGGGCTCAATGGCTACTGGAGCCCTGCGCCTGAATTCTGTCCTCAATTTCGTCCCAGACCTCGACCCAGTGCTGAACTGGCACATCGGTGCCCGCCGACAAGTGCATCTGGCAGCCGATATTCGCTGTCACGATACGCTCTACGGAGTCGGCGCCGAGCACGTCGAGTTTTGCATTACGCAGCCGTCGGGAGGTGTTTCTGTGCAGGAGCGAGTAGGCACCGGCCGAGCCGCAACATTGGTCGCCGTCGCCCGAGTCCGCCAGCGCCCACCCGCTTGCAACGAGGAGCGTCCTGAGTCGATCCCCTCCCTGCAAGGCGTTCTTCAGAGTGCACGGGACGTGTAAGGCGACTTGGCCCACAGGGCGTGTCCCGGGGCCGGGATCGAGCGGGCTGAGGAACTCCCCGAGGTCGCGAATACTGTGGGCGATCCGGTCGGCACGCTCAGCATAGTCGGGATCATCCCGACACAGCGCCCCATAATCCTTCAGGAATGCGGCACAACCGCTGGCCGTCACCACCAGTCCCGCGCTGTTTTCCAGAAGCGGAGACCACTGATCAATATTGCGGCGAATCTGTCGCCTCGCCCGTGGCAGCTCGTCCAGATGGTAGGCCATGGCACCACAACACCCGCTCACTCGCCGCGAGCCAATGCCTCTCCGGCGCAGGACACGGGACGCGGCCAGATTTGTCGACGGCGCGAGCACCGGCTGTACGCAACCGTCGTGTAACAGCACCGTGGTGGCGCCCTCGGATTCCGGCCATCGGGACGCAACAGAGGGCAACAAGCGCTTCAACCGCGCCGGGAGAATGGGTCGCAAGCGTCGTCCAACGGCGATTGAAAAACGCAACGGCAGACTGTTATCGAAGAAGCGGGCGATCAATCGCCGGCGCCAGCGATCCCACAGCGGACGCTGCTCGCCGGATGCGATCAACTCCCGGCCAATGTCAGCCAGTCGATGGAAGCGCACCCCTGACGGACACGTGGTCTCACAGGCCCGGCAGCCGAGGCAGTGATCGAGATGGGCACGGGTCCGGTTCGAGACCGGGTCCCCTTCCAGCAGATTCTTTATCAGATAGATGCGGCCCCTGGGACCCTCGAGTTCGTTGCCGCTGAGGATGTAAGTCGGGCAAGTCGCGTTACAGAACCCGCAGTGAACGCAACGGCGCAGGATGCTTTCCGCTTCCTCGCCCGCGGCCGTGTCCCTGATCGCATCTGTAAGCCGGGTCTGCATATCAGAGCCCGGCGTACATGCGGCCAGGGTTGAACAGTCCGTGCGGGTCGAGCGCGTCTTTCACACGGCGATGAAGCTGCATCAGTACTCCGCCCATGGGATGGAAGACCGATCCTTGCCGGTCCCCATCTTTGAATGCGACCGCATGACCGCCCGCCTCGCCGGCGACCCATCGCACCCGTTCCGCGTCCTCGTCAGTTCGCAGCCACCGCTGAGCTCCGCCCCAGTCGATCACGGATTCCGCATCCAGCGGCAAGGACCCGGTCGCCGGGGGCAACGACAGCCGCCAGAGAACCCCCTCGCCGGAAAAGGCGGCCAGTCGCTGTTCTTTCAGCGCATCCCAGAATGCAAGCGCAGTGTCAGGCAACATCTCATCGCCACCCAGCTCGGCACATGCGGCAGCGACGCCCGTCTCGCTGCCCGAGAGACGCACATACATCACGCCTGCGCACCAGGCGGCGGCAGACACGGGAAGCGGGCGCCCCGCACACCGATTCATGTCGACAAGCGCCTGCGGCTCATCCCGTTCGAAAGCCAGGGTCGCCTCGACCCTGGGCGCCGGCAACACCTTGAGCGAAACCTCCAGCAAGAGCCCCAGCGTCCCCATCGCCCCGGCCATCAATCTCGAGATGTCATACCCTGCGACGTTCTTCATCACCTCGCCGCCGAATCGCAATATCTCACCCTTGCCATTGATCACACGCGTCCCCAGTACGAAGTCACGTGTCGCGCCCGCATACGGGCGCCTCGGCCCGGCGAGGTTGCAGGCCACCGTGCCACCGAGTGTGGCGCCAGGCCCGAAATGCGGCGGTTCAAAGGCGAGCATCTGGCCATGCCGGCCGAGCAGGGACTCTATCTCGGCGAGCGGCGTGCCTGATCGGGCGGTCATCACCAGCTCCGACGGCTCGTAGGTGACGATGCCGCGATGACCGCCGATATCCAGGCGTTGACCCGACGACTCACGGCCCAGGAATCGCTTGCTGCCGCTGCCGAGGATCTCCAGCGGCCGTTGGTCGGCAAGAGCAGCATGGATCGCATTTTGAAGGGCCTCGGTGAGGTCCGCATCCGGGGGGATGCTCACGCTGTTCCCGGCGGTCATCAGAAACGTTCCAGATCGGGGAACGGCAGCCGCCCACCGTGGACATGCATGGCACCGAATTCTGCGCAGCGGGCCAGTGTCGGCACGGCCTTGCCCGGGTTGAGCAACCCGCTCGGATCGAAGGCCGCCTTGAGATCGTGGAACTGCTGCAGTTCCGTCGGCGAAAACTGCACGCACATCTGATCAATCTTCTCGATGCCGACGCCGTGCTCGCCGGTGATCGTGCCGCCGGCCGCGACGCAGGCCTCGAGGATCTCGCCGCCCAGCTTTTCTGCCCGCTGCAGTTCGCCCTCTCTGTTTGCGTCATACAGGATCAGGGGATGCATATTACCGTCGCCGGCGTGGAATACGTTGACTACGGACAGCCGGTAATGCTCTGACAGCGCCTTGATCTCGTTCAGGACCCGTGCCAGGTGCCGCCGCGGGATGGTGCCGTCCATGCAATAGTAGTCCGGCGCCAGCCGGCCCACCGCCGGAAAAGCCGCCTTGCGGCCCGACCAGAGTCTCAATCGCTCTTCTTCGCTGCGGGATACCGTCACCTCGACGGCCCCGGCATCACGGAGGATCCCGCTGACCGCTTCGATCTGGCTACTGACTTCCGCCTGAGTGCCATCCAGCTCACACAGCACGAGCCCGGCGCAATCCGGGTAACCGACGTCGAGGAAGCCGTTGACCGCTTCGATACAACCACGATCCATCATCTCCAGGCCCGCAGGCAGAACCCCGGACGCGATGATGGAAGCCACCGCATCGCCGGCTGCATCCACTCTCGCGAATGCAGCGACCGCCACCTGGGCATACACCGGTTTCGGCAGGAGCCGTACCGTGACTTCTACGATGACCGCCAGCAGCCCCTCCGATCCATGGATCAGCGCCAACAGGTCATACCCCGGCGCGTCGAGTGCGGGCCCGCCGAGACGGACATGTTGTCCGTCGATCGTGACGACCTCCACACTGGCCACGTTGTGAACGGTAAGGCCGTACTTGAGGCAGTGCACCCCGCCCGCGTTCTCCGCGACGTTGCCACCGATACTGCAGGCGATCTGGGACGACGGGTCCGGCGCGTAGTACAGGCCATGTTGCGCGACCCGCTCACTGATATGGAGATTGCGCACCCCCGGCTGGACACGTGCCAGCCGATTGGGGACGTCGACCTCCAGGACCTGGTCCATGCGACTCAGGTTCAGCAACACGCCCTGCTCCAGCGGTAATGCCCCGCCGGACAAGCCGGTGCCGGCGCCACGCGCGACCACCGGTACCGCCATATCGTGACAGGTCCGCAGCACGGCCTGGACCTCTGCGACAGTCCTCGGCATCGCGACCATCAAGGGCTGTCGACGATACGCGGACAGCGCATCACACTCGAACGGGCGAAGCTCATCCTCATGAGTCAACAACGTGCCCGCGGGGAGCTGTTTCCCGAGGCGAGCGGCAAGCTCCGCACGCCTGCGACTCAACTCTTCCTCAGTCTTCCCGACAGTTGAAGTCACACGAATCTCCGGTAGCGGGCAAGACATCCAGCGGCTCCTGACACTCGCCCGCCAGGAGCCAGGCTGGCGGTATCCAGGCGCGGCGGTTCTACCCTGCGATCCTAGTACAGGCTGCTACAATTGTCGTCATGTCGGTGCCCCACGGTGGCCGAGGTGCCTGCGACAAAAGACACGCGCAGACCCGGTGGCCATTCCTTCGACCAGACCACTTCCATCTCGAGTGAGTGAATATGCTTATCAGGTTCCGGAGCAAGGTTGGCGGATTCTCGATGTTCGGCGATGTGGCGACGCGTCTGCTCAAGATG
>CALDWW010000074.1 GCA_937924335.1 uncultured Gammaproteobacteria bacterium
CGTCAGCACCGCACCGGCGAATGCGCCCAGGGTGTTGAGGTAGTAGAGCCTGCTAAACCCTGATCCGAAGGTCGACTTGGCCGTGAGGAAGTACTTGGAGATCAGCGGCATCGTGCCGCCGATGAGGAAGACCGGCGGCAAAAGCACGAGGACGGCCAGGGCCAGCCGGATGAGCGACAGCCCGTAGAGATCGAGCTGGTTGTAAGCGGACTCGTGGACGTACCGGAAGACCGGGACCTGCTCGATCAGCACGTAAGAGGCCAGGGAGAATGCGGCGATACCCAGCTCCACGTACATGTAGAGCCTGAGAGGGTTCCCGGTTCTTTCAGACCACTTGCCGAAGTAGTAGCTGCCCAGTCCCAGGCCCAGGAGGAAGACGGCCACGACCGTGGCTACGGCAAAACTGCTGACGCCGAAGACGAGCCCTAGGAGGCGGATCCAGATCAGCTGGTAGATCAGAGCCGAGAATCCGGACAGGCAGATCGCGGCGAAGAAGAGCCGGGGGTTGAGGGTCCATGCCATTAGAAATTCATCCCATCTCGAACGGAGGTTCCGGCGCAACCGGCCCACTGCTGGCGTTGACCGTCCCGCCGACCCGACACGGATGATACCGGCCTCTCGTCGTCAATGCGTACCGGAAAGCCGAACGGTGCCCGCGGATGAGGCGAAAAAGACGGATAGCCCAGGTACCGCCGGCCCGGCCTGGATCGAACAGCGGGTCTTCGGGAAGATGTTCAAGGCAGCCATTGGTTGCCTGTTTATATCATTGCCCACACAGAACCATCTCGTTCGGGAACTACCGGTTTCGTCGTATCCATGAAGAAAAGCCCGGAGAAACATCTCCGGGCTTTTCGGTTTTCTCCCTGCTTCTTGTCGGCAGGCTTGATCCGGATCCGCGGACCGTCCCTGGTCTGGATCGGGGGGCGGGCCCGAAGGCCCGCCCCACTTGTTGGCAGATCAACTCAGCACAGCCTTACTGGTTGGCCTCGATGATGGTCTGACGACCTTCCTCGAACTCCTGCGGCTCCCAACCGTTCTGGGCCGCGTGACTGCCGAGCGCGTTGTACTCGGCCTTGTCGGCGGACGACCACTGCTTGTGGCAGGTCATGCAGGTCGCCGACGAGGCACCCTCGAGCACGTCGTTGATCCGGTCGTCAAACGGCGGCTCGCCGGTCTCGACCGTCGATGCCATGGCCTTGGTCGCGTCGGGGAACAGCGTGGCGAAGCCATCTTCGTGACATGCGTTGCAGTCGTACAGCCCCCGCGGGAAGGTTGGCGTGTGGAAGTTGTGCGGCTGGCAGTCTCTGACGTCAGCGTCCGGGTCCGATCCGAAGACTATGCTTCCCTTGCTCGGATTCTCAGCACTGCCGTACTCACAGTCCAACTCAGTCGGCCAGTTCGGCAACAGCGAAACGTCCGCCGCCCAGGCGTAGATGCCACGACCCCGGTAGATGACGAACGGGATCTGGGCTGGCTCGTAATCGAGGTCCGAGTATGCCGTCCTTCCGGACGCGTGGACCGCGTGCAGCATGGTCTTCATCTCGAACAGCTCGCCGGCCTGGCCGTCATACGCCTCGGAGGGATCGACGCCCATGCCTTCGCGGACGTACTGCTCGTTCGCCGCCGAATTGTGGCACAGGATGCACAGATCGACGTTGTCGACCCGGTTGCCGCCGTGCTGATACAGCGAACCCACGTGGCACTTCAGGCACTTGTTCGTCGTGTCGACGATGGCGCGACGGTCAGTCGCCTTATCGTCGGTGCCGATGACCCAGTCATAGGTTGCGCTCTTCGCGCGAACCCTCATGAGACCGTCCGTGTCGTCGGGATCGATGCTGACCACGGCAGGCTTGCCCTGGAGGCCCACGCGGCCGACTGTGGCAGGGGTGGCCTCCACGGGAACGACCGTCGTCGCGACATTGCCGGAGCAGGTCGTGTTTTCTGCATCCATGCCCACGCTCAGCGGCTGGCCCGCCGCTTCGGGATCAAGGCCAAGGATGAAGTCCTCGCCCTGGGCGTAGTTGCGCAGGACGCTCCAGTTCCCGCCGCCGGAGCCGCCCGGCAAGTGGAATATGGGCGCACCCGGTCCGACCGTGTCGTTACAGGGATTCACGCCGGCGCTGTTGTAGTCAGCTTCCCAGGTGATAGTCAGGTCGGTGCCGTCGTCGGCTACACCGGTAATCCGCACGTCGAACAACGCGCCTTCCGTGACGGAGGTATCCTCGCCGTCCCAGATGATGCCGCCGCGTCCGGTGGTCTTGCCATTGTGGACGTCCGTGACCGTAAGGTAGTTCGATGCAGGTCCGCCCTCCACGTGACAGGTCTCGCAACCGTCCGTGATGCCGGCATGGAACTGTCCCACCGGGTCGTTTGGATCCGGGAACATGGTCTCGGTCGACCCGTGGCAGCTGAAGCAAGCCTCGGCATTGACCGGCATGGTGTTGGCCGCATTGAGGTTATCCGGCGGTTCGTGGCAGACGCTGCAGTTGTTCATGTACGACGGGTACGTGACCTCGATGACCTCGAAGTTGCCCGAGTTCCGTGGAACCTCTTCTTCCCAGATACTGCTGTGGTACTGGTGCGCCGCGTCCCAGAGGTCTATGGTGTCGCCGACGCCGTGGCAGGTGAGGCAGGGCTCTGCGCCGTCAACCGCGGCGAAGTAGCCGCCGTGGACGTCGATGCCTTCCGGACCGTGGCAGTTGGTGCACGCCTCGGCTGATACCACCGGCTCCGCCACCGGCGAATTTGCGAAGTCACCGTAGAAGTAGGTGCGCGTCTCACTTTCACCGCCGGCCGCAATCCGGAACAGGTAGCGATTGTCGTTCGCCGCCTCGGCCGCGCCGCCATACACCTTGAGGGTGTAGTTGCCGCCGCCGTTTTCGAACAATTCGAGGCTCGCGAGATCACAGACCCCGTTCGCTCGGTTGCAGATATCGGTCCGCACCAGTCCGTCGGTCCGATAGCCTCGCTCCACGGTGTCGTAGCCGAGGCCCGGCGCTTTGTCGACCGCCAGGTCGAAGGTGACGTCCAAGTCAGCGTTGTTCACCGCGAAGGTGACGTTGCTGACCGATTCAATCGGCTGCAGCTTGTGGGATGCCACCGCATCACCGATCGAGCCCGCGCTGTGGCAGACCGCGCAGGATTCCACAGGGTTGGCCCCGCCGGCGGGCGGCGGATTCGCGAGTGCGTTACAGTCGAGAACGTCGACCACACCGTCACCGTTCAGATCCTCATCGGGAAGATCAGGAACCCCGTTCTCGT
>CALDWW010000075.1 GCA_937924335.1 uncultured Gammaproteobacteria bacterium
TCGTCCTCTCAGACCAGCTACGGATCGTCGCCTTGGTGAGCTTTTACCTCACCAACTAGCTAATCCGACGCGGGCTCATCTGATAGCGCGAGGTCCGAAGATCCCCCGCTTTCCCCCGTAGGGCGTATGCGGTATTAGCCCGAGTTTCCTCGGGTTGTCCCCCACTATCAGGCAGATTCCCACGCGTTACTCACCCGTCCGCCACTCGTCAGCGACAAGTTCACCCCGAAGGGATCACAGCGTCCTGTTACCGTTCGACTTGCATGTGTTAGGCATGCCGCCAGCGTTCAATCTGAGCCAGGATCAAACTCTTCAGTTCAAAGGTTTGAGCTGTCAAGCGATCCAACATATTTCTCAATAAAGAGCTGACTGTTGGTTACTCAACATCGATATTTGCATTCGCAAGCATCGGTGCGAGCACCCACACAAATTACCTGATTCTGTTTGTTAAAGAGCGCTGCCTTGCTGATCTGCTAGGCAGACCGACAAGTGTAACCTGACTTGCCGCGCTGTCAACACCCCCCGCTTAAAAAAAACGTGGGGACCAGCGTGTCCAAGGAGGCCGCCTGACTCAGGCGAGCGGCGCATTATATAGACTGCCCGGGCCGCGTCAACACCCACGTCCGGCAGGCCATTTTTCAGCTGTCCGGCGGACGGCGATACACCGCCATCTGCGGGCCTCAATCTGCCCGAACTCTGTCACTATCCCGCACGGTTTGAGCCATCTTCCACAGGCAGGATCGGGTCTCCAGCCAGACCCAAGGAAGATCCATGCCAGTAACAATCGAGAAAGGGAGCCCCAGCAGAGCCGCTGCGGTCCTGGGCCTGACGATATCAGCCGGACTCGTCCTGGCCGGCGTTGCGCTGGGCCATGCGGTGGGGGAGTTGCGCGGTGCCCAACGCGTCGTGAGCGTCAAGGGACTGGCGGAACGGGAAGTCATGGCTGACCTGGCCATCTGGCCCATCGTATTCTCATCGTCTGCAGATACCCTCCTCAATCTGGACGAGCAGATACAGGCACAGCAGGGGGTCATCAGAGAGTTCCTGGCCGAACGCGGTTTCCCGCCGGACGCGATGAGCACGTCCGTCCCGAGACTTACGGACTTCGAGATCCATAGACCGGGGTCCCCTCTCCCGCCGGAAGGCCGCTACCTTGCCGAGACCACGCTGACACTGAGAAGCCGGCATGTCGCCGCGCTCAAGGCGGCCATGCAGGAGTCGGGAGAACTGGTCCGACGGGGCATCCCCCTGGTGCATAGTTACGAGTCCGGGCTGCGATTCCTGTTCACGTCCCTGGCGGCTATCAAGCCGGCGATGATCGCGGAGGCAACACGGGACGCTCGCAAAGCCGCCCAGCAATTCGCTCAGGACTCCGACAGCCGCGTGGGCGCCATCCGCAGGGCCCGGCAGGGTTACTTTTCGATCGCTGATCGGGAAGGCTTCGGCCCGGAACACAAGACCATCAGGGTGGTGACCCATGTCGACTATTTCCTGGTCGACTAGTCGCCAGACTCCCGCGAGCGACGGGTCGGCGATAGAATTCCGGGTCTGCCGGGTCTATCGAGGAAGTCATGGTCCGAGAACCCCCCAACTCCAACTATCAGATCACCGTCTGGGACCTGCCTACAAGAGTGTTTCACTGGGCCCTGGTCCTGTCCCTTGCCGGGAGCTGGATCACGCACGAACTCGGGCTGGCGTGGATGGAGTGGCACATGAGACTGGGTTACCTGGCCCTGACGCTGATCATATTCAGACTGGCCTGGGGCCTCGTCGGACCGCGCTACGCGCGATTCAGCCAGTTCCTGGCCGCGCCGGGCCCCACGCTGCGCTACCTGTCATTGTGGCTGAGAGGAAAACCTCCGGCCGCTGCCGGACACAGCCCTATCGGTGGCTGGGCGGTCATCGCCATGCTGGTGGTGGTTGCCGTGCAGGCCGTCAGCGGTCTGTTCAACAGCGACGAGATCCTCTATTCGGGGCCCTGGCACGCGGCCGCCCCGACGGCGCTGACCGACAGGATGGAAGCCCTGCATGCAAGCAACTTCAACCTGTTGCTCACCCTCATCGCCCTGCACCTGGGAGTCATGGTCAAGTACTGGATGCGCTGGAGGAGAAACCTGGTCGGCCCGATGCTCACAGGTTCAATGCCGGCAGCGCTGGCGGGAGGTGACAAGGCCGTCTCCAGTCAGCGTATCGTCCTTGCTGTCATCCTGCTAGCGGCGTCAGCGGCGAGCGTCTGGCTGATAGTGGCCGCGGCACCAGTCCCGGATCCTGACGACTTTTTCTAATCGGTCAGTCTTCTTCCCTGAACTTGTCATGACAGGCCTTGCAGGCCTGGCCCATCTCCAGGAAAGCTGCCTGAACCTGGGCAAACTCTCCCGAACCGGCCGTAACCTCCAGAGCCGCAGCCTTATCACGTGCCTTGCCCGCGAGGTCACGGAATTCGTCGAAGTCCTCCCAGATCACATCCAGTGCCTCGGTCTCCAGGACAGCCTCGCGGGTATCCGGCCCGAATGCCTCAGGGACCATCTCCAGCATGAACGCGATGCGCCCCGCATTCCGCCGGAAGATCTCACGATCGTAGGGAATACGCTCCTTGACCATTCCGGCCATGGGGCCGATGTTCCAGCCGACGACCTCCAGCACCGCCTGACGGACCTCTGTGACCTTTTCGGCCTTCTCCTGATCCATCGCCATCGCACTGGTGGCCACCAGGGCTGCGACGATCGTTGCTACGGCTCTGCGAATCATAGGTTGCTCCTCATCTCTGTTACCGGCTGTCGCCGGCGCTTACGTTACTGTACTTCCCGTGCCGGCGACCCGATCAGTCGATGGCGACCCTGGCAATACGGCGCTTGCCGACCTGAACGACGTAGCTGTGGCCACCCTGCAGCTGCAGCTCCCGGTCTTCCACTCTCTGGTCGTCGACCCTGACGGCGCCCTGCTTGATCATGCGGAAGGCTTCTGAATTACTCGCCGAGAGTCCGGCGGATGTGAGGACATCTCCGATCATGACGCCCGCGGGCCCAGCCTCGATCCTGAACTCTGGAATATCGGAAGGAAGCCGGCCTTTCTGGAACCTCGCGACGAACTCCTGATGGGCGGCCTCGGCGGCCCGCTTGTCATGGAACCGGGTGACAATCTCCGTGGCCAGCTCGAACTTGACGTCTCTGGGATTCCTGCCCTCGTCCACTTCCCGCCGCAATTTCTTCAATTCCCGGGCGGGGCGGAAGCTGAGTAACTCGAAGTATCGCCACATCAGGTCGTCGGAGATCGACATCAGTTTCCCAAACATCTCCGCGGCAGGGTCCGTTATGCCGACATAGTTACCCAGGGACTTTGACATCTTCTGGACACCATCCAGTCCTTCCAGCAATGGCATGGTTATGACGACCTGGGGAGGCTGGCCGTAGGTCTGCTGAAGTTGCCGTCCGACGAGCAGATTGAATTTCTGATCCGTACCGCCGAGCTCAACATCGGCTTTCATTGCGACCGAGTCGTAACCCTGCACCAGCGGATAGAGGAATTCGTGGATCGCGATCGGTTGGTTGCCGGCGTAACGCTTGTTGAAGTCGTCTCGCTCCAGCATCCGGGCGACCGTCTGTCGGGACGCCAGCTGGATGAGCCCGGCTGCGTCCATGCCGCTCATCCAGCTCGAGTTGAACATGATCAGGGTCTTCTCAGGATCGAGAATCTTGTAGATCTGCTGCTCGTATGTCTGTGCGTTCTCGATGACGTCATCGCGGCTTAGCGGTGGGCGGGTTGCATTCTTTCCGGAGGGGTCGCCGATCATTCCGGTGAAGTCGCCGATCAGGAATACGACCTCGTGCCCGAATCCCTGAAACTGGCGCATCTTGTTGATGAGAACCGTATGGCCGATGTGCAGATCCGGGGCAGTCGGGTCGAATCCGGCCTTGATCCGGAGCCTCTGGCCGGCCTTGAGGCGCTCCTCGAGTTCCGCCTCAATCAGGACCTCATCTGCACCCCTCTTAAGTTCCTCCATCTGGTCCCGAACGGAAGCCATTGGTTCTCCTAAAAAACTACATGCCAAAAAACAGGAGTCTTTGCATTGACCGGCTGGATGTCTCCAGCTAACTTATGTCCAATTTTGCAGAGAATCCGTTCATGGGTCGAGTAAAGAGCCAGCTCAAGCACGATTACAAGCCTGACAGACCCCGGGCGGGTGCTGCATCGAAACTCCGTTGGAAGTTGCTTGCTGTCGTCGCGCTGGCACCCCTGGGGGTTCTTCTTCTGTCGCTGCCGGAAGGCTCCAGGTCCGTCGACGACCAGGCAGTGGAGCAGAACATACCCTCGCCGGACACCGGCCTCAAGCGCGTGAGACTCCAGCTGCCCGGGCAGGATACGGCGACCGATGCCGACCTTGCGATCGCAGAGCCGGAACGCGACAGCGAGGCCACCCCTGCCGAGCCTCAGTTGCAAGAGATCCCGAGACCCGCGCAACAAGCCGAGACACTCTCCGTTCCGGAACCCGGAATTGAGCAAGTCGTGGAACAGCCGTCTGATCAGCAGATGCCGTCAGCGGGGGAGCAGCTGGTAGTCGAAGTCAAGCCCGGCGACAACCTCGATCGCCTGTTTCGCAGACACGGACTGAGCGTCGCGGATCTCGCCTTGATGCTGGATCTCAAGGAGGCCAGAAATGCCCTGGCGATGATCAAGCCGGGCGACAAGATCGAAGTGACCCATGAGGGCGAGAGGGTCCTGGTGCTGTCCAGGCCGCTGAGCGAAGAACTCACCATGCGGGTCGTGCGTTCCGACGACGCTTATGCCGTGGACTTCATGGCCAACCCGGTTGAGCACAGACCTTCATTCGTGCAGGGTGAAATCGAGACCTCGCTGTTTGAAGCCGGCGCGGAAGCCGGCATGTCCGACACGCTCATCATGAACCTGGCCGGCGTGTTCGCATGGGACGTGGACTTCGCCCTCGAGATTCGCAAGGACGACAGCTTCTCGCTGGTCTACCAGCAAGTCTGGCAGGACGGAGAGCGACTGCGAGATGGCGACATTCTGGCTGCCGAATTCGTAAATCAGGGCCGAGTGTATCGGGCCCTGCGCTTCGAGGATCCCGAGGGGAGAGTGGACTATTACACGCCTGAAGGACTCAGCGTACGCAAGGCATTCCTGCGGGCGCCTCTGGACTTCTCCCGGGTCAGCTCCAACTTCAACCCGAATCGGCTGCACCCGGTCCTCAAGACCAGGCGCCCGCACAAGGGCGTGGATTACGCCGCGCCCAAAGGCACGCCGATCAAGGCCGCTGGCGACGGCCGGATAATCTTTCGGGGTCGCAACGGCGGTTACGGCAATTGCGTGATCATCCAGCATGGCGGCAACATCACGACGCTCTACGCTCACCTCTCCAGGTTCGCCCGCGGAAGGAACAAGGGTAGTCGCGTCCGTCAGGGGCAGATCGTCGGCTATGTCGGGTCCACCGGCCTGGCCACGGCGGCCCACCTGCACTACGAGTATCGGCTCAATGGCGTCCATCGCAATCCGCGGACGGTGCCATTGCCCGAGGCGGAACCCGTTTCTCCCAAGTATCGCGAGGCATTCCTGGAGGCTACCCGGCCGCTGGTTGCGCAACTCGACGCGATCAGCGAGACCCGCCTTGCCCGACTCGACTGAGTCTGTCTCGATCGCGACTCGGGGCAACCCCCGGGGATTACCTGCGTGACCGAGTCCTTCATCGGGCTCATCTCGGGCACTTCCATGGATGCCATCGATGCTGTGCTTGTGGAGATGGACGGTCCTGAGATCCGGATCGATACAACTCACTCTCATCCGATCCCCGACGGCCCCCTGCAGGTCCTCCGCCGAATCGTCGAGCACCCGGAGCTTATCGACCTGAGCCAGGTCGGTGAACTGGACGTAGCGCTCGGCCACGCATTCTCATCGGCCGCGCTGGAGTTGATTGAAAAGGCAGGCCGGCGACCCGGATCCATCACCGCCATCGGCAGCCACGGGCAGACGCTGTTGCACTCGCCTCATGGGGAATGGCCATTCACGATGCAGATCGGCGACCCGAACGTGGTAGCGGCCGACACGGGCATAACGACCGTCGCAGATTTTCGGCGCCGCGACGTAGCCCTCGGCGGTCAGGGCGCGCCGCTCGTTCCGGCTTTCCACCACGCCGTGTTCAGCACTCCGGACGAGCCAAGGGCCGTGCTTAATGTCGGCGGCATCGCCAACCTGACGCTGTTGTTGCCGGGGGTGGATGTGATCGGCTTCGATACGGGCCCGGGGAACAACCTGATGGACGCGTGGACGCGCAGAGCCCAGGGGCAACCCTATGACAAGGACGGCGAGTGGGGAGCATCGGCCGCCTGCGACAGCCGTTTGCTGGAAGTGCTTCTCGAGCACGAATACTTTCTGCGACCGCCACCGAAGAGCACCGGGCCTGAAGACTTTCACCTCACGTGGCTCCAGCATCGACTTGATAGCGTCGAGACGCCTCTGTCTGCGGCAACCATACAGGCGACGCTCTGTGAACTCACCGCGACCACCGTAGCCAGGGCTCTCGAACAAACGGCCCCGAAGCCAGGCGGCCTTTATGTCTGCGGCGGCGGTGCGCACAACCGCGCCCTCATGCAGCGGCTTTCGAGCAGGCTGCCGGACTGGCGGCTGGAGACTACCGAGAGCCTCGGCATAGGGGTCGACTGGGTAGAAGCGGCTGCATTCGCGTGGCTCGCACATCGAACAGTGAATAGCCTGCCTGGTAACCTGCCGGCGGTCACCGGCGCGACTCGCGAAGTCGTACTCGGCGCCATCTATCCCGCCTGATAAGCGCCTCGTTGTCAGCGATACCGGAGTCTCAATCCCGAAGAGGCCTGATACTTGGCCTCCTGTCGCAGGTCCGCCAGTGTCAGTTGGTGAGCCTCCAGCCAATCCTCAGGAAACTCCAGAGTCAGGGATTTCGCACTGGCCGTCAGTGTGATCGGGGGCAAGGGCGTTTCCGAACGACTCCGACACAGCACGACAGCGAGTCGCAGCAGCACCGCCAGGCGCGGCGCACGAACGGACCATGATGATGGCAGGCCTTCCATCAGCTCAGGGCGCAAGCGCCGGCGATGATTGCCGACCAGCGCGGAGAGGAGTAGTTGTTCGCCGGCAGAGAAACCCGCCAGGTCCGCATGCCGCAGCAGGTAAGCAGCATGACGATGATGCTGTGCGTGGGCGATATCCAGGCCGATCTCGTGCAGCCGGGCCGCCCAGGCAACCAGTTGCCGGGACAGCTGCCCCTCGAGTCCCCATGCCGGCGTCACCTGCCGCTGAAAGTCCAGGGCGACTGCTTCGACCCTGGCAGCCTGTAGCAGGTCAACATGGAACCGGTTCTGCAGCGACTGGACACTTCGCTGCCGGGCATCTTCGTCCGTGAGCCGGCCCAGGAGATCGAATAGCAGGCCTTCCCGAAGCGCCCCGTCCGCAGCCATCATTGACTCTATTCCCAAGGCATCGAAGACTTCCGTGATGATGGCAAGCCCGCCTGGATAGACGGGCGCCCGATCTTCGCTGAGACCGGCGGGCCGTCTCTTGTTGAGATTACTGCAGGTGATGACATCCGCCTGCAGTCTTTCCAGTCCATCGCGGGTGATGATCCCGGACGGATTGTCGTCATCTACCAGCAACTTCGCGGTAGCACGAATGGTGCCCGACGTACCGTATGCACGCTCCCATCCTGCGCCACGGAACCTCTCCGCTACCGGCGCGAGTTCCTGGCGGGCAGCGAGCCGCGCCATGCGGAACCGCTTGGCCGTCACGCGCGCCTCTGGAAAAAAGCTGGCACTGACGCTGACGCATCCCATGTAGAGGCTTTCAAGTCTCTCCGCAGTGTATCCACTGCCGGCGATGAGTTCGGTGCTGCCACCGCCGATGTCGACGACAAGCCTGTTCGCAGGATCCCCCGGAAGACTGTGAGCGGCGCCCAGATAGACAAGCCGCGCCTCCTCGACTCCGGAGATGACGTCGATAGGATGGCCGAGCACCCGGGATGCTTCTGTCAGGAAGTCCAGTCGGTCACGAGTCTTGCGAAGCGTATTCGTGCCTACTGCCCTGACGCTGCCCGCGCGCAGGCTGTCAAGCCGCTCTGCAAAGCGGCTGAGGCATGCCAGGGCGCGTTCCGAGGCTTCTGCAGACAGCCGGCCATCATCATCAAGGCCTGCGCCGAGCCTCACCATCTCGCGGATTCTGTCCAGGATGGACAGCCGGCCCTGCTGCAGCCGACCCACGACCATGTGGAAACTGTTGGAGCCGAGATCTACGGCCGCGATGACCTGGCCGTGGCCTCCCTGATCAGCGTCCGGTCGGATCCTTTCGGATTCAGACGGAGAAGGAGGATCCGCAGCCGCAGGTGGTAGAGGCGTTGGGGTTCCGGATGACAAACTGCGCTCCTTCGAGATCATCACGGTAGTCGATCTCTGCCCCCATGAGGTACTGGACGCTCATCGGGTCCACCAGCAACGTCACGCCGCGGTTCTCGATCCGGGTATCGCCCTCTTCTATCTTCTCGTCGAAAGTGAAGCCGTACTGGAACCCGGAGCAACCGCCTCCGGAGATAAAGACGCGGAGATTCAGCTCCGAATTCTCTTCCTCGGACAGCAGTTGAGCCACCTTGGTCGCGGCCGCATCGGTAAACACGAGCGGAGCCGGCGGAGCATGCATTGTGTCGTTTGTCGAATCCATAGTGTCCAACATTTGTCTGCAATCGTTCTGATTCTACCGACTATTCGGTCTTCCAGTGAAGTCGCGGCACCCCAGGGGCGGCGAATTGCTGGCTCCCGCGAGCCCTAATCGCCTTCGTCTTGCGGTTGCGCGGGGTCGTGATGAATGAGGCTCCCGTTGACTTCGGCCCCACTGGCCATCTCGATGACTCTGTAGACGACGTTGCCTATGACCCGGGACGCCGCGCCGAGTTCCACCCGATCACTGGCCACGACATCGCCGCGGACGGTACCGTCCAACAGCACCTGGTCCACTTCAACGCTGCCCTCGACCACGCCCTCGGGGCCGACGGTCAGAATCGCCTCCGCCCCCTCTACTCCTCTGATGTTTCCATACACCTGACCATCCAGATGCAGGCCGCCCGCAAAGTCCACATCCCCCACGATTCGGGTACCGGAGCCGACAAGCGTGCTGATCTCGTTGCGTGCCTTGTCCCTTCTGTTAAACATTGTGACGGCCTAGTACTCCTCGAGAAGCCAGGGGAATGACACCTCGGCTTCCTCCCGCCCTCTGCCTTTGGGTCTGATCCGCACATCCACCCTCTCTGCCAGGAACAGGTCAGGCAGCATGATGTCCTGCTCCAGTACCTGGAAGTAACGAAATTCGTAGGGCAGGCCCCCGGTGGAGTCGCTCACGTCCTCCAGCGCCAGGATCCTGGCTCCTTCCGGCCCCTCACCCGCCACCGCGACCGACAATGAGCCGGACACCTGCCGGTCGTTGCGACCGGCCTGGACCAGGATCAGACGCATTTGGTAGGCCCGATGACCATCCATCGGCTCTATCTGCACAGTCTGCACCTGCAGACCCGCCTGACCTTCGGCCGGCGTCATGATGCCGCGATAGAAGGCAAGTTCTTCGTTGAGCTCCGCGATCTGAGACTGCAGGTCGTCCAGCTCACGAGCCACACGCCGGTATGCCTCCCGGTCCACTCCGTCAGCCGCACGCATCAGCGCGAGCGCCCTTCGCAGTTCCTCATTTTCAGACTGCAGCGTCAGGATTTGCTCGGCAAGAGATTGGCGCGCCTGGCCAGCCTGCAACATGTTGAAGCCGCCGGCACGGCGACCCCACTCGAAGATACCCCAGATAGAAAGCATTCCCAGACCGACCGCTGCCAGCAGGGCGATCCGCATCTTCGGTGGAGGACGAGTCTTGACGACCAGGGGTGTCTTCATCTTGTGTCAGGCGTCCAGCTGACGTGCCGTGAGAGTTCAGTCTGCCGACTTGCTGCGTCGTCTCGGAGCGGGGCACGGCGGTGGGCCGTCGGGAAAGGCGAGTTGCCCGAGTTCCTCGAGCGCCTTGCGATATACCCGTCGTTTGAAATAGATGACCTCCCGAACGGGGTGCCAGTAGTCGACCCATCGCCAGCGATCAAACTCCGGATGACTGGTAGTGTCGAAGCGCACCCTCGACTCCGCGGACAATAGACGCAGCATGAACCAACGCTGCTTCTGACCGACGCATAGCGGCGAGCTATGACGTCGCACATAGCGTCGGGGCAGGCGATAACGCAGCCAGCCCCTGGTGCTACCCACTATCTCGACGTCGTCGGATTCCAGACCAATCTCCTCTTTCAACTCCCGGAACATGGCAGCTGTGGCAGACTCACCCGGACTGATTCCGCCCTGCGGGAACTGCCAACCGTCACGCCCGGCCCGGCCGGCCCAGAACACTCTGGCGCTGCCGTTGGTCAGTATTATTCCGACGTTTGCCCGATAGCCTTCCTCGTCTATGAAATCTGCCATTCGGCGTTAATCCTTCCCGTTGGTTTCATTCTTTCACAAACGCCGGGAAGCCGACAACAGCACCTCGGGGCGGCGGCGTGATAACTTCTTCTTCACCGCGGCCAGTCTCTGGCGACACAGGTCAAACGAAGGAACGAAAGTTGCGAAAACAGCATGTAGCGCTGACCTTGATTGGGCTCATCGCGGTTGCCGCGGGCGCCATCACATTCGCGCTCGCCGTCGGCAGCGTCGATCTCAGCGTCGCCGAAGTTTGGGCCGGACTCACCAGTAATGAAGACGACTTGCCCAGGACACTGGTCGCAGAACTGAGGTTGCCGCGGGCGCTGTCGGCGTTCGCCGTCGGTGGCCTGCTGGCCGTCGCTGGCGCACTCATGCAGGTCTTGCTGCGCAACCCGCTGGCCGATCCTTATGTGCTGGGAGTTTCCGGGGGTGCTGCGGTATGTGCCCTGATGGCGCTGATGATGGGGCTCGGCGGCCTGTTTGTGGACGTCGCGGCGTTCGTGGGCGCCCTGGGTGCAACGCTGATGGTCTTCATGGTTTCTGCCAGCGGCCCGGCCGGGTGGACCCCGCTGCGCCTGCTATTGACTGGCGTGGTACTCGCGGCGGGTTTCGCGGCTTTGATAAGCCTGATGCTGGCGCTGGGACCGGATTCCAGTCTCAGGGGGATGTTGTTCTGGCTGATGGGGGATCTCTCGTTCGCGGAGAACCCGGAGGGGCCATTGCTGCTCCTCTTCGTCACAACGATCGCAGGCGTCCTTGCGGCGAGGCACCTGAATATCATCTCGAGGGGGGATCTGCAGGCGCTTTCGCTGGGAGTCTCGGTCAAGCCATTGAGAGTGGGCGTCTATCTATCGAGTTCGCTTCTGACAGCGGTTGCGGTGACGACGGCCGGCAGCATTGGATTCGTCGGCCTGGTCATCCCGCACCTGGTACGGACATTCACCGGCTCGGATCACCGCATCCTCCTGCCCGCCGCGGCACTTGCCGGTGGCAGCCTGCTGGTGATCGCGGACACCCTGGCACGAAGCCTGTTTGCCCCTCGCCAGCTGCCGGTCGGGGCCCTCACGGCGATCATCGGAGTGCCTCTGTTTCTCATCCTGATTCGCAGACAACGTCTGCCCGGCTGAACAGGCAATCCGGTCGCCGGAAACCTCGCCTCGCCGTCAGGCTCCTTCCCAGCTGACCGAGTCACGCCCGCTGTTCTTGGCTCGATACATCTGGACATCCGCCTCGGCTATCAGCTGCTCACCCAGGCTCTTCAGGTCGGTCTTGCCGGCAGGCGGCGTCACGGATGAAATACCGATCGAGACAGTCGCGACTATCTGTGTGTCTCCGTCCACGGCGATCGGGGCCCTGGAAACCGCCTGGCGTATGCGATCGGCCAGACCAACCGCATCGCGCGCGTGGGTATCCGGCAACAGCAATGCGAACTCTTCCCCACCGTAACGGGCAGCCACGTCGCTGGCCCTGACTTCGCCTTCGACGCGATCGGCAATCTCCCGCAGGACCTCATCGCCCGCCAGGTGCCCGTGGGTATCATTGACTCGCTTGAAGTGGTCCACATCTATCAACAGGCAGGCAAGAGGGGTCTCCATCCGTTGTGCTCGCGCCAGCTCCTCGGCCAGCCGACTCTGCAGGTAGCGCCGGTTGTTCCAGCCAGTCAGGACGTCCGTGATCCCGCTGCGGAACAGACGCGCACGGTTTATCGCATTCTCCAGGCAGACCGCGGTGACGTTGGCCAGATGATCCAGGAAATCCGTGCCGTGGTGACGGGTGAATCGGCGATCATCGGCGCTACCCATATTCAGACTGCCCAGCAGGCGATCCTTGCGACGCAAGGGCAACATCGCCAGAGAGGCCAGCTCGTTATTTGCGGGAAACAGCAGACGATGATCGGCGCCGATATAGGGGCCGAGCCACGAACGATAGAGTGTCGCAAACTGGGGCGCCATTCCGACCAGGCTATCCACGAACTGCACCTCTGGCCGCCCCACGGGGTCGAATTTCTCGCCCATGGCCAGGTGACGGATCTCGTTGTCCGGGTCCAGCAACACCAGCGTCACCGCCTCGAGCCCGTGTGATAGTCGCAAGCCATCCACGATCTCGTCGAACAGGGCTACGATGGAACCAGCCTGCAGCAGGTTTATTTCCCTTGCCTGCGCCCGCCTTAGAATAGTTTCGTTGTGTTCCGCTTCTCTGCGCAGTACGGCCAGCTGCTCGCGCAGACGACGCGCCGCGTCCGTCTCATCACGATTGGACGTCATCCCGGTTCCTTTTCAGGCGCGATTGGATTCCTATCGCAGGAACAGGCGATACAGCAGATTCTGCAGCCAACCGCCGTGCGGCGCATAGAGCACCCGGGCAGTATTTATGCGGGGACGCGACAGCACTGCCTTGTGGTGCGAGAAAGTGAGGAAACCTTCGCGCGCGTGGTAATGCCCCATGCCCGAATCGCCGACACCTCCGAACGGCAGGTCTTCCGCCAGGAAGTGGGTGATCGCGTCATTGACGCAGACGCCGCCGGAGTGGGTGGCGTCGATGATGTTGTTCCGGCGCGCGGCATCCGTCTCGAAAAGATTAAGAGCCAGCGGCCGTGGGCGTTCGTTGATGAAACGCAGCGCCTCATCCAGGCTGCCGTAGGAAATGATCGGCAACAGGGGACCGAAAATCTCTTCCTGCATGACCGTCATCTCGCTGGTCGCGCCCTTGATCAGATACAGCGGCATCTTGCGGGTCTCGGCCGATGCACCGCCACCGTCGCTGCTCAGCTCAATCACGTCCGCGCCTCTGGCGCGCGCGTCATCCAGGTGATCCTCCAGGCGTTTGAAATGACGATCGTTGATGACGCAGGTGTAGTCCGCGTTCTCATGCAGCTGTGGGTACATGTTGCGAAACGTCACTGACATCGCCTCAACGAACTCGTCCACTCGCCCGGCCGGACAAAGAACGTAGTCCGGCGCCACGCAGGACTGCCCGGAATTGAGTGCCTTGCCGAAACAGATGCGCTCGGCGGCCATCGACATGGGGACATCGTCACCGATCAGGGTCGGCGATTTGCCGCCCAGTTCCAGCGTGACCGGCGTCAGATTGTCTGCTGCGGCCCTCATGATGTGCCTGCCGACTTCGGTCGAGCCCGTGAACAGGATGTGGTCGAAGGGCAGACGGGAGAATGCCTTGCCGACCTCGACTTCGCCGAGCACGACTGCCACGTGTTCATCGTCGAACACCGAGGCCAGAACCTGCTTGAGTACCTGACCGATCCGGGGGGTCTCCTCCGACATCTTCAGGATGACACGATTCCCGGCCGCCAATGCACAGGCCAGCGGACCGATCGACAGGACCAGCGGGTAGTTGAAGGGCACGATGACACCGACGACGCCCTTGGGCTGGTAAACGACCTTGCAGCTCGTGGTGGCCAGCAGCAGGCCCGCACGTCGACGCGACGGGCGCATCCAGCGGCGGACGTGCCGCCGCGCGTAGTGGATACCCTGAATGCTACCGAGCAGTTCCGCGTAGGTCTCGTGGCGAGAGCGGTTGCCGAAATCGTCACTTATCGCCTCGGCCAGCCGCTCCTTGTTGGCCACCAGGACGTCGGACAATCGTTTGAGATGCTCGCGCCTGCGATTCGCTTCCGGCATGGGATCGTCCGCGAATGCCTTTCTCTGGACCTCGAAAAGGGCCTGCATCTGGCGGATTTCTTCCTCTTCGATAAGGGTCTTGGGTTCAGCAACCATCGTCTGTTCCTGGATTGGTACCTGTTAGCACTATAGACCGCTGCCTACAGCATAATCCAGAGGCAGTGTCCGACGGTGACACCAGCGCATCGCTGCTGGTCTATCATGTGTCCAGACACGCCGCCCGCCGGCGGCGCGATCACATTCTGTTTTGGGAGGATCCGATGAAGGCAAGAGCCGCAGTGGCCTGGGAGGCGGGGCGTCCGCTGGAGATTGAGCTTGTCGAGGTGTCCGGCCCGCGTGCCGGTGAAGTGCTTCTTCAGACCGTGGCCACAGGTGTCTGCCATACAGATGCGTTTACACTCTCAGGCGCCGATCCGGAGGGCCTGTTCCCGTCGATACTCGGTCACGAAGGTGGCGCTGTTGTCGTCGAGATCGGAGAGGGCGTCACGGGCCTGAAGCCGGGAGATCACGTGATCCCCCTCTACACGCCGGAGTGCATGGAGTGCAGTTTCTGCACCTCTGGGAGAACCAATCTCTGCCAGGCGATCCGGGTGACCCAAGGGCAGGGATTGATGCCCGACGGCTCCAGCCGGTTCACATCGAATGGCAGGATGATCCACCACTACATGGGCACCTCCACCTTCTCCGAATACACGGTGCTCCCGGAGATCGCGGTCGCGAAGATCAATCCTGCAGCGCCGCTGGAAAAGGTGTGTCTTCTGGGCTGCGGGATCACGACGGGTATCGGCGCCGTCCTGCACACCGCCAAGGTACGGCCTGGAGCATCGGTGGCGGTATTCGGACTCGGTGGCATCGGCCTGTCGGTCATCCAGGGGGCGGTTATGGCCAAGGCGGAGAGGATCGTCGCGATAGATCTGAATCCGGACAAGTTCGAGATGGCTGCAGCCCTGGGCGCCACTGACCTGGTTAACCCGGCCGAGCACTCCGCCCCGATCCAGGAAGTCATCGTCGAGATGACCGACGGTGGCGTGGACTACTCGTTCGAGTGCATCGGCAACGTCAATACCATGCGTGCTGCCCTGGAGTGCTGCCACAAGGGATGGGGAGAATCGACCATCATCGGTGTCGCCGGTGCTGGCCAGGAGATCAGCACCCGGCCGTTCCAGCTCGTCACTGGACGCGTCTGGCGCGGGACCGCTTTTGGAGGCGTCAAGGGCCGTTCCGAACTGCCTGGCATGGTCGACCAGTACCTCGCCGGCGAAATCAAGGTGGACGAGATGATCACCCATCGCTACCCACTGGAAGAGATCAATACCGCTTTCGACGTCATGCATGCAGGCGAGAGCATCAGGTCCGTCATCCATTTCTGAGGTTCGGCAAGTGGACGCAGTAAAGATCAGCCAGGAGCACTTGTCGTTCGGCGGGCGGCTATTGTTCTGCGCACACGATTCGGAAAGCTGTGCCGGAACGATGCGTTTCTCACTGTTCCTCCCCCCGGGGCGCGGCGACTTCCCGATCCTGATCTGGCTCTCGGGCCTGACCTGTACCGAGGAGAACTTCATGGCCAAGGCCGGGGCGCAACGGATGGCCGCGAAACTGGGGCTTGCCCTTCTTGCACCTGATACCAGCCCCAGAGACACGGGCATTCCAGGCGAAGACGAGGACTGGGACCTGGGCAGCGGCGCAGGCTTCTACCTGGACGCTTCAGAGACCCCATGGCGTAGCCACTATCGGATGGAGAGCTGGATCACCTCGGAATTGCGTGACCTTGTCAGCAGTGAATTCCCGGTCGATCTGTCCCGGGCCGGAGTCAGTGGCCACTCGATGGGCGGCCACGGAGCACTGACCCTCGCCTTGCGGCACCCGGCCTTGTTCCAGTCTGTCTCTGCATTCGCGCCAATCTGCGCGCCGACCCGGTGCCCCTGGGGGGAAAAGGCTTTCAGCGCCTACCTGGGCCATGACAGAGAAACCTGGCGCGCTCACGACGCCTGCGAACTGATCCGAAACGGTGGGACGCTGCCGGGAGTCCTCGTCGACCAGGGCCTGAATGACTCCTTCCTCGAAGAACAGCTGAGACCCGATCTTCTGCAGACCGCCTGTGCGGATCGTGGACTGGATCTGGTTTTGCGTCGACACGACGGCTACGACCACAGCTACTACTTCGTGTCCTCGTTTATCGATGATCATCTGGAGTGGCACGCCAACCGCCTCGCGGGCTGACCGGGAGGCGGGAACCACCCTCTGCTATCATCCGTCTCCCTTACGGATGCCCTGACTCCCGGACCAGACCCTATGGCTACAGTGGCGGTCGCCTCCAGTTCGCAATTGGCTGCCGACGCCGGTGCCGCTATTGCTGATGCCGGCGGCAACGCCGTAGATGTCGCCATAGCTGCCTGCCTGACGTCGATGACTACGGAGCCCGGTGTATGCTCGCTGGGCGCTGGCGGATACGTCACGGTCTGGGTTCCGGGGACAGGGCCCGTCACCATCGACGGCTATGCAGCCGTCCCGGGCCTGGGCTTGCCCGATTCCCGGCTCGGCGAAGCCGCCTGGGAGGTCAACCTCACCTATGGCGGCGGAGTCAGGACGATCGTCGGCTACGGGTCTGTCGGCGTACCGGGCGGAGTCGCCGCGCTGGGTGAGGCCTCAAGGCGTTACGGCAGCCTGCCATGGAAGGAAGTGGTTGAACCCGCGATGACGATCGTGGAGACAGGCTTCCCCTTGCCATCCGCGTGCCATCACTATCTCGAGAGTTCCGCAGACCCCGTGTTCGGTTGGGAACCTCATAGTCGCGGGACTTTCATCGACGCCGAAGGCAATCTTGTGGGACGCGGCGATACGATCAGGCTACCCGGTCTGGCGACCACACTCGAGACGCTCGCCATCAAGGGGCCGGAGGAGTTCTACACCGGCGACCTGGGGCACACCATCGCCGACTACGTATCCGACCACGGCGGTTCCCTGAACCGGGCCGACATGTCGGCCTACAAACCCATCGTGCGTCCCAGCCTGCAGGTCAGTCTGGATGACTGGCGGATCGCCACGAATCCACCACCCGCAGTAGGCGGGGCGACCCTGGCGGCCATGTTGATGATGATGAACGATGTCCGGCATGAGGGCTGGGACCCGATCTCGGTGAAACGATTGGTCGAGGTTCAGCACGCCGTGACCAGATATCGTCATCAGCACATCGACACCTCCGGGGAGATCACCGCGGCGGTCGAGGGCCTGTTGCAGATGGCACGCGACGGGACGCCACCGGGCGCGTCCGGATCGACCGTCCACACGTCTGCGGCCGACCGGTCTGCTATCGGTTGTTCGATCACCATGTCATCCGGTTATGGTTCAGGCGCCCTGCCTCCTGGTACCGGCATCTGGCTCAACAACTGCCTGGGGGAGATCGAGCTGCTGCCCGGTGGCATCGAGCAGGCCCAGCCCGGGCGCCGGCTGCCTTCGAACATGGCGCCTACGGTGGCGCGCACAGAGGACGGCAGGGTGCTGTCGACGGGATCGCCCGGAGCCGATCGCATCACGACCGCCATGCTGCAAGTGCTGGTGAATCATATCCACTTCGGAGCGCCTCTGGAGGAGGCTATCGCGCAGCCCAGGGCCCACGTGGAGATCAGCGCCGGGGGATATCGGGTCGCGCATGAGCCGGGGCTGCCGGTCGGAGAGGTCGATCTGCCGTGCAGGTCCTTCGACGAGCCCTCCATGTACTTCGGTGGCGTCGCTGTCGCGGAGTGGGGACCCGCAAGCGGCTTTGTTATCGCCGCAGACCCTCGACGTCAGGGAGGCACGGCGGTTGGCGGCGCGTGACGGCTCGGTACGGGGACCATCACGCAGGGCGGTCGGCTTACTGGCCGTGCTGGCGCTGACATTGGCGGTTGCGGCCAGCTGTGCCAGCATGGCACCGCGGCACGAGGGACCGGTGAGCGACCACTTCGACGGCGTCCGCTTCTATCAGGTCCCGCCGGTGCAAAAGGGGCTGAATGAGGTCTTGAAGTGGCAGTTCACCAGAGAGTCCGCCGGGCCCTGGGAACGCGACCTGACACGGATAGACACCCCTCCGCTGCCGGACCGCCTGGAGGACGGAGCGCTGAGCGTTACCTTCGTCAACCATGCGACAGTTCTTATCCAGGTCGGTGGGCTGAATATCCTCACCGATCCGATCTGGTCCGGGCGGGCCAGCCCCGTCCAGTCACTCGGCCCACAGCGCTTCCGCGCTCCCGGGATACGTTTCCAGGATCTGCCGCCGGTGGACCTGGTGCTGGTAAGCCACAATCACTTCGATCACATGGACGAAGACACGCTGGCTCGACTGGCGGACGATCATGACCCTCTGTTCGTGGTCCCGCTGGCCAATTGCCGGTACCTGGAGCGTTTCGGAGTGGAGCGGTGCCGGGAACTGGACTGGTGGGAGGTGATGGAGACGGCCAAAGGTGTGCGTGTCCATGGTGTCCCGGCCCGACATTGGGCCCGCCGCAGCCTCGCGGATACCAACCGGAGTCTCTGGAGCGGCTTCGTGATCCGGTCAGATCAGCATCGGATCTACTTCGCAGGCGATACCGGCATGGGCGACCATTTCGAGGAGATCCGTGAACGGCTCGGGCCCCCGGACCTCGCCATCCTGCCGATCGGCGCATACCTCCCACGGTGGTTCATGAGCGCCCAGCATATCGATCCTGGTGAGGCCGTCATGGCCCACCGGATACTCGGTGCAAAAAAGAGCATGGCGATCCATTTCGGGACCTTCCGGCTCGCAGACGACGGCCAGGAACAACCGGTCCTCGACCTGGCTGAGGCGATGGATGCCGACGGTCTGGACCGGAGTTCGTTCTGGGTGCCTGAGAACGGTGATACTCGCCGCTGGGATGCGCGGAGCCAAGGATGAGCAGTCTCCACGAAGAAGTGCTGCCGGAGAGCTTGCCTTCGAACCCGATGCAGACAGCAGACGAATGGTTCCGTCTGGCGAACCGGGAGCGACTGCAACCCAATCCGGATGCGATGGTGATCGCTACTGCCGGGACCGACGGGCGGCCGAGTGCGCGGGTCGTCCTGTGCAAGAAATTCGTCCCTCACCCGGGTTTTATCGTGTTCTTCACCAATTACGCATCCCGTAAAGCCACCGAGATGGAAAACCGGCCGGAGGTGGCGGCGGTCTTCCATTGGGACTTGCTCCGTCGGCAGATGCGGATCGAAGGGCATGTCGTGCGCTCTCCCGCGGATGAAAGCGACGAATATTTCGCCAGCCGATCCTGGCAAAGCCGCGTCGGTGCCTGGGCCAGTCGCCAGAGCCGGAGGGTGGCGGACCGGCCTGCACTGTTGCGGCAGGTCGCCGAGACGGCCCAGCGTTTCGGGGTCGATTTCCGCGACGGCCGCTTCGTCGACGTCGATACGCCGCCCGTGGTCGATCGCCCGCCCTTCTGGGGTGGGTATCGGCTCTGGGTCTCGCGGCTCGAACTGTGGGTAGAGGGAGAGGGCCGCGTGCATGACAGGGCTCTGTGGGAGCGCCAGCTGACCCGTGATCCGGATGGCGAAGTTGTCACCGGGCCATGGACCGCCACGCGCCTGCAACCCTGATAGTCTTGACGGAACCCATCACAGAGCATCGCTTTACCTGCCCCTTCTGCTGGGAGCAGAACGAGACGATGGTCGAATGGCAAGAGTTGCCCATGGACCTGATCGAAGACTGCCGAGTCTGCTGCCATCCGATCCAGCTGCGAATCTCGATCGATGCGTCGGATCGTATCGTCGTGGCAGCGGAGCCCGCGGCATGACGACCGGCGCGCGATCCGCTGAGCAGGTTTCGCCATCCCTGGCCTGCCGCGGACTACGCGTCTCGATCGCAGGGCGGCTGCTCGTGGATCGCCTCGACCTGGATATCGGCAGTGGTTCCATGCTCGGAGTGCTTGGCCGAAACGGGTCGGGGAAGACCACGACCCTGCACACACTGGCCGGTCTGCATCCACCGTCGGCAGGACAGGTCGAGCTTTGTGGAGAATCCGTGGCTGGTCTGCCGCGCCGACGTGTCGCGCGGCGATTGGGACTTATGCTTCAGCACCAGGAGGACCCGTTCCCCTCAACGGTGCTCGAGACGGCGATGGCCGGACGGCATCCGCACATCGACATGTGGCGCTGGGAGAGCCAGGCCGACCTGGAGACGGCCAGGCAAGCGCTGGGCGAGGTCGGATTGGGCGGCCTGGAGGACAGGATGGTGGACACCTTGTCCGGCGGAGAACGGCGCAGGCTCAGCCTGGCGACCCTGCTGGCCCAGACGCCGGACGTTTATCTGCTGGATGAGCCCACCAACCATCTCGATCCTGCCTACGAACGCAAAGTGATGGGGCGGCTGCGTCAACTGGCGGATGCGGGCCGATCGGTGGCGGCAAGCATGCATGACGTCAACCTCGCCAGCCGATTCTGTGATCGATGCCTGCTGCTGTTCGGTGATGGAAGCTGGCGGGAAGGCCCGACGGGAGAAATCCTGACCGAGGAAACGCTATCGCGACTTTACCGGATCCGCATGCATCGCATCGAGTGGCAAGACGAGAGTCTGTTCTTCACCGCCTGAGCCGCTCGACCTCGATGACGCCCTGCATAAAGTGGACGGCCCGACCAGTAATAGCGACCCGATCCCCCCTGACGTGACAGCCCACTCTTCCGCCACGGCCGGATAGCTGTCTGGCGCGAAGATTCTGCCTGCCGAGGCGCTCGGCCCAGAATGGCGCCAGCGTGCAGTAGGCGGAACCCGTGACCGGGTCCTCCGGCACGCCGACAGCCGGTGCGAAGAATCGGGCGACGAAATCAACCTCATCCCCCCCGGCCGTAACGATCACACCGGTATGACCTAACGCCGCGACTCTTGCCATGTCGGGATCCACCCCCAGCACGGCCGATTCCGATTCGAGTTCCGCGAGATAGTAGTCTGCTCGCCATTCCGAGACAGGTCGTTTCCCGAGTGCATCGGCCAACGCACCCTCCGTGTCCTCGGCAATCGCTGACCTGGCCGGGAAGTCCATCTCGATGTCCTCGCCGTCGAAGCTCACACCCAGAACTCCGCCCCGGGAACGGAACCTGATGCTACTGACTCCGGGGTCCAGGTACCGCCTGACCACCGCAGCGCTGGCCAGCGTTGCATGACCGCAGAGATCGACCTCGGCGACTGGAGTCATCCATCGGATGCCCCACTCCCCATCTTCCAGTGGCCGGATAAAGGCCGTCTCCGAAAGATTGTGTTCCGCGGCAATCGACTGCATGAGGCCCGGATCCGGCCAGTCGGGGACGACACAGACTGCCGCGGGATTTCCGGTGAATGGTCGATCTGCAAACGCATCGACCCAGAAGACAGGGAGCCTCAAAGTGCCGCCTGCACTGCGGGGTGTAACAGGCCGTTGCTGGCCAGCACGCTGGTCGTATCGAGACCGACCGCGGCCCCGTCCAGATCGGTAAAACGACCCCCGGCCTCCTCCACGATCAGGGACAGGGCGGCGATGTCCAGAATGTTCACGTCCGACTCGACTACGATGTCGATGCGTCCGGATGCGAGCAGGTGATAGTGATAAAAGTCACCGTAACCACGGACTCTGTCGACACTGGAGACGATCCGTCCCCAGCGTGACCACCGATCGCTCCGCGCCAGTGTGCCGATGTTGCCCGTCGAGACCGTCGCCCTGCTCAAGGCATCGACATTGCTTACCTGGATTCGCTCGCCGTCCAACCACGCGCCCTCGCCGAGGGCAGCCCATGCCAGCTCCTCGAAAGCGGGCGCGCTGGACACGCCCACCACCATCCGGCCTGCGTGCATCAATGCGATCTGGGTCGAAAAAAATGGATAGTGCCGGATGAAGCTCTTCGTGCCATCGATCGGATCCACCAGCCAGAGATAGTCAGAGTCGTCCCGGCTACGGCCGGTTTCCTCGCCGTAGAAACCGTGATCGGGAAAGCGACTGGTCAGGAGCGATCGAATCGCCTTCTCCGCCTCGACATCCGCGATCGTGACCGGACTGGAATCGGCTTTTCGTTCGATATCCAGCTGGCCACGATAGTAGTGGTTGATGATTGCCGCGGCGCTCTGCGCTGCCTCGCGAGCGGCATCCAGAAACGGCTTCGTATCCATCGATCTGCCTCTGTGTGCGATCCTCTATTTTAACCTTCATGAGCTTGCGGGCGCTTCCTTGACAGCCTTAGGAGCGACGCCTAGAGTGACGAGCACCTGCAGGGTGTGTCCGACAACGCGTGTCGGCACAACGGGAAGCCGGTGATCCGTCAAGGAGATTCCGGCGCTGCCCCCGCAACGGTGATCGAGTCAAGAACGCATTGCCGATCGAGTGACGCCGATCGGAGCCACTGTGCCAAAAGCACGGGAAGGTGATGTGTTTCGAGGCAGAACCCTCGCTCGTCAGCCCGGAGACCGACTCTCAGGTAAATGCGCCGGATCTGCGGAGGGCGGATCAGCAGTCGGTGACTGCCCCTCTGGACTCCCTTCCGGTTTTCATACCGCTTGCGTGTGCGGGCGTGCGCGCGCGGGGAGACAGTGCCGATGAATTTCCTGCCTTTATTCCTCATGTGGCTGGTCGCCGCAGTTATTCCTGTGCCCGCTCTCGCCGACGGCGCCCTGCTGGAGCCCGTCGTGGTGACCGCGACACGCACTGCCGTCACCCGCGATCGGGTACTCGCCCCCGTCACGATCATCGACCGGGACGAGCTGGACAGGAGTAGCGCATCTGACATTGCAGAGTTGCTCAGATTCCACGGCGGCATCGAGGTGGCCCGCACGGGTGGGCCCGGGCAGGCGACGTCCGTCTTCATCAGGGGGGCCGAGAGCAATCACACGCTGGTCCTGCTGGACGGGGTTAAACTGAATTCGGGGACTTCTGGCATCGCCGCCATCCAGGACATCTCTCCGGACCTGATCGAGCGCATAGAGGTGGTCAAGGGCCCGCGGTCCTCTCTGTACGGTTCGGAAGCAGTCGGCGGCGTGATCAATGTGATCACCCGTCGTGATGGTGCTCCGCTGAGCGCAGGGGCCGAAGCCGGAGCCGGACGCTACGACACAAGGCGGGCCGCTGGCCGGATCGGCTGGTCAGGCGAAGATATCGCCGCGGGCGCCAATGTTTCCTGGTACGACACCGATGGATTTCCGACGCTTGAGGCGAGTGATGACGACGCCGGCTATGACAATCTGAGTGTCGATCTCTGGAGCCGGGCCAGCGTCGGCAGCGTAGATCTGGACGCCGGTTACTGGCGCGCTGCAGGGACGACAGAGTATTCGGACTTCTTCCTTGCGCCTGTCCAGCAGGACTACACGAACCACGTCACCCGGGTCGGGATCGGCGTTACGCCACTGCAGAACTGGAGTTCCAAGTTGACTCTTAGCCGCGCCGTGGACGATATCGAGCAGGGCCAGGGCGCATTCAATCCGTCGGACTTCACCAAGACAGACCGGATCGCCGCTGATTGGCAGAACACTATCGACGGCCCGGCGGGCATTCAGTTGGTTGCCGGTGCCAATCTATCGCGGGAAGAGACCTCTGGGCTGATATTCGGCAGCCGTCTGGAAGACTCGCCTGGCTCCGGTGACGTCAAGATCGACGTCAATGCGGCTTATGCCGAGGCGACATATGCCCGGGGCCGTCAACAGTTCCTGGCCGCGGCTCGCTACACCGATCACGATATCTTCGGCAGCCAGGAAAGCTGGAACGCGGAGTATGGCTTCGACATCGTTGACGGGTTGAGATTGTCAGCCGGCGCCGGGCGCGCCTTCCGGGCCCCGACCAGTCTTGAGCTCTATGGTTTTGGCGGTAACCCGCAGCTGGAACCGGAGATATCCAGAAACATCGAGGCTTCGATCTCCGGCGAGTTCGGCTCCCGGCACCGTTACGCGTTGACTGCATTTCGGAACCAGATCGACGATCTGATCGAATTCGTGTTCACAGATCCGGAAAACTTCGTCGGGGAGAACCGCAACGTCGAGGAAGCCGAGATCGAGGGCGTCGAGTTGTCCTACGCCTACCAAGGACAGAGTTGGCGGTTGCGTAGTGAGATCACGTTACAGGACCCGAAGAACAAGTCTGACGACGAACGGCTGTTGCGACGGGCCAGGCAGATGTTCACGCTCTCGCTGGTAAGGCGGATAGGTGAGCACGATGTTGGACTCGACGTACTGGCGACTGATGATCGAGAGGACTTCGGCGGAGCCAGGCTGGCGGGCTACGTGCTTGCCAACCTGACGTCGAGATTCCGCATTGGAGAACATTGGCAGATCAAGGCGAACGTGGAGAACATTCTGGACACGGACTACCAGCTCGCTGACGGATATCGCTCCGCCGGCCGTGGTCTGTACGCCTCCCTCGCCTATAGTTATTGAAGAGTTCCGGGAGATCTGATGGGCAACCGCCTGAGCAAAATCTACACGCGCACGGGGGATGACGGCACGACCGGACTCGGTGATGGCACGCGGGTGCCCAAGGACCACCCGCGGGTCGAGGCCTATGGCTCGGTCGACGAGGTCAACAGCGCAATCGGTGTCGTGCTCACCACCCCCGATCTGCCGGAAGAACTCGTCGAATGTCTGACCAACGTGCAGCACGACCTGTTCGACCTTGGTGGTGAGTTGTGTATCCCGGGACACGTCTTGATGACATCCGGACACGTCGCCCGGCTGGAATCAGCCCTCGATCTGTTCAATCAGCAACTCCCGCCGCTCAAGGACTTCATCCTCCCTGCCGGCGGGGGCGGAGCCGCGAGTACACACATGGCCAGGGCCATCTGCCGGCGGGCAGAGCGTCGCATCTGGACCCTTGCGACGAGTGAGGACGTCAACCCGGAAGTGCCACGCTATCTGAATCGACTCTCCGACCTGCTGTTCGTACTGGCAAGGGTGCTCGCGCGGTCAGCCGACGGGACCGAGACCCTCTGGCGACACGATCGCTAACTTTCGCGCGGCCGCGCTCTATCGATCAGCTCGCAGACCTGCCGTGTCCCTTCGATCAGACGCAGACTCTGCCGCGCGATCTGGTCTCCGTCCACGACGAACATGTGATCGTCCCGTACTGCTGTCATCCGGCGGAATCGGCGCCAGCGAGCCAGGGGATCATCGCCGGCCCGGGCAGGCGTGAGGATAATCTGCGGGTCGGCTGCGACTACCGACTCCTCGCTCACGACGGCGGCCAGCTGTTGCAGGTCAGCAAAGACATTGAGTCCACCGCACGCTTCTATGACCTTGCCGATCAGTTGGTCGGCGCCGACAGTGAACAGCGGTCGCTCCGAGACCTGGAAAAACACCCGCACCGGAACTCGCCCGGAATACTCGCGCTGCAAATCGGCAAAACTGTTTCTGAAGCTTGCGGCGCGCGGGCCAGCGACATTTGCGGTCCCGGCAAGTCGCCCGATCCTCTCCAGTGCGTCGGCGACGCCGGCAGGGTCGAGGATCTCAATCGCCTCCACCTGGTAGCCGCTCTGCTGCAACTGTGTGATGACCGAGTCCGGAGTGCCACCCCTCCAGGCGAGAACCAGGTCCGGTTCGAGGTTTGCCAGACGTTCTCGATCCAGCCGGAATGCATCACCCACCCGCGGTATCGCGCGGGCCTCCGGCGGGTAGTCGCTGTATTCCACGGCGCCCACGAGCAGGCTCCCCGCGCCCGCGTCGAAGACCAGTTCGGTGAGATGCGGAGCGAGAGAAACGACTCTCTTGGCGGGTGCTGATCCGGCCCAGACCGAAACTGCAAGGAACAGGCAAAGAACGGCGGCCAGTCGCCAGCCGGCTCGGCTCATGCAGCGCCGCCGACGATGGTCAATACGGATATCACGGTCACCCAGACAAGCAGCGTCCGGTTGACGAGCCGCATGGCGGCCCGGATCGGCTGCAGCGCGGCTTCACTACTGAACTGCTCGCGGATGGCACCGCGACCGGCGCAGGCCAGCACGTCATCGCTGACGTGGAAGAACTTGTCGGAACAGTCTTCGTAGTACGCCTTCCAGTCCGACACGGCGTCCTCGAAGCTGCCTGCCATGGCGTAACCCACTGCCAGCAGCCGTGCGGGCAACCAGGCCAGCAGGCCGTACAAGGACTGCACCACGATCAGATATCGCGGTTGGGGGTCTCCGCGCTCGCGGGCTCTTCCCGCCTCGAAAACCGCGCGCCGGCGCATGAGGTCGGTGACCCGGAAAAGCCAGGCCCCGGTGGCTCCCAGCACCATGAACCAGAAGATCACCCCGAATATCCGGTTGTTGGCCTGCACCAGCACGGCCTCTTCGACGGCCAGGACACGGCGTCCCTCTTCGCCCGGCGCGTCGCTCTCTATCAACTCCTTCGTCAACCGTTTGACGGCCTCCTGATCGTCGCTTTCCACCGCTTCAGCGTAGTCGTCGACCTCTCTGCCCAGGTCACGGGGGCCCAGACTGAAGACCAATACGAGGGCGGCAAACCCGATATAAATCAGGCCATTGAGGATGTCACTGAAGGCGATCGCCAGACCGAGGATAGGGAGGGCAGGCAGGCCGATGGCCAGAGCCGCGACCAGGTATGCGACCGGCCGCGAAAGTCCGGCCACCCGGGCAAGCGCAGCGTCGAAATACGGGTCAAGCCATCGCAACTCGCGAAGGTGCAGGGCCCGGGTCGCTGTCCTCTCGAAGAGGAGTCCCAGGAAAAGTGCGATGAGTTTCATCCGGTGCCTTGGATCCCGACGCGAGTGGTAATCGATTATACCCTTCGGGCGGGCCCCATCATCGTCTCCAGCATCGACCAGTCGAAGCCCGGTCCGGGGTCGGTTTTGCGCCCGGGGGCGATATCGCTGTGGCCGGCTATTCTCAAAGGAGCCAGCGAAGGATAAGCGTGACCGAGGGCATCGACGACGTCCACCAGAACCCGGTACTGAGCATCAGTAAAGCTGCCCTCGTCCGTACCTTCCAGCTCGATGCCGATCGAGAAGTCGTTGCAGCACTCACGACCCTCGAAACAGGATTCTCCGGCATGCCAGGCGCGACGATGAAACGGCACGAACTGGATCGTTCCGCCGTCACGGCGGATCAGCAGGTGAGCGGACACCTCAAGATCGGCGATGGTCCTGAAATAAGGATGCGCTGACGGCTCAAGGCAGTTGGTGAACAGTCGTTCTATATGAGGGCCGCCAAACTCCCCGGGCGGCAGGCTGATGCTGTGAACCACGATGAGTTCCGGAGGACAGGCCCCGGGCCGCTCATCCTGGTTGGGAGACGGCACCTGCGTAGCTGCATCAAGCAAGCCGGTTTCGACATCGACGAGCATGTTCACCCCGTTCTGAAGGACCCTGGATGCATCATGCCGTGGTAGCCATCCGGGCGCAAAACTTGCGTCCCGCCTCCTGGATTCCCATGATCGTCTTCATGACCATGCAACTACCACCGCTTGAAACAATGATCGCCCAGCTGATCGCATCGCCTTCGGTCAGCTCCGTCCAGCCCGACCTGGACCAGAGCAACCGTGAGGTCTGCGAACTGCTGGCGGACTGGGCCGAGAGCCTCGGATTCGAAGCCACCCTGATGCCGGTGCCGGGCAACACCGGCAAGTACAACCTCATCGCCAGACTGGGCAGCGGCCCGGGCGGGATGGTGCTGTCCGGGCACAGCGATACCGTGCCGTGGGACGATGGGAAGTGGTCTCTTGATCCTTTCAAGGCGGAGAGAAGGGACGGCCGGATCTACGGGCTGGGGACCGCGGACATGAAGTCGTTTCTCGCCATCGCTCTGCAAGCTGCGGCCTCAATCGACCGGGGGTCGCTACGATCGCCGGTGACGATCCTCGCAACGGCGGACGAGGAGAGCACCATGAGCGGTGCCCGCGCGCTGGTCGAGTCGGAGACGCATCTCGGCCGGGTGGCGATCATCGGCGAGCCTACGGACTTGCGCCCCATCAATCTCCACAAGGGGATCCTGATGGAGGGGATCCGACTCATCGGCTCCAGTGGACATTCGAGCAACCCGGCTCTCGGCCGCAATGCGCTGGACGGGATGATGGAGGTCGTCGAGGCCCTGAAGGAGTTGCGCCGGGAGTTTGCGGAGCGCTTCCGTGACCCGGGCTTCGAGGTGCCGGAGCCGACGCTGAATCTCGGCTACATCCGGGGTGGCGACAATGCCAACCGCATCTGTGGTGAGTGTGAGATGCATATCGACGTACGCCTGAACCCTGGCATGACGGTAGCAAGCTGCCGTTCCGCCATTCGCGAACGCATCCGCGAGCGGCTGGCCGGGAGCGGGCTTGAAGTGAGATTCGACGCGCTTTTCGAAGGCGTCGACCCGATGACCTGCGATCATCGCGGACAGCTTGTCGAGACCTGTGAGACCGAGACAGGTCACGATCGCGGCGCCGTTTGTTTCGGCACCGAGGGACCGTTCCTCCAGGCACTCGGCCTCGAGACGGTCATCCTGGGACCCGGGAGCATCGACCAGGCTCACCAGCCCGACGAGTTCCTGGATCTCGCGAGCGCCGAGCAGGCCGTCGACCTCGTGGGCCGTCTGATCGACAAGTATTGCGTGCGACAACCCGAGGCGACATCGGAGTGATCACAAATCAGGAACTCGTCGATCGCGATCGCCGGGTTGTGTGGCATCCCTGCAGCCAGATGAAGGACCACGAGTGGCTGCCGATGATCCCTATCCGGAGGGGAGAGGGTGTCTGGCTTGAAGACTTCGATGGCGGCAGATATCTGGACGCCGTCAGCTCCTGGTGGGTGAACATCTTCGGTCACGCCAATCCGCGGATTGCCAATGAGATTCGCCGACAGCTGGGAGAACTCGAGCACGTCATCCTGGCCGGATTTACCCACGAACCGGTTGTCCGACTATCCGAGATGCTGGTGGCGGCCACACCTCCGGGGCTGACGCGATGCTTCTTCGCCGACAACGGTTCCTCGGCCGTCGAGGTCGCACTGAAGATGAGCTTCCACTACTGGCTCAACCAGGGCAGGACCCGCAAGACCCGCTTTATCACGTTGTCCAACAGCTATCACGGCGAGACTCTGGGCGCCCTGGCGGTGGGCGACGTAGCGCTCTACAAGGACACCTACGGCCCACTGTTGTTGCAGCCGATCACGGTGCAATCCCCTGATTGCTTCCTGCGCGAGGCCGGCAGCGACTGGAGAGAGCACAGCACGCGGGTGTTCGAGGAGATGGAGAAGTGTCTGGACGAGCATGCAGACGAGACGTGTGCGGTTATAGTCGAGCCCCTGGTGCAGTGTGCGGGCGGCATGCGTATGTACCACCCGGAGTATCTCCGCCTGCTACGCGCGGCCTGCGACCGTTTTGGCGTACACCTTATCGCTGACGAGATTGCCGTCGGCTTCGGCAGGACGGGGACGATGTTTGCCTGCGAGCAGGCCGGCATTTCGCCGGACTTCATGTGTCTTTCGAAAGGCCTGACCGGCGGCTTCCTGCCGCTCTCCGTCGTGCTCACAAGGGATCATGTCTACGATGCTTTCTACGACGACTACGCAACCCTGAAGGCTTTCCTGCACTCTCACAGCTATACCGGCAATCCTCTGGGTTGCGCCGCCGCCATCGCGACCATGGAGATATTCGGGGATGGCAACGTCCTGGAGCGGAACCGGGTCCTGGCGGAGTGCATGGCGGGTGCCGTTGAAGAATTAGTCGACCATCCCCACGTCGGGGAAATCCGGCAACACGGGATGATCCTCGCTATCGAGATGGTCAAGCGCCGGGCTGGGATGGAAGAGTTTCCATGGCAGGAACGCAGAGGACTCACTGTCTACCGACACGGATTGAACAACGGGGTTCTGTTGCGACCGCTTGGCAATGTAGTCTATTTCATGCCTCCTTATGTGATCGAGGAGGACGAGATCATGACGATGGCGCGGGTGGCACGAGAAGGCATCAGCCTCGCTACGGCGGGTTGATTCCTGCGAGTCGAGGCTCACGGATCAGTGTCCAGGATACCCAGAGTCTTGGTAGATGCGGAGTTGTTCGAGGGCGCGTGTGTCATCGCCAGCGACTCGACGACCCGGCATCTGACGCGTGTACTGCGACTCAAGGCCGGCGCGGCGATCGGCGTCTTCGATGGTCGCGGTCGCGAGCACTCGGCCCGGATCGAATCCTGCGAGAGCAAGCGGGCCCGAATCAGGCTGGGTCCCGCGACCTCTGCAGTCCCGGAATCACCGGCGCGGATAACGCTGCTACAGGGCATCAGTCGCGGCGAGCGAATGGATCTCGTGGTTCAGAAAACGACCGAACTTGGAGTCGCCTGCATACACCCGGTCTTCATGGAGCGAAGCGTAGTCAAGCTCGACGAGAAGCGGTCACAGCGCAAGCTTGACCATTGGCGGTCGGTCGCCCTTTCCGCATGCGAGCAGTGCGGCCGGGCCACCCTCCCCGATGTCCTGGCACCGGCACCGCTGCGATGTGCTCTGGAGTCCATCGAGCCGGGTGGCGTGCGCGTCCTTCTCGATCCACTGGGAGACGCGGAATTGCCCGCCAGCCCCGAGGCGGAATGCAGCATCGTATTGCTGATCGGCCCGGAGGGTGGCCTGTCGGAAGGAGAGCGGCAGTTGGCGGGTGCAACGGGATTCAGATCCCTGGCGGTTGGCCCGAGGATCTTGCGGACAGAAACGGCCGCGATTGCAGCAGTCACCCTGATACAGAGTCGCTGGGGCGACCTCAGCGCCAGTGGTGCTCCGCCTCGGTGAGCATCTCCTCCAGGCGCCCGAGGTCGGGCACCAGTGGATACTCATTGACCATACGGATGCGGCAAATGACCGGCGCATCGTCAGACCAGTGTCTCTCGTCATCCGGGCCGATGACATCCCTGCTGATGCGCACAAGCTGCGGCAGACCCTGGCTAAGAAGAGCGAAATGAGAACCGCGCAGGGAATAGGCACCATTGAATATCACCGCGCGCGTGCGGCTGACAATCTCGGGCACGTCCTGGCCGCAGGCGGCTTCCAGAGAGACCAACGGCACCTCGCGACCCTTCCATCCGACGCGACCGATCAGCCAACCCGGCCCGCTCTCAAGAAGGTGCAGCTGCCCCAGACCGGCGACCTCCGTGACGCAGACGCGAGGCACGATCATCCGCGTTTCCGCAATCGGCACTAGCAGGCTGTAGAGCTCCTCGGTGACGTCAGTCATTGCTCCCCCGGGGAGAAATGTCGCCCGTCAGGGCCTCTATCGCGTTCAGTAGTTCATTCTCCTGGTAAGGCTTACCAAGATAGTCATCCACGCCGCTCTCAATAGCGCGGGACCGGTGCTTCTGCCCCACCCGGGACGTGATCATGACGATAGGGATGTTCTTCAGGCGCGGATCGTTGCGGACGTGAGTGGCGACCTCGTAACCATCCATGCGCGGCATTTCGATATCCAGCAGCATGATGTCCGGCCGATACTCCTGGAGCAGAGCGACCGCGTCCACTCCGTCCTTTGCGGTGATCACTCTCATTCCATTACGTTCCAGCAGGCGCTCGGTGACACGCCGGACGGTTATTGAGTCGTCGACCACCATGACGAACTTGCGGTGGTCCCGGAACTCCGCTTCCTCCGGAGTTGGGACGACGGTCTCCTGCTCGGGGCGCGACCTGATGAGGGCGGCGGCGTCCAGAATCACCACGATGCTGCCATCGCCGAGTATGGTCGCACCACTTATACCGGCGATCCCCTTCAGCTGAGGGCCCAGGGTCTTCACGACAATCTCGCGAGATCCCAGCATGTCGTCGGTCAGGAGCGCAGTCGATCTGTCGCCGGCGCGCACCAGGATAACCGGCACATTGGCATCGCCTTCAGGCAAAGCCCCTGCCTGCCCGTCCACCAGGGTCGCCAGGTGTCGGAAATGGTAGTCCCGGTCGCCATACCGGAATGGCGTCGGACCCTCGGCAAGATGTTTGGAGATCTCGCTGGCGGGCAGGCGGACCACCCCCTCCACCGTCGGCAGCGGCAACGCAAACAACTCGTCTCCGCTCTGGACTATCAGCGCCTGGGTGATCGCCCGGGTATACGGGATTCGGATCAGGAAACGGGTCCCCGCGTCCTCCCGTGTCTCTATCTGCAGTGAGCCTCCGACCTCGCGCATGGCGGTCGCCACCACATCCATTCCGACGCCGCGCCCTGCCGATTGCGTCAACTCGGCTGCAGTACTGAACCCGGGTTTGAGGATGAGTTCAGCAGCCGCGTCGGTGGAGACCTGTTCGCCGGGATCGATGAGATTCTGCAGTTCTGCACGGCGGCGGATCGCCGCCAGATCGAGTCCGCCGCCGTCGTCTCCGACGTCGATGATCATTTCGGCGCCCTCACGGCGCAGATTAATGTCGATCCGCCCTACCGGATTCTTGCCACGGGACTCACGCAGTTCGCGGTTCTCGATACCGTGGATCACTGCGTTCCTCAGCAGATGCTCGAAGGCCGGAACCACCCGCTCCATGACCTGTCGATCGAGCTCGCTCGTCCCCCCCTGTATGTGCAGTTCTGCGTCTTTTCCGGATTCCCGAGCCGCTTGTCGGACAATGCGATTCAGCCGCTGGGCGTGACGGCTGAAAGGCACCATGCGGGTGCGCATCAGACCGTCCTGCAACTCAGATATCACGCGCGACTGCTGCGTCAACAGTGTCTCCGCATCGCGCGCCTGCTCACGCAGCAGACTCTGCAGACTGCCGACATCGCTCGCCGTCTCCGCCAAAGCGCGGGACAGCTGCTGGATCATGGAGTACCGATCCATCTCTAACGGATCGAAGTCCTCGCGACGCGGCAGCCGCTCGTGGTGGCGGTGGAGGATCTGGGCTTCCGTCTCCATCTCGAACTTGCGTAGCTGGTCACGTAGTCTGACCACCGTCTGGCTGAGCTCTTCGAGATTGAACTCGATCGAGCCCACCTGCTGCTCGAGTCGCGACCTGAAGATACTGACCTCGCCCGCGCTGTTGAGCAGAGATTCGAGCAGATCTGCATCCACTCGCGCGACTTCCGGACGCGAAAATGCCGGATGCGACATGGTGAGCGCCGCGGCCTGCTCATCCGCTGACGGCGGCGGGACTGCCGCTGCCGCCGGCGGCACCTCCGCTTCAGGCAGCGGCCCCTCTTCAAGCGCGGGCTCGGCCGGCGCGGCCGCGGCTTCGACCTCTTCCGGCGCAGGCAGCTCGGCAGGCAGCGGCCAGGGGACCGCTCTCTGCTGAGGCGCGGATGCGGCGGGAGGCAGGACCTCTGCGGGCGGATGTTCCGGAACCGGCTCAAACTCTTCCTCGGCCTGAACGCCCGGCGTGGCCCAGTGTATGGCTCGAAGCTCCGCCGCTGCCGCCGGCGGCGGCATGAATTCCGCCGGCATGAGTGGCGCCGGTCGCTCGATCTGGATTTCTTCGAGAGCTGGCTCCTCTGCTTCCGCGACCGGTTCTTCCTCGGCAGCTTCCTCGAGGAACTCCGCTTCGGGCTCCGCGGTAGCGGCCTCCGCCTCTTCTGCTTCCGCGGCCGGGATTTCCTCGGCAGCCTCCTGGGGCAACTCCGCTTCCGGCTCCGCAGTGGCGGCTTCCGCCTCCTCCGCTTCCGTAACCGGGACTTCCTCGGCGGCCCCCTCGGCCAGCTCCACGGCGGCAGCTTCGGGCTCGGGCTCCTCCAGCGGTGCTCCGGAGATGGCACCATCTATGCGCGAAAGCAGAGCATCAGGTGGTAATGGAGACTGCCCACTCTGCACGACTTCTCTCATATGGTGGAGCTCATCCAGCGCCTGCTGCATAAGACTGCCGACGGCTTCCGTTGTCTCCAGTCTGCCTTCGGCCAACGCCTCCACAACACTCTCTAGTCGATGACTCAAGTCGCCCATCACCATGATGCCGGCTAGCCTGGCACCGCCCTTGAGCGTGTGCAGGTGTCTTTGCAACTCAGCCAGCCGCTCGCCGGCAGCGGGCTGCTGGCGCCAGACAGAAAGCGCCGCATCGGCCTCCTCCAGCAACTCGGAAGCCTCCTCGTAGAAGATGGCAGCGATCTCCGGATCGATGTCGAGTGGCTCGTGAGCGACCGGCGCCTTGACCGGCTCCGGCCCGATTGCCGCTTCCTCCGATTCTTCCGGTCCCTCCTGGTCGAGCGGTATCAGTTCGATCTCCGCACCGGGTTCCTCCGTCGCGAACTCAGGCTCACCGGTTTCGGCCGGCTCCGCGACCTCCGCCTCTCCCGCGGCCTCCGCACGCAGAACGTGCTCGGAGTACTCCAGCTCAAGCCCCGCGACCAGATCGGTAACGTCCGCGGACGGAGGCCGGCCCTCCCGAATGTCCTGGATGATCTTCGTAATCGAGTCGGCAGCTGACCGGCACAGATCCAGGGCCGCATCGCTAAGTCCGGCGCTGTCACCATGCAGGCGACGGATCAACTGATTCAACGGCGCGGCGATAGCGACCGCCGGCACTACGCCAGCCATGTTTGCGCTGCCGCTCAGGGTGTGGCACGCCCGGTGGAGTTCCTCGGTCACCTCGTGAGGCGGGGACTGGTCCTCACGCGACAACAGATACTGCTGCAGCGTCTCCAGGTGGCCGGAGGCCTCCTTGGTAAAGATATCCCGCAGGATGGGGTCCATCTCCCCGCCGGCTCCCTCAGCAACGATCTCCTCGCCGGCCAGCGTCTTGCCGAGCATCTCTTCGGCTTCTGGCCGTGCTTCAGCGAATGCGTTGGCCTGCTCCACGTATGCAGCAACGTCGATCTCGGGCGCACGCCCAGACTCGAGTTGCTCGACCAGGGATGGCACGGCCTCGATCGCCCGCGCCAGGAAGCTTGCGATCGACTCTGTGCGTTCCAGTGTCCCGGAGAGAATCCGGTTGAGGAGATTCTCGATCGACCAGCCGAATTCCCCGATCAGTTCGGCGCCAACCATGCGCCCACTGCCCTTCAGGGTATGGAACTGCCGGCGCACTTCGGTCAGCGCCTCCTCATCGCCATCGGCCTGCCAGGACGGGAAGCGGGCCGCCATCGTCTCCGCCAGTTCGCCGGCTTCTTCGATAAACAGCTCCAGAAGCTCCGGATCGATACGACCAGCCTGCGGCCCGATACGTGGCGGCGGAGGTGGAGGCGCGGCCGCTTCCTCGGCCAATGACTCTTCGGTCGGCGTCACTGGCGTCGGCGCCTCAGGCAGGCCCTCATCCAGTCGCGGCATGATCCGGGTACGATCATCATCCGCCGAGGGGATGCCCTCGGACTCGCGCAGCATGGCCGCCAGGTTGACGGTCTCCGCTCCCTCACCTATGGCGGCCGAAGGCGGAATGACCGGCTCGCGTGGAATCGCATCGAGTGCTGCCAGGCATCCTTCCGCGTTGTCCAGCATATACATCGGATCGCTGCGTCCGCTCTGGATCGTCTCCATGTAGAACTCGATGCTGACGATCGCGTCCGCAAGACGGTCCAGGGCCGGCTGCGACGGCACTGCATCGCCGATGGCCAGCCATCGACGGATGTTGCTTCCTACTCTCTCGATCGCCGCCACGGCGCGGCTACGATCCAGCATCACAAGGCCAGCCGTCACGCCGCGCAACAGGAAGGGCACCTCGTCGAGTACGTGCGGCTCCAGAGGCGCCTCCAGCGCCTGAACGATCGCGTCCTTAACCCGGTCGAGGTTGATGATGCACTCGCGTAGCACCGCCGAAGTCACTTCCTCGAAATCACGAAGCGACTCGATCTCGGCAAGGTCCTCGGCATCTTCGGCCGCCTCCCCTTGCTCGACGATCAGGCCGACGAGCTGGTTGTCGAGATTGTCTTCTACTTCGATCAGGGTTGTGGCGATCGCCAGCAATGTGTCTTCGTCGGGCGAACCGTCCCCTTCGACGATGTCGCGCAGGTGGGTTGTCTGCGCCTGCACGGCATCTTTCAGGCCACCCAGCCCCAACACCCCGAGCGTGTCGCCGATCTTCTTCAACAAGTCGAGCTGGGAAGCCAGTTCGTCCAGCCTTGTCATACCGGTGCGGACGAAGATATCCAGCACGTCCTTTACACGCGTCAGGTCCTCCCGAATCGCGGCGCCAACCGTCTGCATCAGCTTGACGCTCGGCGCGGACAGGCTGTCCCGGGCGTCCTCCAGGTCGTCCTGGAGCGGAATCAGATCGGCAAGGCTGAATGACTTGCGGATGTCCGCGATCCGCTTGCCTTCATTCGTGGCGCGGGCGGCATAGAACAGCAGGCTGTTGATGAGCTCGAATGGTGGATCGGCCTCCACCGCGCGTTCGCCCTCGTCGACCAGCCGGCGCATCTGGAGGTCTACCTGCCCGAGCAGACGCTTGACGGATGCGTTGCTCTCCAGCCCGCCCTGTCGCAATGCCTCGATGACGCCTGCCGTGATCCACCACAGCTGAAAACAGCGATCCTCGGAAGAAGCATCCTCCAGCGCGCCTACAACATCTGCCATGGCGGCGAGGCTGCTATCGGGACTGACACCGCGGATCCAGCCAATCAGCGCAGACTGGTACTGAGCCCGCAATCGCCGCGCCCGACTGCGGAGGCTCTGCCCTGGCGGCAGTGAAATTGCGCGTCGGGCGGCAGCAAAATTCCGGTCGGCCGGCAGATTCAGAAGAACCAGCGTGTTTTCCGACAGCAGAGGCTGACCTCGAGCCGCGCGCAAGTCGTTCAACAGCGGCAGCAGGACCAGCGGGATGTCCGCTCCACCGCTTATGACCCGTTCCATATATGCGGGAAGCTGGACCATCGCCCGGGTTAGCGCATCGAGCCCTTCTGCTCGGCGCTGAGCGTTGGTCGGGTCCTCGAGCAGGCAGTTGGCGACCAGCTCCATCTCGTAGGCGAGCAGCGCCCCCCCTTCAACCTCGGACAGCTTCAGCGCACCGTGCGCCTGGTGCAGTCGTTCCCCGCATCGGGACAACGAGGAACTGTTCTCGGGCCGCTCAATGTAGTCCTCCAGGAACTGCCTGGCTTCCTGCAGCGTGGTGGCCAGTTCATCGTTGACCCAGACGATCGTCTGTGAAACTGCGTCACTCATGCTTCAATGTCGCCGCGCCTGCTGGCCTGCCGGCTTCAGGCGCTGGCGGAACGAGCGTCGTCCGCCTCCTGGAATGACTTTGGAAACTCCGGCTGATGCTTACGCCCGGTGGACTCCGGCAGCCTGAAACCGGCCACGGAGTTGCGCAGCTGAGCCGCGAGATCTGCGAGCTTGCCGATCGACTCGGAGGTCGCCCCCGTCGCCTCGGCAGTCTGTGAACTGACTTCTCTAAGCACGCCCATATTGCGGGTGATATCCGCCGCGGCCGTCGCCTGCTCGTGCGCCGTGCCGCTGATGTTCTGCACCAGATTCGCGATCTGATTGGAGACACTTTCTATCTCGTCGAGAGCGGCACCCGCATTCTCGGCCAGCAGGGCGCCACCAACGACGTCGGTCGTGCTGCGCTCCATGGACACCACTGCCTCATTGGTATCGGACTGGATTGTCTTGACGAGCACCTCGATCTGCCTGGTAGCGTTGGCCGAGCGCTCCGCGAGACGCTGGACCTCGTCCGCGACAACTGCGAAACCGCGGCCCGCCTCTCCTGCCATTGAAGCCTGGATCGACGCGTTCAGAGCGAGGATGTTGGTCTGCTCGGCAATGTCGTTAATGAGCTCGACAATGTTGCCGATCTCCTGGGAGCTCTCGCCAAGGCGTTTTATCCTCTTCGAGGTGTCCTGGATCGTCTCGCGAATCGTGTTCATACCCTCGATAGTGCGGCGGACCGCTTCCCCACCCTTGTGAGCGACATCGACTGAATGACGTGCCACGTCCGCAGAGCGTTCGGAGTCACCCGAGACCGCTTCCACGGATGCGGCCATCCGCGCCACCGACTCTGTTGCATCGGCCACCTGTTTCGACTGCGTCTCGCTGGCCTGCGCCAGATGGCCCGACGTCGCCTGGGTCTGGCGAGCTGCACCGTCGATGTTTATCGCCGTGTCATTGATGGTGGTAACCAGTTCCCGCAACGCCTCGATCGCATAGTTGATCGAATCCGCGATGGCCCCCGTTATGTCTTCCGTCACAGTGGCCTGCACAGTCAGATCGCCGTCCGCCAGGCTGCCGAGTTCGTCCAGCAACCTGAGGATCGCTGCCTGGTTTCGCTCGTTCTGACGGGCCTGTCGCTCAGCCGCCCGCCGCGTATCCTCGCCAGAGAAGCTCAGCCCCGCGACGACCAGTCCAACCAGTAGAGCCATACCCAGGAGCACGAAGCCGACCCGGTAATCCCGCAGTTTCAACGGACCGATAGACATGCCGCCGGCTGATTCGCCGCCTGCTCTGGAGACCTCGTCAACCACCTTAGCGGCCAGTCCGGGGACGGAGTCAGCGATCTGCGCCGACGCGGACACGCGCGTCGCACCGGCGACAGCCGCAACCACTGCATCGCTGAGCAGCCGATACTGTGTCGTCATGGCGGTCACGCTCTCGTCGCCCACCTGGGCCGCGACCGAAGCGATGCCAAGCGTTTCATCTTCCCCGGCAAGGCCAAGCACGATCCGGCCGAGTCGCAGTTCGTCGTCTCCTGCCAGGCGTGACCTCACATCCGGATCGCCGATGCCGGCCGCGATAGCCGCAACCTGCTCGACGATACGCTCGGTCAGCGCGGCACCTTCCTGGGCCGCGGTTGCGCTGCCCCCCTGGGTGTTCTCTGCGACCGCGGACAGGCTGGCAACCAGTGACATGCCTGACTGCGACGCATCGGTGCTGGCGCTGCCTGCTGCGATCACGTACTGGCGGCTGGCAGCCAACTTCTCTGTCGCCTCCATCAAGGGAACGAAAGCTGCCGGGCGGCCGTCCGCGGGCAAGGCCGAATTGGCGGCGCGCGCGGCGGAGACCGCATTCTCGAGAGCGGAAAATCCGGCGCTGCCGGTATCGACCAGACTGCTGGCCGCAGCCGCAACGCTGCCGGCGGCTGCCTTCAATTCAGATTGCTGTTGCGCGGCTCTCTGCGCCCCCTGGTTGGCCTGGAATGCGTAGAACAGACTTGCTCCAGCCAATACCAGGAGCACAACCAGCAGGATGCCCCCCAAAGGAAGCCACTTCGCGCCGGATCTCTTTTCGTCCATTGTTTCCTACCCGAATGCAATTACTTGCCGGCGTCTATGCCGACAGTTGCCCCGCCTTCAAAAACTGCGGACTCTCAACGAGCGCCGCAAGGTCGAATACGGGCCAGTTGTCTGAGTCCTGTCGAAACGCTCCGCGAAGGTATCGTTCACATCGCAGGGCCGTGTCCGGTGCGTCCTTATTCCGATCGTCACCGGGAAATCTGCGGAATCCGAGGACCTCGTCTACCACCAGCCCGGCCGGGACATCGCGGTGATTGACCACGATCAGCCGGGTCTCGCGGCCTGACCGCGTGACCGCGCCGCCGAGGAACGCCTGAAGATCGATCACCGGCAACAGCTGGCCTCGGACGTTGGCGAGCCCGGTCAGCCAGGATTTCGCACCCGGAATGCGGCTGACGGCGTCCGGATAGACCAGGACCTCCCGAACCTCATCGCGAGAGGAAACGAATACCTGTTCGCCAAGTCGGAACGCCATACCGATCCACTCGTGTTCCTCCTGGCCGATGCTGTCCTCGGCTGCCTGCATGCCAAACCGCTCCAGGGCCAGCAACAGATCGAACGGCTGCTCCCTGAGGTCGGCCAGCGCGGGAGCATCAGCCACGATCACACCCCGGCAAGATGAACTGCATCGCCGGCGGAGCGGCACACCCGCTTGCGGCATAGTGTTCAGTTTTCAAGCACCGACCTCACTTTGTCGACGAGCTGACTCTCGGTGACGGGTTTGACGATGTAGTCGGCCGCTCCCTGCCGCATCCCCCAGATGCGGTCGGTCTCGTCCCCCTTGGTCGTCACCATCAACACCGGTATGCGCGCCGTATCCGGATCCCGGGCCAACTCTCGGGTCGCCTGAAACCCGTTCATCCCCGGCATGACGATGTCCATCAGGACGAGGTCCGGCTTCAGGGCTCTTGCCTTGTTGAGGCCCTCGGAGCCGTCCTCTGCCGCCTCGGTCTCGTAACCGTTGTTCTCCAGGTACTGGCGCATCACATGCACCTCTGTCGGAGAGTCATCGACGATCAGCACGAGAGCCATTATCCAGATCCTCCCTCAGGGCCGCGTCGCGGCCCGTTCATGCCCCCAACTGGCTGTGGATGGCATTCAATAATTCGTCCCGGGTGAATGGTTTCGTCAGGTATTGCTCCGAGCCAACGATCCGCCCCCGGGCCCGATCGAATAACCCGTCTTTGCTCGACAGCATGATCACAGGAGTCGTACGGAACACTTTGTTGTGTTTTATCAGTGCACATGTCTGATACCCGTCGAGTCTGGGCATCATGATGTCCACGAAAATGATGTTGGGATGATGGTCGGCGATCTTCGAAAGCGCATCGAAGCCGTCGACGGCCGTGAACACCTCACATCCCTCCCGGGAGAGTAATGTCTCCGCAGTCCTTCTGATGGTTTTGCTGTCATCGATGACAAGCACCTTCAGACCGCGCAGATCCTTGGGATTAACCCTCTCCACTACGTTCTCCTAGACATCCGGTCCGCTGGACTCTTTGAGGCACCCTTGCAGCCGATCGCCCGCGTCCGCGCGAAGGCCCGCGACCGGCTTCCTTGGAGTGGCCTTTTAACATATTGAAGCGACGGTCGCCACGCGCTTCTTCGCCCCGACAGGACCCAGCCACGGCGATGCATGCTGCTATATTACGCGTGCTCGGCCAAACTGGGCGCGGCGACAGATTATCAGCAGGGGGCAACACTCGCATGAGCCAGCAAAAACGACGCCTTGGCGTCGTCATGGATCGGATCGAAAGCATAAAGCCTGCGAAGGATAGCACCCTGGCCATGTTGCTCGAGGCAGCATCACGGGGCTGGCAACTCAGCTACATGGAACAGGCTGACCTGTGGGTTCGCGATGGCCGCCTTCAGGCCAGGACCCGGTCGCTGCAGGTGCGAGACGATCCGAAAGACTGGTTCGACCTCGAGGACCCGGTTGCCGAGCCCCTTGCAGACCTCGACGTGATCCTCATGCGCAAGGATCCGCCGTTTGACATGGAGTACATCTACACGACCTATTTGCTCGGACGAGCCGAGCAGGCGGGGGTACTGGTGGTCAATCGGACCAACAGCCTCAGGGACGTTAGCGAGAAGGCCTACACCATGTGGTTCGCGGACTGCTGTCCGCCGACGCTCATCACCCGGTCCATGACTGAAATGGGCGCCTTTCTCGAGGAACAGGGCTCGATCGTGGTCAAACCGCTGGATGGCATGGGAGGGCGGTCGATATTTGTGGTCCATGCCGGGGACCCCAATGGCAACGTGATATTTGAAACCATCACGTCCGGCGGTACACATTTCGCGATGGCGCAGCGATATATCCCGGAGATCGTCGAAGGCGGCGACAAACGGATCCTGCTCATCGACGGGCAGCCATACCCGCACGCACTGGCTCGAATCCCCGCACCCGGCGATAACCGCGGTAATCTCGCAGTCGGCGCGCGAGCGGAGGGCCGGGAGCTGACGGATCGGGACCGCCGGATATGCGAACGCGTCGGTCCGGTCCTCAAGGACAAAGGCATCCTCTTCGCGGGTCTCGATGTCATCGGTGACTATCTAACCGAGATCAACGTCACCAGCCCCACCGGCATCCGTGAGCTCGAACGATTCTTCGGCGACAACATCGCGGGTCTGATGTTCGACGCTATCGAGTCGCGTCTGTGACCGGGCACGGGCTCGTCGCCGGGCCGTTTCGGCTCCGATGGGCCATCTGTGCCGTGCTCCTTATCGTGGCAGCCTGCGCCCGGGATCCGGTCGAGACCCGCTATCGATTCACGGCCATGGGCACGTTGGTTGAGGTCACGATCTTCGACCATCCGCCGCTGGAGGCGGAGGCCGCGGCGCGGGATGTGGAGACCCTGTTTCTCGATCTTCAGCACCGCTGGGATCCATGGGATGACGGACCGCTTGGCCGCCTCAATCAGGCATTGGCTGCCGGCGGGTCGGTGCAGGTTGACCCCGGACTCGCCGCGATCATCGACCGCTCGAATGACATTGCCCGCGCAAGTGGGGGCGCATTCGATCCTGCAGTGGGCTCGCTTGTGAAGCTGTGGGGATTCGACGACGCTGCAAACATCCCCGATAGACCGCCGTCCTCTATGACGATCCGGACCGCCCTGGAAGCCATGCAACCCTTGCCCGGAATCTGGGACCCGTCAACAGCCACGGTCGCAACAGCCCCGGGGGTGGCCATTGACCTGGGCGGCTTTGCAAAAGGCGAAGCAGTCGATCGCGCGATTTCACTCCTGCAGGAACACGGTGTCGCCAACGCGATTGTTAACGCCGGAGGGGATCTGCGCGCAATCGGCCGGCGTGGCAATCGACCCTGGAGGATCGGCGTGCGGGAGCCACGTCTGGAAGGCGTCCTGGCGGCGATAGAAGTATCCGGCGACCAGAGCGTGTTTACGTCCGGTGATTACGAGAGATTCTTCGAACTCGAGGGCCGACGGTATCATCACATACTGGACCCGAGAACGGGTTACCCCTCCCAGGGCCTGATCTCGGTGACGGTGCTCGCGGACAATGCGGCAACCGCGGATGCGGCCTGCACGGCGCTTATGGTGTCGGGCCCCGAGAGATGGCCGGGGGTCGCCTCAGGCCTGGGGCTGGACAAGGTCATGGTGGTTGAAGACACGGGCGTGATCCAGATAACTCCCGCGATGCATGGGAAGGTGCGCCTGCTGCGCGAAGACAGGCCCGATCTCCAGATCAGAGAGATTCCGTGAGAATCCTGCGCGCAGGCGATGTCCTGATCCTGCTCGCGGGCACGGCACTCGTGGGGGCATCCTATGCCGCCTTCTGGTCGCCGCGCGTCGAGGGCGACAAGGCGATCATCAGCGTCGGCCACGACACGGTGGCGCATGCTTCGTTGCTGGAGGACCGCAAGATCCCGATCGATGGGCTACTGGGCCGCAGCCTGCTACAGATCGAGGACGGGCGGATAAGGTTCACCGAATCTCCCTGCCCAGGTCGATATTGCATTCACACCGGCTGGATTTCCCGTACTGGCCAGGTCGCGGCATGCCTGCCGAACGGAGTCGTAGTCGAGGTCGAGGGTGGCGCCCGTGAGTTCGATGCGATAAACCTGTAGCCCCATGGCGGTCTCCCAAAGAGAATCGGAGCCGGTTTTCCCTACGGACAGGGAAGATCAGCTGGTGGCAGGGCTGGCGGCGCTGGCGATAGCGATCCACATTCTGGAGGCCGCATTCCCCAGCCCCCTGCCCGGCGTCAAACCGGGCCTCGCAAACGTGGTCACCGTGGTCGTTTATCTCCGTTATGGATTGCGCGTAGCCGCCTGGGTCGCGCTGCTCAGAGTGCTGGTCGGGAGCCTTCTGATCGGTACGTTTCTGAGCCCCACGTTCCTGCTCAGCGCAACAGGTGCCGTGGCCGCCATCGTCGTGCTGGGCGTGATCGGCGGTATCGGCCGCAGTGCGGTGGGCGCGGTCGGACTCAGCGTGGCGGCAGCGCTGGCGCACATGTCGGGACAGATCTGGGTGGCCTATTCGCTCTTCATACCGCATCCGGCGCTACTCAGCCTGGCCCCTGTCTTGCTGACGGCCGCTCTGGTTTTTGGCTGCGTGAGCGGATTGATCGCCGCGAGCGTCGACAGTCTGCTCCGCAGCAGAGGCAATCCGACGCATGAGTGACCACCCCTTCAGCCCTCCTCAGCGACTCTGGTACGCGATCGGAGCGGCAGCTTTGGCCCACGCTGCGATCATTGCGGGACTTGAGTTCCGGCCGCCTGACAACGCTGCCTCTCCGGCTATGCCGGCCCTGGAGATCGTCCTCTCCACCACAGGCATCGAGGTCACTCCGGACGAGGATGCGGAGTACTTTGGCGTCGAGAATCAGCGTGGCGGAGGCAATACCGCCGACAATGTTCGGCCAGTCCTGCCGGAACCCGATCAGATGCCGTCGCCGGGCCAGGACCTGGCCGGCGACGATCATGAGCAGCCTTCCCCCCTATCCGGCTCGGAGAACAAGGATCTGGTGGCGACGCGGGACAACCCGGAACAGAAGGTTTTCCAGGACTTGCGGCCTGAGCAGCCGAGTTCGATAGCGGCAGCCCGACGTGCACTGACCCTTGCGCCACTGGCCCGGTCGCGGCAGCCGAGAGAACGCTTCCTGACCGTCAATACGCGCCAGACCTTGTTTGCAGGATATCTCGCGGACTGGAAGACCAAGGTCGAGCGGGTCGGTACACTGAATTTCCCTGACGAAGCGCGGCGTCTGAGCATGGAAGGCAGCCCCGTGCTCGAAGTCGCGCTGCGATCAGACGGCTCGCTGGCGGAAATTCAGATACGCCGGTCTTCAGGCGAGGGGGCGCTTGACCAGGCTGCCATCCGGATCTTGCGCCTGGCGTCGCCCTTCGACCCCTTCCCCAGGGACCTGACGGATCGGTATCAAATCCTGAGATTCGCATATGAATGGCGTTTCGTGGACGCCAGCCTCACCGGGCAGGCCTCGCCCAATCGATAGGAAAACGGCGCCTGGTCCTATACTAACAACCATGCAGACGCGGTTCCTTACCAACCAGTTCCTGATCGCCATGCCGACCATGGGCGACCCGAACTTCGACCATACGGTCACGTTCATCTGCGAACACAATGACGACGGTGCCCTGGGACTCGTCATCAATCGGCCGTCCGGCATGCGCCTGGGCGACATATTCGAGCAGATGTCGCTCGACCCGTGGGAGCCACGCCTCGGCGAGTCACCGGTTCTTCACGGCGGTCCGGTGCAACCGGAACGCGGATTCGTCATTCACGACCGCGAAGGCGAGTGGGGATCTACCCTGCCTGTGTCCGACACGATACAGGTCACGACGTCGCGGGACGTTCTGGAATCGATGGCAGCCGGCAAGGGGCCGGACAACGCGCTGGTCGCGCTTGGCTATGCCGGATGGGGATCAGGGCAACTGGAAGGGGAGATGTCGGCCAATGCGTGGCTGACGGTGCCCGCGGATCGCGACATCATCTTCACCATTCCGTTCGAGGAGCGATGGCGGGCGGCCGCCGCGCTGATCGGAATCGACATCGACCAGATCAGCAGTGATGTCGGGCACGCCTGACCCAAGGGATGCTGTCCGGACGGGCAAACTGCTGGCCTTGGGCTTCGATTTCGGGGTGCGCCGCATCGGCGTTGCGGTCGGATCCGGCGCCACAGGAGCGGCGAGACCGCTGACCAGCATCCAGGCCCGCGACGGCAGGCCGCAATGGAGCGAGATCGACAGAATTGCGGCTGAGTGGAAACCGTCCATCCTGGTCGTGGGGCTGCCCTATAATAGCGACGGTTCCGAGAGCGAAATGACACGGCGGGCGCGCCGGTTCGGCCATCGTATCGGCAATCGCCTCAAGCTGCCCGTGGAGTTCGCGGACGAGCGATTTTCATCGCGGGAGGCCGAGGACCGGCTGCGACTGCAAAGGCACACCGGAGTCCGGCGCCGCAGGGTGCGCAAGGAAGACGTGGACGAGATGGCCGCGGCCATTATTCTGCAAGGCTGGATGGACGGGGAACAGGAACAAGGAAGAGAAGTCGATGATCAACCAGTTCGATGACCAGGGCCGATTGCGGCACCTGATTACGCTGGGCGGCATGACCGGAAACCAGATCACAGCAATCCTGGATCGTGCAGAGGCCTTCCTCCGCCCGCCCGGAGATCTGCCGGCGTGGAGCGAGGCGCTCAAGGGGCTCAGCGTAGCCAATCTCTTCTTCGAACCGAGCACTCGCACCCGCGCTTCGTTTGAACTGGCTGGCAAACGACTCGGCGCCGACGTGCTCAATCTCGATATCAGCACCTCATCGAGGGCCAAGGGCGAGAGCCTGATCGACACCATCTACACCCTTGAAGCCATGCAGTGCGACGTCTTCGTCGTCCGTGATGCACAGGCGGGCGTGCCGGAGTACATAGCCGAGAATGTCGAGGATCATGTACGGGTATTGAACGCCGGCGAATCGCACGTCAATCACCCTACGCAGGGTCTCCTGGACACGATGACCATCCGGCACCACAAGCCGGACTTCGGCAGCCTGGTGATCACCATACTCGGTGACGTGCGCCATTCCCGTGTTGCTCGCTCGCTGGCCCATGCCGTCGATGCTCTTGGCGCTGCAGAACTCCGGCTGGTCGCGCCGGACAATCTGCTCCCGGATGAGAATGACTTCCCTGGCGCCATGATTACCTCAGATGCGGACCTCGGAGTCACAGATGCCGACGTCGTCATGGCGCTCCGGATCCAGAAAGAGCGCATGACCGAGAGCGACATTCCTGATCCGCAGGAGTATCACCGCCGATTCGGCTTGGACGGCGAGCGCCTGCGCCTGGCCAAACCGGATGCCATCGTGATGCATCCGGGTCCGATGAACCGGGGTGTCGAAATCTCTTCAAAGGTCGCCGATGGGCCGCAATCCGTCATCAGGGAGCAGGTCACTAACGGCGTCGCCGTGCGGATGGCGGTGATGGAGGCTGTCGCCGGGCTGCCGATCGAGTCCCCCGAGGAGTATGCCGAGTGACGACGGCTGAAACGACCAGCAAATCACACCGGGGGACGATATTCGTCGAGGATGCGGAGATCCTCGAACAGTTCACCCACCCCGCGGACCAGTTCGTCCTGCGCGTGCGGGCGCCCCGCATCGCGGAGGTCGCGATGCCGGGTAGTTTCGCTCACATCACCTGTGCGCCAGGCCTGCCCATGCGGCGTCCGCTATCCATCATGAGGGCGGACCGCGATGAGGGCACGCTCGATTTCCTTTACAAGATTGTCGGCGAGGGGCTGGGCCGGCTGTCACAACGGCGACCGGGCGATTCCGTCAGCGTGCTGGGGCCGATCGGACAACCGTTCCGCCCGGACCCGGAACGGCCTCGTTCATTGCTCATCGGCGGCGGGGTCGGGATTCCACCGATGGTGTTCCTGGCCGAACACATGGCAGCTGGCACGGATAGTGGATGGCAGCCGCTGGTTCTGATGGGATCGGAGGTACCGTTCCCGTTCCGTCTGACCCGCGTCGGCGAGCACCGCGGGCTGCCGGGAGCTGCGTCCGCGGCTATCGAAGACCTCCAGGCAAAGGACATCGTCAGTCGCCTGGCGAGCATGGCGGACCTGGATGGGTGCTATCGGGGCTACGTCACCGATCTGGCCGCCGAATGGCTGAGCGGACTGGCAGACAAGGAAATTGATGAGGTGACCATGTTCGCCTGCGGCCCGACGCCGATGCTTGAAGCCGCAGCCGCGGTCGCCAGGCGATTCGGCGTACCGTGCCAGGTCTCTCTGGAGGAATACATGGCCTGCGCGGTTGGTGGTTGCGCCGGCTGTGCCGTCGCTGTCCGGACAGACGACGGTGTCGCCATGAAGCGGGTTTGTGTCGACGGCCCGGTATTCGACGCAGAGGCCGTGTTCCCGCCGGCGGCCTGAGACCGGTCAGCCGAAGTTGATCTTGGCCTCGAGATCGGCGGAGGAGTCGGCGTTCTCGAGAGCGGTGTCCAGGTCGATCTTGCCGTCCTTGTAGAGCTGATAGAGAGATACGTCGAAACTCTGCATACCCTCCTCCAGGCTCTCAATCAGCGCTTCCTTCACACCTGTGACATCGCCCTTCATAGTCAGATCGGAGACGTGCGGGGTGTTGATCAGCACTTCTACGGCAGGCAGTCGCTTCTTGTCCTTGCCGATGACCAGTCGCTGCGCCACGATCGCATTCAGGTAATGCGACAGATCCATGAACAGCTGCTGGTGCTGATTCTGCGGGAACATGTTGATGATACGGTCGAGAGTCTCGGATGCGTTGTTGGCGTGCAGGGTGGCGACGCACAGGTGACCCGTTCCGGCCAGGGTGATCGCCGCCTGCATGGTCTCCCGATCCCGGATCTCACCGATCACGACAACGTCCGGCGCCTCACGCATGGCGCTCTTGAGCGCGCGGGCATAGGACTTGGTGTCCAACCCCAGCTCACGCTGGTTGACGATGGACTGTTTGTTAGGATGCAGGAACTCGATGGGCTCCTCGATCGTGACAATGTGGTTGGCGGTGTGCTCATTACGATGGTTGATCATCGCCGCGATGGTCGTGGACTTTCCTGAGCCGGTCGCCCCGACCATCAGCACCATACCGCGCTTGCGCATCGTCATTTTCTCGAGGATAGGCGGGACCCGGATGTCGTCGAGCCGCGGTACGTCCAGGGTCACGAAGCGCAGCACCATGGCCAGGTTACCGCGCTGCCGGAATACGTTGGCGCGGAACCGGCCCATTCCCTGCAAAGAAATAGCGAAGTCGATCTCGAGCTCGCGCTCAAGGACATCCTTCTGGTGCTCGTTCATGATGCTGTGGGCGGCGTCGCGGACCTGATCAACCGTCAGCAGGTCCTTGCCCAGGGACATGATCTGCCCCTCTATCTTGATCTTGATCGCCGCCATGGGGGTGAAGAACAGATCCGAGGCGTTCTTCTCCGCCATCAGCTTGAGGAGCGGTTTGATGTCCATCGATATCCCTGCTAACTATTTTGCGTTCGGGAAACTCATTTCCCGGTCTTTGTCTTTCTCGGCCTTGAAGTAGGCGTCCTCGTTCTCGTCGTCGACCAACTCGAACTTGTCGGAGTCGATGTCCTTGGCGCCGCGCTTGCTTTCGAGCTTGATCCTCAGGCGCACCTCGTTCATCGAATCGGCGTTGCGCAAGGCCTCCTCATAGGAGATCACGCCCTCCTCATAAAGATCGAACAGAGACTGATCGAAAGTCCGCATCCCGAGGCGGGTGGACTTGGCCATCACTTCCTTGATCTGGGCGACCTCGCCCTTGAAGATCAGGTCGGCGATGAGCGGCGAGTTGAGCATGACTTCCATGGCCGCGATGCGGCCGGATCCACTCTCCCGCGGAAGGAGCCGCTGAGACACGAATGCTTTCATGTTCAGAGACAGATCCATCAGCAACTGATCACGCTTCTCTTCGGGGAAGAAATTGATGATCCGGTCGAGAGCCTGATTGGCGCTGTTGGCGTGCAGAGTCGCCAGGCAGAGATGTCCGGTCTCGGCAAATTGAATGCCGTACTCCATCGTGTCCCGGTCTCTTATCTCACCGATCAGTATCACGTCAGGCGCCTGACGCAGCGTGTTCTTCAGCGCCACGTGCCAGCCGTCACAATCGACGCCGATCTCACGCTGGGTGATGACGCAGCCTCGATGCTCGTGCACGTACTCGATCGGGTCCTCGATCGTAATGATATGACCATGTGAATTCTCGTTACGGTGACCGACCATGGCCGCCAGCGTGGTCGACTTACCGGTACCGGTGCCGCCGACCAGGATCACCAGACCACGTTTGGTCATGACGATATCCTTGAGAATGGGCGGCAGATCCAGCTCCTCGAGGGTCGGGATCTCGGTGTTGATCGTCCGACAGACACAGCCGACATGGCCCTGCTGGATGAACGCGCTGACACGGAAGCGGCCTATATTCGCCGGCGAGATCGCGAAGTTACACTCCTTGGTCGCATCGAAGGCCTTGGTCTGCCGATCGTTCATGATCGCCCGCACCAGGGAGCTGCTCTGCTGGGCATCGAGAGGCTGCTCGCTCACTGGCTTGATCTGACCGTCCACCTTGATCGCCGGTGGAAACCCGGCAGTGATGAACAGGTCCGAACCGTCCACCTTTTTCATGCGGCGGAGCAGGTCCTGCATCAGTCGAATTGATTGGTCTCTGTCCATTTCGTTTCTGTCCCGTGGTTGGTCACTCGGTCACCCGGAGAAGCCGCGCCTGAGTGGACGCGAACCTCGCCCTGAGGTCATGCGGGCCGTCCTAGAACGCCTCCTTGTTCTGCGCCTTGTAGCGGGCCTCCTCGCGAGTCACGAGGCCCTTGGCCAGGAGGTCCTGGAGGCACTGATCAAGCGTCTGCATGCCGACGTTCTGTCCGGTCTGGATAGCGGAGTACATCTGGGCGATCTTGCCTTCCCGGATGAGATTCCTGATCGCCGCTGTGCCGATCATGATCTCGTGAGCCGCGATCCGCCCGCCGCCGCTCTTCTTCAGGAGAGTCTGGGAGATCACGGCGCGCAGCGACTCCGACAACATGGATCGGACCATATCTTTCTCGCCGGCCGGGAACACATCGACAATACGGTCGATGGTCTTGGCGGCGGAACTCGTGTGCAGGGTCGCGAAAACCAGGTGACCGGTCTCTGCGGCGGTCAGGGCCAGTCGGATGGTCTCCAGGTCTCGCATCTCACCGACCAGGACTACGTCGGGGTCTTCGCGAAGAGCGGAACGCAAGGCCTCATTGAACCCCAGCGTGTCCCGATGAACCTCGCGCTGGTTGATCAGGCAGCGCTTACTCTGATGGACGAACTCGATCGGATCCTCGATCGTCAGGATGTGATCGGGACGATTGTCGTTTACGTAATCGATCATCGCCGCAAGCGTCGTGGACTTGCCCGAACCGGTCGGGCCGGTCACCAGGCAGATGCCGCGCGGGTACATGGCGATGTCCTTGAATATCTTGGGCGCCGCCAGATCTTCAAGGGTCAGGATGTCGGCCGGGATGGTGCGGAACACGGCGCCCGCGCCACGCGCCTGATTGAATGCGTTGACCCGGAAGCGGGCCAGATCGGGGATCTCGAACGAGAAATCGGTCTCGAAGAACTCCTCATAGGCCTTACGCTGCTTGTCGTTCATGATGTCGTAGACCATGCTGTGAACTTCCTTGTGGGTAAGCTCCGGCATGTTGATGCGCTTGATGTCACCGTCCACACGGATCATCGGCGGCACGCCGGCCGACATGTGGAGGTCCGACGCATTGTTCTTTACGGCGAATGCGAGCAGCTGGTCAATCTCGACGGCCATGAGGGCTCCTTCGGTATATGCTTTCCTTCACCGCGTACCGACACGTTATGTCAATACGCTGGGCAGAGTATAGCGAAGCCGATCGACGCAAAACATGACGCATTTCTCACTCAGGCTTGCTGACCTCCGATCGAGGATTTCCACGGCATGTCAGGAATTTGGCCGAAATCCTGAAGAAATTACTTTGCTTGCGGTGAGCAAACGCCATCCTGCGGAGGCAATCCGCGAAGCGGTCGCCGCGGGCCAGCATTATGTCGGAGAAAACTTCGTGCAGGAGGCGATCGACAAGATGGATCAGACCAGGGACCTGGATCTGATCTGGCATTTCATCGGCCATCTGCAGAGCAACAAAACGCGGCTGGTAGCGGAACGATTTCAATGGGTACAGTCTGTGGATCGGGCAAGGATTGCCCGCCGCCTGGACGCGCAGCGGCCGTTCCACGCCCCACCCTTGGATGTCTGCATACAGGTGTGCCTGGAGTCGGAGCCCGGCAAGGGTGGTGTCATGCCCGCCGGACTGGCCGATCTTGCGACAGAGATCGCGGGACTCGATCGGTTGCGCCTGCGCGGGCTGATGGCTATTCCGCCACCGTCAGATGATTTCGAGATACAGCGCGGCTATTTCCGCCATCTGCGGGAAATGAGAGACGAACTGGTGGCCGGAGGCCTGCAGCTCGACACGCTTAGCATGGGGATGTCCGCCGATCTGGAAGCAGCAGTCGCCGAAGGAGCCACGCTCTTGCGTATCGGCACAGCTCTGTTCGGTCCACGCCCTGGTACTGGAGCCGAATGACTCCGGACTATATTCTTCCCACATTGAGCGGCCGCGCGACCGAGGGCTGCGTGACGGATTTATGAAACAAGACCTGGTATTCACATTCATAGGCGGCGGCAACATGGCCGGCAGCCTGATCGGCGGCCTGATCTCCGGCGGCTGCCGTCCGGAACAGTTCCGTGTATCCGACCCGGACCCGCAGCAGAGAGAGCGGCTGCGGCAGAGATTCGGTATCCAGACGACCGACAGTAATCAACAGGCCGTGACCGGCGCCGATGTCATCGTCCTGGCGGTCAAACCACAGGCCGCGGCCCAGGCGCTTGAGGGGCTCGGGTCGTCCGCGCCTGACGCACTCTATATCTCTGTGATCGCAGGCATACGCGAAGATCAGCTCAAGCGGTGGCTGTCAACGGGGGCACTCGTTATCCGGGCCATGCCCAACACGCCGGCGCTGCTGGGTTGCGGAGTCTCGGGGCTGCACGCCGACCAGTCGATCTCCGCGGAACAGCGCGAGATAGCTGAGAACGTCATGCGTTCGTCCGGAGCCGTAATATGGGTCGAAGAAGAAGCCCTGCTGGATCCGGTGACCGCCGTGTCAGGCAGTGGGCCCGCCTATTTTTTCCTGCTGATGGAGGCCATGACCCGGGCCGGCGTAGAACTGGGCCTGGCGCCGGAAGCCGCGCGTCTGCTGACCCAGGAGACTGCCCTGGGAGCGGCGCGAATGGCCCTTGAATCGGACGATGATGTAGCCGACCTTCGCCGACGAGTGACATCTCCCGGCGGTACGACGGCCGCAGCGCTCGCCGTGCTGCAGACCAGAAACGTACCTGCGGCTATCGGGGAAGCTGTCCGTGCGGCCTGTGATCGCGCGGGGCAACTCGCCGACGAATTCGGTCAGGCCTGAGCAGGGGGACGGCATGAGCGCACCGTTTATTTTTATCGCCGAGACGCTGTTCGAACTGTATATCCTCTGTTTCATGCTCCGCTTCGTGCTGCAAGCCGGTCGGGCGGACTTCCACAATCCCCTGTCGCAGTTTATTGTCCGGGTGACCAATCCCCTGATCGTCCCGTTGCGGCGAGTAGTACCGGGTCTGCGCGGCCTCGATATGGCCACGGTCGTGCTGGTGCTCCTCCTGGAGATACTGGCCACGGCCGTGCTGATCCCCCTCAAGACCGGGGTTAACCCGAGCATCGCCATGTTGCTCTATTTCTCGCTGCTGCGGACAGTGGTGAGCGTGCTGCGTCTGTATGTGTTCGCAATCCTGATCTATGCGATATTGAGCTTCGTCAATCCAGGCAGCTACAACCCGTTGAGCAGCGTGCTGACAAGCATCTGCGAGCCGGTCCTGAGGCCGTTCAGGCGCGTCATCCCACCGATAGGCGGACTCGATCTGTCGCCCCTGTTCCTGATCATCATCCTGCAGGCGCTGATCATGGCCATACCGCTGCCTGGTGTGCTGCGCTGACAGTGTCCAGGCCGTGCCACTGGCGGCAACACTGCCTGGTTTGCACGTTACGAATTCAGCCTCGTTCCAGTCGCGATGACTTTGCAGGCGTCGTCGGTGACCGGATGAAGGTCCGCGTCCGTTCCTCACCTGTTGACGGAGCAGCGAACGAAGCCCTGATCAAGTTTCTGGCGTCCCGATTTCGAGTTACTCGTTCGAGCGTACGGCTTGTATCCGGCCACCGCAGCCGCAACAAGGTAGTCGAAATCGATTCGCCGCGAAGGATCCCCGAGGAAGTACAGGGCCACATAGACTAAAACGCGTGCGAATAGGCTATAGTTACCGTGTTGTGCCGTAGGCGCACCGACCGTAACGGAGCTTCCGACATATGACATCGAATGGATGGCGATCTCTGCTCATCACTCTGATCGCGACAGCGGCCACCGGTTGCGGTCCGGGACCCGCTGACGGCAACGATGCCGAAGCCGCGCAAGAGATCACCCGTCAGAGCTTCAGCGAGTTCGGCGACTACGTCGTGCATTACAATGCCCAGGCTACGGAAATGTTGCCGCCAGACGTAGCGCGCGCCTACGGGATTCAGCGCAGCGAGAACAGGGCCATGTTGAACATCAGCGTGCTACGCAAGGAACCAGGCACGATCGGCCAGCCGGTCGCCGCAAAGGTCCAGGTCGACGCGAGCAACCTGACGGGGCAATTGAAGTCCGTGGACATCCGGCAGATCGAGGAAGGCCACGCAATCTACTATATTGGTGAAGTAGGTGTCGCCAATCGGGAGACCCTGATCTTCGATATCAGTGTGCAACCTGAAGGTGAATCGGAATCCTACCGCGTCCGGTTCCGTCAGCAGTTCTATACGAGTTGAGGGAGAGATAGTTCGACCATACATGAGCCGCCGCTCGATCGGCTCGACACCCGCAAGGGTGACACCAGTATTTTTGGTACTTTTCGGGCATCATCAACAACCAACCTAAACCGGACTACCAGGGGGAAAAAATGGCCGCCAAGAAAAAGGCATCGACCCAGACCGCGCAGAAGCCGCCTACCAAGAGCCAGATCATCGGGCAGATCGCCGATAAGACTGGTCTGACGCGCAAGGACGTCGGCGCCGTCTTTGACAATCTGCACGCAATCATCAAGAGAAACATCGGACGCCGGGGCCCGGGCGAGTTCACGATGCCCGGCCTGCTAAAGGTCCGCGTCGTCAAGAAGCCCGCCACGAAGTCTCGCAAGGGAATCAATCCGTTCACGGGCGAAGAGATG
>CALDWW010000076.1 GCA_937924335.1 uncultured Gammaproteobacteria bacterium
CAGGCCCATGACGATGATCAGGATATTGATCTTGTGACCAGTCTCCGGAGTGATCGACTGGCTGCGGTCGATGTCCTTCTCTTTCTTCAACCCCTCCGGGGTCATCTCGTAGACCCAGGAGAATATCAGCGCCGGGAAGAATCCCAGGATCAGCAGCAGGACAACCAGCGAGCCTGTCCAGTCCGGCACCGTCAGCAGCGAGGAAAGTACATCCGTCACCTGCAACAGCAGCCAGGAGGCGATCAGATAGAGCGCCGCCACCTTGGCGACGTTTCGGCGCTTGAGTTCCTCGAAGAACGACATTGGTGTTGTTATGGCCTCCCCTGGGCTCGCCCGATGATGGGGGAAGCAGGAGAATTTGTCGATACAGGAGGCTTGGCCACTAACCGCCCAGGGCTATTGGCGCAGGTTCAGAAGGAATCTCCAGAGGATATTGGTAGTGACATCACAAATGGCACCCTTTGGCTTGAAAAGAAAGCTCGGCTGAGCACATGAGACCAACAAGCATAGACTGGTGACTGTTAATCACCTGGTCGGTGGTTCGAGTCCGCCCCGGGGAGCCAAGAGTCCCGAAGAAGGTCGCCTGATGGCGACCTTCTTTCGTGGCGGAGTCAAGTGAACCCCGCGATCATCGCTAACGGCGCACAGCTACTCGTAATGCAGCGCGAGCACTGGATTGGCGCGGGCGATGCGGTAGGCGTGCCCCGCCACGGTGCTCCACGCCAGCAGTACCGATATCAGCCCGGTTCCCAGCAGGATTATGATTGGCGATTCGATGCGCTCCGCAAAGAAATCGAGATAGCTGTTCGATGCGAAGAACGCCGCCGGCAGAGCGACCGCGAGGGCCCACATGACAGGCTTCGAGAACTGCCAGACGAGCAGTCGCGCAATCTGGGTCGAGCTGGCGCCGAGCACCTTGCGCACTCCGATCTCCTTGGTTCGCTGGGCAGCCATGAACGCGGCCAGACCGAAGAGGCCGACCATCGCCAGGGACAGTGCCACAAAGGCGAACCCGCCGAGCGCCATGTTCATGTACTTGAGTACCTTGTAGACGTCGTTGAAGACGTCATCCAGGAACCGGCCCTGCATCGGGTAGTCGGGTATGACGCGCTTCCAGACGTCCTCGACGGCCCCAACGGTATCCATGAAATCGGCACCGGCACGGATCCTGACCGAGCCGGTCCTCAGGCTCCTGGCCGAATAGAAGAAGACCCATGGCTTCTCGGCGTTGAACAGGCCGAGAATATTCTGCGTCGGCACGACACCGACGATCACGTATTCTCTGAGCGTGTCTTCTACGTCAAGATCGTAGAACCGCTGGTTGATCGCTTCCTGCGGAGAGGCGATGCCCAATTGCCCCAGTGCCATCTCGTTGACGAGGACGTTCAGCACCTCGGTTTCGTCACTGAGAAACTCGTCGTTCGCCATGTCCCGGCTCAGATTCCGGCCGGCCACCAGCGGAATGTTGTAGGTATCCAGGAACTCCGGCGTCATTCGCATCATCATCAGCGTGACTGCGCCGGCCTCGTCGCCCGGCTTCGCCGCAACGCCGGTCTGCGAGTTGCTCTGCTCAAACGGCACCTGGGACGAGAACGCTACGGATTCGACGTCAGGCAGCGCCTCCAGTTCGTTGCGGAGTGTGTCGAGACGACCTCGGATATCGTCGATGCCCAGCCGCGCCAGCGTATATATCTCGGATTTCGGAAAGATATAGCTGGCCTCCTTCACCCTCTGGTTCTGCATGTAGGAGATGGCTACCGTCGACAGCATGAACGCGGAGATCGCGAACTGTACGCCGATCATTACGGATCGCATCCTGGCGCCCTTCTTGCCCTTGCGCGCTTCGTCACGCAGTGCGGCGATGGGGCTCGCCCGGGTGATCAGCCACGCCGGATACAGGCCGGAGCAGAGGCCTACCAGTACCGTGGTCAGTACCAACCAGGGGAGCGTCCGCGTGTAGTCGAGCGTCATGGCCTTGTTCGACGCGTTGTTAAGCAACGGAATCACTACCTCGAGTATGGCAATGGCCACGACCATGGAGATCGCCGCGATCACTAGGCTTTCGAGCAGGAATTGCGACAGCAGCTGATGCTGTCCGGCGCCCATGGTCTTGCGCATGCCGACCTCACGGCTGCGGCCGAGAGATTGCGCGGTCGCCAGGTTAGTGTAGTTGACGCAGGCGATGAGCAGGACAAGGAAGCTCAGTAGCTGAATGACGGTGATGACCGGCATGCCGATCGTATCCCAGAACGCCAGATTGGCATGCTGCAACGGCTCGATCAGGAAAGCGGTGATCACCTCATGCTGGTCCTCGGGTAGGAGCCGGTCATAGATGCCGTCCATCTGGGTCTGCAGCCAGGTGCCGTCCAGGCCGGCCGGCAGCATGACGTAGGTCATGTTGCCCAGCGACAAGTTGTTCCATTCTCCGGCCTCGTCGAAGTCCCTCAGCGGGCCCAGCGCCTTTATCGGAGCGAGGATCTCCAACTGGCCTTCCAGCACCATGGACGAATTGAAGTGCGAATTCTGGGGCACATTCTCTATAACCGCCGAGATGTAAAAGTCATGTTGATTGTCCAGGGTGATGACCTTCCCGACGACGTCAGTGTCACCGAAATACTTGATCGCTGTCGTCTCGGTGATCAGGATGCTCGAGGGGTCGTTTAGCGCGTCGGCACTTCCACCGACATAATCGAAATCGAATATCTCGAGGAGAGCAGGATCCGAAAAGAGGATGGTCTGATAGAAACTATTGTCACCCTGCGTGACAAGAAACTCGCGACGCAGGGTGCGCGCGACGACTTCCACATCGGTTAGCTCGGACTCGATGATTGGCCCGACGGCAGAGAATGTCGCGTTGAGCTGATCGATGCCGACATTTAGCTCTGGCGCGGCGATCGAACCCACCGTGTAGATCCTGTCGCTGTTGGCAAAAAAAGCGTCATGATTCTTCTCGTACTTCACGATCAGCCCGCCGAGCACATAGATCGTCATGCCCAATGCGAGACCCGCAATATTGATGAAGGCGAAAAGCTTGTTCTTGCGCAGATTCCTCAGCGCGATCTTCAGATTGTTCCAAAACATCAGAGTCCTACCCGGTTACAGAGCGGCGATCACTAGGCGGCGCGCAAGGCGTCCGTGACGACGTGTCCGTCGAACAGATTGACCGTGCGACGTGCGTAGTCCGCATGCGCCGGCGAATGCGTGACCATGACGATGGTCGTGCCCTCGGCATTTAGTGTACGCAGCAGTTCCATTACTTCCTGACCATGCGCCGAGTCGAGATTTCCGGTCGGCTCGTCGGCCAGGATCAGGGGCTGATTCCCCACGACTGCTCTGGCAACCGCCACGCGTTGCTGCTGGCCACCGGAGAGTTGGCCAGGCATGTGCTTGGCGCGGTGCGCGATCCCCATCCTGTCCATCACGTCCGCGACACGCTGCTTCCGCTCTGCCGACGGCATGTCGTGATAGAGCAGAGCCAGCTCGATGTTCTCGGCGACGTTCAGCTGATCGATGAGGTTGAAGCTCTGGAATATGAAGCCGATGTTCTTCTTGCGGATCTCGCTTCGCTGCTTCTCCGAGTACCCGGCGACGTTCTCGTCGAAGAAGTAATAGTCACCTTCGGATGGGCTATCGAGCAGGCCGACGATATTCAGCAGTGTGGACTTGCCACACCCCGACGGCCCCATCACGGCGATGAAATCGCCCTGGTTGATCTCGACGTTCACGCCGTTCAGCGCGACGGTCTCCACTTCATCCGTCCGGTACACCTTGTACATGTTGTGTAGCTTGAGCATTCCTGAAACTCCTTGAATCAGTCGAGTGTCAAACGATCCATGCCGACGTAGCTGGTGTACGGCGACGTAATAACCCGCTCGCCGGCTTCCAGCCCGTCGAGCACTTCAATAAAATCTGTGTTGCGACGTCCCAGGCGTACCGAACGCTTGACGGCCTCAGTGCTATCGGCCGACACGACGAACACCCAGTTGCCGCCGGTCTCCTGGTAGAACGAGCCGTTAGGTATCAAGACCGCATCGGTGTTGTCGCCCAGCGTAAGCCTGACCTGCATGGTCTGGCCGCGACGAATCCCGGCCGGCTCTTCGTCAAACACCATGTCGACTTCGAATTGACCGCCATTGACCTGTGGGTAGATCTTGGCGACCGCCAGGTCATAGCTTCGGTTGCCGAGTTCAGCCGCCGCGACCTGTTGCAGGTCGACCCGGCCGAGATAGAATTCGTCGATATCCACGTTTAGCTTGTAACCGTTCGGATCATCGATCTGGCCGAGACGGCCGCCGCGCTCGATCGACTCGCCGACCTCGATGTTGAACCCGGAGAGCTTGCCGCCGACCGGCGCCCGCACGTTCAGGTCCTCCAGGTTCTTGCGGGCGAACGCCAGGCTGGTCTGCAGCTGTTCGCCGGCGTCACGCAGCTGCTGCAACTGTTGCACCTGCATGCGGGCGTCCGTTTCCTGACTCTCGAGCGTGACCTCCCGCCGTCTCAGGTAGTACTCGAGTTCGTCTTGAAGCTCTTCCACGGCGGACTGCGAGACGAGATTGGTCTCGGCCAGCTCGCGCTGCCGCTCGATGCTGCGATTCAGCCGAACGATCTGATAGTCGATCTCAACGAGATTTCTCTTGTGCGACAACCGGTTCTGTTCGAGTTGCAGCTCGATCGTGCGCATGTTGTTGAGCTGCTCGGTAACCGCCGCCTCACGGCCCAGCACCTCCAGTTGCAGGTTGGTGTTGGACAACAGCGCGATCGGATCGCCCGCCTCGACCAGCGTTCCGTCCTCGACCAGAACTTGCTCAACGCGTCCACCTTCGATCGCGTCGAGGTAAACCGTGCTGCGCGGGACGAGCCGCCCCCGCAGCGGGATGAAGTCCTCGAATGTCCCAACGGTCACAGGGGAAACGAAGACCTTCTGGGCATTGACGCTGAGACTGCGCCCTCCGAGGAGCATCGTGGCCAGCCACCAGACGAAGGCCGCAAGCACGACGGCGGCCGCGACATACGCCAGGATCCGGCCGATCGGCCGCCGTTTTGCGACGACGCGGTCCATCGCCTGGCCAGAGATACTGACGGCGGGATCCGGGCTGTTGGTTGCGATTTGGCTCACCTTGCTCACGATCTTCTCTTTGAGTTGTGCCTGATGCGGGCTGTGTCTCATGGCGCTTTCAAATGGTAGACAGCAAGCGACGTGCCAAATCTGTAACATGCTGTTTTATATAGATTGCACCTTCAGATCTCCCATTGTTTCAGTGAAAACTGTACGCTGGCGGACACTGATCGTACGATTCCGGACAGCTTGGAGCGCGTCAGACAATGACAGAGTTGGCCAAGATTCTGATCGTCGACGATGACGAGGACATCCTGACCGCAGGGCGTCTGTTGCTGCGTCGACACTTCGGAGAGGTCGTCACCTGCCGCCGGCCGGAGGAGATCCCCGAGTTGCTCGGGCAGCACGTCTTCGACACGGTCATGCTCGATATGAACTTCGGACCGGGCGAATCGTCTGGCGGCCAGGGGTTCGAGTGGCTTGAGCGCATCCTGACGATCGATCCCAGCATGGTGGTCGTCATGATCACCGCGCACGGCGGCGTCGACACCGCTGTCGAGGCGATGAAACGCGGCGCCACCGACTTCGTCTCCAAACCCTGGCAGAACGAAAAGGTCGTGGCGACTTTGTCCGCTGCGGTCGAGCTGCATCGGAGTCGAGTCGAGACTGCCTCCCTACGCGGCGCCAATCGCGTTCTGGTCGAGGCGGCCGCACCCGAAGGCAATACGATTATCTCCGGGTCGCCACAGATGCGCGATGTCCTGTCTATCGTCGCGCGTGCCGCACCCACCGACGCCAACGTCCTGGTCCTCGGCGAGAACGGCACCGGCAAAGAGCTCATCGCCCGCGAGTTGCACCGTCAATCATCGCGATCGGACGAGGTTTTCCTCACCGTCGACCTGGGCTCCATAAGCGAGACGCTGTTCGAGTCCGAGCTCTTCGGGCACAAGAAAGGGGCCTTCACGGGGGCGAACGACGACCGTCTGGGTCGTTTTCAGGCCGCCGACGGCGGCACGCTCTTCCTCGACGAGGTCGGCAATCTGCCGATCCACCTGCAAGCCAAATTACTAAGCGCACTTGAGCAACGCCAGGTAACGCCGGTCGGCTCGGACAAGTCGCAGGACGTCGATGTGCGCATCGTCGCCGCAACCAACGTTGCGCCCGATGTGCTTCACGACCCGCAACGGTTCCGCCCGGATCTCCTGTTCCGGCTGAACACGGTCGAAGTCACGCTGCCTCCCTTGCGCGAGCGACGCGACGATATTCTGCCGATCGCCCGGCACTATGTTGCGGTCCATGCGCGAAAATACCGTAAGGCCGCGAAATCCTTCTCGGCAGCCGCCGAGAAAGCGCTGGTCGAATACGACTGGCCGGGCAACGTACGCGCGCTGCGACATGCCATCGAGCGCGCCGTGATTCTTGCAGTGGGTGATGTCCTCGAGCCGGCGGATCTGCAACTGGCCGACACGCCACCGGTTCCGACTGATAAGGCTGCCGCCCCCGTGTCCACGGTGCTCAATCTGGATCAGATGGAAAAGGAGGCTATTCACCAGGCGCTGTGCAAGCATGGTTTCAACATTTCCCATGCCGCGAAAGAGCTGGGGCTCACCCGCGCATCTTTGTACCGGCGAATGGAAAAACATGATCTATAGGCGGTTCTCGGCTCTCCTGGCGATCCGCCTCATCTTCGTCGGGTTGGCCGTCTCTGCTCTCGTCTGGCTGCTGCTCCAGCCCGGCTATCACAGCGCGACGATTCTCGCGGCCGGAATCCTGGTCCTGACGGCTGCCGAGCTCTGGTGGTTCGTCGGCAAGACGAACAGGGAGGTCGCCCGGTTTCTCGACGCGGCCCGGTACGCTGACTACTCGCAACGCTTCACTCTCGACGATCTCGGTACGGGGTTCGGCGAGCTGGGAGACACCTTTACGGACATTCTCGACAGGATGTATGAAAAGCGCGCCCACCAGGAGATCGAGGTGCGCCGATTGCGGGCACTCATCGATCACATTCCGGTACCGCTACTGACGATTCATCCGGATGACTCGATCACCCTCCAGAACAACGCCGCGCGACGGCTGTTTGGCGCGTCGCAGGTCATCCGTTTGCGTGATCTTCGACAATTTGGCGTCAGCTTTCACGACGCGGTCGCCGAGGCTGTTCCTGGTAAACGGCAGCTCGTGACGTTCTCGGTCGAGGGCGTCGAATACCAGCTGACCCTAGCCGTCACCGAGAACGTCGTCGCTGGCGAGATTCACCGGCTCATTTCCCTGCAGGACATCCAGAGCGAGCTCGATGTCACGCAGATACAGGCTTGGCAGGATCTCGTCCGCGTGCTGACGCACGAGATCATGAATTCGATCACCCCAATAACCTCGCTCGCCGCGACAGCCGAACAGGTCGTCGACGACGTGATCGCACAGACCGAGAGAACTTCACCCGTGGCGGAGGATCTCGAAGATCTTCGCGACGCCGTCCATACGGTCGCACGGCGCTCCGATAGCCTGCTGCAGTTTGTTCACGGCTATCGTCAGCTGACACGGCTGGCGCCGCCCGAGAAAAAGCGTGTTCGCATCACGGACTTGTTCGACTCTGTAAGGCAACTCGCGGAGGCGGAGTGGCCACCTGGCAAGACAGCGCTATCGATTGAGGTCGAGCCGGCGGGGCTCGACGTCTATGCCGATCGCGATCTGCTCGAGCCTGTCGTGCTAAATCTGCTGCGTAATGCATGGCAAGTGACGAATAATCTCGACAGGCCGGAGCTGCGGATGTTTGGTCGGCTGAATCGTCGCGGCAACGTCATCATCGAAGTTAGCGACAATGGACCCGGCGTGCCGGAGGACCTGGCGCGAAAAGTCTTCGTACCCTTCTTCACGACCAAATCGGAGGGCTCGGGCGTCGGCCTGGCACTCGCGAGACAGGTCATGACGGCACACGGCGGCTTTATCAGGGTCAGTAAGGACGACGGCGGCGGTGCGAAATTCACCTTGACCTTCTAGTCGGAAACTAGAGACTCAGCGATCTGTCAACCTGCTTTCGCTCCAGGACAGAGTCGGTCCTTGACGGCCAGAGAGCCGCGAAGACTCGGGGGGGCGGAGTAAGTTCGGTGTCAGCCGAAAACCAGGAGACTCATTAGTAATCCACAAAGGGTTCCTAAGCTTTCTGGCTCGGAGACAGATTGCGCGGGTGACTGTCAATCACTAGGTCCGTGGTTCGAGTCCGCCCCGGGGGAGCCAAATTCCAGGAGCCCTGTATAGGCTTACGAGAGGTCGCTTGATGGCGGCCTTTTTTTTATTCCTCGCGTTGACTGCCGCCTGGTGGCTGCTTTCGGCCAGGAACGGACGTGCCAATCGCTGAGCCATATTCTTTTTCCGCCTACCGGAGCGATCCATCATCAGCAATATTAGATATTCCTGATCTATGTCAATGCGAGTCTTCTGCACCAACCATAGGCTGACTTCCTGTGCGACCGTAAATCGCTTATCGATCATCGCCGTTCGGCGAGGAGTATCTGATGATCATGTCGCGTAACTTCTTGATTGTATTATGGATATCTTCTTTTCTGTTGACCGCGTGCGGTGGCCGCGGTTCCGGCGGTTCCGCTTCGCCGGCTGCGCAGCCGCCAGCTGATGATCTCGGTGCGGCCGAAACCGGCCTGGTGACCGTCGCGATTACCGACGGGCCGATGGAGGACATCGAAGATGTTGTGTTCCATCTCACGCACATTGACTTGGGTCACGCCGATGGGCAGGTCACTCGACTGGAGCTACACGGTGGTCCTCAAGACGTGGAGATGCTCGAACTGCAGAATGGGGTGACACATGATCTGCTGGACCGCGCATTGGTCCCCGCTGGTACCTACGAGTGGGTGCAACTCGGGATCGACTTCCAACAGTCTCATGTCGGAACGCATTCCGGAGGTCGGCACGGGCTGCAATTAGGTGAAGAGAACGCCTTGCGCGTGCGTGAACCATTCGAGATCCAAGATAACGAGCATGCCGAGTTCATCATCGACTTCGACCTTCGGTACGGCATCCAGCATCGTCACATGGGCGGGATGATGGGAGATCGTTATGAGGTCCATTCTGGTCTTCGATTGATGCTAATGGACGACACCGGCGGCCTGGTCGGCACTGTCGACGCTTCCTTGGTGGATATCAATCACCCGGATTGTGATCCCGCGTCAGGCGGCAATTGGGTATATCTCTTCGAGGGCACGGCCGGCCAACCGGATGATTTCGCCGAATCGGATACCGACGGTATTTCCGGCCCCGTTGCGACGGATCGCGTCGAACTGCATGCCGGCGTCGGCGAGTATCGCTACCATTTTGCATTCCTTCCGGCCGGAACCTACCGGATCGCTTTCACTTGTTCAGGAGAATGGGATGAGAGCGGCGACGATGATTATCCGAATGATCCCGATGGGCAATTTGGGTTTCAGGCATTCTCAGATCCGGTCAATGTTATCGCGGGAGAGGTTCAGGTCGTCGATCTAGTGCTCTAACCCAAATTAGAGCGAGGCCGCTTGGCTGGATTCGTCCAGCCGCGCTCTGTTCGGCACAGACTGACCGCCTGCTTTGGGTCGCAAGCAGACACTCAGAAGAAAGCTAATGGGAAGCG
>CALDWW010000077.1 GCA_937924335.1 uncultured Gammaproteobacteria bacterium
AGAAGCCCGCGGCGAAGAAGAAGCCCGTGGCGAAGAAGAAGCCTGTGGCGAAGAAGCGGCCCGTGGCGAAGAAGCGGCCTGTGGCGAAGAAGAAGCCCGTGGCGAAGAAGAAGCCTGTGGCGAAGAAGAAGCCCGTGGCGAAGAAGAAGCCCGTAGCGAAGAAGAAGCCTGTGGCAAAGAAGCGGCCCGTGGCGAAGAAGAAGCCTGTGGCGAAGAAGCGGCCCGTGGCGAAGAAGAAGCCTGTGGCGAAGAAGCGGCCAGCGGCAAAGCGCACTGCCGGCATTAGGCGGTTTGGAGCCCACGGACCGCTCCACGGTTTCCAGCCCTACAAGCAGCGGGCTCGGGAAGAGTACATGAGCGATGCGATGCTGGAACACTTCGAGCAGGTTCTGCTGGCCTGGAAACGGGAACTCATGGAAGAGGTTGACCGCACTGTCCACCACATGAAAGATGAGGCCGCCAACTTCCCTGACCCGAACGACCGGGCCACACAGGAGTCGGAATTCAGCCTCGAACTGCGCACCCGCGATCGCGAACGCAAGCTCCTGCGGAAGATCGACTCGGCCCTGTCCCGCATAGACGACGGCTCCTATGGCTATTGTGCTGAGACCGGTGAGGAAATCGGCCTGAAGCGCCTCGAAGCCCGGCCTGTAGCGACCCTCTCAGTGGAAGCTCAGGAACGCCGTGAGTTGGCCGAGAAGCAGTATCGCGACTGGGACGACCGATAGCTCGAACGCCTGCACGTCTTTTCCCTTTGCAGGTATGAGAAGTCGCCGGTGAGTTCAGGCGCCGATACCGGCCAATATCGGGGGCGCTTCGCTCCGTCTCCGACAGGACCACTGCACTTCGGATCGCTGGTCGCCGCAGTGGGCAGCTTTCTACAGGCGCGCTCAGTACAAGGAGAGTGGCTGGTCCGGATAGAGGACATTGACCCTCCACGGGAACAGCCCGGCGCCACGGCGCAGATCCTTGCGGCCCTCGAATCGTTCGGGCTCGAGTGGGACGGTGCCCTCCTTTACCAGAGCAGCCGATACGATACTTATCGCTCTGTCGTCAGCGACCTGATCCGCCAGGGCAACGCCTACCCGTGTACCTGCACGCGCAGCGAGATCCGGGCCCACAATCTGCGGCATACCGGCAGCGCGTCGACCCGATATCCGGGCATCTGCAGGGAGGGTGTCAGCCACCCAGGGCGTCGGCCGGCTATACGCCTGAATGTGCCCTCGGTCGCGATACAGTTCGAAGACCGGGAAGTCGGTAGCTATTGTCAGAATATCGCCGAAGTCGGCGGAGACTTCGCGTTACGCCGTCGCGATGACCTGTACGCCTACCAACTGGCCGTCGTCGTCGACGATGCGGAACAAGAGATCACCGAAGTGGTTCGCGGGCAGGACCTGCTGGAACTGACGCCAGGCCAGATTTACTTGCAGCAAGTGCTGGGTCTGACGACACCCGACTATCTTCACTTGCCGCTGGTGAAGACACCCGCAGGAGAAAAGCTTAGCAAACAGACGGGTGCCCTACCCCTTGATCTGGCGCGCACGCCTGAATTGCTACACAGCGCACTGGCATTTCTGCATCTCTCTCCAGAGGCTGAGCAAAGGCATGCTGCGGTCACAGAGCAACTCTCCTGGGCAATCGATAAATGGCCCGACCGCTCATGCGGTTCGACGATGGAATCAGCATCCGGCGGCGCTAGTGCTTTGGAATAATGGTAGAAATGTACTATCTTTGCACTCAATTGCTGCGCAGCACTAACGCAGCACAAGACTTCCCTACCGCCGCACGCTGGCGGTAGGGGACCGGATTTGGACGAGACAACGGGACTGACTCACCATGAGCGAAACCAGAACGATAAAGAAGTACCCGAATCGACGACTTTACGACACGGAAGAGAGCCGCTATATCACGCTTGCGGATATCCGTCGTCTCGTACTCGAGAAAGTCGATCTTGTCGTGATCGACAAGAAGACCGGTGATGACATCACTAGAAGCATTCTCCTGCAGGTCATCAGCGAACAGGAACAGAGCGGCGATCCCATCATGAGCCGCGATTTCCTGTCGCACGTGATCCGATCCTACGGGGGAGCGATGCAAGGCTTCGTAGGCAGCTATCTTGATCAAAGCATCAAGATGTTCATGAGTCAGCAGCAGCACGTGAGGGATCGCGTCAAGAGCGTCGTCGGACTGGATCCGGTGGGGGTCGTGACCGACATCACCCAGAAGAACTTCCAACGCTGGAAGGCGGTTCAGGACGAGATCATCCGGACCATTTCGCCTTCAGGCCGTGGCGACGATCACAGTGATGAGAGCCCGTCGGGCCAGGCCGAAAAGCGGCCCAAGAAGCGAACCGGCAAGAAACCGACTTCGAAGTCCGCAAAGTAGGCATCTCCTCAGGTAAATAGCCTTATCTGGCCATCCGAATCCCTGTTTGAAAAGGCTTGACACGCTACATCAGGAGCGGTATTGTGCAATGCATCAATGATGCATTGCATCATCACTATCGACTCCTCCATATGGTCGCTTTATGCGTCCTATTGAGCCCCCTCCTTGAGGGGGCTTTTTTTTGCTTATCAATTAGTTAAGTCCATGATCGAGCGACCGGACAAAAAAAGAGGGCCCCAAAGGGAGCCCTCTTACGTCGCGTTGGAACCCGACCTTATGCGCTCATCAGGCGGCGTCAAGCCCCCTCATGCTGAGTCGCACTCTGCCCTGGCGATCAACCTCGAGTACTTTTACCCTGACGTGGTCGCCTTCCTTGAGCTTGTCACTGACGCGCTCGACGCGTTCCTCGGAGATCTGCGAGATGTGGACCAGGCCGTCTTTCCCGGGGAGGATCGTGACGAATGCCCCGAAATCCATCAGTCGCGCCACGGTGCCCTCGTAGATCTGACCCACCTCGACCTCGGCAGTAATCAGGTCGATACGGCGTCGGGCCTCGCGGCCTGAGTCGCCGTCGACTGAGGCGATCTTGACGGTGCCATCGTTCTCGATGTCGATCGTCGCACCGGTCTCCTCGGTGATGGACCGGATGACCGCTCCGCCCTTGCCGATCACATCGCGGATCTTCTCCGGGTCGATCTTGAACGACATGATAGTTGGGGCCCAATCCGACATCTTGTCGCGCGGCTGGTCGATGACTTCGTTCATCTTGCCGAGAATGTGCAGACGAGCCTCGCGGGCCTGATCAAGTGCATCCTGCATGATGTCACGGGTGATGCCGTCGATCTTGATGTCCATCTGCAGAGCGGTAATGCCGTCTGAAGTGCCGGCCACCTTGAAGTCCATGTCTCCCAGGTGATCTTCGTCGCCCAGGATGTCGGTCAGGACCGTGTAGTTGCTCTCGCCCTTGACCAGCCCCATGGCGACACCTGCCACCGGCGCAGCAATCGGCACGCCCGCGTCCATCAGACTCAGGCTGGTACCACACACCGATGCCATCGAACTCGATCCGTTCGACTCCGTGATCTCGGAAACTACCCGCATGACATAGGGGAAGGCCTCCATGTCCGGCATGACAGCCTGTATGCCGCGTCGAGCCAGCTTTCCGTGGCCGATCTCCCGCCGTTTGGGCGAACCGATGAACCCGGTCTCACCCACGCAGTAGGGCGGAAAATTGTAGTGCAGCATGAACGCGTCTTTACGTTCGCCTTCGAGGGCGTCGATGATCTGCGCGTCGCGGCCCGTGCCCAGGGTCGTCGTCACGATTGCCTGGGTCTCTCCCCGAGTGAAGAGCGCCGAGCCATGGGTCCGCGGCAGAACGCCAACCCGGACGTCGATGTCCCTCACGGTGCGATGATCACGGCCATCGATGCGCGGTTCACCAGACAGGACCCGCCCCCGAACGATCTGGCTCTCGAGCTTGCCAAACGCTGCTTTGACGTCGTCGTGAGCCCACTTGGCGTCCTCGCCGTCAGCCAGCGCTTCATAGGCCGCCGTACGCAATTCGTCGATGCGCCCGTAGCGGCTCTGCTTCTCGGTGATACGGTAGGCCTCTCCGAGCGGGGCCTCGACGATTCCGGCCACCGCGTCGGCGAGTTCCGGATTACCTTCGTTCGCCTCCCAGTTCCAGGATGGCTTGGCTGCCTCCGCGGCCAGCTCCTTGATCACCTGAATTGCCGTCTGCATCTGCTCGTGACCGAACATCACAGCGCCAAGCATGACTTCTTCGGAAAGAACGCTGGCCTCGCTTTCGACCATCAAGACCGCGTTCTCGGTACCGGCCACTACAAGATCAAGCGCCGAACCGGCGAGGTCCGTGTTGGTCGGGTTCAGGATGTACGCTCCGTCCTTGTAACCGATGCGGGCACCCGCGATCGGTCCCTTGAACGGGATACCAGAGATCATCAGCGCGGCCGACGCGCCGAGCATGGCTGGAATGTCCGGATCGACATCCGAATTCGACGAGACAACGGTCGCTATGACCTGAACTTCGTTGAGAAACCCCTTCGGGAACAACGGACGGATCGGTCGATCGATCAGCCGGCAAGTCAGCGTCTCCTTCTCGCTCGGGCGCCCTTCTCGCTTGAAGAATCCGCCCGGGATACGTCCCGCAGCGTAGGTCTTCTCCTGGTAATTGACGGTCAGGGGAAAGAACGACTGACCTTCCCTGGCCTCCCTGCGGCCTACGGCCGTCACGAGGACGACGGTGTCCGCCATGGTGACGAGGACGGCCCCGTCTGCCTGGCGAGCGATCTCGCCGGTCTCCATGGTGACCGTATGGTCACCGTACTGAAATGATTTCTTGATCGGCTTCACTGTATGTACCTGTGGCAACGTTTATGCATATACGGCGCTGGTGGCGCCGGAGCGGTGTTATCGGCGCAGACCCAGACGCGAGATCAGCTCCTGGTAGCGCGCCAGATCGTTCCGCTTGAGGTAGTCCAGCAGCTTGCGCCGCTGATTGACCATACGAAGCAGACCGCGGCGTGAGTGATGGTCTTTCTTGTGATCGGCAAAATGGGCAGTGAGCTCATTGATTCTTGCCGACAGAAGAGCAACCTGGACTTCGGGAGAGCCGGTGTCGGTTCCAGCCCGCCGAAATTCTTCGATAATTTCCTGTTTACGATCACTATTGAGAGGCATCAATATCTCCGAGAGTTAATGGCAATGGCGCCAAAACAGCCAGTCATTTTACCTCTGTAAGGCCCTGGCTAACAAGACGGCCCCGGGAGTGTTCCGGAATCTTCCGATCCCGGATTCGACGCGGGCACATTAAACAGCCTGATTGGGGACAAGGTCCCCGAATCATTCAGTTCGCCCAGGCCAAGGAACACGCCCTCCGGGCCATAAATGCGGACGCGCCCGACCGCTGCCGGGTCGGCAAGCATCAGGCGTTGGCCACGACACAGCCGATGGGCACTGTCGCTGTCCAGATTGACGGCCGACAGCTGCGGTACGGCAGCATCCGCGGAATAGAGCAGCTGATCCAGCGCATCCTGGCCCTTAGCCGCCGCTGATTCAATTTGCTGAATGGTAACCATCATGCTCGCGTCGAACGGCCCCGCTACGATCCTCCTGAGGGCCGTGACGTGGCCGAGTGTATCGAGCCTCAGGGCAAGGTCTTCGACCAGGGATCTCACGTAAGTACCCTTCGAACAGGAGACATGCAGCCGCAAAGAGTCTTTCTCGAAATCGAGAATCTCCAGCTCGGTGATCCGGATCTTGCGGGGCGGGCGCTCCACAACCTTGCCTTCCCGCGCCATCTGGTAGAGACGCCGGCCCTGATGCTTGAGCGCCGAGTACATGGGGGGCACCTGCTCGATCTCACCGCGAAACTCGACGAGGGCCTGATTGATCCGGTCGGCATCAACGTGGCGCCATTCCGACTCCTCGACAACCTGGCCGTCAGAGTCACCCGTGTCAGTACGGACCCCCAGCCTGGCAGTTACCTCGTAGGTCTTGGCGGCATCAAGAAGCCAGCCGCTCACCTTTGTGGCCTGGCCGAAACACAAGGGCAGCACGCCACTCGCGAGCGGGTCGAGACTGCCGGTGTGTCCGGCCTTCCTGGCGGAGAAGATCCGTCTTGCCGCCTGTAGCGCGGCATTGGAGCTGAGTCCGATTGGCTTGTCCAGCACCAGGATACCGTCGATGTCCCGGTATCCGCGCCGGGCGCGTGGACCGTGCGCCCTCCGGGAAACGGAGTCTGCGTCGTTGGCAGTGCCCGCGCCCTCAGTCATGACTGCTTTCCGGGTCCGGATCCTTATCCAGGACGTCGTCGATTAGTGAAGTGATCCTCGCCCCCTCAGCCATGCTGGTGTCATGGATGAAATGCAGCTGCGGGATCTGGCGGATATGCATGGCCTTGCCGAGGTGAGAGCGCATGAAGCCCGCAGCCTTGGCGAGAGCGGTCTCGGCGGGCCCGGGATCCGCATCGGGTTCCAGCAGGCTGAAGAACACCTTGGCATGTGACATGTCACCGGAAACATCCACGCCAGTGATGGTCAGGAACTGAATTCTGGGGTCCTTGATGTCGCGACGGACGATCTCGCTGAGCAATCGACGCATCTGCTCGGCGACGCGCCGGGTTCTGGCAAACTCCTTGCTCATTCCGATTTATGCACGATCCCGGCCTCAGGGAACCTACAGCGTACGTGCGACCTCGATGCGCTCGTAACACTCGATCTGGTCACCCGCGGAGACGTCGTTGTAGTTCTTGACGCCGATGCCGCACTCAGTCCCGGCACGGACCTCATTGACGTCATCCTTGAACCTGCGCAGCGACTCCAGTTCCCCCTCGAAGATGACTACGTTGTCCCGCAGTACTCTGATGGGATTGTTGCGCCGCACGTACCCGTCTACGACCATGCATCCGGCAACCTGGCCGAACTTGGGTGAACGGAAAACGTCGCGTACCTCGGCGAGTCCGACGATCTGCTCCCTGATCTCCGGTGACAGCATGCCGACGATCGCCGCTTTTACGTCGTCGATAGCCTCGTAGATGATGCTGTAGTAACGCACATCCACGCCGGTTTCCTTGATCGCAGCACGAGCCGCTGCATCGGCACGAGTATTGAAGCCGATGACAATGGCCTCGGAAGCAGCTGCCAGGTTGACGTCTGACTCGGTGATGCCCCCGACGTTGCTACCGATCACGTTGACCGTCACTTCATCGCCCGACAGCTTCATCAGTGCATCGCGCAGCGCCTCAGCACTGCCCTGCACGTCAGCCTTGATCAGCAACTGTACCGAACTGGTGGCGCCTTCCTCCATCTTCGTGAAGACGTCCTCGAGACGCGCCGCCTGCTGCCGTGCGAGCTTGACGTCGCGGTTCTTGCCGCGCCTGTGCTCGGCGACCTCACGGGTCTTCCTCTCATCGGTCAGCACGACCAGGTCGTCACCAGCCATCGGCGTACCCGACAAACCCAGGAGCTGCACCGGAGTCGATGGACCGGCCTCTTCCACGGGCTGGCCGTTCTCGTCAAACATTGCCCGAACTCGCCCATGCTGTTGGCCGGCCAGGACTGAGTCACCGAGGCGCAAACACCCCTGGTAGACCAATACGGTAGCTACCGCGCCCCGGCCCTTCTCAAGGCTCGACTCGATAACGACGCCACTGGCAGGACCATCAGCGACCGCGGTGAGTTCCAGCACTTCGGACTGCAGCAGGATCGCCTCCAGCAGACTATCGATGCCATCGCCGGTCTTTGCTGACACGTGGACAAACATTGTGTCACCGCCCCAATCCTCGGGAATGACATCGTGCTGAGATAGTTCATTCTTGACCCGATCCGGATCGGCATCCGGACGGTCTGTCTTGTTGACGGCGACTAGCAGCGGCACGCCGGCTGCACGCGCATGCTGGACCGCCTCGACGGTCTGTGGCATGACGCCGTCATCGGCCGCAACCACCAGGATCACGAGGTCGGTGACCTGGGCCCCGCGGGCTCTCATCGCAGTGAAGGCCGCATGGCCCGGCGTGTCCAGGAAGGTGATCTTGCCCTTTTCGAGATCCACGACATAGGCGCCGATGTGCTGCGTTATTCCGCCGGCCTCGCCTTCGGCGACATGGCTGCGACGAATGTAATCGAGCAGCGAAGTCTTGCCGTGATCAACGTGCCCCATGATCGTCACGACGGGCGCACGCTGTATGGCGTCACCTTCGACCTTAGCGGCCTCGACCACGACGTCCTCGAGCTCATCCTCTTTTAGCAGCTTGGGCTTGTGGCCCATCTCCTCAACGACAATCTGGGCCGTGTCCTGGTCAATGATCTGGTTGATCGTGGCCATTACGCCCATGCCCATCATCGCCTTGATGACTTCACCGGCCTTCACCGCCATGCGTTGGGCAAGCTCAGCGACCGTGATGGTCTCGGGTAGCGCTACCTCCCGGACAACAGGCGCAGTCGGCCTCTCGAACCCATGACGGGCCTCGACCGAAACCGATACGTGTCTGCGATGTGGAGTGCGCTTCCGGCGCCGGCCGCTCTTCGCGCCCGCTACATGCAATTCCTTGCGCCCGTAGCGTGTCACGCCGGCAGCATCCTTCTGCTTGCGCTCCTTGGCGCGTTTGCTGATCTCGGCAGCCTTTCTGGCATTCTCCTCCTGCTGGCGCTTGGCCTCCGCTTCCGCCAGTTGACGTGCCTCTGCCTCGGCCGTCAGCCTGGCCTCTTCTTCCAGTTTCTTGCGCTCTTCGAGTTCTTCCGCGGCCTGCTTCGCGTGCTGCTCCGCAAGTCGCTGATTCTCTTTGTCCTGCTCCGCCTGCTGCTCGGCGAGCTTAGCCTCTTCCTCAGCGTTGCGCTGGCGATCCAGCTCCTCCTGCTGTTGTTTCGCCTGCTCCTCCAGCACGTCTCTCTTGACGTAAGTACGCTTGCGGCGCACTTCGACATTGACCATGCGGGCACGGCCCTGGCCGGCTGACTGGCGCAGTTCACTTTGTGACTTGCGCTTCAGCGTGATCTTCCGGGGCGCCGCTGTGGCCTCCTTGCGGCCATGGCTGAGCCTCAGGAACGTGAGCAGCTCGAGCTTGGCATCGTCGCTGATCGTGTCCTCGGGCCCACCGACCTTGATGCCGGCCTCTTCCAGCTGCGAGAGCAGCCGGTCCACGGGGACCTTCAGCACTTCTGCGAACTGTGTAACGGTGACGTCACTCATAGATATTGCGTCCTCGAAATCAAGCGCTCTCTGCCTTCTCGGCTTCCTCGAACCAGTGAGCCCGTGCAGCCATGATCAACTCGGCGGCGCGCTCCGGGTCGAGATCCTCTATATCTTCCAGATCGTCGACAGCCTGCTCAGCAAGATCTTCGCGGGTCACTACGCCCTTGCTGGCAAGAACATAGGCCAGATCCTTAGTCATCCCCTCCAGGGAGAGCAGGTCTTCTGCGGGCTCGGCTTCGTCAATCGCTTCCTCAGTCACGATAGCCTGGGTGATCAGTACATCACGGGCACGATTCCGCAGCTCTTCGACGATGCCCTCGTCGAACTCTTCGATCTCGACAAGCTCTGCCGCGGGCACGTAGGCGACCTCTTCAATCGTCGAAAAGCCCTCCTGAACGAGGATCAGGGCAATCTCTTCGTCGACGTCAAGCAGTTTCATGAATAGCTCGCCGACTTCCTTGGATTCGCGCTCGCTCTTGTCTTCGGCGTCCTCGGCTGTCATCACGTTCAACTCCCAGCCGGACAGCTCACTGGCAAGACGGACGTTCTGCCCGCCCCTGCCGATCGCCTGCGAGAGTTTCTCCTCGTCGACCGCCACGTCCATACTGTGGAGTTCCTCATCGACAACGATGGACACGACTTCGGCCGGGGACATGGCGTTGATCACGAACTGGGCCGTATTCTCATCCCACAGGATGATGTCCACCCGCTCACCGGCAAGCTCGTTGGAAACTGCCTGTACCCGCGAACCCCGCATTCCGACACAGGCGCCGACAGGATCTATACGCTGATCCATGCTGCGTACTGCAATCTTGGCTCTGAGTCCGGGATCCCGGGCGGCGCCAAGGATCTTGATCAGGCCCTGGCCAACTTCCGGAACCTCGATCTTGAACAACTCGATCATGAATTCCGGTGACGTACGAGTAAGAAACAGCTGCGGGCCCCGGGGCTCCGAGCGGACCTCCCGGAGCAGACCCTTGATGCGGTCCTGCGGCCTCACGGGCTCCCGCGGTATCATGTCTTCCCGCGATATGAAGGCCTCGGCGTTGCCCCCCAGGTCAACATAGATACCGTTCCGGTCAACGCGCTTTACCAGCCCGCTGAGCAATTCACCGACCCGGCCCTCGAACTCCTCGACCACCTGGGCTCTCTCGGCCTCCCGAACCTTCTGAACGATGACCTGTTTGGCCGTCTGAGCGGCGATACGCCCGAAGGCGATGGATTCCATAGGCTCCTCTACGAAGCCGCCCGGCTCAGCCTCGGGATTCACATCTACGGCATCCTGCATCCGCAGCTCCCGGTCGGGAAATTCGAGCTCGGTAGATTCGTCCTCGAAGACCAGCCACCTGCGGAAAGTCTCGTAGTCACCACTCTCCCGATCGATTGCGACTCGCACGTCGATATCATCGCCGTGGCGCTTGCGGGTGGCTGAAGCCAATGCTGCCTCGATGGCCTCGAAAATGATGTCTTTCTCGACGCCCTTCTCGTTAGAGACTGCGTCGACGACCATCAGGATTTCCTTGTTCATGGACATAATCTGCTCGCTACACGTTGATTTCCGGCGCGAGGCGCGCGGTATCCACATCATCAAACCGGAGACGGTAGGTCTGACCATCCACCTCCATCGAAAAATCTTCTTCGCCGGCCTTCGAGATGGTCCCGGTGAATCGTCGCCGGCCGCTCTCCAGCGGCTGGATAAGCTCTACTTTCGCCCGCTCACCCTGGAAACGAGCGAAGTCCGACGGCTTCCTCAATCGCCGGTTAACTCCGGGCGACGAGACTTCGAGCACGTAGTGGCCGGGGATCGGATCCTCGACATCGAAAAAGGCGCTCACCTGATGACTGACGCGCTCGCAGTCATCCAGGGTGATTCCGTCTGCGGAATCGATGAACAGACGCACGAGCCCACTCCGGCTTCCCAGCCGCAGTTCCAGATCGACCAACTCATAGCCCAACGTACCTAGTTCGGGCTCAAGCATCGTCATGAGATCGGTTTCATTCATATCCAAACGCAAAAACGAAAAATGGGCCCTCGAGGCCCACTTTCCCTTGGGTCCTTGCACTGCACCTCCAACGAGGGCGGGCTGACCCCTGCGGACCGGAACAACCGCCGATCCTGAAAAAAGAAAAAGCCCCAGCGGGGCCTTCTCTCGAAAAGCTTGGTAGCGGGGGCAGGATTTGAACCTGCGACCTTCGGGTTATGAGCCCGACGAGCTGCCAGACTGCTCCACCCCGCACTCGCTGCGGCGGAATTATACAAACTGCCCCGGGTATTTCCAACACCCCGGGGACCTTTTCCGGAAATATTCTAAGGGGCGGTCGTAACTATCTGATTAAAAATAGAAATCAAGCCTTCTGGAAAGACACCAAGAAACACGATCAGGGCGGCATTGAGACTTAACACCAACTTCAGATCGGATCCGCCGCCCAGGCTGAGCGTATCCGAGGGCTCCTCGAAGTACATCAACTTGATGATTCTCAGGTAGTAGAAAGCGCCAATGACCGAGAAAATGACGCCCGTCACGGCCAGCCAGGTCAGTCCGGCATCCACGGCTGCGCCCAATACGGCAAGCTTGGCCCAGAATCCCAGGAATGGAGGCACGCCGGCCATGCTGAACATAACGACGAGCATCACCCCGGCGAACCAGCGACTGCGGGCATTGAGTCCGCGAAAATCGTCCAGCTCGTCGGCTTCGAAACCGCGCCGGCTGAGTAACAGGATCATGCCGAAAGCCGCCGCCGCCATGATCACGTAGGCCACCGTGTAATACAGCGCTGCTTCGATGCCCTGGCGGGTTCCGACCAGGAATCCCATAAGGATGAATCCCACATGCGAGATCGTCGAATAACCGAGCATCCGCTTCAGGTTGGTCTGGGCGATGGCAACGATATTGCCGATACCCATGGACAGGATGCACAAGACCAGCAGCATGTCGCCCCAACTCTGCTGAACGCCGCCCAGTCCCTCGACCAGGACCCGCATCAGCAGCGCCAGCGAGCCGATCTTTGCAGCCGATCCGATGAACAGTGTGACCGAGGTCGGCGCCCCCTGATAGACGTCAGGCACCCACATGTGAAACGGCACGGCGCCGAACTTGAAACCGATGCCAACCAGGATGAACGACAACGCAAACAGCAGATGGATATTCAACCCGTCAAGAGTGGCGACGGCGCGCCTGATCTCGGCCAGATCCAGCGAGCCGGTGACCCCATAGAGGATAGACGTCCCGAACAGGAAACAACCGGATGCGATCGCACCCAGGATGAAGTATTTCATCGCCGACTCGGCCGCGACCGGATCGTCGCGGGAGAACGCCACCATCGCGTACAACGACAGGGACAACAGCTCCAGCCCAAGGTAGACCGTCAGCATGCTGTGTGCCGATATCAGGACCATGATGCCCAGCGTGGCGAACAGGCCCAGCAAGTAATACTCGCCACGGAACAGCGCGCGCTCACGCAAATAGTCCTTTGAATACAGGAAGACCACGGCGGTGACGGAATAGGTGAACAGCTTCAGTACCCGCGCGAGCGGGTCGGAGACGAACGTGCCAGAGAACGTCAGAACGGTCTCACGTGGTACGTACATCGCGGTGGCCATTGCCGCCATGAGCAGCGTTAGCAGACACAGCCCATAGGTAATCCAGCGATGTCTGTCTGAGACAAAGAGGTCGACCACGAGTACGACACAGGCCATGAACAGGACAACAATCTCGGCCGCCGCTGGCGCGAAATCCGGGATCAGGAATGCGGATTCAGCAACGGTCATAGCTTTGACCTCGTCATCAGTTCCACCAGGTGATCGACCGTCGGCCCCATCACGTCCAGCAACGGGGCGGGCCACACTCCCAGCAGAAGCACGGATACTGCCAGCACCCCAAGCACAAGAGCCTCACGCCGTGAGAGATCTTCCAGGGCGGCGACGTTGTTGTTCGCCACTGCGCCGAAGACAACGCGTTTGACCATCCACAGTGTGTACGCAGCACCCAGGATCAGCGTGGTTGCTGCTAGGAACGCGTACCAGGGCTGGGCCCGGAAGCTGGCGAGGATGACCAGGAACTCACCCACGAAACCTGAGGTACCCGGTAGTCCGGCATTAGCCATCGCGAAGAAAACCATCAGGGCAGCGAACTTTGGCATTGTGTTGGCGACGCCACCGTAATCGCTGATCTGTCGGCTATGCATGCGATCGTAGAGCACGCCGACGCACAGGAACAAAGCCCCGGAGATGAGCCCGTGAGACACCATCTGGACCATCCCGCCCTCGATGCCCATCGCGGCTCCGCTCAGGCTGCCCGTGCGCCGCATGATGGCGTAGGCGAGGAAGAAACCCAGCGTCACGAATCCCATGTGAGCAATGGAGGAATAGGCGATCAGCTTCTTCATATCGTTCTGCACGAGCGCGACGAAACCGATGTAGACGATCGCGATCAGGGATAGACCGATCACGAGCCAGTCCAGCGTCATGCTGGCATCCGGTGTGATCGGCAGGCTGAAGCGCAGAAATCCATAGCCGCCCATCTTCAACATGATCGCGGCCAGGATCACCGATCCGCCCGTGGGCGCTTCTACGTGGGCATCGGGCAGCCAGGTGTGAACCGGCCACATCGGCACCTTGACAGCGAATGCTGTCAGGAATGCGATGAAGATCAGCACTTGCTCTCGCAGGCCCAGTGGGAAGTCGTGGAGCGCCAGGATCGAGTAGCTTCCGGAGCGCATATACAGGTAGATCAGCGCTACCAGCATGAGCACCGAGCCCAGGAATGTGTACAGGAAGAACTTGAGGGTCGCGTAGACACGCCGCTCCCCTCCCCAGATTCCGATGATGATGAACATCGGGATCAGCATCGCCTCCCAGAAGACGTAGAACAGCATGGCGTCCAGGGATGCGAACACGCCGTTCATGACCCCCTCCATGATCAGGAAGGCGGCGAAATACTGGCTCGGCCGTTGCCGGATGACTTCCCAGCCAGCGACGATGACAAGCACCGTGACAAACGTGGTCAGGAGGATCAGTGGCATCGACACGCCATCGACGCCAAGGAAGTACTCGACGGAGTAACGTTCGATCCAGCTTGCCCGTTCCACGAACTGCATCGCTGCGGTCGTCCGGTCGAATCCGCTGAACAACGGCACGCTGGCGACGAAGGTCGCCAGCGAGACGCCGAGCGCCATCCAGCGCGTCAGCCCGGGTTGCCGGTCGCCGACCAGCAATACCAGGATGCCGCCCGCGATCGGCAGCCAGATCAGTGTGCTTAGAAGCGGGAAATCCATGCTCGTGGGAGTCCTCGCCGACTCAGCCCGTCAGCAGTAGCCAGCCCAGCATCCCGGCCAGGCCGAGGATCATTGCGAAGGCATAGTGATAGAGATATCCGGTCTGTAGCTGCCGGGTGACGTTGGACAGCCAGCCGACGAGTTTCGCCGAGCCGTTGACGATAGCGCCGTCGATGAGTCGCTGATCGCCGAACTTCCAGAGCCCCTGCCCCAGGCCCCTGACAGCCGGCGCGAGGACTCTTTCATTGAATTCGTCAAAATAGTACTTGTTGACCAGTACCTCACGGATCCACCCAAACCGTTCAGCGATTGCCGGCGCCAGCGCGGGCCGGTGCAAGTAGAGCCACCACGCGACGAACACCCCTGCCATGGCCAGCAGGAAAGGCGGAGCCATCAGTCCGTGGATCAGGAAATAGCCCGGATCGGTACCATGCAATCCGACCGTCGCCAGCACGTCATGGTCGGGCGATACCCGCAGCGCGTGGCCGAAATAGTCCTCGAACAGGATCGCTTCCTCGCTCAGCCATCCGATGACCACCGAGGGCACGGCGAGGAGGACCAGCGGCAGAGTCACCACCAGCGGGCTCTCCTTGAGATGCGTGCGGGCGTGATCGTCCATCCGTTCCTCGCCGTGGAAGACCAGGAAAAACATCCTGAAGGTGTACAAGGCGGTCACGAATACGCCAATCAGAACGCACGCGTAGGCATAAGCCGCGCCCGGGGTTGCGGAAGCATGGACGGCCTCGATGATGGCGTCCTTGGAGAAGAATCCGGAGAAGCCGGGGAATCCGATGAGGGCCAGCGACCCGAGCAAGGCGGTCCAGTAGGTGATCGGCATGTACCGGCGCAGACCGCCCATTCGCCGGATGTCCTGCTCGTGGTGCATGCCGATAATCACGGAGCCGGCTGCAAGGAATAGCAGCGCTTTGAAGAACGCATGCGTGCCCAGGTGGAAGATGCCTGCCGCGTACGCGGAGGCGCCCAGCGCCACCGTCATGTAGCCCAGCTGCGACAGCGTGGAATAGGCAACGACCCGTTTTATGTCGTTCTGCACCAGACCCAGGAGACCCATGAACAGCGCGGTGGTCGCTCCGATGACCAGGACCACGCTGAGAGCTGTCTCTGACAATTCGAACAGCGGTGACATTCGCGCCACCATGAAGATGCCGGCCGTCACCATGGTGGCAGCATGGATCAGGGCAGAGATCGGTGTCGGGCCCTCCATCGAATCAGGCAACCACACGTGCAGCGGCACCTGCGCCGACTTGCCCATGGCGCCGACGAACAGCAGCAGGCAGATCAAGGTGGGCGCGGCCCAAGGACGTCCGGAGAATATCTCGATGTTCTCGCCCGCGATCGCCGGCGCCGCCGCAAAGACTTGCGCATAATCCAGACTGCCGGTGAAGAACAGGATCGCTGCGATACCGAGCAGGAATCCGAAGTCGCCAACACGATTGACGAGGAATGCCTTGAAATTGGCATGGATCGCCGTCGGCCGAGTGAACCAGAAACCGATCAGCAAGTACGAGACCAGGCCGACCGCCTCCCAGCCGAAAAACAGTTGCAGGAAGTTATTCGCCATCACCAGCATGAGCATGGAGAACGTGAACAGCGAGATGTAGGAAAAGAATCGTTGATAGCCGGGGTCGTCGTGCATGTAGCCGATGGTGTAGATGTGCACCATCAGGGAAACGAACGTGA
>CALDWW010000078.1 GCA_937924335.1 uncultured Gammaproteobacteria bacterium
ATCCCCCGGCCCGAACGTCACACGGCAGCGTGCCGGCCACAGATTGCAAGGAACACTCATGCACAAGCTCCTCCCGCTCCCTCTCCTCCTCTGCCTGCTGGTCTGCTCGCTGGGCATCGTCCCCCAAACCGGCTCGGCCCAGGAGGCGCAAACCCGGAAAGCCGTCCTGGTGACCGGCGCAAGCACCGGCATCGGCCGCAAGATCACCGAGGTGCTGGCCGGGAACGGCCACTTCGTCTACGCGGGCGCCCGCAAGGACACCGATCTCGCCGAGCTCAACGCGATAGAAAACGTCGAGGCCGTGCGTCTCGACGTGACCGTGCAAGCCGACATCGACGCCGCCGTCGCCCATATCACCGAAGCCGGCCGGGGCCTGCACGGTGTCGTCAACAACGCGGGCGTCGCCGTTTTCACGCCGATGAACGAGACGCCCGAGGCAGACATCGAGTTCGTGTTCGACGTCAACGTCTACGGCCCCTACCGGATCAACAAGGCCTTCACGCCGCTGCTCATCGCCAACAAGGGCCGCACCACCACCATCGGCTCGATCAGCGGCTTCGTCTCGGGGGCGCGGGCCGGCACCTACAGCATGAGCAAGTTCGCCGTCGAAGCTTACACCGACGCCCTGGCCGCGGAACTGGCCGAGAGCGGCGTCCACGTCAGCGTGATCGAACCCGGCGGCTTCAAGTCGAAGATCCGGGAGAAGGTTGTGATGCACCTGATGAACAAGACGCCTGGAGAGCTGGCCGACCTGACGGCGGAAGAGCAAGAGCGCCTGGAGCGGATAAAGGAACGTAACGCGGCGCTCAAGGATCCGGACGAGGTCGCCGAGGCCACCCTGCATGCGTTGTTCGCCGAGACACCGAAGCCGCGCTACATGGTGACGCCGAACCAGGAAGAAGCCGATGTGACCATCCGCACCGTGCTGACGCGGGTGGCGCAACTCAACGCGGACCAGCCGTACAGCTACAGTCTCGAGCAGCTGACGGAAATGCTCCGGGAGGCGATGGCGGAGCAGTAGCCGCAAGCCGATGGTAATTTAGTGCCACAGGCGGGTGCCGGTCGGCTGCCGGGAGTTATCGCGCCCGGCGCGGACCGCTACAGAAACGGCTCCGCCCGCTCCACGAGTTCCTCGAGCCCCGGCTCGTCCGGGTCGCGCGGCTTGCCGGGATGAATGATCGACACCTGGCAGCTCTCCGCGGCCTCGACCATCTGCGCATAGGTCCCGGCATCGAGATCGGCGATGTAGGCCTGGCGGTTATCGTTATAGGCGAACATTTTGTCGTTGATCTCGGTGCACTCGTTGCAGGTGGTGCAGCGGGGCGTTTCGATGTACGCCTCATCCGGTGACGGCTCAGGCTCAGGCTCTGCCTCGACCGCGGCCCCCTCTCCTGTTGCGGGCACCGCCGCCTCCGGTACTGCTTCCGGCGGCGCCTCACCCTCCTGCGGCGGGCCCGGCCTGCGTGCCTGGCGCTCCTCGGCAAGCACCTGTTCGGCGTAGGAATTGTGGATACCGCCGAGCTCCTGGAGACTGTGCCAGGCCTCCCGGCAGCGGCGCGCCTCGCGCAGCAGTTTCTCGTCGACCAGCACTTTCTGTAACTGATCCTGACGGTCCACCATCAGCAGGCAGGGCACGCGGTCCGGCGGGTCTTCGGTCTGTGCTTCCAGCGCCTCCCCGACGGGGATCATGGCGTCATCCCATTGCGCGTGCGGGACGCGGGCCAGGTGCCTCGCGTAACGCTCGTCAAGAGCGGCGAAATCGACGAAAGTGAACGCGATGCTCGCCGAAACCTTGCGCCGTTCCTCATCCTCGTAGGAAAACTCGTGCAGCGGCCAATCCCCCTCAGGCTGTGGGTTGGACGCGACGGAAAAGCGCGAGGCCAGGTCAGCGCCCGCCGAGGGGTCATAGCTGAAAACCGGGAAGGCCCGCGATTCGACCGCGGCGGCGGCCACCATGTAAGGGGGCAGATCCGCCGAGAAACCGGTCGCTCCGGAGAATACGCTGAACAGAGCGGTGCCCGGGTAGGCAATGCCGTCCGCGATCCGGCCGGTGCAACTCAGCAGATGGGACGCGGTCGCCTGCAGCACGTAGACGTCGGTCAGCCCGACCGCCATGTTGGCGAAATGGGGGGCACTGCGACCGAAACCCCGACGCGCGCTCCCTTGCAGCGCGTCCTCGAGGATGTCGTCTGTCTGCACGAGTATCTTGATCGGCAACCCCGACGAAAGTATCTCCATGAGCGCTGCCTGTTCCTGAGCGTCCATGGTGGCGGCGTTCACGCACACCAGGTAGTCGGCGAACATCGAGATGTCCTCCGGCGACAGGCCGTCGGCCCCGTAGTCGGCGAAGAAGGCATCATGCCGGTCCTCGCGATAGTCGCCGGCGATCTCCAGTTCCGCCATGGCGATGGCCCGGGCTACATCGATCAGCATCGGGAAGCGCTCCCGCCATGCAGCGAGCGCCCGCGAGCAGCTGGTGAAGCGGAAGGCCTGCGGCTCGAAGTCGTAGGACTGCAGTGCGCTCGCCAACTGCTCCAGCCGGCGTCGGCGCTCCTCGGTAATGGTCGTGCGGTTGGCGGTCCGGCGGAGCACCCGGGACATGGCATCGAAATCGATGGCCTCCGCGTCCACGCCACCGATCGACGCCTTGAGAGAGTCTGCGCTGCGCCCCTCGGTGGAGCGTGCGAAATCAGCCCGCAGAATGTTGGATACACGGTGTACGAGCCGGGCGACGCTGCTGGCCAGTCGGCGCGCCTTCTCGTGCTGGATCTGCTGCCAGACATGGGAGAACAACTGCGGCGGCAGTTCAGCGTCGCAGTCCGCCAACTCACCGTCGACGTCGAACGCATCGATGATGCGGTCCAGGCTGTCCCGCAACTGCTCGTCTTCGTCGGCTCCAGCCTGGCGGGCGGTTTCGGTCCACAGTGCACGCAGTGATCCCCGGGCTCCACCGGCCACGGCCCTGCGCAGCAGGGTCTCAAACCGCAGGGCATGTTGACTGATCCGCTCGCCCGCCTCGCCGTGGGCGACCTCTTTCAGCGCATCGTCGATCAGTCCGGACAGCGGCCGCACTCCGACCGCGGCCTCCGCCCCTGCCAGCAATACGGCGGGGAAGTCGTGGCGGAGTGACCCCAGGTCGCGATAGCGCGCCAGCAACGCTGGCCCGAAGTGGAGCCCCTCAACCGGCTCCAGTTCGGCGACCGGCCGACTGCCGGTGAGATAGAAGGCGACCCGGGCCTGACGTATTGCATCCATGGTGCTTCGGTCCATCTCCCTCAGGCTGACGGCCACACCGTGAACTTGTCGAACTCGGCCTCGAGTCCCGACTTGATGAATTCGTTGGTGCGTAAGTGGTCGGTCTCCCGCAGGTCCTCGTAACATGGCACCTCCGGATTACGGTAGAGGATGCCGACCGGGATCGGGTCGATACACGAGGCGATCTCCCTTGCCCGGTCAATGTCGGACGGATCGTGATGCTCCTGGTTACGGTAGACGCGCGCCAGCGTCGGACTGACCTCTAACCCGTCCTCGTGATGCAGCAGGCGGACACGCTCCGGGTCATGCAGCCAGGGTTCGAACAGGTTGGGCAGCCACTCGGGGCAGCGCTGCACGATGCGGATAAAGGAAAACCCGCGGTGCTTGTAAGCGGCCGATACGATGTCGTAAAGGAGCTCGGGTATCCAGTCCACGGCCTGGGCGACGAAAGAGACGTTCTGCACGCCCAGGGTTACGGTCAGCGGTTGCATGGCCTCCAGGAAAGCGCCCCTCGGCGTGGTGTTGCTGCGCAGCCCTTTGGGGGATGTGGGCGAAACCTGCATCTTGGTCAGACCGTAAATCTGGTTGTCGTGCAGGAACACCGTCATGTTCATGTTGTAGCGGATGGCATGCACCCAGTGGGCCGCACCGATGCTGCAGCAGTCGCCGTCCCCGGTGTTGACGAAGACATGCAGGTCCTTGCGCGCCATGCGGATCCCCTCGGCTACCGGCAACGCCCGGCCGTGGATGCCGTGGAATCCGTAGGTCTTCATGTAATGCGGGAATCGACTGGAGCAGCCGATACCCGAGACGAACACCGTCTTCTCCGGCCGCAACTGCTCGTCCCGGCACAAGCGCTGGACCGCTGCCAGGATGGCATTGTCCCCGCAGCCCGTGCACCAGCGCGGCACGCCGCTCTGGTAGTCCTCGAGCTCGTGACGCTCCTCGTAGAGCCTTAGCAGGCAGTGGCTTGCAGCAGCGGCCATTTTAATTTCCTCGGTACGGCAGTTACCCGCCCTGGTCTTGTCGTTCTTTCAGTTTGTCCTCGATCACCCGGCAGATCGTGCCCGGCTTGATCGGTGCCCCGCGCACCTGGGTCCAGCAATCGATGTCGACCAGGTAACGCGCCCGCAGCAGCATCGCCAGCGCCGAGTAGCGCCGATTGTGCTCATCGATGATCTGTTCGTCGGGCCGGTCGCTCCAGTTGTTCTCGATGGTCATGACCTTGTCGAAGCGCCCCATGATCTCGCCGATACCCGGCGGCAGCGGCTGCAGGAATCTCAGGTGCAACGACGATACTCCATGGCCCCGTGCCCGCATCCGCTGGACGGCCTCTTCGATAGTGCCCCGAGTGCTGCCCCAGCCCACGATCAACAACTCACCGCTGTCGTCACCGAGCACCGTCGGCGGCTTGAGCGTCTTCTGCAGGGCAGCCAGCTTCAGGCTGCGCGCCCGCAGGCCCTCCTCGTTGATATCCGGATCATAGGCGACGTGGCTGTCGCGATCATGGGCCAGTCCCGTCACCGTGTGCATGCCGCCCGGCTGACCGGGCACGATGCGGCGGGCCAGACCGGTGTCGGCGTCCCAGTCATAGGGCCGGGTCCCCTTCGGCACCGGCGTCTGGTCCACCGGCGGCGCCAGCCATGCGTCCTTGAAGACCGGCCGCGGAAACGGCGTCTGAGCCGTCGCCAGGCTGGCGTCGGACAACACGACGACCACCATGTTGAACGTCTCGGCGATCTTGCGCGCGGTGATCACGGAGTAGAAGCAGTCCTCCACACTGCTGGCGGCCAGCACCACCTTGGGCGCGTCGCCGTGGCTGCCGAACATGGTGGTCAGCAGATCGCCCTGCTCCACCTTGGTCGGCTGACCCGTACTCGGTCCGCCGCGCTGGACGTTGATGACCACCAGCGGAATCTCGGCCATGGCGGCCAGGCCGATCGCCTCCTGCTTGAGCGCGTATCCCGGACCGGAGGTGATCGTGACCGTGCATTTGCCCGCATACGAGGCACCGATGGCGAAGGCGCAGGCCGCGATCTCGTCCTCGGCCTGGTGTACCACGCCGCCGACCTTCTCGAAAACGTCGGCGAGATAGTGCGAGGCGGAGGTCGCAGGGGTGATCGGGTACATGGCGCAGATCTCCATGCCCGATGCCAGCACGCCGAGCGCCAGCGCAGTGTTGCCATTGACCACGATCTGCGGCTCGGTACTGGGCGCCGCCGGGATACGATACTTGAATTCCAGGTTGTCCTCGGCCCAGGCGTGTCCGGCCTCGAGCAGGACGATGTTGCTGTCGATGACCTGTTGGGCTTTCTTGCGGAAAGTCAGTGCCACCTGCTCACGGGCCATGCCCTTGTCCAGGCTGTAGATACTGCAGAGCATGCCCAGCACGAACATGTTCTTGCCGCGACGGGCGTCTTCCACCGCCTTCTTGCACTCCCGCTCCATCGGGATTTCGACCACCTTGTAGCCGGCCGCAATCAGTTCCTCACAGGTCTCCGCGAAGGAAGAAGCGATACGTGGATCGGTATCGTCCCGCCACTTGCCCTCCAGCAGGATCGTGCAGCCTGGCTTCAGCTCACCGGCACGGACGCGTCCCAGCAGCACCTGCTCGTTGAAGGCCACCACCAGGTCGGTCTCGTCGCCGCCGTTGGTCACAAGCGTCGATCCCAGGCGAATCCTGTTGCCGCTGGCGCCCGCCACGCTGCGTGCAGGGGGGCGGATCTCGGCCGGGATAATCTCCACGGTCCAGACGCCATTGCCCATGCGTGCCGCGATCGCGCCGAGCGACTGGCCGCAGCGCTGCGCGCCTTCGCCGGAGTCGCTGATGACTTCCACGACCTGCTGTTCGATTTCTTCGACGACCTTGTGCACAGATGTGCGGCGCGGCTTCATGACGCCGGACGGGTCTGGCCGGGTTGTCTCCGGATGACTCATATTCTTCACGCCGGAATCCGGATACGCACGAAATTCCGCTCCCTCTGGTCGATCCCGAACAGCGTGTCAGCACCCTCCAGACGATAGGGCACATCGATATCACGTATGCCAAGGTATTGTTTCATCTGTCCCGCGGCCTTCCGCCCGGCGCCCATGGCCTCTATCACGGTCGCCGCACCGGTCACGATATCGCCACCGGCAAACACGCCGGGCATGGAGGTCGCGAGGTTCTCGTCAGTCTCGATGTAACCCCACTTGTTGAGGGATAGCTTCGAGGTCTGCCCGATAATGGGATTGGCATTGGTGCCGATGGCGACGACTACCAGGTCCACGTCGATGTCGTGTTCACTGCCGGCCACCGGTACCGGACGGCGGCGCCCGGAGTCGTCCGGCTCGCCGAGTTCCATCTTCACGCAGCGCATCCCACGGACCCCGCCCTGCCCGTCATCGAGGATCTCAACCGGATTGGTCAGCCACTTGAAGCGGATGCCCTCCTGTTCGGCGTGATGCACCTCTTCGGCCCGTGCAGGTGCCTCGGTGCGGCTACGCCGGTAGACGCAGAAGACCTCCTCGGCGCCGAGCCTGAGGCAGACTCTCATGGCGTCCATGGCGGTGTTGCCTGCGCCCACGACGGCAACCCGCCTGGCCGGCGGCATGGGCGTGTCGTAGTCGGGAAACTCCTTGGCGTGCATCAGATTGCAGCGGGTGAGCAGTTCGTTGGCCGACAACACGCCGTTGAGCGAATCGCCCGGCACGCCGAGCATGCTCGGGTAGCCGGCACCGGTGCCGATGAACACCGTGTCGAAGTGGAGCTCGTCGATCATCTGCTCGATCGTGAATAGCCGGCCGACCAGCGTGTTGCACTCGAAGCTGATGCCCAACTTCTCCAGGTTGCCCATCTCGGCGTCGATGACCTCGTTGGGAAGGCGGAAGTCGGGGATCCCGTAGCGCAACACCCCACCGGACTCGTGGAAGGCCTCGAAGACAGTTACTTCGCAACCCGCCTTGGCCATATCGGCGGCGCATGCCATGCCAGCCGGCCCGGCCCCGACGATACCGACGCGGAAATCCGCGGGCTCGACATAAGGGAGATTGACCCAGTCCGCGGTGATGGCCATGTCGCCCACATAGCGCTCGAGCCTGCCGATCGCCACCGGCTCCAGGGTATCGGCGACGGTGCAGACGCCCTCGCACTGGTTCTCCTGGGGACAGACGCGCCCGCACACCGCCGGCAGAAGATTGGTGCTGGTGATGACGTCGTAGGCGCCGCGATAGTCCTTGTCACTGAGCTTCTGGATAAAGCCGGGGATGTTCACGCTCACCGGGCAACCGGCGACGCAGGGTTGCTCCGGGCACATCAGGCAACGCTCAGCCTCGAGCAGCGCCTCCTCGTTGCTGTAGCCGTGAGAGACCTCGGCGAAATTGGTGACCCGCTCCTGTGGATCCTGCTCGGCGACGGGCGTGCGTTCCTGCGGAATCGTGCGGATGGTTTTCTTCTTTGCCATCGGGACCTACTTCTCCGGATCTGGCCCGGACGGCTCGGCATCCGGCACCTGTTGTGCCATCCGGCAGCTTTCCGACCAGCGTTTCATGGCTGACTTCTCCTGTTCCGAGAAGCGCCCGAGTCGGGACATGAGGTCGTCGAAGTCCACCTGGTGACCATCGAAATCCGGTCCATCCACGCAGGCGAATTTCACCTGCCCGCCCACCTTGACCCGGCAGCCGCCGCACATCCCGGTGCCGTCGATCATCACCGGGTTGAGAGAGACCATGGTCTTTATGCCGTGCGGCCGGGTCACGTCGGCGGCTCCCTTCATCATGATCGGCGGCCCGATGGCCACGCACTCGTCGATGTCGGCGTGCCGCCCGATGGCCAGCTCCATGCCTGCGGTGACTCGTCCCTCGATGCCGGCCGAGCCGTCATCGGTGCAGACGATCACCTCGTCGCAGCACGACTCGAACTTGTCCTGCCAGAACATCAGGCTGTTGGTGCGGAACCCGATGACCGCGATCACGTAGGCGCCGGCCTCCTTGAAACCGCGCGCCTGGGGATAGATCGGCGCGACGCCCAGACCCCCGCCGACACACAGCACCTTCTTCGCCTGGCCTAACGGGCTGGGCATCCCCATCGGACCCACGATGCCGTGAAGGCGGCTGCCCACGGTGCAGGTCTGCTGCATCTCCCGGGTGGATTTGCCGACCGCCTGGATGACGAGGGTAATGGTCCCCTCAGCGGTGTCGTAATCGGCAATCGTCAGCGGGATACGCTCCGCGTGTTCGTGAGCCATGACGATGACGAACTGGCCCGGCCGGGCCGCCTTCGCCATCAGCGGATGGTAGACCTCGAGAAGATAGGTGGCATCGGAAAAATCTTCCCGAGCAACGATCTCGAACTTCGCTGTCTGTTCGCTCGTCATCTCCCCTCATGCTCGCATTTTTTGACCTTGTTAGCATATGTGAGCAGCTAACTCCTTGACCGGGGTCATATTGCAGGCATGCGTGCCCCCCTGGAGCAACTCCACCGGGGGCGAGAGGCTTCTAACGAGACGGAGGTATGAGGCTGAGGCCGGCTTTGCCCGGGCCCGGCGCGCGTGCTGGTGCTGACCGCGCGTGACCTCAGCGCGGACAATGGATCGTTCCTCGCCGAGGCCGCCGACTCGGTGTTCGACAAACAGGCAGCGGACCTGGACCCGGTACTGGCGAACGTGCGCCAGGCAATCTCGATCAGCCAGCCCCAGGGCACGGTGAGTCTGTCCGTACCGCTGGACAGCTGAAACGGCCGCCGCGCATTAACCGGAGCCGGAAGATTCCAGTCAGCCAGCTTGGAGAGCATGAATGACGTGAGGAACCCGGCGACCGCGATCAAGCCGGCCCAGTTGTGCAGGAAAGTGGTTCTCGTGCCATTGGCTTTGACTTGCATTCGGCCACACGTCCATTAAGACTCGGGTCCGATCATCCCGGCTGCCGGGCGATGTCTATTTTGCAATGTCACTAATCATTGAACTGAAGCGCCGCAATCTCCTGCGCGTAGCCGCGGGCGCGATACCTGGTAGAAACGGCTGGACGAGGGTTATGCCATGAAACAGACTGTCTTGTTCGCGATCGCGATGATGGTGTCGATGGGTGCCGGGGCCGACGTTCAAAACGGCAAACGGCTGCACGACGAACGCTGCATGAAGTGCCACGATGACAGTGTCTATACACGCAAGGATCATTTCGTCACCAGCAAAGAAGCGCTGGCCAAACAGGTCAATCGCTGTGCCCTGAATACCGGTGCACAATGGTCTGACGAGGATGTAGCCGATGTCGTCGACTACCTGAACGCCAGCTACTACAAATTTGAATAGTGCTATGAGAAGCATGTAGCTGATGCCGGTCATAGCTTTATAGCTTATGGCGAAAATCACCCTGAAAGGCCGTGGCGACCTGCCTGGTGACAAACTCCAGGTCCGCGTCGAGGCGGTTGAACGCGGTGGTGCGGGTGGGGCCATCGCCGTAACCAACACAGCCCGGAAGGCAGCAGAGTCGGAGTCGGACGACTATCGCGGCCAGTAGATCATCAAGCCATGACCGGTGCTAAGTCCGCGAGCACCTCGTCCAGCCGGCTGGCGAGAAGATCCGCGTTGGCCCGGGAGAAGACCAATGGCGGGCGGATCTTCAACACCTGGCCATGCAGACCGGTGCGGCCGATCAGGACCCCGGCCTCGCGCATGGCGTTGACCACGCGCATGCACAGCCCGGTGGCCGGCTCCCGCGTCTGCGGATCCTGTACCAGTTCGACGGCCAGCATCAGGCCGGCGCCGCGCACTTCGCCGATGACCGGGTGCCTGTCCATCAGCGCCGAGACTAATGAACGGAGATAGCGGCCCGTCACGCGTGCGTTCTCCTGAAGCGCTTCGCGTTGCAGGATCTCCAGCACCGACAGTCCGACGGCGCAGGACACCGGGTTGCCGCCGAAAGTATTGAAGTAATAACGACGCTCGGCGAACTGCGACGCGATCTCTGGTGTCGTAATCACAGCCGCCAGCGGGTGACCGTTGCCGATCGGCTTGCCGAGGGTGACGATGTCGGGGACGACCCCCTGTTGCTCGAAACCCCACATGAAATCACCGCTGCGGCCGAAGCCCGCCTGGACCTCGTCGGCGATACACAGCCCGCCCGCCGCCCGCACCCGTTGCCAGGCCGAATCCAGGTAGCCATCGGGCGCCACAAAGATCCCGTCACTGGTATAGAAGGTGTCGACGATGAAGCCCGCGGGGCGGTGACCACGCTCGCGCAGAGTGTCGATGGCATCGTCCACGCAGGCGGCGTAGCGTTCGCCGATCGCCGCTGCGTCCACGGCGTCCAGGCGGAACCGTCCGGAATACACGTTGGGCGCCGGCACGCTGGCGACCCAGTCTTCCCCGAGACCGGGCAGCAACTCCTCCGGCGACAGCTGGCTGACGGCCACGGAGTTCCCGTGATAGGCGTGCTCCGTCACGATCGCGCCATCACCCCCCGTGCAGGCCCGCGCGATCTGCCAGGCCAGGTCGTTGGCCTCGGTACCGGTACAGACGAACATGCAGACGCTCAAGGGGTCCGGCAGCGTCGCCGTCAATCGCTCGGCGTACTCGACGATGTGCTCGTGCAGGTAACGCGTGTTGGTGTTGAGGGTTTTGGCCTGGCGGGTGAGCGCCGCGACGACCCCCGGGTGGCTGTGCCCGACGCAGGCGACGTTGTTGTAGGCATCGAGAAATTGTCGTCCCTGGTGGTCGTAGAGCCAGACGCCCTCGCCCCGGACGATGTGCAGGGGTTCGTCGTAAGTCAGACGCAGCGCCCGGCCGAGGGCCCGGCGCCGACGCTGCGCGAGCGCGTCCCCGGTCTCCGGGCTGGCATCGCGCCCGGGCATCCCGCAAACGGCTCGGAGCGATGCCGTGACGACGCTTCGATCCAGGTCCCGCCAACGCGCCAGGGCGCCGAGAAATGCCGCCTGATCGGTGAGGATGTAGGCGGCATTGTCCGGATGCTCGTCGGCCCGCCAGGCCCCGATCGCCAGCGACTGCGCCATGCGTGTGCCGACCAGGTCGTACAGCAGCGCGACCTCCTCTTCTACCAGCGGATTGACGCCCTGATAGGCGCTGACGACATCGCGCGCGGCGGCCAGCGGCTCCGGCTCGTCGATGAGTTGATAGGCGACGGCGATCGCCAGGTCGTTGATCAGGGGCGCATGCACCATGTCGCCGAAGTCGATGATCCCGCAGACCGGATGCCGGTCGTCGTCCGCGACCAACAGATTGCCGCGGTTGAAGTCGTTGTGGATGACCTGTGCCCGCAGCGAGTGGCGCCTCGGCTGGACGTGTCCCTCGAAGTCATCGAGGACCTGCGACACCATCCTCCGGCCAGCTTCATCGTCGATGCGCTCCACCAGGGGCTGCAGGCGAGCAGCGTGCGACAAGTCCCAGAGCAGTTCATGGGCGGGTGGCGGATCGAGGAAGTCGCCCAGGGCGACATCGAGCCCGGCCAGCAAGGCGCCGACCTCCTGGCGCAGAACGGCGGTCGGAGCGACATCCTGGAACGCGGCCCCGGGCAGATAGGTCACGGCACGGACCAGGTAGCGGCCATCTTCCGCATCGTCCGCGTCGACCCAGGTCAGATCTTCGCCATCGACCCCGGGTATGACCCTCGGCACGGGCAGCTCCGGCGCCCTCTTCTCGACGTGCCTGAGCGCAGCAGTCTGGAACGCCAGCACCTCCGGTTGCTCTGCCCGGTTCGCGATCTTCAGAACATACTCTCGGCCATCATCGGCGCTGAGGCGGAAGTTCTGGTCACGCTCGCTGGCCAGCGGTGACGCGCCGGCCTCGATGGCAAAGCATTGGCGGGCGATCCGCCGGGCCTCCTCGATCGAGAACGCGGGCGCCGGCGTGTCGAGCACGGCAGCTTCGTCATTAGGATCGGATCGCGTCATGTTTGCTTCTTGTCGAACTGATTGGTGGCGATCGCAGCTAGATGGATTATGGAGGCGATTCCTGAGCTTGCCTATTGCGGGCGTGACCGTTGCCAGGGCGCGACCCAGACGTTGCGGTGGCACGCTCAGCGTCGGAATCTGGTTTTCGTCATGTTCGGGCGTCGGATGCTTACGATCATCGCTCAGAAAACTATCAGGCCATGACCGGCACTCAGACATGCACTACCCGTCCGGTATTGGCTCCAGCTCTCCTGCCGCCTCCATGGCGCGCACGTGTGCAAGCTGCTTACGCATGTCGGCCCTGACTTCTTCCAGCATGGCCTGAAATTCGGGCTCTTCGCGAAGAGAGTCCAGATTGGCATCGTGTTCCAGGTAGAACCACCACGACTCACGCCACCCCTGATCGATCGCCTGCCTCAGTTTCGCCAACGCGGCCTCGGTTTTCCCTTGCAGGGCATAGATCAGGACATCCGCGATTCCATACCCGGAGGGTCCCAGCCTGGGAGTCGTCTGGAGATGGGCAAGACTCCGAGCCAGCAGCAGATCCGCTCTATCCTGTTCGCCGGTCTTGATAAGGACCAACGCAAGATCGATGGCCGGCTCGAAATTGTCACCGTCGATAACTGGCTCATCTTCGCCCAACAACTCCGGGAAAGCACGGCCATACCGGTCCCGCGCCTCTGCGTAGCGGCCCGTCTCCAGATCATGATTACGCAGGTGAGCGAGCGTCTGTATCGCGTGCCCTCCAAACATCTCGAATGACTTTCGCGCGATGTCCAATGCCCTGGAATCGTCACCGCGCTGGAGATAGACAGGTTCCATGGCGGCGCCCGATACAGGGAATCCCGGCGGCGCCAGGCTTGCCGATCGGAGGAACCACTCTTCGGCCTTGTCGGGGTCAAGGAGGTCCAGGTACATGAAGCCGAGGAAGATCGGACCCATGGGCTCCCCGGGTTCCAGTGCAACGCCCTTTGTCTGCCAGGTAACGGCTTGATCGAGCTGGCCGAATACCGTGTGATACAACTCCGCAATACGCTCATAGGGACCTGGAAAAGCCGGGTCGATCCCGATGACGGCCTCATATTGCGCCAGTGCCTCATCGAATCGACCCAGAGTCGCGAGCGTCATGCCAAGGCTCAGATTGACGATCGCCGAAAGTGGGTCGAGCTCCTGGGCCTTTCTCTTCTGGGCCAGTCCTTCTTCTGTGCGACCCAGGCTTACCAGGGTCGAGCCATACCACTGACGAGCGGTCGCGTAGTTGGGGTTTAACGACAATGCCCTTGTGAACGCCTCCTCGGCATCCGCATCGCGGCCTTGCATGCGATAAAGCACAGCCATGGTCGCGTGGGCCTCGCCCAGCTGGTCGTTCAACTCGAGCGCTCTTGTGACGGCAGTCTCCATCTTCAGAAGTTCTGCGTCTTCATCCAGGCCAGAGTAAAGCATGTTCAGGTAGTGGCTATCCGCCAGGCCGACATGGGCCAGCGCGAAGGCCGGGTCGATCTCGACGGCGCTGCGGAAGTGATCGATCGCTTCGGCCAGTGCTGCGGTCGTCCGTTTCGCCATGCGCTGCTTGCCGCGGAAATACGCCTGCAGTGCGTCCAGGTTCTCCGTGGGCAGGACGTTCAGCCGGTCCTTCTCTGACTCAGACAGTTCCGTCCGCAGTCTGTCGGTGATCACCCGGGAGATCTCGTTGCGTATGTCGAACCAGTTGGAGGCGGTCAACTCCCTGTCATAGCTGCCCGCCCATGTCTGCTCCTTTTTTTTCGCATCTATAAGGACCACGTTGACCCGGACTCGGTTCAGGACTCGCTCCACGGAGCCTCGCATGATGTACGCGGCCCCGAGCTTGAGGCCGATTTCAGGAAGCGACATGTCGTCATCTATCTGGTCGGATGACTCGCGCGCGATGATCCTGAGATCGTGAAGATTCTGCAGCTGGGTCTGGAGGTCGACACGGAGTCCGAAGCCGAAGATGGCATTGTCCGGATCGTGGCCGGGGTTCTCGAATGGCAGGATGGCGATGGAGTGCTCTTCCGCGGGTGGAGTATGGACCAGGACGATGGACACGGCCCAGACCACCGCCAACGACACAAACAGAAGGTAGTCTCCCACGTGCAGCGAACTGTCGACCGACGGGTCCGCCCCGGCGGGTGGCGTTCGCACCAGTCCCTTGCGTGTGATGTCGTAGTACCAGCCGGCGACAAGCGCGATGGGGAATCCGAGAAACGCCGCGGCGAAGATATCTCTCAAAGCCCATCGAATCAGGCCGGCTTCAATCGCCAGGTCGGCGACCTGAATCGCCACCCACGAGGCGACGATGTACAGCGCTACATTGGGGAGCACCCGGCGACGCCGGGCTTCTTTGACGAATTGTCCGATCCTGCCCATGGGAGGCCCCGGATTGGCGGAGGACGCCACTCAGTCTACCAGTCGGGAAAATCCGGTGGTGCAGACGGCGTCTCCGGCGGCAAGGCCGGGAGGACAGCCACCTGCACCCTCCGCAGACGGACCAACCGGACCAACGGTGACTCAGGCCATTGCCCGGATCGAGCTCGATCGCACGCCGGCTGTATTCGACGGCGGCGTCCCAGTCGCTCCGATCGCGGTTGACCAAACCCAGGGTGGCATACGCATCTGCGAGGGACTCATCCAGTTCAATGGCCTTGAGGGCATATTCCTCGGCGCGCTTTTGCGTGACGCCGGCCTCGTAACGAGACTCCTCGAACTCCGTCGCATAGCCGTCATAGACAACGTGGGTCGCGGCAAGAGTCGCCCCGTCATCGGATGACTACCAGTGTCCCGGTCAGCAAGCTGACAAGCTCTGACCGGCGCCGGATCAGCTACTGCGGCAAATCGGCCTCGAACTCGATAGCCGCGAGTTGCTGCGGAGAGCGGCCGATACGCTCGAGGA
>CALDWW010000079.1 GCA_937924335.1 uncultured Gammaproteobacteria bacterium
TGCGATCTCCGACATTAACGACGCCGACTCCGATGGCAAAGTCCTTCGCTATTACGAGGCCGACAATGTCGATGATCTCGTTGACCGCATGCTCTATACGGATCTGATGACCCGGGTCCCGGACCACAATCTGGTGATCGGCGATCGCATGTCCATGGCCTGCTCGCTGGAAGTCCGGTCGCCCTTCGTCGATCCCGGCATGGTGGAATTCGCTGCCCGCCTGCCGACACGATTCAAGGTAAAAGGACGAAGACTCAAGTACTTGCTGCGCGAAGTGGCGAAGCGATACATCCCGGAGGATGTGGCCAGCCTGCCGAAACAGGGATTTGGTTTCCCTGTCGGTCGGTGGATGCAACGAGACCTGGGTCCACTGCTGCGAGCCAGGCTTGGCAATTCGAAACTGGTCAGCGCTGGCATATTCAACCAGGGCTACCTGGACTCCCTGATGCAGCAGCACCTCTCCAAGAGACACGACCACAGCTACCGGTTGTGGTTGCTACTGTGTCTCGAGTACTGGTATGACCTTTATATTGAGCAGATGAGCGTGCAGGCACTTCAGGAAGATACGCGGGAGATTCTCGCGCATGCCGTCTAGCGTTCCTGCTCCCCCTGCTCCGCCGACACACCCCTCAGCCACCAGCGCCGCCGGAGCTTCCGGGGCACTAAACGCTCCTCTACGCGGAGGAGGTGTTTCTTGGCCCACGTCGCCACCTTGACCAGACGGATAATGGAGCCCTGGTCTTGTTGCGGACAGAGCCACAGCGCTTTTGCGATCGCCTCCCACACTTCAGGCGCATCAATGTCGTTGACTCGACAGTACTCTCCCAGCCACAGCAGGAATCGCCGCCGGTGGCGCGTCTCATCGTTGCTGATCCTGGCCATCGCTGTGAGTGAATTCGGATGTTGACGGTACCGATCCCAACGCTTGGGTACGACACAGGTCATGTAGCGCAAACCTAACTTCGCATAGAAGACCTGGTCCTCATACATGCCGGTGAACTGTCTCTCGAATCCGCCACTGGTGACATAAGGCTCCCGTCGCACCATGACGTTGCTCGGGTTGGGCACGATAATCCGCCCTCTCAGAAATTCCACCACGAACTCTGGTGGGCTCAGCACTCTCTTTTTGGTAGCGCCCAACTTGGGAACGAAGGCCGTCGGCGTGTCAGGAGAACTGCCCCTCCAGTCATACCAGTACTCCGATAGACCGAATACCATCGCGACATCCGGCATTGACTCAAGCAGCGCTACCTGTTCAGCCAGCTTGCCTGGATACCAGACATCGTCGGCATCCAGGAAAGCGACATATTCACCCGTCGACTGCGAGACCCCCAGGTTGCGTGCTGCGCTGGCTCCCCTGTTCTGGCCACCGGGCTGCGAAATGTATCGGACCGTACCTTGCGATGCGTGGGCGATTTCCCTGGCCGCCGAACCTGCCGCATCGGCGGAGCCGTCGTCGACGAGTAGCACCTGGAGAGGTTGGTAGTCCTGGGACAGGATGCTCGCCACGGCTTCTCGCAGGAAGTCTTCCCGTGTATTGAAAAACGGGACGATGACGGAAACCGTATTTTGCTGATCAGCCGACACTGACACAGCTCCCCCACGGGCCTCGGACGAACTCCAGCCACGATTGTCTTTCCCATATCATGGGAACGTGTGCAACTGATACGGTCTTGCGGTACTCCACTAGGCCCTCTTGAGCGTCGCCCATCGCGATAACCACTGTTCGAATTCGGCTGCCGGACCACCCGGCGGCCAGAGACGGGGGATTCTAAACGGATCGCCCCTGCGGCCGAAACTGCCCTCCGCGCTGGTACAGGCCTGTTGAAAACCACAGTCAGCCACTAGTTTTGGTGTCACTCGGGAAAGAGAACCGTTTGGATAGGAGAAGGAAACAAGCGGCCGGCCGGTGAGCTCCTGGAGGTCATCTCTGCTCTTCTCGATCTGATAGCGTTGCGTCTCGTGGTCGAGCACACCGAGACAACCATGATTCACTGTGTGCGCACCAATGTCTGTGGCATCCGATGCCGCCAAGCGCTTCAACTCGCCAGAAGCCAACGGCATCCCACCCGATTCAGGGCGCCTTGCCGAAGGCGCTTGCCTGCGAAGCTGCGCAAGGACGTCGGCAATCGTCACCTTGTCTGCGTCCCGCAAGCGGTGACAAAGATCGCACACGGCCTGTTGGCGAATGGCCGCAAGAGAGAGACCGCGATAGAGAATTTCCTGTGAACCCGGGCCAAACCTGACCCTAAGCGACTCGACGGCGTCTTCGCCGGGTGTCAGCACCTCCACGACCTGCTCCCACCAGAAAGCCCGATCGGTCGATCCTGTGGCGATGAAAACTGTCGCCTGCGCATCCACTCTGGATAACAGCGGTAATGCGTTCTGTAGATAATCCCTGTATCCATCATCAAACGTGATAGCCACCAGACCATCGACGTTTCGACCAGCATGCTGGCGGCGCACCAACTCCGGCAGACTGACGATGGTCAGTTTGCCGGCCAGCACATCCAGCTGCTCGGAGAAGTCTCGGATGCTGACTGCAAGCCCAAGCGGATCCCACTGTGTGTCGGCAACTCTGTGATATCCGAGCACCACGGCCCCCGGAAACAACAGTTTCCGCATGGGCCTCATCATGCGCCTGAGCACTTTTCGGCCGGGCACGCGCAAACGCTATGCTCTCTTCACCGCTCGAGCGGTGAGCAGCATCTGGAACTGCTTGTCCACATGATCAAGCGCCTCGACATCGAGCTCTTCGGCCGCCAACCCTTGGATGAATGCCGTGGTCGAATACACATTACCGACCGTGTGAATCTCGATGGCATCGCCGAAGGCAGGCCGCAGCAGACGTTCCAGAGAAGCGGTCGTGAAACGCCAATAGTCGCCGGTCTCCTCCATGTCTTCCCGGCAGATCTGGCTGATACCGGGTACCGTAAGCAGGAGCACGCCCGACGGTTTAAGCAAACGGCTCAGACTGTCGATGGCTGTCTCCACGCGGTAGATCAGCTGCAGCGTCTGGGTACAGATGATGCAATCGAACAGATCATCCCGCACGCCCTCGCCGGTCCCCAGGTCAGCTACGAGGGTGGCGCGAGGATTGCCCGGAACCGGATGCAGGACATCGCTGCGATCGACCCGATGCCCGCCGAACTGTTTCGTATATGTGTTGTCCGCGACTTCGAGGACGCGTCCCTGGATGTCATCAGCATGAGCGCCCAGGAATCTCTCTATGTAAAGCCGGTCTACCGGGGTACCACGATCGAAACCCCAGTCCCGACTCACCGGTTCCAGCCGGTTCAGGTCACCAAAATCCACCGCGCCGACCCGAGGCCGGCGAGTCCGTCGTACTAGCCAGCGCCTCAATGGCCGCACCGATCTGACAAGACGTTTCATGCTGCGAGCTCCCTCATCCAATCAGTTCTCCGTCTCCCACAACCACCCGAGACGCCGCGCCCAGGGAAACGGCTCCGAGAGACTTCTCCGCAGACCCAGGCCGAACTGGCGGTCCAATACCAGGATCGCGAGGACGGCGGCTGCTGCCGATGCGACAACAGCCAAAAGGATCGCGAGGATTCCGCTCATCCAATGAAGTATTACTGCAGCGATCAGCGCCGCCACGACGCCCGTCACGATTATGGCAACCATGACAGCGCCCACACCCCTGAATGGGTCATCCAGAGCATCGCTTGCGTAGCGGTACGCCATGAATTGGGAACTCGCCACCGAAATCACCCAGGCCAGACCGGCGCCCCAGAGACCGACAAGATCAATGAGTAGCCAGGCGGCGCCGAGCAGGACGACGAGCTGAACACTGTCCATCCAGAGAATCCTGGCCGGACGACCCATCCCCTTGAGCAGGGGCGCGACACTGTCGCCGAGGATACCGGCAACGCTACTCAGAATGAGCAGCTGCATGACTCCGACAGTTCCCTGCCACCGCTCCCCCAACAGGTCCGACACCAGCGCCGGCACGAGACAGGCAAACACTGCGCAAGCGGGAATCATCAGGGCGGTAGTCGCCACCAGAACCCGTCGGAACATATTGGTCGCCTTGAGATTGTCGTCCTGGACCCGCGCATAGACTGGGAAAGCAACGTTGCCGACGATCTCCGATATCAACTGCGCGGGCAGGTATCCGAGTCTTGCCGCGAGGAAATACAGCCCCAGCTCCGCAATGCCCAACTGTCGTGTGATGATGAGGCGCAGCAGGGTGTCCCCCAGGACCGCGACGATACCGATCAGGAAGATCCACTTGCCGAAACGCATGATCGAACCGGCTGCGCTGAGATCCAGGCGCAGGCGGGGCGCATAGGGCGCCGCGATGAAGGACCCGGCAAAAAAGGTCAAGGCTCCCGCGATCGAGCCCCAGATCAGTGACCAGGCACCAACGTGCGGGGCGAGAATCACTGCCACGACGGTATTGATCGACGCCGTCGCCAGGCCAATGATTGCCAGGGAGCGGAAATGCAGCTCGCGATTCAAATGCGCGATCCGAATACTCGCCACTGACCTGAGCAACACGGTGACACCGATCACCTGCACGAACGGTCTGGCCGCCGGCTCACCGAATGCCGCCGCGATATAGGGTGCGCCAAACAGCAACACCAGGCAGACGAACAAGCCCCGGATAACGCCGATCGTCCAGGCTGTGTCTAGATGCTGCCTGTCTCTGCTCGGGTCCTGTACAAGCGCGGACACCACCCCAAGATCCGTCAGGCTGCTCATCAAGACCAGCGCGGCCATACCGATCGCTACCAGCCCGAAATCCTCCGGCAAGAGGATCCGCGCGAGGATCACCAGGCGGAGCAGGAAAATCAGTTTCTCGCCGACCAGAGACAGCCCGCGCCAAACGACTGCGGTGCCCGCCCGTTGTGCCAGATCTCTGGTCACCGGCTCACTTGCCTCATCCGTGGAGTCATACTCCGCTCGCTGTGATGTTACGTCCGCCGCCGGCCATCCGGTCAATTCCGATGGCTCGGTTCAGCACCCGGGCATCATAAGCGAACTGCTCGACCGGAGACATTGCAATCGTCAGGCCGCCCCGCCGATGTTCACGGAAGTACTCAGAACAGTCATGGTATAAGACTGCGAGATTCCGAATGCAGGCCAGAATTGATGGCGGACGATCAGGCGGCAACCCTATTCTCAGACGATCCATCGTCGGTCAGTGCGGCTGCCGAGGTTCGCAGACGGCTGGTGGAGGGACGACTGCTGGTTCTCGCTCCACACATGGACGACGAGACACTGGGCTGCGGCGGCACGATGGCACTTCACGCCGACCAGTCGCAAGTCTTCTGTCTGTTCGCTACCGACGGAAGCCGTTCACCAACCCCGTTGCTTCCCTGGACCGGCAAGCCGCACTTCGACCTGGCCAGACGACGAAGACTCGAGGCGGTCTCGGCGCTCGCGGATATCGGCGTTTCGCAACAGAACCTCCTGTTTCTGGACCTGCCCGATGGTCGACTGAAGAAGCATCATGATGTCCTGATCGGCAGACTGCAGGAGGCGCTGGACAAGATACAGCCAGAGATCGTGCTCGCTCCGTTTCGGTTGGACGTGCATCCTGACCACATCGCACTGAATCGGGCCATCCGCATCGCCATGCGATCACGTCCGGCTCCAGCCGTGTTGCTTGAGTATTTCGTCTACTTCCGTCTGCGTCTGTTGCCAGGCGGTGACATCCGGACCTGTCTGCCGCCGCAGAGCCTGCTCCAGATTGACACCAGCGCGGTGTCCCGGATCAAGGCGCGCGCCCTGTCCAGATACCAGAGCCAGACCAGGATTCAGCACGACTGGCAGGACAGGCCCATACTCACAGCGGACAGAGTCCGCGAGCGCTGCGAGACACCGGAACAGTTTTTCCCCAGTGATCCGGGCTCCGGACTTCTGACTGTGTTCCAGCGGCACAGGCTGCGGATATTTATCGCATATCTGGCTGAACGCCTCGCGAAGAGGCCCAAGGATCAGCTGATAGCGCTGCTAAGATGGCTGTTCCGAATGGAGAATCCGTAATTGGGTGGAACATCCCCGACACGGGTCATTGTCCTCACGGGTGGTGCGGAACTTCAGGTACCGGTGATCGACTTCGTGAGGCGCCTCGAATCCGACCAGAATCTCGAGCTGGTCGGGGTCTTCTGTGAGGCTGATCTTGTAGGTTTGCGTGGCGTGGCTGTCGACCTTGTCCGGCGCCGCGGCCTGTTGGCCATACCGTTGTTGATCCAACGCTGGCTGCGCAAGCTCGGCCGTCTGATTCTGGAGCCCACGCTTTTTGTTCAACGTCGTCACACCCGCCATCAACTGGAATCCCGGCTGTACTTCACCTCCAATCTGCATGCGCCGGAATCACTGGATCGGATACGATCAGTCCGACCGCAGCTGGGGCTCGTCTACGGCGGACCCATTATTCGGCCGGAACTGTTTCAACTGCCTTCGCTCGGCACCCTGGGTATTCACCATGGTATGACACCGGACTACCGCGGCAAGAAGACCACTTTCTGGGCCATGTACAACGGCGAATCATCGATAGGCGTGACGATCCAGAGTATCGGTAGTGGTCTTGACAGAGGCGACGTCATACTGGAGGCCAAATTGCCGGTCGGCCGCGCCCCGCTGTCGGTCGTCAGCCGGCGGCTGGAGAGGCTCGGGCTGGATCTTTACCTTCAGGCGATAGACCTGGTCCGGACCGGAGCCGCTAACCCGATTCCGCAGTCAGAAGGAAGCGGGACGCTTTACAAGGACCCGACAATGACTGACTTGTTGGTATTCTGGACACGCTATCTGCGTCGGCTATTTGGTTCAATTCGGGAAACATGAACGCTTGATACCGATGGACGACAAGGCCACCCCATCCAGATCTTTCGGTCGAACTCAGGCCGACACGCATGCATAGCGAAAGCCGCACACCCGGTGTCTGCCTCATGACCGAGACTTATCATCCGGTAACCGGCGGCGGCGAGACTCAGGCGCGAGTCATCGCCCGCGGGATGGTGCGGGCGGGCCGCCCGACGATCATGCTCACCCGGCGGACAGACAGAGGATTGTCGCGCGATGAGAAGATCGATGGTGTCCGGGTGTTGCGGCTGGCGCCCGTCGGGCCGGGGCATCTACGAAAATGGGGACTGTGCCTGACCGCCTTATGGACCCTGTTCAGGAGACGCAACGAGTACGCCGTCTTGCTGGTCTGCGGATATCGTGTATTGGGCATGCCTGCCGTGCTGATCAGTCTCATGTTGGGCAAGCCATGCGTTCTCAAGGCGGATAGCCTCGGAGAGTACAGCGGCCGGTTTTTCGATCCGGGCTTGTCACGTTTCCGGCTTCGTCATGATCGTTTCCCCGTCAGTCTCGCTATCCGCTTGAGGAATCTCCTGCTCAGGCGTGCCGAACGCTTTGTCGCCATCTCCGACGCCGTGGCTCAGGAACTGAGCGATGCCGGCTTGCCCCGGGAAAAGATCGAGCGCATTGCGAACTCGGTCGATACAGATGTCTTCCGCCCCGTGGATCCGGCCCGCAAGGCTGAGTTGAGAGCGCGCTTGGGGATCCTTCCGGAGCAGCGAGTCGCTGTATTCACCGGCCGTCTTGTCACCACCAAGGGCCTGCCGCTGCTGCTGGCGAGCTGGCCGGGGGTCTTGAGCAGATATCCGGACTCGGTATTGTTGATCGTCGGCAGCGGAGGACTCGGGCTGCAGAACTGCGAGGATCAGCTGCGCGACTACGTCGTCCAGCAATCCCTGCAGGATAGTGTCCGATTCACCGGCAGCGTGACCAACGTGCGTGATTACCTGCAGGCCGCCGATGTCTTCGTCTT
>CALDWW010000080.1 GCA_937924335.1 uncultured Gammaproteobacteria bacterium
GGAGCGAAGCCTGGCATTTTCCAGGGCGTCGCAATGGATTGCCTACCGCATGAATCACATGCAGCTACTGACCGATCCCGAAGTGACCCGGCAGATGTTGCGCTGGTTGACACCGGGGCAAGGCTAGGGCGGCCCTGCAAAAGTCATCGTCCTGGAGGGGACCAAGGGAGCGTGCTTGAGTTACCGGTGTCCCGATACCCGGCAACCACGGCAGCAAGGGCAGCAAGGGCAGCAAGGGCAGCAAGGGCAGCAAGGGCACGCTGCAGGATCGCGCGCCGGGGATCAAGAACGGTCTGCATCGCTGCGGCGCTCCGAAGGCCCATCTGATTACTGTGGGTCCTGCCCCCGGGCCGGGTTCGAACCACCGCACAGGGGATCGGCAGGATTTGAACAGCGTGCGCTCAGAACTTTGCGCGGATGCGCGCACCGGTGATGGCTCTGGCCCGGCTTTCTCGCCAGATGATCAGGCCGTTCGATGCGATCACGACGCCGGCGCCAATCAATACAGCCGGTAGTGGCCAATCGTTCCAGATCAGCCAGCCGAATAGCGTGGCCCAGACGATTCCGCTGTAGTTGAAGACCGTCACGATGGCCGCCGGCGCGTTGCGGAATGCGATGGACAGCAGCCATTGTGCCAGCGCACCGGACAACCCGACACCGAACAGCAAGGGCACCTCGGCCATAGTCGGCGTCACAGCGACAAAGGGTAACGGCAGTGCCGTGATCAGGGTCCCGATGACGAGGAAGTAAAAAGTGATGGTCTCCGGACGCTCGTAGCGCCCCAGATAGCGCAGCACGATCTGCAGCGTGGCGTGCATCAGAGCGGCGGCGATGGCGAACGTGACGCCGATCGCGCTCACCTGGCCCGCCGGCCCGGTCATGATGACGACGCCGGCAAAACCGATCACAACCGCGGACCAGCGGTAGGGCCCGACGCGTTCACTAAGAAAGATCACGCCGAGCACCGGGATGAACAGAGATGACGTAAATAGCAGCACCGTGGTCTCAGCCATCGGCATGAGCGAGAACGCGGCAAAGGTAGTCATGAGAGAGACGGCGCCGAGAACGGCCCGCAGGCCGACCAGCGATGGTTTGCTGCGGATGACGAGGATGTCTCGCTTGCCGAGCACAAAGACGATCAACAGGAACGGCATGCAGGCGATCAGGTTTCGGTAGAAGGCGATCTCGATCACTGAGTGACTGGCGCTCAGTAGTTTGGCGAACACGTTCATCACCGTGAACATGAAGAACGCGCCCATAGCTGCCAGCATGCCGCGAACGACGTGCTCCTGGTGTGAGTGCGCTAGCGTTTCAGGCGGCAATGACAGTCCGTCGTTCCGGATTGGCGGGCAAGCCGCGATTATGGATTCGGAATGGGGGCAGTGAGTCTGTGAACGAACAAGGCTGCATCGCTGCAACGCCCTCTTGACCGATCAAGGCGCTCTGCAATATGTGGCCCAAGAGGGGGGCGCAACGCCAGCCAGGCAAGGGACAGGGCAAGGAGGAGTCAGAAAGCCCAGGGCCCCGGCGTTTTTCGCGGGTGGGCCGTTCGGCGGCCAGCACCGAACGACTTCGAAGCCCATCCACGACATATTGCACGGTAATGCCGGTCTCATTTGTATATAACTCTCGGAATATTATATAGTTACAATAATATTATCAGGTATCTTCTACACTGGGCTCCACGACCATATCGGTCCGGTGCTCGGCGCGGACTCGAACTCAAACCGACAGTAAGGCTCTTTTAAGCCCGCGGCGCTGAGCTTTTGACCCGGGGCAGTCGATGTCCGATAGGGCGTCCGGCGCGAAACTGATCGGATGGGCACGCAGCGACAAAGGCGCTAGTCGCCAAAATCGGCCAGCTCAGGTGCAACCTCAAGTGGAAGGCCCGGATCGGCAGTCCATTCCTGCAGTGACGCGGTATAGACGGCGACGTCAGTAAAACCGAGTCGGGTCATCAGGAATGCGTTGGAAGAGGCCGCTATGCCGCCGCCGCAGTAGGTGATCGTACGAACCTCGCGATCACCCTGAAAGACCTCTGCCAGTTCTTCGGGCGACCGGTAACGGCCCGTGTCATCGACAGTCAACGTGGTCGAGACATTCGAGGCGCCGGGGATATGTCCGGGCCGGTCATACATCGTCCACTCGCCCCGGTAGTGGCCTGCGGGCAACGAGTCGAGCAGATGAGCTGAGCCGTCTTCGATTGACGCGAGCACCTCGTCGCGGTCGGCGATCAGCTGGGGGCGTAAGGCTACGGTGAGCGTTCCCGCGGGCCGGTTCGACGGCTCCGTCGACAACGGGCGATCTTCGGCCGTCCAGGCGCCGAGCCCGCCATCGAGCAATGCCGCCTGGTCGAATCCGATCCAGCGCAGCATCCACCAGACCCGCGCGGCCCAGACCGAATTGTTAGCGTCATACAGCACCACTCGGGCATCGTCGCCAACGCCCAAGGCTTCCATGGCGGCAACAAATTGTTGTGGCGACGGCATGGCAAACTCATGTGGGCTGTCGCCGTCAGCCAGATCCCCCATCAGATCAGCGAAGGCCGCCGTCGGTATGTGGCCGGCCTCGTAATTGCCCCTGCCGTTGACAGTTCGGAAGCCGCCATCCTCATCCTGTTCGACCATGACGGTGCAGTCGAGTACCACCAGGTCCGGATCATTGAGGTGCTCACTGAGCCACTCAGCGCTCACCAGCGAGTCCATCTTGGGATCAACAGCGCTTGCGACGTCGGGCTGTTCGTCCGACTTCGTGCAGGCCGTCGACAACGAGAGTGCCGCGATGATGCCGACTCGCGCCAAGGTGGAAAGATGACAAAACATATCGTGCTCCCGGATGATCCACGTTCAGTCTTTTGCAATTCGGTTGACAGGATACCTTCTTGCCAGGTCATCCGACGAGCCGCCTGAGTCTTAATGGGGCAATCCGTTACAGCGCGGTGAACCACACGGTCGCCTTTTGTCCAGATACATTTGAATACCACATGCCTCGTGCCAAAGCCGAGCTGACACCTGGCGGCTGACACCCGCCTCGGGGAGATAAGGGACAGTGACCGTAATTCACGGTGCTATGGTCACTGTTCCCTCTCTCGTTGGCTGCTTGAAAGCCGAAAAGAGTCTTGCCGTGTCCGCCGGGACAGCGGCCTGATATGCTCGGTCTCCCGCATCCGGCATAGCCCTGGTCGATGGGTGAGCGTTTAAACGCCACGGACGGCCGGTGACGCTGTTTGCGGGAGACGCGGATCAACGAACACCGAATCAGACAGGTGAAGGGATCCGGCATTTTGCGTCGGCAGAGGAGGGGGGCGATGAAGACCCGGGGCATCAAGTTAGTACTCGGCTTGAGCGCGATGGCTTTGGCTGCCGCCGCTTCAGCTCAGCAGGCAGGTTCGAGTGGTGTCGGCAGCGCCACCGTCAAAGTGGCAACCGACCCGTCGGGCGTGCCGGGTGCGTTCGATTTCAGCGGAGCGCCGGCGGGCACGACAGGCGCCGGTGGCGAGATCTCGGCAACCGGGTTGTCTCCCGGGCAGTATTCATCCGTTGCTTCCAACGCCCCGGCCGGACTCGTCCTGGTCAGTGTCAGCTGTGACGACGGCGACAGCGCCGTGCCGAGCAACGGTCAGCTTGCCGTCGGCGGAGCGACGTTCAACGTCGAGGCGGACGAAGCGGTGACTTGCGTCTTCCTGTATCGATCACAAGAACTGGCCGGCAGCGCTACCCAGCCGGGCGCGCCGGGCGCGCCGTACGGGTCCGGCGGTGCAGCGCCCGGCGGCGGATCCGGCGTCCCGTCGCCCGGCTTGCCTGGAGGTGGAGAAGGCGAGCCAGGAGATTGTGACGAGCCCGAGCTCGTCCCGAAAGCCGGGCGTTGGAAGGTGTCGAATTTCGCCGGAAGAATGGTGTGCGGATCGATGATCAATATGCCGCTGAAGGCGTCTGAAGAAGCCGGGATGCTCGAGATCCGGGAGTGTGGCTGGACGGTCATAGGGACCGGCCTGGCGGAGGACACGGCGCCGCTGACCATGCGCGCGGTCGATGCGACGAGTGGCCGTTACACCGGATCCGTCGGCGGAGAGCAGGATGGCATACCGATGACGATCGACTTTACCTGGCAACTCAACTCGGACGAGTCGATCGTCGGGGAGCTGCAGTCGCAAGTCACCCAGCAGGGAATGACCTGCAACATGACACGGCCTTTTGAACTCAGGTTCACCGGGCCCTAGCGGTTACCCTGGGATCCGGATCGAATTCCTACCCAGCCGGCTGAGTTGCTGGCGTCTGCGTCGCAGGCACGCGTGATCGCCGTCCAGACGCGCCGCTCCGGGGAATCGTACAGATTCCCGGGTTGCCTTGTCAGTGCCGGTCAGAGCACTATTTTTTTGGCATTGGCGGGGGCGTGTAACCGTCCCATTTACCGCTCTGAATCATCTCAGACGGACTCTTGTCGTCTGAACGCGGCGCATCCTTATAGGCTTGCGTCACATCGGGCGGCAGGACGTATTCATCCACCGTGGCCATGCGCACCACGATCTGGTCCTTGGTCACATTGATGACTTGCAGATCGCGCGCGATCGTCAGCGGGCCGCCGTAAACCTTGCGGACGCCGTCCATAATCGCCTGGTTATTCTCGGGTGACTGCACCGAATGGTAGCCCACTGCCATGCGCGGCTTGAGCGTAGCCATGATCTTGCCGAATGCCTGCGGCTCGGTGTGTATGCGAGTAGATACGTAAGTGGCCTGCGCCAGACTCCAGCCAAAATAGGCAGCCAGTGCTTTCGGCGGGAGGAAGCATTCGTGAGAGGCGATATCCGCGCCTTTCGCAAATTCCATGTACCACTTGTTGGGATAGGTGTCGCCTCCAAAGACATACTTGAGACCGTTCCATTCAAGGCTGTAGCTGACGGAGCCATCCAGGCTGTGAATCGCTGGCCAGGCGCGGATAACAACGCCGTTCGCATCGTAAACGACCTGGTTTTGCTGCGTGTAATCGAACTCATGCACCACGATCTGGCCACCAGCATCCGGCAACGCACCACTGCGGGTTGCGATGTCCCACTGATAGGCGGTTTTCATACCCTCCACGAAGGTCTTGCTGCCGAGCTCCGGTGTGGCACCGCTGGGACCGTAAAAGTGTAGCGGCGTGTAGCGGCCCGACAGCCAGCTACCCACGTGCAGCCCCATGAAATCACCGACGTGATCCACATGCAGATGGCTGGCAAAGACTTTGTCGATCTTGGAGAAGTCGGGCCGCAGCGAAAAGAGGTTGTTCATGGCGCCCGAACCGATGTCGAAAAGAAACTTTTCACCGTTACCCAATTCGACCAGATAGGAAATGGAGACCGCTCGCTTGGTCTGGTTGGGCATGCCGGTGCCAAGAGCGATGATCCGCATTTCATCAGCACCCAGCTGCTCCGTATTCGGGAAGAAGCTGGCCGGATACTGCCCGTCAACAATGGCAACTGCGCTGCGTCCCTTGGGCATAGCATCCGGCTGGCCCTGGGCGATGGCGAGACTTGTCGCGCCGAGCGCGATCATGATGAGTAGTTGTTTGGTCATGGTGTACATGATCCTGCTCCCGGAAATGTCACTTGTGAAGGCCAACTTGGCGCAATCCGCACGAATCCGTGCAAGAATTTGGCTGGGTATTGAACTTAACTATCATGTGCGTTTGATATAGGTCAATAGACTACTCTATGGTTAAAAACAATCCCAAACGCCTGGGGCGTGAAGACTGGCTGGATGCAGCCCTGAAGATGTGCGAGCAGGGCATCGACAAGGTCAAGGTCGCGCCGCTTGCCGAGCGTATCGGGGTGACCACCGGCAGCTTCTACTGGCACTTCAAGAACCGCCAGGAACTCCTCGACGCCTTGCTGGACTACTGGGAACGGGAGCTGACCGATGTCGCCATCGCCAGCGCACGGCAGGCGGTATCAACACCCCAAGACCGTATCCTGTTCCTTATGGAAATGGTCATGACCGGCAACATGGCCCGCTACGACCTGACGATCTGGGCCTGGGCTCAGTGGGACACGAGAGCCCGCCGGGTATTTCAACGGGTGTTGAAGAAACGCTTTGCTTTCGCTCAATCGTTGTTTGAGGAAGCAGGCTTCTCCCGCGAGCAGGCGAAGACCCGCGGACGATTGATGGTGACCTACATGATGGGAGAGTTGACGCTGGTGGGTGACAAGGAGGCCCGAAGCAGACAAGCCATCCGGATGAAACATGCGATCCTGACAGGGAAGGAGTCTGACTAGGATCATCGCCGGAGTCTCCGAGCGGATTGACCGCGCCAGCGTTGCTGACGATGCTGACACGTCAACGCAGGCGACGTCTCTTTAGCCTGGAAATAGGCTCTTAAAATTCGCTATCAGATTGATTTCGGTTCGACCCCGATTTCTCACTTTCTTGCGGCACCTACTCGACACACCGGTCTCTCATCCCGTGTCCACCCGCGGTCGCGTCAGCACCGGCCAATAGACTCGGACGAAAAGGGTAAAAGCCAAGACCCAACCGGTCGCGGACCACTCGACAGTGAGCAGGTAGTCGGGAACGATCAGCGGTCCCAGCGTGCGTAAGAGCACGGCGAGTGTCAGCGCCAGATAAGCCACGACCGTCAACCTGGAAGCCGTCAATGGTCGACCGGTATGTCCCAGAGGGACCCGGGTTGTCATGGCGAGAATCATGCTGCCGATCGCGCCCATCGTCAGTGCATGCAGCGCCGTGGCAGACGAAAACATCCAATCGAATACCGCACACCCCATCAAAGCGTAGCCTATCGGCAGCCACGCATAGGCGATGTGGAGAACGAACAACAATGGCTCATCCAGGGTCGACAGTCCGCGCCACTGACTGAGGCGGATGACATGCAGGAGGGCCGCGATAAATCCAAGAGTACCGGTTACGGGGTTGGTAGGTACGGCGCTTGCGGCGATGCCAACAGCCAGGGTCACGACGATCGTGAGGCGGTCGATTATCGGATGGTTAGCGGGCAATCGAGTAGCCCCGCGAGCACGCAACCAGTTCGCCGTGAAATTAGGTACGACACGACCGGCGATCACGGTGATCAACAGCAATATGGCGTGGATCAATAGATAGATCGCCAATCGATCCGCCCCTGCCAATAGCTGCATCGTGCCGAGATGATAGACGAGATTCAGTAACGCGAGGAGTACCGTGATCCCCAGGACCGGATAATTTCGTCGGTTGCGAGCACCGGTGATCTCGCGGGCTACCAGTACACAAAGCACGACAGGAAATGTCATATCGGTCGCTGCAACCAGCCATGCCGGCATTAACCCGGCCAATGTCATCACGAATCGGCCTGCGAGCCAGGCGAAAACGAGAAGCGCCAGGCCCGGGCCGTTGACAGGAGGCCGGCCGGTCCAGGTAGCAACGGCAGTCAGGATAAACCCTGCAATTGTTGCCATCGCGAATCCCACCAGCATCTCGTGGCCATGCCACAGCAACGTGTTGGCGGGCAGCGTCGTCGGACCGTGCCCCTGCAACACCATCACCCAGAGAATGACGATGACGATAGCGAACAGTGCGTTGAGCAAGAAGAAGGGCCGGAACGCATAGGTCAAGAACGCATGGAGGCGACTGTTCATGACTAGCCAGAGTAATACCGGAAGCCCGAGATTCCCATTTTCTCAATCGCGACGGGTACTCACGACCTGGACCTGCCCCTCTTGCCGGTGCCAAAGAAGATATTTGACACCTGTTGCTCTACTGCTACCTGAGGCCCAAACCCCGTAGTTAACCCGGGGGCCGAGTCAGACCGGCGGTCGGGCCGCCCGGGCGCACCAGTCGGTTGAGCAAGATCTCGGCAACTGCACCACGGCCGAGTGCGACACAAGCAGATGACACCGGACGCCGGACACCGGGAGCGAGCCTGGCCATTGCTGTGTCAATCGACAGGTCGTGAACTTTCCTCCATCATCGGCCCACCACTTTGGAGGTAAAATCGAAGCCATGTCTCTTCTTGCCGAGCTCAAGCGCCGCAACGTCGTCAAGGCCGCTGTGCTCTACGTGGTCGCCTCCTGGCTTATATTGCAGATCGCCGATGTCGGCGTGTCGCTTCTCGGCCTGCCCGACTGGGTCGGCAAGAGCGTGTTCCTGCTGCTTGTCCTCGGCCTCCCCCTGGTGCTTATTTTCTCGTGGGTCTATGAGTTGACGCCGGAGGGCCTGAAGCGCGAGAAGGATGTCGACCAGAATCTTTCTTCCACTGCCGAGACCGGCCGCAAGATCAACGTTCTGATTGTCGTGCTGCTGGTGCTGGCTATCGCGACCGTGATCATCGATCGCCTCGTTCCGGAGTCCGCGACCGCGGTCCGGTCGCCGGTCCCGGATGAGGTGGAGAAAGTCATTCCGGCAACCGGACAGTCCATCGCCGTTCTGCCTTTCGTCAATATGTCCAACGATCCGGAGCAGGAATACTTCTCGGATGGCATTTCCGAGGAGCTGCTCAATGTCCTCGCGCGGTATCCGGACCTGCGAGTTGCCGCACGCACGTCCTCATTCCAGTTCAAGGGTCAGACTCCGGACATCGCAGATATCGCCACTACCCTGCACGTGAACCATGTACTGGAAGGCTCGGTGCGCAAATCCGGCAACACCTTGCGCATCACGGCTCAGCTGATCGAGGCGGAGAGCGGGTTCCATCTATGGTCGGAAACGTTCGACCGGCAACTGACTGACGTTTTTGCCATCCAGGACGAGATTTCCGCGGCCATCGGCGAGGCGCTGAAGATCCAGCTAGCACTGAGCGACGATACCGGTCCGTCATCGCCGACCGTACCGGTAGCGGCCACTGCGGCGGCGTTCGATGCCTATGTGCATGGCCGGCAACTGATCAACCTGCGCGGCCAGGCCAATCTGGAACAGGCTGTGGTCTATCTCGAGAAGGCTATTGCCCTCGATGAGAGCTACGCGCCCGCCCACGCACAGTTGGCGATCGCCTACGCACTGCTCAGCGACTCCCCGGGTTCGTACGGCGATCTCACGATTGAGGATGTGAAACAGATGGCCATTCCGCACATAGACCGAGCCTTTGACCTGGACCCGTCGCTGGCGGAAGGCTTTGCTGCCCGTGCAATTCTTGATTTGACGGCTTCGGACTTCGAAGCCTCCGTCGCCAATGCGGAACGTACGCTGGAATTGAATCCGAGCTATGCGGACGCCTGGAACTGGTTGTACATTTCCAGCATGGGAATCGGTCGATACGTTGAAGCAGGCGAAGCGCGCAAGAGACTGCTTCGCGTGGACCCTCTTTCGGTTATCGGTCGCCACAATCGTGCTAGCAAGCTGGCGCTGGAGCCCGGTCAGAAGCAGGCGGCTCTCGAATTGGCCGACAACATACTGAGGCAGAGTCTGCCGTTCGGGTATTTCACTCGCGCCCAGATAGCCTACTACGCGGGTGAGTCAGACGAAGCGCTGAAATGGGGTTTGAAGTCTCTCCACAGTGGTCCTGTGGGCGCGATCGCCGCCGATCCCATCGGCCGGACCATGGGGCAACTGGATATGCTGGCCGAAGCGCTGCGATCGATCGACGGCGCCCACTATTGGGCGTATCTCAATCAGCGCATGTGGCCGGATTTGATCGCACTGTCTCGCCAGCGACTTGAACGGGATACCTCGAATGCCAACAGCAAGCTACTGCTTGCCAACGCCCTGCATCTATCCGGTGATATAGAGCAGGCTCAGGTGTTATACGAAGAAATTTTGGCCACGGTGCCTGGGCTCGCCATTATCGACCAGAATTCCGAGTCGGTCGCGCCGACAGCGAGGGCAGCCCTGGGTCGTTTGAGAGCCGGCGATGAAGAAGGCGCCCGTGAACTCATCGAGTTGACCCAAGAGGACCTGCGCCAAAGGCGACGCGCCGAATACATGCACGGAGAGTACTATCGCGCTGCTGCAATCATCGCGGCGCTGCGGGAAGACAATGAGGAGGCCCTCGAAAACCTCGAGAGGTGGATCGAATGGGGCCCTCGAGACCCGTCCATATTCTCTGAGCCGGCATTTGAGCCGCTGCGTGATTCAGCAGGATTCCAGGCGCTCGAGTCCAGGCTTGAATCGATACTCGCCGCCCAACGTGGCAATGCCCTGCAGATGATCTGCCTCGACAACCCGGTTGCGGATGCGTGGCAGCCCCTGCCGGAGACCTGCGCCGGGGTCGAACGGCACTAGCTGCCGATCTGGTCCGTTGCCTCGAGTCGATATCTAATCACGTTGTCACGCATCTGATCCGAAAAATCAGTCCGGAGCGGGAGTCGCCTTGATCCGGTAGACCTCGATCCACTGCTCACCCCCGTCCTGGGATATCTCCAGCTTCCAGTTCCAGCCCTGTTCATCGGGAGGGAAAAACGTGATGCGTCGATCGGGTTGCTGTTCGGGTGAGACGTAGCGCATGACCAGATTGCCTGCGGCGTCCTGGCGGGCTCGGATGTGGGCGAATCCAGGCATGCCGGTGATGGTCCAGGCGATCTCCCAGGACTCGGTCTCAGCGTTCCATGTACGGAGATTGGTGCCGACATTGCCATCGGCCGGCAACCAGAAGTCCTGGATCGACATACCGCCCAGGCAGACAAAGTTCCATTGGGCGCCTGAGCCAGCCTCCCATTCGCCGGTTTCCTTGTTGCGAATAGAGTCCTCGATGGTCCAGTTGCCGATGTACCGACCGAACTGCGCCAGTGGCCCTTCCATGCAACCTGCAGCACCCCGGACGGGAACGGTCTCGCCAGCGAGGACGGATGTGGTGAGCCACGTGCACAGGGCCAGGCAGCAGGCAGTTCGCTGGATGCTCATATCGGTCTCCGGTCAGTTCCCGGATCCGATTATAGAGATGGGGGAGTATCGGAGAAGCCCGAACCCGATAGAGCGACGTTTACCGGGGACGAAACGTAGCGAGCCCGGTGTGGACGCCGGGCAGAGCAAGGAGGCGGCGTAGTCTTCCCCAGCGGGCGATGGACGAAGTCTTGCCGCCCCCTCATTCCAGGCCCCGACCCATAGACATGAAATGGCCCGCCATCAGGCGACCTCTCGCAAGCGCATCGGCCTGTCTGACGCGACTGAACTCAGCTCTCGACGGCTACGATGCGCCGCCGAATGTCCTCGCCATCCAGCCCTCGATCGCTTCGCGTACAGCGTCGGGTGTCTCCGTGAGCGGCCAGTGGTTCGCTTCCAGGATGACGACCTCGCTCTTCGGAAAGCGCGCCGCCTCGGCTCGGTTCACAGCAAGGTCGGCGAGGGTCGTGCCACCGGAGATCAATACCTGCACCGGGACTCCGATACTCGCGGGGTCGGGCAGTGGACTCACCGTCGCGAGACCCTGGCGCAGGTAGTTGCCCGTGGGCATATGACGCAGGATCGGGCCGAGTGCGCCGTAGCGTTTCGAAATCGCGTCGAACGATTCGGGTCCTGCGATCGCCCGGCGCGTTTCTTCGTCCAGCTCACGCAGGTCGCGATTACCGATGTGACGCCGGTGCACGCCGATGGCGTTCAGCACGCGGATAACGCCGGCCACGCCCTGGAGTAGCCACCGATAGCGACGCAGAAGGCGTTGCCGGCCCTGCAGCGCGGCCTGGAAGACCGGGTCGATGAGCACAAGCCCGCGCACCCTGTCGGGATGTCGGTGTGCAAAGTGCACGGCGATCTGTGCGCCAAGGCTGTGGCCGACGATCACGGCTCTGGAAGCACTCTCGGCGTTGAGTACGTCCGCCAGATCGGCGCACCAGACCGGCATATCCTGTTTCCCACGGGTCATCGTCGCGCCGTTTCCGCGCATGTCCGGGAAGATCACGTTCCACGTTTCGGTGAGAGTCGTGTGCTCGACGAACTCCGACCAGCGGGTGTGGTTGCTCGCGCCGCCGTGAACAAGGATCAGGCATCGGTCGCCCAATGACTCCGCGCGTCGCAGCCAGTAGGCAAGCTCCAGGCCGTCCGTCGTTGACGGGGTGCGTTTCGAGACCGTCTCGATTGTGAGTCTACCTTCAGTTGATCAGCCCGATGAACGCAATGCTGGTATCCCGGTGCGGCACAAGACGCGCCCCGGCGTTGGCGATAACCGTACAACGTATTCGACGCCAGGACTCACCGTAGCCGGGCTTCGCGAGGCCCGCAAAAAGTCGCGACCCTGTCCTGATCACCACCGCGCACAGTTCAGTTCCAGCCTGGGTCAGCCGGGAGCGGTATCTCCGCACCGATCCTGACAACCGTAAGAGGCGACAAACGCGTCTTTGCTGGTGTTTTCACAAGCCCGATAGCTAACTTGTCGCCCCGGCCAGGTTCTTCTTGAAGAACTCAATCGTGCGTGACCAGGAGAGCTCGGCGTCGGCAGGCACATAACGGCCGGTGGAGTCATTGTGGAAGCCGTGATTCGCACCGTCGTAGAAATGCGCAACGTAGTCAGCGTCGTTGGCTTTCAGGGTCTTTTCGTAACCCGGCCACGTCGCGTTGACCCGTTCGTCCAGGCTGCCGAAGTGCAGCATGAGAGGTCCTCTGACGTTGGGGCGCAATTCCTCCGCGGGCGGCGACCCGTAGTAGGGGACCCCGGCGTCCAGATCGCCCGGCATCGAGGCGGCCAGCATATTGACCACGTAGCCGCCAAAACAGAATCCGACTGCGCCGAGCTTGCCGCTGCTCGACTGATGGCTCTTGATGAATTGTGCCGCGGCGATGAAATCTTCTTCCAGCTTGACGCGATCCATACCGCGTTGCATGGCCCGCCCGTCGTCATCGTTGCCCGGATAGCCACCAAGCGGATACAACGCATCGGGCGCGAAGGCAACAAAACCCTGCTTGGCCATGCGTCTTGCGACATCTTTGACATAGGGATTGAGTCCGCGGTTTTCGTGCACCACCAGGACCACTGGCGCCTTTCCAACCAAGCTGGTGGGCGTCACCAGGTAACCCTGGCACTCGCCATGTCCCTTGGGCGATCGAAACTTCTCGAACGTGGCTTTCAGGTCCGGGTCGTTAAAGGAGACCTGCTCCGCCTCGGCATAGTTGGGCAAGAGCGCGCTCGTCAATACGCTCATGCTGAATCCCAAAGCACCAAGCCCGGCCAGGCGCGAAATGAAGGTGCGGCGATCGATCAGCCCGTGGGCGTATTCGTCGTACCAATCGAAGGCTTCTTGCGGGATCGGGCGTGATACCGCAGCGGGAGATGATTTCTGAGTCTTCATGGTCTGAGTATAAGGAAATCAATCAAGCCTGTCCGAGCACTGACAACTTGACCTCAGGAGCCCTGGAAGGCGACGTCGAGACCAAGGACGAGAGTGTAGCCGGCTGGTCCTGTCTTTGTGGCCAAGCCGCACAACACGAAGCAGATTCTGCAGGCACTTCCGGACCGGCTGAGGAAGGATGAAATCGATTCCACAAGCAAGGAACCCCTCGCTACACGTGTTACGGCGTTCGCTCAGCTAATCTAGGCGTAGATCCGCTTCATCAGCGGGCCGATCTTCTTTGCGCCCACCATCGCGGTCGCGGTCAGCAGGCCGGACATCATCGCGCCGGTGACGCCGCATGTCAGAATATCCTGACCGGTAAGCCACAGACCCGGTATTCGTGTTCTGGGAGTCAGCCAGTCCTGCTGCAACCGTTCCGGTGTGTGGTCAAGCCCGTAGAGCTCGCCGTGTTGGTATGCGGAAAACCATTCCGTCGACAGCGGCGTCGACAGTTCATGGTAGTCGATCTTTCCGGCGAGCTGCGGCAACTTGTCGTAAAGATGGTGCAACAGCCGCTCGCTCAGCTCGGCTTTCAATGACTCGTAATCTCCACCCCGCTTTCCCCAGGTGCTGCCTTTCCATTGCTCGAATTGCTCGTAAGGCGCTGGCGCAACGATTTCGATCGTGGCGGTACCGGGATGGCGGACCAGGTACTCCGGGTCTTTAGCGGCTGGGAACGATATATAGACCACCGGGAAAGGTGCGGCGGGGTCCGCGCGGAAATCTGCAACTGCCTTGTCGTAATCGTTGTGCGGGTAGATCCAGAAATTGGTCTTCGGTAGTCCGAGCTCTTCTGCGGTGCCCTGCAACCCGATATATAGACACAAGTGCCCGATGCTCGGGCGCACTGTCTGCATCGAAAGTTCGTACCCCTGCGACCTGACCAGTTCGGCGGGCAAAAGATGGCCGAAAGTATTGTCGATCCCGGCAGAGGAAATCACTACCGGACAGTCGATGACGTGCCCATCGGACATCGTGACGCCGCTGACCTCGCCATCGTTAACGACGATCTGCTCCACGTTCGCGTAAGTGAATACCTCGCCACCGGCAGCCTGAATCTTCGGGATGATGTAGTCAGCTATCTTCCAGCTGCCTCCTATCGGATAGAAACCACCATACAGATAGTGACGCGCTATCATCGCGTGCACCATGAAAACCGACTGCCTGGGCGGCAAGCCCATGTCGCCCCACTGGCCGCAGATAACCGCGATCAGGTCCTGGTCGTCCGTCAATTCGCTGAGTACAGCGTAGGTGTTACGGAATATGAAGTCCGGCGTCTTCCACTTGAGGTACGGCTTGGCGATCGTCTTTTGCCAGGGCTTCAGCACTCTCGCCATCGCGAACGTGGATATGGCACCGCCAACCTGCGACAGAAGCTCCATATATCGGTCAATCGCCTGTTCCTCGGCCGGGAACTGTCGAACGAGGTTGTCCCGAAATTCGGTTTTTCCTGCGGTTGCGCTGAAGACCTTTTCGCCGATGTAGAAACGATCGTACTCGTCGTCCATCGGCGCCCATTGCAGCTGACTATCCGTCAGGTAGTCGAACATGCGCCGGGTACGAGTTTTGGCGCCGACATCTCCGATGTAGTGCACGCCGACATCCCATTCGTAACCCTGGCGCTCATACGAATGGGTGTAGCCGCCGGCGGTGTAGTGCTGTTCGAGAACAGCAACCTTCCAGCCGAGATCACTCAGTAAGGCGGCACTCGTCAGGCCGCCCATGCCTGAGCCAATGACTAGGGCGTCGTATTCAGACGCCAGTCTGTTCGGACGGTAGCGCCTGCCGATTCTCAACGTGCTGGGTTTCATCCCCGTCATGCGCGCATGCTACCGCATTTCACGCATTGGCCTGAGCGATTCCACATGCGCCAATGGTGAATGAAAACTGGCAATCGATTCGAGAGGCATCGGGCGACCGCCGGTAGGTCACCTCGCTCCCCGGGGCGGATTCGAACCACCGACCAGGTGATTGAAGACAAGAGGGGCGGCGAGCGTTTGTGTCTCGGCAATATGCATCAGGACCTCAATCAGTGCTTCCCCCCGGGGTCGTACGAAATCTGAGAGTTAGCGTCAGTACCGTCTCCCGCGCACGGCGCAGAGGCGGGACGTCGGGCCTCGATTCAATGCCGAGATTGAGTCACATGGGCCAGACCCAGAGAATCGTAGGCACCGCGACCAGCACGATCAGCACTTCCAGGGGCAAGCCCATCCGCCAGTAGTCGCCGAATCGATAACCGCCCGGGCCCAGGATCAGGGTGTTGTTCTTGTGGCCTATCGGCGTGAGGAAGGCACTGGATGCGGCCACTGCCACGCCCATGAGAAACGGGTCGGGGCTGACGCCCAGACGGGCGGCGATGTCCACCGCGATCGGTGCCGCAATTACGGCCGTCGCGGTATTGTTCATGACATCCGACAGCGTCATCGTCACGATGATCAACAGCACGAGCACCGCCGTGGGTGAAAAGCCCGCGGAGATGTCGACTATGCCATCCGCGATCAGAGCCGTGCCGCCGGTGGTCTGTAAAGCAGCGCCGATGGGAATCATCGAACCCAGCAACACGATTACCGGCCACTCGATCGAATCGTAGACTTCCCGCAGCGGCACGATATTCAGGAGCACCAGCAGTGCGGCCACACAACCCAGGGCGATCGGCAGGTATACGATGCCCAGACTGGCGAGCAGGATGGCGGCCGTGAAAATGCCCACGGCAAGTCCGGCCTTGTCGCGCTGGATAACCCGCTGACCCCGGTCCCTGAGCGGCAGGCAACGCAGCCGGGCCGTGGCGTCGGCCAGTCGCTCGTCGGGACCAAGCAGCAGTAACACGTCACCCGGCTGGATCGTCAGCTTGCGTACCTGCTCACGGAATCGCTTACCAGCGCGCGAGATGCCAACGAGCGCCACACTATAGCGGTACAGCAGTCGCAGCGACTGAGCGGACCGGCCAGCCAGCGCGGACGCTTCCGTCACCACGACTTCATGTAAGGTGAGATCCTCCTGTTCGAGTTGGTCGGTGCCCGCGCCCACGTACTCGAGCTGCAGCGTGCCCAACGCCTCGTCGATATTCTCCGGATGGGCCTCCAGCACCAGGATGTCATCTGCCTTGATCTCTACGACCCGCGCCACGCCGGGCATGCGTTGACCGCGACGCACGAGGCCGACGATCTCGACGTCCGACTTGGCCGCTAGCTCATCGAGATCACGGACCCGCTTGCCGATCACCTTGGAGCCCTCCGGGACGCGCAGCTCAGCGATGTAGTCAGCCAGATCAAACTTGTTGCTGCCCGACTCTCGATTGCGCAGGTCAGACGGCAGCAGACGCCAGCCGATCAGCGTAACGAAGATTACGCCCACGATCGCGCAAACCAGGCCGACGGGGGCGAAATCAAACATCCTGTAAGGCTCGCCCAGGGCCGTGCCGCGAAATTCCGCGATAACGATATTCGGCGGCGTGCCAATCAAAGTGATCATGCCGCCGAGGATCGAGGCGAAGGACAGGGGCATCAGCGTGAGCGACGGGCTACGCTTTGCCTTCTCGGCCGCCTGGATATCCAACGGCATCAGCATCGCCAGGGCGGCGACGTTATTCATCACCGCCGACAGCGCTGCGGTCACCCCCGACATGATGGCGATATGTGCGCTGAGCCGGCGCGATCTGTCGACCACGAAACGGGCCAGTAGTTCGATGGCGCCGGAATTCATCAGGCCGCGACTGACGATCAGTACCAGCGCAATTATCACGGTGGCCGGATGACCGAAGCCCGAGAACGCCGCCTCCTTCGGCACCACGCCGCTCAGCAGTGCAGCCAGAAGGGCCACGAACGCCACCAGGTCGTAGCGCCAGCGGCCCCAGATCAGAAGCACGAATACCGCTGAAAGCAGTGTGAACAAGATAGTCTGATCGGCGCTCATAGACGAGGTCTACCTCGGCTGCCAATGGGTCCCGGACGCATCATCCTACAGGCCCAGCCGTTACTGACAAGTTAAGGGCAGCTAAACGACAGTCGCGGGATGAATAGATCCGCGTCGCTATACAAAGCTCACCGCTATTGGCCAAAAGCGGCCCTCTATATTTTCTGACAATGTCCTGTACTCTGGCCAAATGAAGAACTGCAACTCCTGCGGCAAGTGCTGTGAGACGGCGGGCAATGGTGGTTTGTCTGCTTCAGCAGAAGAAATCGACTGGTGGGAAACTCACCGACCGGATATTTCTCGCTACGTCCAAGGTGAAAAGATCTGGGTGAATCCTGCCAGCGGTGAATATTTTGCTCGATGTCCCTGGCTGCAGAAGTCACCGGACAGCAAGAAATTCACCTGCGATATCTATGCCGACCGTCCAGAGGACTGTCGGCACTATCCTGTCGATATCGCACAGATGGTTCGCGACGACTGTGAAATGCTTGAGCGGCGTGATTTTATGGATCTAAAACGTGCTCAGAAAAAGCTGGACGCAATGATGATCGAAAGCCGGCCACCGGCTGGCAGATGGCCGTAGACGCTTCCGGTTGCCAATGCCAGCAGCACCGGGGCCACCCGCTGGCACTGACAAGTTGACTGATTTGAGGACGTATCTGCGGCAAACAGACGCCTTTAGGTTGTTGAGCGGTAGCTGTGGAGAAAGCGGGGCCTTCACCCAACCCGGACACAAAGAAGGTCCGCATCGCTGCGATCTCTCGTAAGCCCATGGAAGGACTCTGGAATTTGGCTCCCCTGGGGCGGACTCGAACCACAGGCCAGGTGATTTACAGTCAGCGGTCTTCGTTCGGGTTCAATCGAAGGGGCTCGCTATCCCAAACGCTTCCCATTAGCTTTCTTCTGAGTGTCTGCTTGCGACGGTCCATTCAACTGGTCGACGCAACACTTTATCTTGGATTGAGAAGATGGAGTGTTATCAATGGCGTACCGAACGCGTATCAAGTACACCGCTGCGCAGAAGGCGGAGATGTGGGATCGCTGGCAGCGGGGAGAGTCG
>CALDWW010000081.1 GCA_937924335.1 uncultured Gammaproteobacteria bacterium
CCGCGACGACGATTTCATCGCCATCGCCAACGGCGGCAACGCTCGCAGCGCCAACGTCGACGACGGCAACCTGAATTACGACACCGGCATCGTTTCCAACATGGTGTCGTCCACGGCCGAGGTGGACATGACGTGGCGCAACTTCGGCGCCTTCGCCCGTGCGGTCGCCTTCTACGATTACGAGCAGAAACAGGGCGACCGGCCCCACCGTGATTTTGACAGCAAGACCCAGGAAGCGATCGGCTCCGACGCGGAGTTCCGCGATCACTTCGTCTACGGCCAGTTCAGATGGCGCGGGCTGCCGTTCCAGGTCCGGGTCGGTGACCAGGTGATCAACTGGGGTGAGACCACGTTCATCCGCGACGGCGTGGATGTCATCAATCCCTTCGACATCGTGGCCGCGTTCCAGCCCGCCAGGGACGCCCGTGACACCCGCATACCCCAGGGGATGGCCTGGGCGGCAGCCAACGTAACGGAGACCTTCGCCGTCGAGGGCTTCTATCAATACGACTGGGAAGGGGTGCGTCTGCCGGCGGTGGGAAGCTTCTTCTCTACCAACGACCTGTTCGGTACCGGCAGCCTCAACTTCGCCACCATCGGCCGCGGGCAGTTCTCGGACCTGGGCACCGACCTGGATGCAGAATACGGGCTGCCGGAGGGCACCCTCGGCTTCGGCGAGGACTACTTCCAGTATCCGGAACGCATCCGCGACTATCCCAAGGACCACGACCAGTATGGTCTCGCGCTGATGGCTATTACCCAGGGGAACAACGCCCTCAAGGTGGGCCTCCACTACATGAAGTATCACAGCCGCCTGCCTCTGGTCGGTACGCTGACGGCTGATCAGGAAGCGATCGACGCAACCTCTCAACAGGACGTGGACGCCGTCGCCGCGGAGCTGTTGCCGATCTACGTGGACAGCGGCCTCACCCCCGAAGAGGCCGCGGAAAGCGCCGAGGCGACCGCGCAGGACCTGGTGTTGAACGACTACATCAACCAGGCGGGATACTTCACGGAGTACCCGGAAGACATCCATATGGTCGGTCTGACTTTCAACACGGCCACCATGCGGACCGGCACCCTGATCGCGGCGGAGCTCTCCCATCACTTCGATTTCCCCTTCCAGTTGTCGCTCAACGAGGTCTACAACGCATCGCTTTCTCCGGTCGAATTCGACGACAGCTACAAGGACAACTCGATAGGGGTATTCGGAGCCGATGAGCGGATCAGCGGCATCGTCGAGCTGGACCGTACCCAGTTTTCGTTTTCCGCGGCCCAGTTGTTCGGCCGTCGACTGGGAGCGTCCCAGACGACCCTGGCCGTGGACGGTGCCTACATCCACGTCAGCGACTATCCGGGCTCCTCCGATACCTCGCTCGAGGGGTTCCGCGGAGGCAACCAGAATTCCTGGGGATACCGCCTGATCGGTTCCCTGCAGTACAACAGCATCCTCGGAGGTGTGAACCTCACGCCACGACTGATCTTCGCCCACGACGTGAGCGGCTATACACCGGGGCCGCTGTACAGCTTCCGCGAAGACCGCAAGGCCCTCAGCTTCGGCCTGGCCGCGGACTACATCAATCGCTGGAGCGCGGACTTGAGCTACACCAACTTCTTCGACGGCGAGCCCGCGAATCCGCTGATCGATCGCGATTTCGTGCGTCTTCGACTGGCCTACGGTTTCTGATCCGGTGAACGTCATCGCAACAAGACCGACTCTGACTGCGCTCGCGGCATGCGCCATCGCGGCCTGGGCCGGCGTAGCCGGGGCTGAACCGCCCGTCGCGACGCCCGAGCTGCTCGGCGGCGATCTGTTCACTCCCCTGGGCGCCGAGCGCGGCGCCAACGAGGCCGGCACCATACCCGCGTGGCAGGGCGGGATTACCGAGCCGCCGCCGGACTACAATCCTGCCTATCACGAGGCTGACCCCTTCCCTGACGATCCGGTCCTCTACACGGTCGCCGCGGATAACCTGGCGGACTACACAGAGCTGCTGACCGAAGGCCAGCGTGCGTTGCTGGAAGCCTACCCGGACACCTGGCGCATGAACGTCTACCGGACACGCCGGACCGCGTCCTATCCGGATTGGGTCTATGCCGCCGTCATGGAGAACGCGGGATCGGCTGAACTCGTGACCGAGGGTAAGGGCGGTGTCCGCAACGCCAGGATCAGCTCGCCATTTCCGATCCCGTCCAGCGGCGTCGAGGTGATATGGAATCACAACCTCCGTTGGAGGGGCACGCATGTGAGTCGTACGACAGGCCGGGCCGCCGTCACCCGCAAGGGGCGCTACAACGTCGTGCTCACGGAGGTCGAGATGGGCTTCCCTTACGGCGTGCGGGAACCTACCGCGTTTACCCGCAGGTTCCCGAACCTCATGATTGCCTACAAGTTCCGCACCATCCAGCCATCCTTCCTGGCGGGCGACGGCGGACTGATCATCGAGCCCATCGACCAGAGCGAGAGTCCACGCAAAAGCTGGATCTATAACCGGGCGCTCAAGCGGGTGATTCGCACGCCGACCTTCGGCTATGGCATGCCGGGACCGAATTCGGACGGATTGCGCACCATCGACGAGTTCGAACTGTTCAACGGCGCACCGGACATGTTCGAGTGGACGCTGCTCGGCAAGCGAGAGGTCCTGATCCCTTACAACGCCTACCGGCTGCACAGCTCTGACCTGGACTATGGGGATGTGTTGAGGATCGGTCACGTGGCGCCTGACCTGGTCCGGTTCGAGCTGCATCGGGTCTGGGTCGTGGAAGGCCGGCTGCGGGACGACCAGCGGCACGTCTATTCACGGCGAGTCTTTTATGTGGACGAAGACAGCTGGCAGGTGTCCCTGAGCGACAGTTATGACCTGGAAGGGAATCTGTGGCGCACCACCATGGCCCACGGTTTGAACTACTACACCGCACCGGTACACCTGAGCACCCTGGACGTACATCATGACCTGGTGGAGCGGCGTTATTTCGCCGACGGACTCGATAACCGCCGCAAACCCTACGTATTCGTGCAAGGTTCCGACCCGAGGGAATTCAGCCCCAACGCGCTGTCCTATTACGTCCGTTAGCTACCGGTCGCGAGAGCCTCAGATCATCACCTCTGTGGCAGGCTCGCGCAGATTGTAGTGGGAACTCATGGCGTGGCCATAGGCGCCGGCATTGGCGATCAGCAGCACGTCGCCTTCCCTGCATTCGGGCAACAGCCGGTCCCGCCCGATACGATCGCCGGATTCGCAGATGGGGCCGACCACCGTCATCAGCCGGTCGGCGGGTTGATGCAGCCGACTCAGATTGACGATGCGGTGATAGGCGCCGTACAGGGCCGGGCGGATCAGCGAGTTCATGCCGGTGGCGACACCGACAAAGCGCACCCCGGACTTTGTCTTCGTCTGGGTCACCTTTGCCAGTAACACGCCCGCCTCGGACACCAGGAAACGGCCCGGCTCGAGCCAAAGCTCATAATCCGGGAAGGCAGACCGCACCTCTGCCAGGCCACTGTCGACAGCACTCAGGTCCAACGGCGCGTCGCCCTCCCTCTCCGGAACCCCGAGACCGCCACCCAGATCGAGTACGCGGATGTCAGGCAGTCCGGCAGCCACTTCAGTCAGCCCGAGAGCCACGCGCTGCCAGTGGAGCGGATCATGGATGCCGCTGCCGCCGTGGACATGCAGGCCGGTGATCCGCGCGCCGATACCCACGCAGGCGTTGTGCAGTGACCGGACTTCCTCGACACCGACCCCGAACTTCGAGCGCACGCCGGCGGTGGTGACATGCTTATGATGGCCGGTGCCCTCACCGATATCGAGCCGGACGAAGAGCTCCCTGCCTTCGAAGACCCCGGGCCACGCGGTCAACGGATAGAGGTTATCCAGTGTCACCCGGACACCTGCCGCGAAGGCGGCTTCGTACTCCCGGCGGCCGGCGAAATTGGGCGTGAACAGCACCGATTCCCGGTCCAGATCCGGCAGGCCATCCAGCACCCGCGACAATTCGCCGGGAGACACGCACTCCAGCCCGAACCCGAGTCCGGCGAGCAGGCCAAGGACACCGGGATGAGGGTTGGCCTTGATGGCGTAGAACACGCGGTCGATCGACGCCAGTGCATTCAGTGAGTTTGCCGAACGCTCTATGCTGTCACGCTCGTAAACGTACGCGGCGTCCGTGTTGGCCATCAACCCGAGCAACTCGTCACGACGGACCGCCCACCAGGGCTGGGCAGGCTCCCGCGCTCCGCCGCTCCTGACCGCCAACTGCTCCCAGGTCGGTCCGAACAGGGCATCGGCCTCCTCTCCGCCGACCACCAGGCCGTGGAGCGCCCGCACCATGCGTTCGGCCTGGTCGTCTTCCACGACGACGGTGAAATTCAGGTCGCTGGCCGCCTGGCTGACCAGGTAGATGTCGTGCTCCTCGAAGGCCTCCAGCACCGGCGCGAGTCGATGCAGGTTGGCCCTCATGCGAGCGCCAACGAGACTGACCGCGGCGCAGGGCCTCAGGATGCGGACGCGGCAAAGCGATTCGAGCCTGCGCGAGAGGTCTTCCAGAACGGTGTCTTCCAGCGCGGACGCTGGCTCATCGAGGGTCACGGTCACGACGGACTCGGACGTCGAGACCAGGTCGATGGACAGATCGAGATCGGCGAATACCCGGAACACCCTGGCCAGGAATCCCGATTCCCGCCACATTCCCAGTGACTCCATCGAGACAAGGGTCAGGCCCTGGCGGGCCGATATGGCCTTTATCCGCGGTCCCTCGGTATCGCCGGTGGCACTGACGATAGTGCCTTCCACATCCGGGCGCCGGGTCTCCAGTACATGGACAGGCGTGCCCGAGCGTCGGGCGACCGCAAGACATCGCGGATGGAGGACCTTGCCGCCGGTGGCGGCGATCTCCTGAGCCTCCTCGAAACTCAACCGGCGCAGCAGCCGGGCCGAGGGAATGATACGTGGATTGGCACTGAACATGCCCGGCACATCGGTCCAGATTTCCAATCGTTCCGCTCTGAGGCGGGCAGCGAAGTAGGCCGCCGATGTATCCGATCCCCCGCGCCCGAGCAGGACCGTGCGTCCCCGGTCATCGGACGCGATGAAGCCCTGGGTAACGACGATGCCCGAGTGGGCGCCCCAGTCGGCGCACAGCCTGTCGTCGAAGTCCGAATCGCAGACTGCGGACAGGAAACGCCGCGGATCGTGGGCCGTATACGTCCGCCGGCTCGTCAGGACCTGGCGCGCGTCCGCGTTGAGCACGTCGAAGCCCTGTCCTGACAGATAGGCGCAGATGATGGCCGACGCCATCAGCTCTCCGAGCGCCAGCAGCCGGGCCTCCAGTGGCGCGCTGACCTCTCCGGTGAGCGCAAGCCCGTCAGCGATGCGGCTCACCTCCTCGAGGCGCGCCGTCAGTTCGGGCGGCGGCTCGAGACCCAGGCCCGCGAGCAGTGCCGTATGTCGTTCCTCGATCTCGCGCACGATGCGATCGCGCTGCGTGTCATCAGGCAGGTGTGCCAGCTGCTGCAGCCGGTCGGAGACGCCCGCCAGGGCGGAATGGACCAGCACGGGCCGCAGGCCGTCAGACTGGCGCGATCTCAGCACGTCCGCGATACCGGCCCAGTTTTCCGGATCCGCGACGCTGGTGCCGCCGTACTTGAGCACCACCCAGCGGCCCGACCGTCCGTTGTACTCGCGGACGCTCATCCCGGCCTCAGGTGGCCTCGACCGGGGCGGCATGCAGATCGTAGGTATCTGCGGCGGTGATTCTCACGTCGGCGAAACTGCCGGGATGCAGTCCGGCCCCTCCCTGGATGATGACGCGCCCGTCGATCTCGGGGGCGTCCCCGGGGCCGCGAGCGATCGCGGAGTCGCCATCCTTGTCGATCTCGTCCACGAGCACAGTCATCCGTCGTCCGATCTTGTCGGCGAGGCGCTCTTCGCTGATGAGCGCAGCAACCTGCATGAAGCGTTGCCAGCGATCCTCCTTCACGTCCTCTTCCACCGGGTCACCGAGCGCATTGGCCGCTGCCCCCTCCACCGGCGAATACTTGAAGCACCCGACGCGATCCAGCCGGGCATCGGCAAGCCATTCGAGCAGGCTCTCGAACTCAGCATCCGTCTCGCCGGGGAAACCGACGATGAAGGTACTCCTGATCGTCAGGTCCGGGCAGACGCTCCGCCAGGCCTGGATACGCCGCAGCGTGTCCTCCGAGTGGGCCGGGCGCTTCATCAGCCGGAGTATCCGTGGCTCGGCATGCTGGAACGGGATGTCCAGGTAGGGAAGGATCCTGCCCTCGGCCATCAACGGGATGACCTTATCGACATGCGGGTAGGGATAGACATAGTGCAGCCTCACCCAGATGCCGAGTCCCGCCAGCGATTCACACAAGCTCTGGAAACGGGTCTCGACCTGCTGCCCGCGCCAATCATCCTCGCGATAGCGCAGGTCCGAACCGTAGGCACTCGTGTCCTGGGAGATTACCAACAGCTCACGCACGCCCGCCGCCGCCAGCCGCTCCGCTTCACGCATGACCTCGCCGATCGGTCGGCTCGCCAGTCTTCCTCTCAGTGCCGGGATAATGCAGAAGGTGCAACGGTTGTTGCAGCCCTCGGAGATCTTCAGATAGGCATAGTGGCGCGGCGTCAGTTTGACTCCCTGCGGCGGCAGCAAATCCTGGAACGGGTCGTGGGGCGGGGGCAGATGCTGGTGTATGGCCTGCATCACCGCCTCGTAGTTGTGCGGCCCGGTGATCGACAGTACGCCCGGATGAGCATCGGAGATCGTCTCCGGGCGGGCGCCGAGACACCCGGTCACGACCACGCGACCGTTCTGCTCCATCGCATCGCCAATGACCCCGAGAGACTCGTCCACGGCTTCGTCGATAAACCCGCAGGTGTTGACGACGACCAGATCCGCCCCCTCGTAGGAGTCCGCCGTGTCATAGCCCTCGGCCCGCAGCTGGGTCAGGATGCGTTCGGAGTCCACCAGGGCCTTCGGGCAGCCAAGGCTGACGAAACCGATCTTGCCTGATCCCATCTTGTCCGATCGACGAGAAACCACTCGATGACCCCTGCGGTGAAGAGCCGCTATCGTACCCGTGGTCGCCAGGCGCGGCTACGTGGGTGCAGCGTATCCCGGTGTAGAATAGGGCTTCGGATCCGAAGCGCACTTTCCATGGATATCATCGTCAACGGCGAAGCACGAAGCGTACCCGAGCGGACAACGGCGGCCGGGCTCATCGACATTCTCGAGCTGGGCGGTCGCCGGCTGGCGCTGGAACTGAACGGCGAGATCGTGCCGCGCAGTGAGCATGCCGGGTGTCCGCTGAGTGCGGGCGACGAGATCGAGATCGTGCACGCCGTCGGCGGCGGCTGAGCCCTTAACCGAGATCACCAATACAAAATGGCTATCCCCGCAGAACACGCCACAGGCGAACAGGACAGTTTCCGACTCGGTAACAGGGAATTTCGTTCCCGGCTCCTCGTCGGCACCGGCAAGTACAAGGATTTTGACGAGACCGGCGCGGCCATCACGGCGAGCGGCGCCGAGATCGTCACCGTGGCCATACGCCGGACGAATATCGGCCAGGATCCGGGCGAGCCCAATCTGCTGGACTACCTGTCGCCTGATCGATACACGATCCTGCCGAACACAGCCGGCTGCTTCACCGCCGAGGACGCGGTCCGCACCTGCAGGCTGGCGCGCGAACTCCTCGACGGCCATACGCTGGTGAAACTCGAGGTCCTCGGCGACCAGAAGACCCTATTCCCGGACATTACCGCGACGCTCGAGGCTACCGAGACGCTGGTCAGGGACGGGTTCGAGGTCATGGTGTACACCAACGACGATCCGATCATCGCCAAGCGACTCGAGGACATGGGCTGCGTCTCCGTCATGCCACTGGCCGCACCCATAGGCTCGGGGCTGGGTATCCGAAATCCCTACAACATCCTCACTATCGTCGAGAACGCCAGCGTGCCGATCCTGGTAGACGCCGGCGTCGGGACGGCTTCGGATGCGGCGATCGCGATGGAATTGGGATGCGATGGCGTGCTGATGAATACGGCCATCGCCGGAGCGCGCGACCCGGTGCTGATGGCGTCCGCCATGAAGAAAGCCGTGGAAGCCGGACGCGAGGCGTTCCTCGCCGGGCGGATCCCGAGAAAGCGCTTCGCCTCAGCCTCCTCACCGCTGGACGGCACGTTCTTCTGAATCCCATGGAGCCCCGGCGCCGCGTCCGGAGCTTCGTCCGCCGGGCGGGCCGTGTGACATCCGCCCAGGCGCGCGCGCTCGCGCAGCTGTGGCCGAGGTTCGGCATCGAAACGCCTGAGGATCAACTGGATCTGGCAGCGTTGTTCGGACGAGATGCGCCGAGGATCTGTGAGATCGGTTTTGGCGACGGCCAGGCGCTCGCGGAGCTGGCCCTGCGCCAACCCGAGAATGACTTCATCGGCATCGAGGTGCACGAGCCCGGTATCGGTCATCTGCTGCTGAACATCGAGAGATACGGCCTGCACAATGTCCGGATCATCCGGCATGACGCCATCGAGGTGCTGGAGAGCTGGCTGCCGGCGGCCAGCCTCGATCGGGTCCACGTGTTTTTTCCCGACCCGTGGCCGAAGAAACGCCATCACAAACGCCGCCTGATCCAGCCGGGGTTCATCCGCGCGCTCGGCAACGCCATCAAGCCTGGCGGCGTCCTGCACATGGCGACGGACTGGGAGCACTACGCGGAGCAGATGCGCGAGGTGGTAAACGCGTCGACGCAGTTCGACAATCTGGCCGGCAGCGGCTGCTACTCGCCAGATCGGGCAGACCGCCCTGAGACGAAGTTCGAGCGGCGTGGACTGCGGCTGGGCCACGAGGTTCGCGATCTGCTCTACCGGCGCCGCGCCGGCTGAGGCGACGCTCAGGCGCCGAGAAAGGCGTTTTGTACGCCGTCGAGCACATACTGGACCGCAAGGGCTGACAAGACCACTCCCAGCAGGCGACTGACAACGTTGGCGCCGGTAACGCCCATGATCTTCATCACCTGGGTCGTCCCCAGCAGCAGCAACAATGTGACGGCCAGGACGCTCAGGATCACGGCCAGCAGACTGAAGAAGGCCAGCGGCTCGCCGCGGGTCTCGACCATGAAGAGCAGCAGCGTGGCGAGGGCCCCGGGGCCTGCGATGAGCGGGAAAGCCATCGGGAACACGGAGATGTCCTCCCGATAGCGGGCCTCATCCTGCTCACGGACGGTGGTGGAACGCAGGCCCGATTGCCGCGCGAACACCATATCCACCGACAGCAGGAACAACAGGAGCCCGCCGGCGATCTTGAATGCATCGACGCTAATGCCGAGCGCCTGGAGCGCATAGTCGCCGAGCAGCGCAAATGCGATGAAGATGCCGGCCGAGATGACCGTGGACTTATAGGCCATCTTGCGCCGATATCCGGGCTCGCCGCCGCGCGTAAGGGCCCCGAACATGGGCACCAGGGAGATCGGCTCGATAACCAGGAAGAAGACGATGAACGTTTTGATGATCTCTTCGATCATGGTGCTATGCCACATTCCACCCGGGGAGTTGCGCCGGACACCGGCTGCGCTATAAATTGCATAAGGGCGTCAGATTTCTGACGCCTGTACCCAAAACGGGCGCCAAGGATATCAGGGCGTTATTGAGCGGGGAACTTCACATGGCCGTTGCAATGCCGATCATAGGGGACTGGTACAAGAAACCCACGGGGGAGCTGTTCGAGGTTGTCGCCATCGACCACAGCGACGGCGGTATAGAGATCCAGGAGTTCGACGGGACGATCGAAGAGGTTGAGAACGAGGCGTGGCTGGTCAGCGCATTCGTGCGGGCCGCGCCGCCGGAAGACTTCTCTGGCTCGCTGGACATGGAAGCGGAAGACACCGGTCTCGACACGGAAGTGGCAGGCCATCAGGAGTGGGCCGATCCGCTGGACTACCTGGACAGGTCCGAGTAAGGACAGCTAGTCGGGATAGACGACGATCTCGCCCGAGACGATCTCGACCCGAAGCCGGGCCAGGGAACGACCCGGGCACGGCCCGCCAACGCAAACACCTGATTCGATATCGAAAATCGCGCCGTGCATCGAACACATGATCAGATCCCGGTCGCGGGTGAGAAAGGCATCGGGCTTCCAGTTGAGTCGGTGCCCGGCGTGAGGGCAGACATTGCGGTAGGCATACACCCCGCCGTCCTTGCGAACGACGAACCCCGTCAATCGGAGTTCCGGATCCCCGAACTCGAAGCCACGCGCCTCCAGGTCACGGATGTCTTCCTGTCGGCAGACGACGACGGCATTGCGCTTGTCGTCGCTCAAACTGAAGTCCGCCCGGTCGTAACGAGTCGATGCCCGTGAAACACTTGACCGCTGACGCGGCAGAGGCTGAATTCTATCGGGCCTTCGCCGAGGGCCGGCTCGATGCCATGAATCAGATCTGGGCGGACAGCGAGGCAGTCGTCTGTATCCATCCGGCACGCAGCGCGATCACCGGCCATGGCGCTGTCGCCGACAGCTGGAAAGACATCCTGCAGGAATCCGCGAGTTTCGATCTTTCTTTCCGTTGTACCAGCAAACATGAAGCGGACGGCCTGGCTGTCCACATCGGCCTGGAGCGCCTGGCCGTCGAGCCGGGCCAGATCGCCAACCTGGCGGTCACCAACGTCTACCGCAGGACACCCGACGGCTGGAGGATCATCCTCCATCACGCTGCGCCTATCCACGAGGGCCCGGAACCGGACGAGACGGTCCACTAGCCTGCCGCCGCGCCGCTGCCAGGCGCCGGCCCACGGCGCATGATGAAGATGATCAGCAGGATGGCCGGTCCACCGGTGGACGCAGCATAGGTAAAGAAAGCCGGGTATCCCCATGCCTCGACGATCACCCCTGACCAGCCGCTGATGAATTTGCCAACGATCGACATCAGGGAGCTGAACAGGGCGTACTGGGTGGCGGTATACGCCTGGTTGGTCAGCGACGACAGATAAGCGATGAAGGCAACGCCCGCCAGACCCGCGCTGAGATTGTCGCCGCTTATGGTGAGCACCAGGATACGAATATCGGGCCCGGAGATCGCCAGCAGGACGAACATGAGATTGGTCACCGCCAGCATGACGGCGGCCAGCAGCATGGTCGGCAGATTGCCCCATCGGGCCACCAGAACGCCGCCGAGACCGGCGCCCACGATCGTCATGAAGAAACCGAATATCTTGGCCACGCTGGCGATCTGCGATTTTGTGAATCCCACGTCCAGGTAGAACGGATTGGCCATGATGCCCAGCACCCGGTCACTGATGTTGAACGTCAGGATGAGCGCCAGAAGGACGAGAGCGAATCGGCCATTGCGACGGAAGAACTCGACGAAAGGCGCCAGCACGGCCGCCCCGATCCAGTCAGCGGCGCGTTGGAACGGACGCAGCAGGCCGACGTGGGAGGACAGGTATCCGGAGAGTTCGATCTCGATGGCGCTGGCGGCCTGGTTGCGGGGATGGTCTGGCTCGCGAATGACGAGGGTGGTCGCGACACCGAGCAGCATGAAGGCCGCCATGCCCCAGTAAGCCACGGACCAGTCATAGAAATCTGCCAGGTACAGGGCACCGGCCCCGCCGACCAGAACGGCGGTCCGGTAGCCCAGGTTGTAGCTGGCCGCCATTGCGCCCTGCCGGCGCTCCTCCACGGCCTCGATCCGATAGGCATCGATCGTGATGTCCTGGGTCGCCGAAGAGAACGCCACCAGCAAGGCGACGAGCGCCACGTTACCGATCTCGGCCACGGGATCCAGTCGGGACAACGCGATCAGCCCGATGGTGATGCCGGACTGGGCCAGCAGCATCCATGAGCGGCGTTGGCCGAGGAAGCGGGTCAGCAGAGGCAGGCGCAGCCGGTCCACCAGCGGCGCCCACACCACCTTGATCGAATACATCAGTCCGACCCAGGCGAAGAATCCGATGGTGGCCCGATCCACGCCGTAATCCCGCAACCAGGCGGACAGCGTCGAGAACACGAGCGGGAACGGCAGCCCGGCCGAGAATCCCAGGAACAGCATGGCGGCCACGCGGCGATGCCGGTAGACGGCGATCGACTCCCACCAGCCTGCCAGTCTCTGCCTCACCTCAGGTCGACCCCGGGTCCAGGTCGTAGTCGACGATCAGGGGCGCGTGATCCGAGAAGCGCTTGCGCTTGTAGATGCTGGTCTGCCGGACTGCCTTGCCGAGCCCGGGCGTCACGATCTGGTAGTCGATCCGCCAACCGACGTTCTTGTCCCAAGCCCGCCCCCGGTTGGACCACCATGTGTACTGGTCCGGCTCCTGGTTCACGACCCGGAAGGCATCCACATAGCCGGCCGGGCCGAGTAACTGATCCATCCAGGCTCTCTCCTGGGGCAGGAAGCCCGAGTTCTTCTGGTTCGAGCGCCAGTTCTTCAGATCGATCGCTTTGTGGGCGATGTTCCAATCGCCGCATAGGATGTACTCGCGCCGCTGGCGGCGCAGCTTGCGCAAGTACGGCATGAACAACTCAAGGAACCGGAATTTGGCTTCCTGCCGCGCTTCGCTGGATGACCCCGAGGGCAGATAGAGCGAGGCGACCGACAGTTTGCCAAAGCGGGCTTCGATGTAGCGGCCCTCCCGATCGAACTCGTCGGATCCCAGACCCCGGATCACCTCGTCGGGCCTGCGCCGGGCGTATATCGCCACGCCACTGTAGCCTTTCTTCTCTGCGTCGAAGTAATAGCAGTGGAACGGCCCCGGCCGGAACATGCCGTGATCGAGTTGATGCTCCTGGGCTTTGGTCTCCTGGATGCAGACGACGTCGGCTCGCTGGACCCTGAGCCAGTTGAAGAAGCCCTTTCTGGCGGCCGAGCGTATGCCGTTGGCGTTAAGCGAAATGACGCGCATGCGGACCGAGGGGTAGCGGGAGAGCGTGTATCATACCGAAGCCCGCCGGCGAGCGGGTCCAGCCACTTCAATCGATTTCCGGGTCTGCCAACCATGCGCGATTACCAGCAGCAGTTCATCCGCTTCTGTCTCGACCTCGGCGTGTTGCGCTTCGGTGAATTCACGCTCAAATCGGGGCGGATCAGCCCCTATTTCTTCAACGCCGGCCTGTTCAACACCGGCGGGGCGATGCTCGAACTGGGCCGCTACTATGCACGCGCCCTCGTCGACTCGGAGGTCGGGTTCGACATGCTCTTCGGCCCCGCCTACAAGGGCATCCCGCTGGTGACGGCCTGCGCCACCGCGCTGGCCGATCGCCATGATCGCGAGCTGCCGTTCGCGTTCAACCGCAAAGAGGCCAAGGATCACGGCGAGGGCGGCAGTATCGTCGGCGCGCCTCTTGCCGGCCGGGTCATGATCGTGGATGACGTGATCACCGCGGGCACTGCAATCCGGGAGTCCCGGGACATCATCGACAGCGCCGGAGCAACCCCCGCGGGGGTGCTGATCGCCCTGGACCGGCAGGAACGAGGTCAGGGTCAACGCTCCGCCGTGCAGGAGATCGAAGCAGACCTGGCGGCGCCGGTGATCAGCATTGTCGGGCTGGCGGAACTGATCGCGCATCTCGAAAATGCGCCGGAACATACTGGCCACCTGGACTCGGTCAGGGCCTACCGGGATCGCTACGGTGTCTGAAACGAGACCCGCGTCTCGCAACATCGAACATGGTTATGTTATACGGAACCCTATGAAATACAGGGTACTGACTCTTGCCGTGGCCCTTCTGGCCCTTGGCGCCGCCAGCGCGGAGATTCACCGCTGGGTGGATAAGGACGGCAATATCCATTTCGGCGACACGATCCCGCCGGAATATGCCAACCAGAACGGCAATGGCGATTCCGCGGAGCAGACGCAGTCTTCGCCCGCCGGCTTGCCTGCGGGGCATGCGGAGGAGATCGAGCGGCGCCGCGAGGCGGCCCGCCAGCAGGAGGCGGACAGGATCCTGCTGAAAACCTATCTCTCCGTCGAGGAGATCGAGGCGGTCCGCGACGACAGGATCGGTCAGCTCCAGTCCGGGGACTATGTGACCGAGCGTTACATCGAACGACTCAACGGACAGCTGGCCGAGCTGGAGACGGCGGCGATCGAGTACGCGGCCGCCAATTCCGAGCCGGGCCAGCCGGCCGAGCTACCGGAAAATCTCGAGCGCGACATCCTGTCGACCCGAGCGTCCATCAAGAACTATGAGGGCCGGCTGGAGGCCAGCCGGGCGGACCAGGCCCGGATCCGCCAGAAGTTCGAGTCGGACATCGCCCGTTTCCGCGAATTGAAGGGCCTGCCGCCGGAGAGCGAACCGGCTGGCTAGTGCCGGCCCGAGTGCCCGAATCCGCCGGCGCCGCGCGCCGACGAGTCGAAATCCTCTACCACCTCGAATCGCGCCTGGACCACCGGCACCAGGACCATCTGTGCGATACGTTCTCCGGGCTGCACCGAGAACGGTTGCTGGCCGCGATTCCAGCAGGATACGAAGACCTGGCCCTGGTAATCCGAATCGATGAGACCCACCAGGTTGCCGAGCACGATTCCGTGCTTGTGGCCGAGCCCGGATCGCGGCAGCAGGACGGCCGCGAGTGTCGGGTCGCCGATATGGATCGCCATTCCGGTCGGGATGAGGATCGTCTGACCGGGATCGATCACCGTCGTGTCCTCGACGCAGGCGCGCAGGTCGACGCCAGCGGAACCGTCAGTAGCGTAATCCGGCAGAGGAAACTCGTTTCCCAGCCTCTGGTCGAGGATCTTCAGCTTGATGACCTGCATCTAGTCGCGACTCCCCTCGTCCATTCGCTCACCGACCAGGGCGATGAGCTGCTCCGCCAGGCGTCGCTTGTTCGCCTTCGGAAGGCACCGCCCGCCTCCGGGCCACAAGACCGCCAGCTCGTTGTGATCGCTGTCGAAACCCGCATTGGGCCCGACCAGGTTGGCGGCGATCATGTCCAGTCCCTTGGCCTCCAGCTTCGCGAAGGCGTTCGCTTCCACATCCTGCGTCTCTGCCGCGAAGCCGACGACGAAGGGGCGTTCGTCCGAACCCGCCACCGTACTCAGGATGTCGGGATTGCGCTCCAGCTCCAGATCCATGTGCGCATCCGTCTTCTTGATCTTCTGATCTTCCGCCCGGGCCGGCCGGTAGTCGGCCACCGCGGCGGCGGCAATAAAAATATCCGCATCCCGGATCGCGGACCGGGTGGCCTCCATCATCTGGGCTGCAGACTCGACGTCGATCCGTTGCACCCCGGTCGGCGTTGGCTGGGCCACCGGACCGGCGATGAGCGTGACATCGGCGCCCGCCGCCCGAGCGGCCGCGGCCACGGCGAATCCCATCTTCCCGGAGCTGCGATTGGTCACATAACGGACCGGATCGATGGCTTCCCGGGTCGGGCCGGCGGTCACGACGACCCGGCGGCCGGACAGGGAGCCGCTGGCGGCGCCGAGGGCGGCCACGACCTCGTCAGCGAGCTCGGAAGGCTCCAGCATGCGTCCGGCACCGATCTCTCCGCAGGCCTGATCGCCTTCGCCCGGACCGAGCAGGGTGACGCCTCTCGCGACCAGCGTCTCCGCGTTGCTACGGGTCGCGGGCTGGGCCCACATGACCCGGTTCATGGCCGGTGCCAGCACCAGCGGGGCCTCGGTCGCCAGGCAGAGTGTGGTCAGGAGATCGTCTGCCATACCGCAGGCGAGCCGCGCCATCAGGTCCGCGGTGGCCGGGGAAACCAGTACCAGATCCGCCCAGCGAGCCAGTTCGATGTGCCCCATGGCGGCTTCGCCGGCCTCGTCCCACAGGTCGTCGCGCACAGGCCGCCCGGAGACCGCCTGGAAGGTCAGCGGGGTGACGAAGTGCGTGGCCCCACGGGTCAGGACGACCTGAACCTCGGCGCCGCGCTCTCGCAGGCGTCTGACCAGGTCCGGGGCCTTGTAGGCGGCGATACCGCCCGAGACACCCAGAACAATCTGTTTCCCATCAAGCTCAGCCATTTATCGCTATCTCCGGCCGGGGTCAGGCAGCTTATCCTATGGCCGTCCGCCGGGAAACCGCGACACCCAGGGACGGGATATGGCGAACCGACCGATAAACACGTGGCCGCCCGGCGAACGTCCCCGGGACAAACTCATCGACGCGGGCCCCGGCGGCCTGTCCGACGCGGAGCTGTTGGCCGTGCTGTTGCGATCCGGGGCGCCCGGCATCTCGGCGGTCGATCTGGCCCGGGAGCTGCTGGTCCGCTTCGGCAGCCTGCGGGGCGTATTTGCCGCTGACGCGCCCACCGTCTGCGAACTGCAGGGGTTGGGGACGGGCAAGTATGCCCAGCTGCAGGCGGCTCTGGAGTTGTCGCGCCGCTGCCTGGCGGAGCCCCTGAAGCGTGGCGCGTCGCTGGATGGGCCGACCGCAGTGATGGAACTGCTGAGGGCACGACTGCGTGATCGGCCCTACGAGGTGTTCTGCTGCCTGTTTCTGGACAACCGCCACCGGGTCATACGGCTGGAGGAGCTCTTCAGGGGGACCATCGACGGCGCCAGCGTCCACCCCCGGGAAGTCGTCCGCCAGGCCCTCGCCTGCAACGCAGCCGCCGTCATCCTCGCCCACAACCATCCCTCGGGCGTTGCCGAGCCCAGCCAGGCGGACGAACTCATCACCCGCCGCCTGCGCAGCGCCCTGGCGCTCGTCGACATCCGCATACTGGACCACCTGGTGATCGGAGACGGCAGAGCCGTATCCTTCGCGGAGCGGGGCCTCCTGCACGGCTGAGAACGGAGCCTGGAATCTTGCAAGAGCGGTTCCGGACTGGTATAAAAGCGGGCTCTTTTGGGCTGCCAGTCAGCCGGGAATCCATGAGGAATTCTAACGATGTCGAAAGTCTGCCAGGTCACCGGCAAGCGTCCGATCACGGGAAACAACGTATCGCACGCCAATAACAGGTCGCGCCGGCGCTTCCTGCCCAACCTGCACACCCACCGTATCTGGCTGGAAAGCGAGAGCCGCTACGTGAAGCTGAGGGTTTCCCACAAGGGCCTGCGCACCATCGACAAGCTTGGCATCGAGCAGGTGGTGGCTGACTTGCGTGCCCGCGGCGAAAAGGTCTGAGGAGTTCTGTCATGCGCGAAAAGATTCGCCTGAGATCCACAGCCGGTACCGGCTTCTATTACACGACCACCAAGAACAAGCGACTGCATCCGGAGAAGATGGAAGTCCGCAAGTTTGACCCCAAGGTGCGCAAGCATGTGATCTTCAAGGAGACGAAGATCAAGTAAGCCTGCTGCGAGCCTGCCGATAAAGAAAAACCCCGCCGGATGGCGGGGTTTTTTATTACCGGCTCAGTCCGGGCGGCACTTCATACCGCTGGCTGGATCGAGTAGGCCCTCAGCCTGTCCGCGAAATCCTGTAACACGCGGATGCCACTGGCCTCCGCCTGCTGGCACCATTCCCTGATCTGGCCGATCAGGCGCTCGTTGCTAACAGATCCCTTGCTGTCCCAAAGCGCTTTGAGCCGCTCGCGGAATTCATGGACCGTGCGCATGCGCTGGCTGGACTCGAGCAGCTCGGAGAGCCGCGCCCTGGCCGCCGCATCCAGCAGCGCCGGCTGCCGTGTTACCAGCCGCCGGGCCCGCCTGGGCAGACTGCGCCCCTTCTCACGCAGGGCGGAGAGTTCGCGCTTCATCACAGGGATGGTTACGGAACGGGTGTAGTCCCTCATGACGTGCATGCGGTTTACGATGATCGCGCGCGCAGTCTCCAGATCGATGGATGACCGGGCCGGATCCAGGGCGGGTCGCGGCGCGACGCGCCGGACTTTCGCCAGGCCCAGGACCCGCAGGACCCGGACCGCCCCCCAACCGATGTCGACTTCCCAGGGCCGGATCGAGAACCTCGCGGAACTGGGGAAGGCATGATGGTTATTGTGCAGTTCCTCGCCGCCGAGCAGCAGGCCCCACGGCACCACGTTGCGGGAAGCGTCGTCGCATTCGAAGTTGCGATAACCGGTGTGGTGGCCGACACCGTTGATGATGCCGGCAGCAAGCATCGGCTGCGAGACCATCTGGACGGCGATCATGATGATGCCCGGCACGCCGAACAGCAGCAGACAGGTCACGACGAACAGGGTGATGCCGATGTTTCGCCGCTTCATGTACAGGTTGTTCTCCAGCCAGTCATCAGGCGTACCGCGGCCGAATTTTGCCAGCGTCTCCGGGTTCTTCGCTTCCTCCTGATAGAGCTCGGCACCCTCGAGCAGGACTTTCCTCAGACCTTCTATCTGCGGGCTGTGCGGATCGTCCGGGGTCTCGCAGCGAGCATGGTGCTTGCGATGGATGGCGACCCACTCGCGAGTGACGATACCGGTGCTCATCCACAGCCAGGCGCGGCAGAAATGACGGATGGCCGGATGCAGGTCCATGGCCCGGTGGGCGGCATCCCGGTGCAGGTACAATGTGACGGAAAGGACCGTGATCTGGAGCATCACGAAGGACACGAGTACGTAGCCCCAGAAGTTCAGGCCCAGTAAGCCATAGAGAAAATCGATGTTTTCCACAGAGGGATATCCCTTTACAAGCGGCGGGGGACTATAAGAAAGCCGCGCCGACAAAGCAAAATAGACTCGTTCCAGCCATCCGTCCCGGTGGACGAATCCCCCTATCATGCCTGAATTGCCCGAAGTTGAAACGACGCGCCGCGGCATCGAACCCTGGCTGAACGGCGAGGTCGTCGACAGCATCACCGTCCGTCAGCGCCAGTTGCGCTGGCCGGTACCCCGCAGACTCGATCGGGAACTGCCCGGCCAGCGGGTCCTCAGGGTCGGCCGAAGAGCCAAGTATCTGCTCGTGGAAACCGCTCGCGGCACCCTCATCATCCACCTGGGCATGTCCGGCAGCCTGCGGGTGCCGGCCCCGGGCGTTGCGCCGGGAAGCCACGATCACGTCGATCTGGGTCTGTCGTCGGGCCGCGTGCTGCGATTCAACGATCCGCGGCGCTTCGGGGCCATGCTGTGGACGACGCGTGATCCCCTGAGGCACCCGCTGCTAAAGGATCTGGGACCGGAGCCGCTCGGACCGGCGTTCGACGGCGATCTTCTCTACCGGGCGGCCAGGGGCCGGCGGGTCGCCATCAAGAACTTCATCATGAACGCGCGCGTGGTGGTGGGGGTCGGCAACATCTACGCCAGCGAGGCATTGTTCCGGGCCGGTATACACCCTGCCCGGTCCGCCGGGCGGGTTTCTCCGGCGCGCATGGAGCGACTCGCCGGCACGATCCGGTCGGTACTGAGCGACGCGCTCGAGGCCGGCGGGACCACGCTGCGCGATTTCACCTGGGGCGACGGACAACCCGGCTACTTCGCCCAGGACTTGCAGGTGTATGACCGGGCGGGTCTGCCCTGCCCTGCGTGTGAGACCCCATTGCGGCGCAAAGTCCTTGGTCAGCGATCGACTTTCTTCTGCGCCAACTGCCAGCGCTAGCGACCTGCAGATCGCCTGTCAGTACACCCGCACCTTGGCGTCGCCCTGGCCGCGCGGGTCGGAGACGGCCTGTACCTTGCCGGTCTCGAAGTCCCAGGTGACCACCTGCATATTGCCGTAGAAGCGGCTGACCCTGGACGGTTCGTGCCCGAGGGCTCGCAGGGCTGCCAACTCTTCCTCGCTGAAGGCATCGGGCTCGTGGAACAGCTTGTCGGGCAGGTACTGGTGATGGAAGCGAGGCAGGCTAACCATCGAAGTCGCGTCGCCCCCACGCATCCATTCGAGCGTCGCAAGCGCCACCATGCTGACGATGCGACTGCCGCCCGGGGTACCGAGGATGGCGACCCCGCGCTCCGATTCCAGGATCGTCGGCGACATACTCGAGAGCATGCGTTTGCCGGGGGCGATCGCATTGGCCCCGGCACCCACCAGCTGATAGAGATTCTGCACCCCCGGCTTGACCGAGAAGTCGTCCATTTCATTGTTGAGCATGACACCGGTGGTCGGCTCCATGTAGCCGCTGCCGAACCAGGAGTTCAGCGACTGGGTGCCTGCGACCCGGTTACCTTCGGTGTCCAGGATGGAAAAGTGAGTCGTCTGGTCGCCGCCGGAGACCACTTTGAAGCCGGGCAGGCTGGCGCTCGGCGTCGCCCGATCGAGGCGGATAGAGGCGCGCTGGCCCGCCGCATAGAACGGGTGGGTCAGCCGCTCCACCGGCACGCTGACGAAGTCCGGATCGCCGAGATAGAGCGCCCGGTCGCGGAAGGCTCTGCGCATCGCCTCGACGATCAGATGCACCTGCTCCACCCGGTTGTGCCGATTAAGGTCGTAGGAGGACAGGATCTGGAAGATGTTGGCCAGCGCGACGCCGCCCGCGGACGGCGGCGGCGCCATCAGCGCCCGCGTCCCTCGCCATGTGGCGACGATCGGTTCCCGCTCGACGACCGAGTAGGCCTCCAGGTCCTCCAGGGTCCAGATGCCGCCCGCGCCCTGCGCACCCTCGACCAGCGCATGCGCGACGGGCCCCCGGTAGAAGCCATCGTGGCCCTCCGCGGCGATGCGCCCGAGGGTTTCGGCCAGTTGCGGCTGGACGATCACGTGGCCGAGCCCGGGCGCCTCGCCCTCGACCAGGAACACCTCCGAGGCTACCGGCGAGCGGGCAAGCGTTGTCCGGCGAGCGACCAGGCCGGCCCGCAGCCGCGGCCACACCGGGAAGCCGTCGCGGGCGAGGCCGATCGCCGGCTCGAGGCTCTTCGACAGCGGCAATGCGCCATAAGTCTCGGCGATGTACACCAGGGCCGCCGGCATCCCGGGGATACCGGCCGCCAGCGGCCCCTCCCGGGAGGCCTTGGTGATCGGCTGTCCCGACGCGTCCAGATACATGTCGGCCGTCGCGGCCAGCGGAGCCTTCTCGCGGCCGTCGACCAAGGTCTCGAAACGGTCCTCGGCCCGGTGCAGCAGCCAGAAGCCACCGCCGCCCAGCCCAGCACCGTAGGGCACGACCACGGCCTGCGCCGCGCTCACCGCCACGGCAGCATCGAAGGCATTACCGCCGGCCTCCAGCACGTCCATCCCGGCGGCACTGGCCAGCGGATGCGCGGAGGCGATAGCGGCCCGGCCGGGCCGGTCCGTAGCCTGCACCGGAAGGGCGACGACCAGCAGGATCGAAAGCAGGGTGATTTTCAGGGATGGGCGCATTCGGTGTTACTCGCGAATCTTCCCGGGCTCAGCCTGCGGCTGCCGCCTTCAGGGCGGTGCACTTCGTCTCGAGCTGCTCTCGGCTCTCGCGATGTTCGGGGTCCGGGATGATGCAGTCCACCGGGCAGACTTCCTGGCATTGCGGTTCATCGAAGTGACCCACGCACTCGGTGCACTTCTCCGGGTGGATCTGGAAGATCTCCGGGCCCATGTAGATCGCCTCGTTGGGACACTCCGGCGTACACACGTCGCAGTTGATGCAGGTCTCGATGATCTTCAGCGCCATCGGCAACGATCAGCTGGCCAAGCGCTCCGCCGCCTTGCGCTTCAACTCGGTCTCGACACGGGGGTGGACGAACTTGGAGACGTCGCCGCCGAACAGGGCGATCTCGCGCACCATGGTCGAGGAGATGAAACTGAACTGTTCGGTCGGTGTCAGGAACACCGTCTCCACTTCCTCGGCGATCTGCCGACTCATGGTCGCGAGCTGGAACTCGAACTCGAAGTCCGATACCGCTCGCAGACCCCGGACCATCACACCGATGCCGTTGGCGCGGGCGAAATCCACGGTCAGGCCGGTGTAGCCGACGATCTCCAGGTGCTCAACGTCGCCCAGGACGATACCGGCCATCTCGACCCGTTCCTCGAGGCTGAACAGCGGCGCCTTGCCCGGGTTCGCGGCGACTGCCACCACGACCCTCGAGAAGATACTCGCCGCCCGGCGGATCAGGTCGTAATGGCCATTCGTAATGGGATCGAAAGTCCCGGGGTATAGGGCTGCCCTGTTCATTCTTCTCCTTCACGATCAGCAGGCTGCGGCGGCGACGCAAGATGGTACCCCACATTGCCGGCCTTCGCGCTGCGCAGCAGGACCCAGCCGTGCGGGAGCGACGGCTCACCGACGCCGGCCGCATCTTCGAGATAGACACGGGCACCCTCGACCAGCCAGCCGCCGCTGTGCAACTGCTCGCACAGGGCGGGCCAGTCGGCCGAACCAAAAGGCGGATCGAGGAAGACCAGATCGAAACGCCGACCGTGACCCTGCAGGAATCGGCCGGCCTCCTGGCAGCGGCATTCGCCGCCGACCGCCTGCAGCATTTCGAGGTGGCCCTCCACCGCCCGCGTGAGGGTCGGGTCCCGGTCGACGAACAGCACTTCGGCCGCGCCCCGCGACAAGGCCTCCAGGCCGAGGGCGCCGCTGCCGGCGAAAAGATCCAGGCAGCGAGCGCCCTGGATCACGGGCTGCAGCCAGTTGAACAGGGTCTCACGGATCCGGTCGCCGGTAGGCCGGACACCGGCCAGCGCGGGGAAATCCAGCCGTCGGCCACGCCAGGCTCCGCCGATGATCCGGAAGCTTCCCCTTGCCGCCTTGCGTGAAGTCGGACGAGGACCTCGTTTGGATTGGGTCATGAACGGCGTCCGAAAAGTTGCGAGGGGTCGAATAACGGGCGTAGTCTTACTAGAATTCTCACCATAACACCGAAAAAATCCCTGCCGCTCGCGGAGGAGACAGAATAATGAGAAACCTATACCCCCTCGTCCTTGCGCTGCTCGGCCTGTCGATCAGCGGCTGCTTCTCCGACTCGGGCGATCCGGGCCCCGACCCGGAAACCGGTAGCACCGGTTTTGAAGAAGTCATCGGCATCACGCCGGGGGACGTTCCGGCGGGTTTCTTCGCATCGTGGGACCCCACGTTGGGAATCGTGCCTTACCCCAACGACATTCTCGGGTTCCTTGCGGACCCGCCCACAGACGGCACGCTGAACCTCTCGACGAGCGCGGCGTTCCAGCTCGCCGCCAGCGCCAGCTTCGGCGCGCCGCTCAATGACATCGACGGTTTCTCGGTCTTTTCCAGGATCCAGGCGAATTTCTCGGAGGCGGTGGACGAGGCGACTCTGAATCCCCTGTCCGTCTTCCTGCTGGAGGTCGCGCTGGATCCGGCCACCCGCGGCGTCATCGGACTGTCCGACGAGACGCTGTGCAAGCTCGGCCTGGCCCCACAGCCGGCCTGCCCGGAGGAGATCTTCGGCACGGGCAATCCATTCCTCATCCCGGGGGTGGACTACGACCTGTCGCTGGCGCCCGACATCGACGCCGGCGGGCTCACGATCCAGCTGGATCCGCTGAAGGCGCTGAACACCTTGACCGTCCAGCAGTTCACTCCGGGTGCACTGAACGGCTACCTGCTGATCCTGACCGACCGGATCACCAATAGCGGCGGGACCGCCGCCGCACCATCCGCCGCTTACAACCAGATCAAGCAGGGCTACCTCGGCGGCCTGATCCAGCTCCCGCCACCGGACGCGGAACTGCCGCCGCTGACGCCAGAAGAACAGCTGGCGCTGTTCATCGCCGCCCACCTTGCGGTGGTCGATGCGCTGTCCGAGGCAGGCGCGCCACTGACGGTAGAGAACGTAGTCGTCACGGCCAGCTTCTCGCCCCAGGACGGCACGACGGTCCTGGAGACCGCCACCAGCCTCGATGTGCTGGACAACCGGCCGTCGCAGATCGCCCAAGCCCTGTTGCCGGTGGATGTACCGTTACCCGGCGGGGGCGTACTGCCCGCCGGAACACCGGTGACAACCGGATTGCTGCGCACCGCCGGCGGCTTCCCGCCGGAAGCCAGCAGGGACAACGGCAACATCTACCTCGGCGGCATCAACATCCCCTATTTCCAGGAGCCGCCCAGCGAAGCGTCCGGCGGCTACAACGTCCTGGCGAGCAAATGGGTGGCCGAGGCGGGCCAGAACGTCCTGGGTGACCCCGACAGCACGGTCATCAGCCGCTGGAACCCGGTACCGGTCCAGCGGGCGGACATCACCATCCCGCTGATCATGGCTATCCCGAACCAGAACTCCGCCTGGGTACAGGCAGCCGAAGCCCAGGGCTTCCCGGTGCCGCTGCCGACAGGCTGGCCCGTGGTGATCTACCAGCCCGGCTTCACCCGCAACCGCGCAGACATCGTCCTGACCGCCGAGCCCTGGCTGGACCAGGGCTACGCGGTGATCACCATCGATCTGCCCTACCACGGCATCACGGTCGTCGACCCGGCGGAGAGCCTGACCGCACTGCTGCGCGTACCAGGCACGATGGAACGGACCTTCGATCTCGACCTGCGTAACAACGAGAACATCACCGACCTCACCCCGGACGGGATCATCGACGAGTCCTCCCAGAACTTCCTCAATCCCGCGCCCGACGGTCTCCTGACCTGGCGGGACAACCTGAGGGAATCCGTCGTCACGATACTCTCGCTGAGTCGGAGCGTCGGCGTCATGGATATCGATGCCAATCCCGGCAGCACGGACTTCGACGCCTCCCAGGTCCACTTCGTCGGCCATTCGGGCGGCGCAATCGTGGGTGCTTCACTGCCCGCCGTGTCCGATGATTTCGTGACGGTCAACCTGGCCACGCCGGGCGCAGGACTGGTCAAGCTGATCTCGGACAGCGATGTGGAGGACGGCTTCGGCTTCATCTTCGCGGGACTGAAGGCCGGTCTGCTGCAGCAGGGCATCCTCCCCGACAGCACGACCTACAACAATTACCTGCGAGACATGCAGAACATCCTGAACGGCGGTGATCCCATCGCCTATCTCGCCAAGGGCACCGGCAGCCCGGTACCGATCATCGGCAACCTGGTGAACACCGACATCACGGTGACGCCGTCCGCGAGCCTGCGGGTCTTCGACGGTCTCGGAATCCCGCAGATCACGACGCCGGGGGTCAACGTCACGTCACGGGGCTTTACGAGAATCCTGGATGGCGACCATGGGAGCTTCATCAGTCCCGCGGCCAATCTGGCAGCGACGGTAGAGATGCAGACCGAGGTGGCCGTGTTCCTCGGCGGCAATCCGCTCGCGCAGATCCCGCCCAACGGCCAGGTCATCCTGATCGCCAATCCGGACATCGTGGAGACCGACTAGGATTTGTCTTTCAGCCCCCGACAAGAAGGGGCATCTCGAAGGGCGGCCGTGAGGCCGCCCTTTTTTCATCGGCGTCCTTGCCAACGACCCGGTCTCTCCGCGTAGTCCCCGAAGTCGGGGCACGAGGCGCCCTGCGCCCCTGGCTTGCCTCGGCCGATGCGACCCGGACCTTAAAGCAAACCCGGAGGGCATCTCCAAGCGGTCCCCGGCTTCGGGTACGATATCGCCCGGTCAGGGACCATTTATGTTCAGCAGAAAATCCACAGAAGCGACCAGCGCCGGGCCCGACTCATCGGCCGGCCCAGCCGCGTCCGACGATCGCAAGGGCTTCTTCCGCCGACTGCG
>CALDWW010000082.1 GCA_937924335.1 uncultured Gammaproteobacteria bacterium
CTCTGCGGCATCGCGCACACTCGCTGGGCGACCCACGGCGTTCCCAGCGAGCGCAATGCGCATCCCCATATGGCTGGTCAGGATCTGGCCATCGTCCACAATGGCATCATCGAAAATTTCGAATCGCTGCGGGCGGAACTCAAGGCGGCCGGGACCCGATTCAGTTCCGAAACGGATACCGAGGTGGTGGCCCACCTGATCCGCTCCGAACTCGCCGGCTCCGACAGTCTGCTGCAAGCGGTGAAGAGGACCGTGCCCCGGCTGGAGGGCGCATATGCCCTTGCCGTCGTGTCGCACTCGGACCCGGATTGCGTGATCGTTGCCCGACAGGGATGCCCGGTGGTGATCGGGCTCGGTATCGGCGAGAGTTTCGTCGCCTCGGATGTGGCGGCCCTGCTGCCGGTCACCCGGAGATTCATGTTCCTGGAGGAAGGCGATACGGCGTGCATCACGCGCGTGGGGATCGATGTCTACGATGGCGAGGATCGTCACGTCTACCGGCCGGTGAAAGAGAGCGAGCTGGTCGCCGACGCGATGGAGCGGGGACAGTACCGTCATTACATGGAGAAGGAGATCCATGAGCAGCCGCGGGCTGTCACCGAGACACTCGAGGAACGGATCGCCGGCGGGCGCGTTCTGGAGCAGGCCTTCGGACCGGAGGCAGCCGGTATTTTCGAGCGGACCCGGGCGGTGCAGATCGTCGCCTGCGGGACCAGTTATCATGCCGGCCTGGTCGCGAAATACTTCATCGAGCGGTTGTGCCGGATCCATTGCTCTGTCGAGATCGCCAGCGAGTACCGTTACAGGCAGCCGGTCGTGCCAGAGGGCACTCTCTACGTGACCATCTCCCAGTCCGGCGAGACGCTGGACACGCTGGAGGCTTTACGCACCGCGAGGAAGCTGGGTTACCTGGCCATCCTCGGTATCTGCAACGTACCCGAGAGCGGCCTGGTGCGGGAGTCGGATTTGGTGCTGATGACGCGCGCCGGCCCCGAGATCGGCGTGGCATCGACCAAGGCGTTCACTACTCAACTGGCTGCACTGAGTCTGCTGGGTCTGGTACTGGCACGCCATCGCGGTCTGGACGAGGAGCAGGAACGGACCCTGGTGAAGGAACTCGTCGAGGTGCCCGCGCTGCTGGAGTCCATCCTGAAAATGGATGCGGAGATCGAGCAGCTGGCGGAACGATTCGTCGACAAGCACCACGCTCTGTTTCTTGGCCGCGGCATTCAGTATCCGGTGGCCATGGAGGGCGCGCTGAAGCTCAAGGAGATCTCGTATATCCATGCAGAGGCCTATCCCGCCGGCGAGCTGAAGCACGGCCCCCTCGCTCTGGTGGATGCCGACATGCCTGTCGTCACCGTGGCGCCCAACGACGAGCTGCTCGAGAAGCTCAAGGCGAATATCCAGGAGGTCAGGGCGCGCGGGGGCGAGCTGTTCGTATTTACCGATCCTGTCTCGGGGATCGAGCCGGCAGAGGGCGTGACCGTGATCAAGATGCCGGAGCCGGTCAGCGATTTTCAGGCGCCGATCGCCTATACACTGCCGCTACAGCTGCTGGCCTATCATGTGGCAGTGCTGCGGGGTACGGACGTGGATCAACCGCGGAATCTGGCGAAATCCGTCACCGTCGAGTAGTTCTCTGCGCCTGTATGTCGCTACCCTGTGCCGTGCAACGTGTTGCCGCTGGCGTCAGGAGCGGGTGAAACACTCATATGACATTTCTGTCCCGATTCGAAGCCGTCCTGTTCGACCTGAACGGAACCCTGGCCACGGGTTTCGATCGATTCGACGACCGCCAGGATTACCACCAGACTTACTCCCGGCTCGGGGGAGAAGCGCTGACTCCGAATGCGGTGACCGAGGCCGTCGTGGCGAGCCTGGGGAGATGCCTGCAGCGCTATGAGGATGGACCCTGGGACCCGTTTCCGAATTATGGCGAGTTCCTGGGCATGGACGACTCCATTGAGCGGAGACTGCTCGAGGATACCGTGGCGGAGCATGAGCTCGGCTCGGTTTCGACTGAGAGACTGACCTGGCTGAAGACGCTCGCCGGCACGCATCGACTCGGTCTGGTCAGCGACGTATGGGCGCCGGGCAGGCGACTGCGCGATTACCTGGGTCGCTCAGAACTCGTCGGTCTGCTCGACGCCATCATCCTCTCCAGCGAGATTGGCGCGGTAAAACCGAGCGCGCGCGTGTTCGCGCTGGCGCTGGCTGAACTGGACGCGGATCCGGAACGCGTCGTGTTCATAGGCGACAGCTATCGCCGCGACGTGGAGGGTGCCGCCGCCTGCGGAATGGCGACCGTCTGGGTCAGCGAGGAGCGGGACGTGCCCGGGCCGGTCATCCCCGACCGCGTAGTGGCACGGGTGGAGGACCTGCTCTAGGCGGCCGCTGCAGAGCGGATCTCGCGCAGCCGTGCCGCAACCATCCGCCGGGTGCTTTCGACCGTTTCACCCTCTGCCAGTATGCAAGGCGGTCGTCGTCGGAGTAGCGGCCAACGCTCTCCCCTGAGCACTCGCTTCAGATAGAAGATGTTCTTGTCCAGCGCGATCATGTACGGATTGCGCCCGTCGAACGGCACTTCCATGTAACGGTGGACACCGCCGAAGTCGTCCTCGAATCTCGGCGCGCAGACGTTCTCGTAGAAGTCCAGTGTGTGACGGAGCAGGTCGAGTCCCGAGCGATACCGGACCACCAGCTGGCGGTTGCTGTCGATGTACATCGCGACACCACCCAGGACGAACTCCGGATACAGACGATCGCGGCACTTTTCGAGATAGCAACGATCCGCCATCTGCGCCATGAGATCGGCGGTCCCGACCAGATAGCCCATCCGCCGGTCTTTCTCGTTATTGATGTGGATCTGCTCATAGCGGACCTCATAGCCCGTGTAGTGCACGATCTGACGTGCGACGGCGGCGGCAGAGCCGAGGCCGATCTGAGGCAGGTAGCGCTCGATGAACTGCGCGCTTCGTGTCACGTGACTCAAGGTGAACTCCGCCCCGTTGCGCCGCACTTCATCAGACGAATGCCGGATGTAGCCGGAGTCGTGCAGCAGGGCAGTGACCAGACCGACGACAGCCCGCCCCGGCCCGAAGTGCTTCTGTTCGGGCTCGGACAGTTCGTGGCCTTCGATCAGACGCGCCAGCGCAAGCACGCCATCGAGAGTGTGCTGTATGTCATGGTAGACCGTGTCGCATCCGAGATAACCAGGCATCCGACCGTGAAAGAGATCGTCGAAGTCCTGGAAGGCCTGGCGCAGTGGCTGCCAGGATGCGCGAGGATAGAGGCGACTAAAAATATCGTGAACGGCCTCTTCCACGGCCTTCGTGGAACTGACCTGGACCGTGTTGGTCACGTCATGATCGCTACGCCTGAAGCGTAGTGATACGACGCGCCCTCCCCCTTGGCTTTCGCCGCTCATGCTTCAGCAGTCTAGACGACGACTCGTCGGCCCCGCTACGACCTGGACCTCGATTTGTGACGGGAGTCACACAAAAACCTGGTCCGAGGCAAACGTTGCGATCACGGGCGTGTGATCCGAGGGCCGTTCCCAACCGCGCGGAGTCTTGTCGATGGACGAAGCCACGCACGTGTCCGCCAGCGCGTCGCTGGCGAGTACCAGGTCGATTCTGAGGCCCCGGTTGCGACGGAAAGCTGCAGCTCGGTAGTCCCACCAGCTGAAACTGGCGTCCGGTTGTTCGAACTGCCGGAACGTGTCGCGAAAGCCCAGGCTCATCAGTTGCCCCAGCGCCTCGCGTTCCGGCTCACTGACCAGAACCTGGCCCGACCAGGCGGCCGGGTCATGGACGTCCCGGTCTTCAGGAGCGATGTTGAAATCCCCCGTCACGACCAGGGCGCGATGCTGCAGCAGTTCCCCGCGCAGCTGCGCATGCAGTGCTTCCAGCCAGCGCAACTTGTAGTGGAATTTGTCCGACCCTACGGACTGGCCATTCGGGACATAGACGTTGTAAACCCTGACGCCGCCGATGGTGGCCGCGATCAGCCTGCGCTGCGGGTCGTCAAGACCCGTGATCTCGGTGACGACATCGTTCGTTGCGTGTCCCCGCGTCAGGATCGCGACACCGTTGTAGGTCTTCTGGCCGCTGAAGACGGATTGATAGCCGGCCTCGGCCAGCTCACGGGAAGGAAACGCGTCGTCCGTGACTTTGGTCTCCTGGAGCGCCAGCACGTCCGGTTCTGTCTGGCCCAGCCAGTCCAGCACCTGCGGGAGCCTGACTCGCAGTGAATTGACGTTCCAGCTTGCCAGCTGCACGGCAACAGACAGTTAGGGAGCGATGCCGCTGAGCCTCAACAGAGGCTTCGGCGAAGGGTCGCGGCCACGGAACGCGACGAAGGCGTCAGATGCAGCCACGCTGCCTCCGACCTCGAGGATACTGGTAAGGAAGCGTGTCCCCGTATCCTGGTCGAAGATGCCAGCATCCTCGAAGGCCGAGAACGCGTCCGCCGACAGGACTTCCGCCCACTTGTAGCTGTAGTATCCGGCTGCGTACCCGCCGCCGAAGATATGCGAGAAGCTATGACCGGGGCGGGTGAACCCCGGATACCTGATCACCGCGACCTGGCTGCGGACCTGTGCCAGCGTCTCATCGATCTCGGCAGGACTCAGGCCCTTGCCGGCGGAGTGAAGACGGAAGTCGAACAGTGCGAATTCGAGCTGCCTGATCATCGACATTGCCGCCTGGAACTTCCGACTCTCGATCAAGCGCTGCAGCGTCTCCTCGGGCAACGGCTCTCCCGTCTCGTGGTGACCCGAGATCATCGGCAACACTTCCGGCCGCCAGGTGAAGTTCTCCATGAACTGGCTCGGCAGTTCGCAGGCGTCCCATGCGACACCATTTATCCCCGCTACACGCGGGTAGGGTACACGCGTCAGCAGGTGATGCAGCGTGTGCCCGAACTCATGGAACAAAGTCACGACTTCATCGTGAGTCAGCAGTCCGGGCCGATCGCCGGACGGCGGCATGAAATTGCAGATAAGCATGGCCACCGGCAGGTCGTCGACGCCTTCCAGCTTGGCCCGCCCGATGCATTCGTCCATCCAGGCGCCGCCGCGCTTGTGGGCGCGTGCGAAAAGATCCACGTAGAAACCACCGCGCGGCCCCTCCTGATCGTCGACCTGGTAGTAGCGCACATCAGGGTGCCAGGCGCCGACGGGCTCGCCCGAACGGATGCTGATCCCGAACAAGCGACGGGCCGTCTCGAACATCCCCTCCAGAACCTTGTCCACGGGGAAGTACGGACGCAGATCCTCCTGCGACATCGAGAACTTCTTCTCCCGGAGTTGCTCCGAATAGTAGTGCACGTCCCAGGCTTCCAGATCGTGGCCGGCGAGATCGCGAACTTCAGCCAGTTCCGCTTCAGCGGCCGGACGACATCGTGCGACCAGGTCCTCCAGAAAGTCGATCACCTGGCTCACGGAACCGGCCATCTTCCTGGCCAGGGAGTATTCCGCGAAATTGTCGAACCCCAGAAGCCCGGCAGACTCGCTTCTCAGGGCGAGGATCTCGGGCATGACCTCCGAGTTATCCCAGCGTCCGGCGTGGGGGCCCTCATCCGAGGCGCGCGTCGACCAGGCCAGGTAGAAGTCCTCTCTCAGGCCGCGGTTATGAGCCTGCGTCTGCACTGCATAGAACGTCGGGAAGTCGAGGTTGAACAGCCAGCCCTTGAGGCCCTTTGCCTCCGCAGCCTCGCGAGCGCGATCGAGAACTCCCTCGGGCAGGCCCTCTAGATCAGCCACCTTGAGGATGTGCCTTGACCAGGCGTTGGTCGCGTCGAGAACGTTCTCCTCGAAGCGCGCCTGCAGGCTGGACAATCGCTCCATGATCTCCCTGAAGCGGCCCTTCTGTGCCGGCGGCAGCGCAACGCCCGACAGTCGGAACTCTCTCAGCGCGTGCTCCAGGACCGCGCGGCGAGTCGGATCCGAGACGTCAGGATTTTCCGCCACCGCCTCGAAGGCGCGGAACAGCGACTCGTTCTGACCGATCTCGGTGGCATACCGGGTCAGCTTCGGCAGACAGCGGTTGTAGGCCTCGCGAAGCGGCCCGTTGTTCATGACCGCGTTGAGGTGGCCCACTGGCGACCACGTTCGGCTCAACCGATGATCCAGTCCCTCAACGGGTTCGACCAGCGACTCCCAGGAGAACGGACCGCCTTCGGCGAGAAGACTCTCCACCGTCTGCAGGTTGTCCTCCAGGATTGTGTCCACGGCGGGCTCAACGTGATCCGGAGATATCTTCGAAAAGCGCGGCAGGGCCGAGTGATCAAGTAGCGGGTTTTCCATAGTCATTCATCAGGTAGCGGTAAAAACGCCTAATCATATCAGAGCACCAGCCGATCCCGGTCCGCTCTAGTAGACTAACGCGCTTCAGGGCGGCGGCAGATGGAGAGCAATCTTGAGCCAACATTTTGATCTGGTGGCAGTCGGTGGCGGCAGCGGTGGGTTGGCCGTAGGCCAGCGGGCGGCCGAATACGGTGCACGTTCTGCCGTCGTCGAATCCGGGCCTCTCGGTGGCACATGCGTCAACGTCGGCTGCGTGCCGAAGAAGGTGATGTGGAACGCAGCCCACATTGCGCATGCTGCGGCCGACGCAGCGGATTATGGCTTCGACATTGATCTGCGCGGCCATGACTGGCGGGGCCTGAAGTGCAGCAGAGACGCCTATGTCGAACGCCTGAACGGTATCTACCGCTCGAATCTGGCGCGCAGAGGCGTCACGCTCCTGGAGGGGCGGGCAACGCTGACCGGTCCAAATTCGATCGACATAGCCGGCGAGAGCATTACCGCGGACCACATCGTCATCGCCACAGGCGGTTATCCGGAAGTCCCCGACGTGCCAGGGGCAGACCTGGGTATTACGTCGGACGGTTTCTTCGCACTCGAGGACCGTCCCGGGCGCATCGTGATCGCCGGCAGCGGTTATGTCGCGGTTGAGTTGGCCGGCGTGTTTGCTGCACTCGGTTCGCAGGTGACACTGCTCGCCAGAAGGGACAGCGTGCTCAGAAGCTTCGATCTGATGTTGCAGGAAGTCCTCATGGAAGAGATGGCCAACGCCGGGATCGAGGTCGTAACCGGTGCGGTGCCGGTAGCCGTCAGCGGTGATCCCGGTCATGTAACTGTGGGGACCGCCGACGGGCGCAGTTTTTCTGATCATGACTGTCTGCTCTGGGCAGTCGGTCGCCTGCCAGCGACAAGAGGGCTGGGATTGGAGACCGCCGGAGTGGCGCTCGATGAGCGGGGTTTCATTCCCACGGACGAATTCCAGGCCACCAACGTGCCGTCGATCTACGCAATTGGTGACGTGACGGGTCGCGAGGCGCTGACGCCCGTCGCGATCGCCGCAGGCCGGCGGCTGGCGGATCGCCTATTTGGCGGTATGCCCGATCGCTGCCTGGACTATGAGAACATCGCCACCGTCATCTTCACCCACCCGCCAATCGGGACCGTCGGACTGACAGAGGACGAAGCGCGGCGGGCCTACGGAGATGCGATCAAGGTCTACACTTCTCGTTTCGTCGGGCTGTACAACTCGATGACCCGGATCAAGACGGGCGCGGCCATGAAGCTCATCACCGCGGGAGCGGAGGAGCGGATCGTGGGCTGCCACGTCATCGGTCACGGAGCCGACGAGATGATGCAGGGATTTGCGGTGGCGATCCGCATGGGCGCCACCAAGGCCGATTTCGACGACACGGTAGCCATCCATCCCACCAGCGCCGAAGAACTGGTAACGATGCGGTAGGCTCGAGGCATGAACATCAGGGGATACAAGGGCTTCAACCCGCAACTCGGCAGCCGGGTCTACGTCGACCCGCTGGCAGTCGTGATCGGACAGGTCGAGGCTGGCGATGACGTCTCGTTCTGGCCGGCCGCGGTGGCTCGGGGGGACGTCAACGAGATTCGAATAGGGGCACGCACCAATATCCAGGACGGCACGGTCCTGCACGTGACCCACGACGGTCCGTACTCTCCTGGCGGTCTGCCGTTGCAGATCGGAGAAGATGTCACTGTAGGGCACCAGGTGACGCTGCACGCCTGTACGATTGGCAATCGATGCCTGATCGGAATGCAGTCCTGCGTCATCGACGGGGCGATTCTGGAGGACGAAGTACTACTGGGTGCCGGCAGCCTCGTGACTCCCGGTCAGAGGCTGTGCGGCGCCTCGCTGTATCGCGGGAGACCTGCCCAACGGGTTCGTGGCCTTGAGCGAGAGGAGCTGGAAATGCTTGGTTACATGTCAGCGCACTACGTTCGCCTGAAAGACGATTACCTGGCCGCCGCCTAGCTGAGCTGGCTTCTGACCGCGCGCAATACGGGCCCCGTGTCTGGCCTGATCCCCCGCCACATGAAGAATGACTCGGCGGCCTGCTCGACAAGCATCCCCGTCCCGTCCGCAATGACGCAGGCGCCGCGCATGCCCGCCCAGGCCAGGAATGCTGTTGGGCCCTTCTGGTACATCATGTCGTAGCACAATGTATCGGTAGAAACGCTGGTAACCGGCAGGGGTGGCACTTCTCCGGTGAGGCTCGCTGACGTCGAATTGATTACCAGGTCAAAGACGCCCTCCAAATCATCGAACCCGGCCGCGGATACGGGCCCCAGAGCCGAGAATCGTGTTGCCAGATCCTGTGCTCGCGAGACCGTCCGATTGGCGATGACGACTTCCGCCGGAGATCTCTCCAGTAGCGGTGCGATCGCTCCGCGGGCCGCTCCGCCTGCGCCGAGCAACAGCACGCGGCGGCCGCTCAAGGTGAAGCCCAGATTGGCGGTCAGATCGGTCACCAGTCCTGCTCCATCCGTGTTGTCGCCAAGCACCTCATCGTCACGCCAGCACAGCGTATTGACGGCTTGGGCGGTCTCGCTCCGGGGGGTCAGGCGCGTAGCGAAACGGTATGCGTCGCCTTTGTAGGGCAGAGTGATATTGAGCCCGCGCCCGCCGCGGCGGTGAAATTCGGCGAGCACCTCTTCGAACTGCCCGGGCGCGGCGTCGATTGGCACGTAGTCCATGTCCTGACCGGTCTGCCCGGCGAACAGTCGATGGATCAGCGGAGAGCGGCTGTGGCCGACGGGGTGTCCGACGACTCCATAAAGATCCGTCCCCTGGCCGGTCACTCCTGCAGCCAGGTCGCGGCCTGCTTCGCGTAGTAGGTCAAAATGCCGTCGGCGCCGGCGCGTTTCATGCAGAGCAGGGCCTCGAGAACCACCGGTCGTTCGTCGAGCCAGCCGTTGGCGGCCGCGGCCTTCAACATGGCATATTCACCGCTTACCTGGTAGACGAAGGTCGGTACTCCCAGCTCCGCCTTGACCCGGCGCACGATGTCCAGATAGGGCATGCCGGGCTTCACCATGAACGCATCCGCGCCTTCTTCAATGTCCATCGCAACCTCACGGATGGCCTCGTCCGTGTTTCCCGGATCCATCTGGTAGCTGTACTTGTTGCCCCCCGCCAGGTTCGCTGCCGACCCGACCGCGTCGCGGAAAGGCCCATAGAAGCTGGAGGCGTATTTGGCCGAATAGGCGAGGATGGATGTGTTGATGTGCCCCCCTTCTTCCAGGGCGCTTCGGATCCGACCCACGCGGCCATCCATCATGTCCGACGGGGCGACGACGTCCGCCCCGGCATCCGCGTGGGACACTGCCTGTCTGACAAGCGCATCCACCGTCACGTCGTTGAGGACATAACCCTCGTTGTCGATGATGCCGTCCTGCCCGTGAGTGGTGAACGGATCAAGCGCGACATCGGTGATGACGCCCATCTCCGGAAAGCGCTCCTTGATCGCGCGCACAGCACGCTGGGCGAGGCCATCCGGGTTCCATGCTTCGCAGCCGTCTTCGCTCTTGCCTTCCGGCGCGGTCACCGGGAATAGCGCGATTGCCGGCACGCCCAGTCCGAGCAGCGTCTCGGTCTCGCGGAGGAGGCGGTCTATACTCAGCCGCTCGATTCCCGGCATGGACTCCACCGGTTCGCATCCGTCCTGGCCGTCGAGCACAAATACCGGATAGATAAAGTCATCCACCGACAGAGTCGACTCGCGCACCAGCCGGCGCAAGAATGTATGCCGACGCAGGCGTCTCATGCGAGAAACTGGAAAACTTCCCGTCACTGGAGCTGTCATTTCTGGTATCCCGGATTTCTGCCGTGCAAAAGATTTTCTCGCGAATCGTTTGCCGGCGCCAGCATGTTGCCTATATTGTCCCCGCGAGATGAGCTTGTAATAAATCCGGGGGAGGGCCGGTCGTATCCCATGAGCGCAAAGATCAGCGATCTCGGCAGACGCCGCGAATTCGACGACCTTGTGCGGGAGCTGAGGCCTGACCTGTACCGATACGCCTTCTGGCTGTCGCGTAGTAGTCAGGTAGCAGATGACGTCGTGCAGGAGGCCTTGCTGAGAGCGTGGAAGGCATACGGCGGTCTGCGCGAGGCTTCGGCGGCCAAGCAGTGGCTGGTGTCGATAGTACGACGCGAACACGCCAGGCTCTACGAGCGCAAGCGACTGGAAACCGTAGACTTGGCGGCATTTGAGGAGGAGCTGCCGGCGCCGGGTACGGACCCGGACCTGGAGAAGCTCAGGCGAGCGATATTCGAGCTGGAGGACAGTTACCGTGAACCTCTGGCACTGCAGGTCCTGATGGGACACACGACGAGAGAAATCGCTGAGCTGATGGACATCAAGGAAGGCGCGGTGCTGACGCGACTTCACAGGGCCAGGAACCGTCTCAAGGCGGATCTGGGAAGAGACAAGGACGAAATACGGGACGACGAATCGTGACGGAACGAGACATGTCCGACAATTCGATCGAAACCAGGGAGGCAGCAGGGGACGCTGCCGATCCCGAGTTTGAGGCGTTGCTGGAGCGCGCATTGCGCGTTCCCTTGCCCGAAGAAGGCCGCCGTAGGCGGCAGCCCGAGGGGGGCGGCTTGCGTTGGCGCTGGCCCGCAGTGGCAGCGGTCGCATTGCTGGCGATCGGCGTAATTTTCGGTACGTTGAAGAACTCCGCGTTCATCCCGGGCGGCAGCCTTGCCGGGGATGTCGTGGCGCACATAAACCATGAGCCCAGGGCGATTTCTCCGCGGCCAGCATCTGACGTGCGGCCTGTGTCGAACCATGAAGTAACTCAAGTGCTGCAGGCAGCAGGTGCGGACATGAGTGACATTGGTCCGATCGTCCGCTACGCCAAGCTCTGTCCGTTCAGAGGAACGATGGTCGCCCACTTCGTAGTCCAGGGCGAGGCTGGACCCGTGACGGTCATGCTGTTGCCTGAAGAGCAGGTGACGGGGCCCGTTGCCGTGGATGAGGACGGCTTTGTGGGCACGATCGTGCCGCTGGATATCGGCGGCAGCATTGCGGTAGTCGGGGCGCCCGGCGAATCGCTGGAGCAGATACAGAGAGAGGTAGCCGCCGCATTGCGCTGGCGGCTTTGAGAAGAATGGTCCCGCGGGGACCTTATTGCGAGCCCCGCGGGGCAATCAAAACCAAAGGAGAGAGAGCATGAGCGACAAGAATCTGAAGCCGGTGACCGTTGCGGTTGGTGCTGCCCTGGCCACATCCGTGGGCGCGGTGTCCGTGGCCAGTGCCGATACCACACCGTTCGCGATGACCGCCCTGAGTTCGGGCTACATGGCTGACGTCCACTTCGGCGAGGGCAAGTGTGGCGAAGGCAAGTGCGGCGGCGACGATGCCAAGGGCGAAGAAGGCAAGTGCGGCGAAGGCAAGTGCGGCGGCGACGATGCCAAGGGCGAAGAAGGCAAGTGCGGCGAAGGCAAGTGCGGCGGATCGTCCTGATCGGTTGAATCGGTCCGAACAGGCCGATTTCGAAGGCCCCGGCCGGTTGGCCGGGGCTTTTTTGTTTGTCGCCGGCACTTTCTCCGGTGGCAACGGACCCCAGCGGATCGTAGTCTGGAAGGCACATTGTGGGCGATCGGGATACTTGAACCTTCAGGAGGCCGAGTTGCGACACGAAGATGATGGCAGAAGCCGCTGTCCCTGGTCGCTGGGGGTAAGCGGGGACTATCTGGCTTACCACGACGAGGAGTGGGGCTTCCCAGCCCGGGACGACCGCGGGCAATTCGAATTTCTCATACTGGAGAGCGCCCAGGCCGGCTTGTCCTGGTCAACCATCCTGCATAAGCGTGCCGCCTATCGCCGCGCCTTCGCCGGTTTCGATCCAGACAAGGTCGCGCGCTTCAACAGCCGTAGCGTCAAGAGATTGCTGTCGGATACGGGCATCGTCCGTAACAGGCTCAAAATCGAGTCGGCGATCTCGAATGCGCGACTCTTTCTCGAAGTCCGGGCGGCCTACGGCAGTTTCTCGGAATACCTATGGGGGTTCGTGGACGGGCGGCCGGTAGTGAACCGTTGGCGCAGTCAGTCAGAGGTGCCGGCGACTACTGACCTGTCTGATCGCATCAGCCAGGATCTCAAGCGTCGTGGCTTCAGATTCGTGGGCTCCACGATCATTTACGCACACCTTCAGGCCACCGGCCTCGTCAATGACCACCTGACAGATTGCTTCCGCTACCAGGAGTGTCAGGAGGGCTGATCGTCACAGGCGCCTCCGATCGACCCGCGCGGGTTAAAATCTCCGGGGTAACTCTGCCCCCAAATGCACGAACGGAGAAGAGCTATGCAGGCTTCAGTCACGAGTCTTTATGCGGGACTGACCGGGCTGCTATTCCTGGTACTTTCCTACCGCGTCGTAAAAAACAGGGTGCGAGCGAAGGTCGGGCTCGGAGCCGGTGAGGATCCCGGACTTGAAAGAGCTATCCGCGTACAGGGCAATCTGGCCGAATACGCTCCGATCGTCCTCGTGCTGATGGTCGTCGTAGAGTCTGTCGGCGGCTCGCCATGGTTGCTCCATATCGCGGGCTCACTGTTTCTCCTGGCAAGGATATTTCATGCCATCGGTCTCAGCGCGCGTTCCGGTCCGTCGAGCGGCCGCAAGGTGGGGACTGCGACCACATGGTTCGTCCTGCTGATATTGTCGCTGGCGGCGATCGCTTACGGCTTGTGAGAATTCCGTACTGGTAGCCACTCATCCCGGGCTCGCTCAAGCCGACGCCGAGCCCGAGAGCGATGCGGTTGACGAAATCAATGCGGGCGACGATAAGGGGGACGTTCAGGATATGGTCTTCGTCCGGCCCATAACGGCGCAAACACTTATCCAGGTGGCTCCGGCGCCGTGTCCTGTAGTGCGAAGATACCCGACTGGTCTCTGAAGGCCTTGAACTCCAACGCGTTGCCGGAGGGGTCGCGCAGGAACATGGTCGCCTGTTCACCTGCCTGACCGGCGAAGCGGACTCTCGGGGAGATAACGAAATTCGTCTGCAGGCCCTCGAGCCTGGATGCCAGTTCCTGCCAGTCATCCCATGACAGGATCAGGCCGAAGTGCGGCACAGGCACCTGGTCGCCATCCACCGTGTTGGCGCTCCGGTCGCCGCAATCATCGGCAAGATGGGCCGTGATCTGGTGCCCGCCGAGATCGAAATCGATCCAGCGCTCCGAACGCCTTCCGGTTCTGCAGCCCAGCCTCTCAACGTAGAAGTGCTCAGTCGTCCCGAGGTCAGATACCGGGAAGGCGAGATGAAAACGGCACCTGATAGTCACGTCGCGGACTCGACCCACTCCCGGGCGGTGAGAAACTCGGTGTACAGATTGTGTTCGGGCGTTCCCGGCGTTGGTTGCCAGTCATACTTCCAGTGAACGACCGGGGGCAGGGACATGAGTATGGATTCCGTTCTGCCGCCCGACTGCAAGCCGAACAGAGTGCCGCGATCGTAGACCAGGTTGAACTCGACATAACGACCCCTGCGATATGCCTGGAATTGCCTCTCGCGATCGCCGAAGGGTGTATGACGACGGCGCTCGACGATCGGACTGTAGGCCGGGATGAAATGATCGGCCGCGGAGCGGGAGAAATCGAAGCACCTGTCGAATCCCCAGTCACTCAGGTCGTCGTAGAACAAGCCGCCGATACCGCGAGGTTCATCGCGATGCTTGAGGAAGAAGTATTCGTCGCACCACTTCTTGAAGCGCGGATATACCTCCGGTCCAAACGGCTGGCAGGCGGCTCTGGCGGTCCTGTGCCAGTGGACCGCATCCTCGCGGAACCCGTAGTACGGCGTCAGGTCGAAGCCACCGCCGAACCACCAGACCGGGTCCTTCCCCGGACTCTCAGCGACGAAAAATCGCCAGTTGCCGTGGGTGGTCGGCACGTAAGGATTCTTCGGGTGGAGGACCATCGAGACGCCCATCGCCCGGAAGGCGCGTCCGGCGAGTTTCGGCCGGCTGGCGGTAGCAGATGGTGGCAGGCGGTCTCCGTGGACGAGGGAAAAGTTAATCCCGGCCTTTTCGAACAATCGGCCGTCTTCCATCACGCGACTCTCGCCACCTCCGCCGGCCGGCCGGTCCCATGAGTCGGCCACGAATCCGGGTCCGCCGTCGATGCTCGTCAGACTCTTCGTCAGGCCATCATGCAGCTGTCTGAGCCAGGCCTCGACAGCGTCAATGTCGGTCTGGTTAATGGGCATTCTTCATTCCTCTGAAAGTCAGCCGGGGCGGATTATCTCGCCTGATTCCGCGTCGCGAATTTCGGAAGGGCGCTTCCGTCCGCCAGTGGCTCCGGGCAGCACGTAGTCTACATGGTCACCCACCCGCAGCCGTGCCTGCAGCGCAGAACGCGCGGGCGGGCGGCCGCTGCGGTTGGCGCTGGTAGAGACGATGGCCATTCCGCTCAATCGGCAAAGCTCTGCGGCCAACGGATGATCGGTAATCCGGACCGCCAGTGTCTTGCGGCCACCCGTGATCCACGCGGGCACAGCGGGTGAGGCGTCACAGACCCAGGTTACCGGGCCCGGCCAGGTTGCGCACATCCGATTCAGCTGTGCCGGTGAGGCCGATATATAAGGCTCGATCTGCTGCAGATCGGCGCCCAGGACTATGAGCCCGGCACTCGCCCGGCGGTGTTTGCAGACCAGGATGCGCTCAACAGCCGATTCTTCCAGAGGGTCACAACCGAGCCCGAAGACCGACTCGGTCGGATAGGCCACTACGCCGCCAGCCTGGATGAGACGAGCGGCAATACGCAATGGTCCCGCCGAATTCATGTCGTGCCTCAGTCCGCCGGTGCTTTACTCTTGCGGGCCACGGCCTTCTTGCGGGTCGTTTTCTTCTTGGCTGTAGTCTTTTTCTTGGCCGTTGACTTCTTCTTGGTAGTGGCCTTTTTGCTTGCCGCCGCTTTCTTGCGTCGTGCACCGCGGGCAGGAGCCTTCTCCAGCGCTTCCTTGCATTCCTCCAGCGATAGCGAGCCGGGCTCGCGGTCCTTCGGGATGCGGGCGTTCTTGTTGCCGTCTGTGATGTACGGCCCATAACGCCCGTTGAGAATCCTGATCCCGTCCTCTTCGAACTCGCGTATCAGACGATTGGCATCCGCTGTCTTCTTCTCGGCGATGAGCACCAGGGCCCGTTCCAGGGCGACCGTGTAGGGGTCATCATCCGCCGGAAGAGAAACGAACTTTTTCCCGTACCTGATGTAGGGTCCGTACCGACCGATGTTGGCAGACACCTCTTCGCCCTCCGGAGTCTCGCCCAGGGCACGCGGCAGCTTGAACAACTCGAGGGCGTCCTCGAGCGTAACAGCCTCCATCTTCTGGCCCGGCCTGAGGCCGGCGAACTTCGGCTTGTCCTCATCTTCGCGGCGACCGATCTGTACGAAGGGCCCATACCTGCCCATGCGCACAGTCATGATCCTGCCGCTGGCCGGATCAGTGCCGAGTTCCCTCGCCTGTACTGCCTCGGCCCGGGTTACGGATGTTTCCTTCTCCTTGACCTGATCGATAAAGGGTTGCCAGAAACGCCGCAGGAGAGGCGTCCACTCCTGTTCTCCCCTCGAGACGGCATCGAGTTCGTCCTCGAGTCGCGCCGTAAAGTCGTAGTCGACGTACTGAGAAAAGTGTTCAGTGAGGAAGCGATTGACGATCCTGCCGATATCGGTCGGGATAAACCGGCGCTTGTCCATCTCCACATATTCGCGGTTCTGAAGCGTCGAGATGATGGAGGCATAGGTGGATGGTCGGCCGATGCCAAACTCCTCGAGCGTCCGGACCAGGCTCGCCTCGGAGTAACGCGGTGGCGGCTCTGTGAAGTGTTGGTCGGTCAGAATGTCGAGCAGCGCCACTTCCTGATCGGCCTCCATGGCGGGGAGCAGTTTGTCACCACTGTCATCACTCGCGTCATCCCGGCCCTCCTGATAGACGGCCTGATATCCAGGCTTCACGAGGACGGAGCCCGTCGCACGGAAGAGATGATCGCCGGAAACATCCGCTGCCGGGCGCAGATCAATTGCCACCGTGTCATAGATTGCGCTGGCCATCTGGCAAGCAAGCGCCCGCTTCCAGATCAGCTCATAGAGTCGCGCCTGGTCCTCTTCGAGGAACTCTTTGACGGAGTCCGGATGGCGTGCGGCCGATGTAGGCCGGATGGCCTCGTGAGCCTCCTGCGCGTTCTTGGACTTGGTCTTGAAGAGTCGCGGTTGTTCCGGCAGGAATTCCTCACCGTAACGCTCAGTGATCACTGTGCGCATCTCTTGCACCGCTTCGTTTGCCAGCGCGACTGAGTCGGTACGCATGTAGCTGATCAGACCCACGGATCCTTCGCCAACGTCGATGCCTTCGTAGAGACGCTGCGCGGTTCGCATCGTTCTCTGGGCGCTGAAGCGGAGCTTGCGCGATGCCTCCTGCTGGAGCGTCGACGTCGTAAACGGCGGCGCGGGATTGCGGCGTCGCTGTTTCTTGTTGACGTTGACGACGATCAGTTTGCCGCCCGCCGCGGCTGTAAGCGTGTCCTTGGCGGCAGCTGCGCCACCGGCATCCGTGACGGTGAATTGCTCCAGCTTGGCTCCGTGCAGTCGCGACAGCCTGGCGCGAAATTTCTGACCGTCGGCTTCCGCATCCGCCTCGATAGTCCAGTATTCGCGCGGCTTGAAGCCCTCGATCTCCCGTTCGCGCTCGACGATCATTCGGAGTGCGGGGCTCTGGACACGGCCAGCGGAAAGACCCTGCCTGATTTTCTTCCAGAGAAGCGGCGACAGGTTGAAGCCAACCAGGTAATCGAGGGCCCTCCGGGCTTGCTGAGCGTCCACCAGGTCGTCGGATAGTCGGCGCGGCTCGTGGATCGCTTCTTCGATGGCCTTGCGGGTAATCTCGTGAAAAACGACGCGATGCACCGGTTTGTCATCAAGCAGTTTGCGATCTCTAAGGATCTCGTAGAGGTGCCAGGAGATGGCCTCACCTTCCCGGTCAGGGTCAGTGGCCAGATAGAGCGCGTCGGCCTTCTTCAAGGCTTTCGCGATCGCATCCACGTGACGCTGATTCTTGTCGATGACTGCGTATTTCATCGAGAAATCTTTGGACGGATCCACGGCGCCTTCCTTGGGCACCAGGTCGCGCACGTGACCATAGGAGGCGAGGACCGTGAAGTCCTTGCCGAGAAATTTCTCGAGCGTCCTGGCCTTGGCAGGCGACTCGACGACGATAAGATGCTTGCTCATACTAAAAAAACGAGCCGTCGCTCGCGCCACGGCCCCTTCGTTCCATCCGTTTTACTATCGTTTCAGTGGGCTTCCGAAACCCTGTCCTCGAAGACCAGATCTTCCATGCGAGCGTAGGCGGTCTCCTGCCCGGGCTGACTGAACAGCACCATGAGTACGACCCACTTTATCTGCTCGACGTCGATTTCTTCGCTGTCGAGCGCCATGACCCGGTCGATCACCAATTCCCGCTGGTCCGGAGAAAGAATGCCGATCTGCTCCAGGTACATTATGTAACCACGAGCAGTCGCATCAAGCCTGGAAACTTCAAAGGCGTTGAAAACTCTAGATGCTCTTTCCGTGGGCGACGCCCACGCCGGATCCTCCTCACGTGAGGCGAGCCCGTCCAGCCATTCCAGGGCTTTGTCTATCTCTCCCGAGCGGAAACCAGCGCGTTGCAGTTCGGCGCGGAGCGCTATGCGATCCGGCTCGGGCTCTGAGTCAGCGTCGGTATAGGTCTCGAAGAGATACATGAGGACGTCGAGTACGTTTTCCGTCATATCAAGACCTCTCTGACACCCGGGTGTAGCGGCCACCCGGTCCGGACTCCAGATATCCCTGAAGTTCCAGGATCAGGAGCATGGAGGAAACCTCCGCCGAGGTCAATTTCGTCCTCTGGACCAGCTCGTCGACCGTGAACGGGTCGTATCCGCACGCCTCAAGGAAACGTCGGTAGTCCGCGTCCAGGTCCCCGCCTGCAGCGACTGTTTCGGTGTCCCGGTCCGGCAACACTTGTTCATCCAGCTCTATCAGACCGGCGAGTTCCGTGAGTATGTCCTGCCCGGACTCCACAAGTTTCGCACCTTGTTTGATCAGGAGGTGACAACCTCTGGACATGGGGTTGTGGATACTGCCGGGGATGGCGAAAACCTCGCGACCCTGCTCCCCAGCCAGCCGGGCGCTGATCAAAGAGCCGCTGCGCAGGCCGGCCTCAACGACGAGAAGTCCGACCGAAAGACCGCTGATGATCCTGTTACGTCTGGGAAAATTCTCCCGCCTTGGCGGCGTACCGGGATAAAACTCGGATACCAGCGCGCCGGCGCGTGTGATGTCCTCCGCCAGGTTGTTGTGCTGGGGTGGATAGACTTCATCAAGACCGGTGGCGCAGACTGCTATGGTCGGCGCACCGCTCTCCAGAGCCGCCAGGTGCGCCTGGCCGTCGATTCCCAGCGCCAGTCCGCTGACGATCCCGAGGCCGCAACGGCCGAGATAGGACGAAAAGTCATAGGCGTTGTCGCGCCCTGCAGGCGACGGATTGCGACTGCCTACTATCGCCATCAGGGGGTCTTCGAGCGGCTCCGGTGAGCCGCGGACGAACAACAGCGGGGGTGCATCATGAAGTTGTCTCAGCCGCGACGGATAGGCTGCGTCCCGGATCGTCACGAGGTGGTTATCGGGGTCGGCCTGCAACCATCCCAGGGCGCGGCTGACGGCGTCCTCATCAGGGTCCTTGAGGGCGGCGACGGCATCACTCCCCAGGCCGGCGGCACGCAGCATGCCGGGCCTGGCGCTCAGGATCTCCGCGGGTTCCTCAAAGTGCCCCAGGAGTTGATGCACCCGGCGTGCGCCGATTCCTGGACTCGCGCAGAGTCGAAGCCATGCAGCCGTGTGTTCCATGGATACTTTGTCGCCCAAAAAAAGAAGCGCCGGCCAGCGGCCGGCGCTTCGATTACTCAGGCCCGGCGGCCGTCTGTCAGGGATTACGCACGACGTCCAGAACGTGCATATCGCTCTCGGCCCTCACTATAAGCGCATAGCTGATCCGATCGAAGGTGCGGAAAACCATGGAGAGCCCCGCATATTCGTCGGGCAGCTGGACTTTCTCCCCGCGCCACCCACCTGCGAAGCGATCCCGCTCCAGGCGACCAGCCTGATACACGGCCAGCACGTGGCCGGGCTCGAGACCGTGTGACGAGCCCCTGTTCAAGGTGACGATCTGGTAGTTGCCGATGACGCTGACACCATCGAACACAGATATGATCCTGCCTTCGACCTGCTCATCGGGAGACCTGGGGGTGAAGTAAAGAGGGAAGTCTTGCGTCGGTTCGAGCAGGATATTTCCGTTGAGGGCTTCCCGCTCCGTGGCATTCAGCAGCATCGTGGCAGGATCGCCTTCCCGCTTGATGGTGCCCTCGCCCACGTAGATTCCCTCGTAGCCGAGAAAGTCGCCATCGTCCGGGTCATGCAGTTTCTCGCCAACGTGCATGACGTTATAGACGTCCGTCTCCGCGAAGTCGGTACCACGTACATAGACTTCGGCGCCTGCCCCATGGACGAGGTGGCCGTCCTGGGTCGTGAAGATGTAGGGTGAATTCTCAACCGTGTCCTTATCGAGCACCTGGGGCTTAGACAGGAAGGCCTTGATCATCTCGTAGGGGATCGTGACGATCGCGTCCGTCAGGGGCTCCTCCCTGACTCTCGGAGACAGTCGGGCCACGTTACCTCGCTCAAGGATAAGGCGCGGCTTACCGTCGATATATACGAGCGTGATCACGTCGCCCGGATAAATCAGATGAGGGTTGCTGATCTGCGGATTGACGAACCAGATCTCCGGCCAGAACCACGGATCTTTCAGGAACATCTCCGAGATATCCCAGAGGGTGTCACCCTTCTTCACCACATAGCGGTCCGGATGCCGCGGATTGAGTCTTACCGCGGGTTCTGCCGGGGCTTCCCGATATACGGGCGCCGGCTGTGCCACTGGTGGCGGCGCCGGTTCTGCGACCGGAGCCGGTTCAGGCTTCGACTGTTCCATTGCGGGCTGTTCGTCCGCGGGCGGCGACGACGAGCATGCAACGGTCAGTGACGCCACGAACAGGCTGATCGCGAGGGCACGCACCAAGGGAAACAATGTGAGAGGGGAATTGATCGAATGTCGGTCCATCCGAAGTCTCCAGTCGCCGGCTAGGGCAGGCTGTTGGCTGGTATAATTTTTCATCAAATGTCTGTTGCTAATCAGGTAGCCGGGGCATTCCCCCCAAGGTCGCCGTTGGTAGCCCGATCAAGCTGCGTCGGACATTAGCACGTATTGTTAATATTGTCATAATTTTAGCGGCGGTTCGTGACGCAGTACACGAATTGACGGTGTGAACATGCCCATTCTCGAGATTCTCGAATATCCGGATCCGCGTCTCAGGACGCGAGCCAAGCCTGTAGAAAGCGTGGATGATGCCCTACGCGAGCTGGCGGCGGACATGCTGGAGACGATGTACTCCGCGCCTGGTATCGGCCTGGCGGCCACCCAGGTCAATGTGCACCAGCGCGTTTTGGTCGTGGATGTGTCTGAAGATCACAGTGACCCCCTGGTGTTCGTGAACCCTCAGATCATCGAGAGAGATGGCGTCGAAGTGATGGAGGAGGGTTGTCTTTCCGTGCCCGGCTTCTACGAGGCCGTCGAGCGGGCACAGCACATTCGGGTCAGAGCGCTCGGTCTGGACGGTGACCCATTCGAACGTGACGCCGAAGGCCTGTTGGCCGTGTGCATCCAGCACGAGATCGATCATCTCGATGGGAAGCTCTTCGTGGATTATCTGTCCGATCTGAAACGTCAGAGGATACGCAAGAAGCTGGAGAAGGGACGCCGCCACCCGGAATCGCCAACTCCATCCGTCGGTACTCCGGCGATCTGACGCCGGCGATCACAGGACCGGCGGGCATGGACGTCATATTTGCCGGTAGCTCGGAGTTCGCGGTCCCGAGTCTTGCAATGATCCGGTCCGCGGGGCACCGGGTGCGAGCGGTGCTGACCCAGCCTGATCGTCCCGCAGGGCGTAAACGCCGACTGACGCCAACGCCGATCAAAAAGTATGCGTCCGAGACTGGATTGGACGTGCTGGAGCCCGTGAGCCTGAAGTCAGCGGAAATTGAGGACCGGCTGGCATTGCTGCAGCCAGATATCATGATCGTCGTCGACTACGGGTTATTGATTCCGCCCGGCGTGCTGGCGATTCCGCCGCGGGGATGCATAAACGGCCATGCCTCACTATTACCGCGTTGGCGTGGAGCCGCCCCCATCGAGAGGGCAGTACTGGCGGGGGACAAGGAGACCGGCATTACTGTCATGCAGATGGACGAGGGACTGGATACCGGGGACATCCTTCTCGTCCGGCGTATCGCGATCGACGGTAGAGAGTCGGCTGGCGACCTGCGCGAGAGGCTGGCGCAAGTCTGTGCCGAGGCTCTGACCTGCGCTCTGAATGGGCTGGCCGACGGTCTTCTACACCCTGTTCACCAGGACGATTCACGAGCCTGCTATGCGCCCAAACTGAGCACAAAAGAGGCGGAGCTTGGCTGGCACTTGCCGGCACAGGATCTCGGGCATCGCGTGCGGGCGTTCAATCCTCGGCCCGGGGCGTATACGGACTACCGCGGTTCGCGGCTGAAGGTGCTCGATGCGGAGCCGATCCCGGGACCTCTCGATGTTCCCGCGGGCACCGTGGTCCGTGCCGGGCCGGATGGTATCGACGTGGCCACCGGTGACGGATCGCTCCGCCTGCTCGAGTTACAACTTCCGGGTGGGCGGCCGATGTCCGCTGCCGTCTTCCTCAATGGCCATCCGATCCTCGGCGACCGGCTCGGTACCGTCAGCACATGAAGCCTGGTCTGGATTCGCGTGCCGCGGCGGCCATGGTGATCGCAGCGGTTACTGATCGTGGCCGCACGCTGGACAGCGCATTTGCGGAGTATCTCGACGACGTCTGCGATCCCCGCGACCGCGCCATGGTCCGCGCCATAGCCTATGGCGTTATGCGCTTCTATCCGCGGCTGGAGCAGGTGCTCGACCAGTTGCTCGATCGACCCATGAAGCGTGGTGAGACTCGTCTGCGCAGCCTGTTACTCGCCGGCCTCTACCAGATCAACGGTATGAATACCCCGGCGCATGCCGCCGTGGACGCCACAGTCTCCGCCACCGTCGCCATCGGCCGGCCGCGCGCGCGGGGCCTGGTCAATGCGGTCATGCGTCGCTACTTACGGGAAAGGGAAACCATCGATGCGCACGCCATCCAGTCGCAGGCGGGTCGGTGGGCGCATCCGGACTGGCTGATCGAGCGGCTCAGGAGCGACTGGCCATCCAACTGGGAAGACATCCTCGATGCCAATAATTCACATCCGCCCATGTGGCTGAGAGTGAACCGTTCCCTGATCTCGCCTGACAAGTACATTAGCGACCATGCGCCCCCCGGGGCTCAGATCGGCAGGTTTGTGCCCGAGTCATTGCTGCTCGACTCGCCCCTCGACGTCGATGCCATCGACGGATTCGACGTGGGCCTGGTGTCGGTTCAGGATGGCGCCGCGCAACTGGCTGCCCATCTGCTGGACGCCAGGGAGGGCATGCGAGTCCTGGATGCCTGTGCCGCGCCCGGCGGTAAGACAGCGCATATCCTTGAACTGACTCCGGGCGTCAACCTCCACGCGCTCGAAGTGGATCCGGCCAGGGTGTCACTCATCGAATCCAATCTGAGTCGGCTCAAACTGAGTGCCCGGATCCTCGGGGGCGATGCCGCCGATCCGGAATCCTGGTGGGACGGTAAGCCGTATGACCGCCTGCTGGTGGACGCTCCCTGCACAGCAAGCGGCGTCATCCGCCGTCATCCGGACATCAAGCTGCTGCGCAGGAAGGGCGATCTCGAGACGGCGGCGGCAAAGCAGAGACGGATCCTGGACGGCTTGTGGCCGACGCTCCGGCCCGGCGGACGAATGATCTACGCGACCTGTTCCGTCTTTATGGTCGAGAATGAAACCCAGACCCGCACTTTCCTCGAGCGCACACCGGATGCCCGATGCTTGCCACTGGGCGGACCGGGCGACTGGGGGCGCGTAGCGGGTTGCGGACGCCAGATATTGCCTGGTGAGGCAGGCATGGACGGCTTTTATTATGCTTGTCTGACCAAATTGCAGTGAATCCGTGGAAATGGGCGCATCGACAGCTGCGACTTCGTGTCGTGATCGGGTAAGGGGCAGCAGGCTTGCTGCGCTGCTGCTCGCGCTATTTCCATGGGCGGCGCCTCTTGCAGACAGCGACTCCGCAAAGGGCGTGGTGGAGATCCGGTCCGCTTATACCGAGATCCGCGACGACGTTTTTTACGTCAACGCCAGGATCGATTACAGGCTCAACCAATCGGCCCTCGATGCCCTGGAGAACGGCGTTCGCCTTAATGTGGAACTCGACATCGACGTGCGCCGCAGGCGTCGCCTGATATGGGACCCTGCTGTTGCCGAATTGAGGCAGCGCTATCGGTTGAGCTACCACGCGCTATCGGAGCGTTACGTCGTCTCCAATCTGAACAGCGGCGACGTGGAATCTTTTTCAGATCTCGCCACCGCGTTGAGCTGGTTGGGGCGAATCGATCGGTTGCCGCTGATCGACGCGCCGCTGCTGGATGATGATAGCCGCTATGACGTATCGATCCGCGCAGTACTCGATGTCAAGGAGCTGCCAGGGCCGCTGAATCTGTTGTCACGTTTCTGGGGCGACTGGCGGATCGCCAGCGAGCGCTACTCGTGGCGGTTGGAACGATGAAACGGGCAGCAGCAATAGGTCTCGGGATACTGGGCTTCAGCTTCTGGTTCGGTTCAATGTTGTTGCTCGGCCGGGCGACCGAAGGCGCCGATGAATTCGGTCGGCTCTACGGTTCTTTGTTTCTGCTGAATGCCATCGGTGTCGTTACGCTGATCGTGTTGATCGCCGTCAACCTGGTGCGACTGGTGCGGGACTATCGGAGCCGGATGCCGGGATCACGATTGAAGTCGCGGATGGTAGCCACCTTCGTCATCCTTTCCGTCCTGCCGCTGGTCATCGTCTTCTATTTCTCGGTGCAGTTCCTTAATCGCGGTATCGATAGCTGGTTCAGCGTGGATGTGGAGAAAGGACTGAGCGACGCGCTGAACCTCAGCCGCGCGACCCTGGAGATCCAGATGCGCGACTACTTGTCCGCCACCGAGGAAATGGCGGTCAGGCTGCAGGAGTGGATCCCGGTCGGACTGGCCGGTGAGCTCGCCCGGTTGCAGCGGCAGAGCGGCGCCCTGGAGCTCACGGTCATTGGCAGCAACAGCCGCATTGTGGCGTCCATATCAGATCGCGAGGAGCTGGACGTCATCGCCACTCCGACCGAGGAGATACTTGTGCAACTGGCCCAGGGCCTGAGCTACGTGGGACTGGACCCGTTAGCAAACTCCGGCTACCAGATCAGGACCGCCGCGATGATTCCCATGGTGAGCCCGTTCTCGGAACAGCGAATGCTGCTGGCGATATTCCCCGTATCGGAGCGGCTCAGCTCCCTGGCGGATGCCGTGCAGCATGCCTACTCCGACTATGGGGAACTGTCTTATCTGCGCCGGCTCCTCAAATACAGCCTGACCCTGACCCTGACGCTCGTCCTGCTGCTGTCGTTGCTGACCGCGGTCTGGGGTGCGTTCTTTTTCTCGCGCAAGCTGGTCGCTCCGATACAGAATCTCATCGCCGGCACGCGGGCGGTGGCGCAGGGAGACTATGACACCCAGCTACCCCTGCCTGGCAACGACGACATGGGTTTTCTTGTCCGCTCGTTCAACGAGATGACACGCCGGCTTTCAGAGGCACGCAGACAGGCCAGCGCCAGCCAGGCGACGATCGAGAATGAACGGGCCTACCTGGCGATCATCCTCGGTCGGCTTTCGACCGGCGTGATCTCACTCGAGACCGACTGGCGGGTGCGCACCGCCAACCAGGCGGCGGGGTCGATTCTCGGCTTCGACCTCGAGTCCGGTATCGGCCGCCCTCTGCTGGAGATCGCGAGGGAGAGCTCGCTGCTGGAGCAGTTCGTAGACATAGCCAGGCGGCACATCATGGCGGGTGATTCAGAGTGGCGCGAGCAGATAGTGCTGAAGGCCGAGGGAGGACGACGCGTGCTGATGTGCGCCTGCTCAGGACTGAATTCGGAGTCCGGAGAGCTCGCGGGTTACGTCATGGTCTTCGATGACATCACCGCCCTGATGCAAGCCCAGCGCGACGCAGCCTGGGGCGAAGTTGCAAGACGCCTGGCCCACGAGATCAAGAACCCCTTGACACCCATCCAGTTGTCGGCCGAGCGGATGCGGCGACGGCTCCTCGACCGGATCGAGGAGAAGGATGCCCAGGTCGTAGAGAGAGCGACGCGGACCATCGTCCAGCAGGTAGAGGCGATGAAGGAGATGGTCAACGCATTCAGCGACTATGCGAGAGCGCCGGACATGGACCTGATTCAGATCGACCTCAACCACCTCGTGCTGGAGGTGGCGGATCTCTACCGCGCCCGGGAGATCGACGTCACCATAGATCTGGATCTTGACTCGGAACTCGGCAGCGTGGAGATAGACCCGGGCAGAGTCCGCCAGATTCTGCACAATCTCATTGGCAATGCGATCGAGGCACTCAACCACAAGAAGGGTGGGCGGCTATGGGTCCGGACCGCGCTGGAGACCGATGGGGAGATCAGGTTGCTCAGCATCGTAGTCGAGGACAACGGGCCGGGATTCTCACTGGACGCCATCGAACACATTTTCGATCCATATGTCACCAGCAAACCCAAAGGGACGGGATTGGGTCTGGCGATTGTAAAGAAATTGGTGGAAGAACATGGTGGGCGCGTCGACGCCGCAAACCGGGATGAAGGGGGAGCCAGAATGTCTATTGTGATGCCCGTCGACGACGAGGCGAGAACTGCGTTGCTTCGAAAAGAGGCCCACTCGACTGACTACAAAGGTGAGAGAGCATGAGCGCAGCGCGCATTCTTGTGGTGGATGATGAGGCGGATATCCGCGGGCTCCTGAGGGAGATCCTTTCCGAAGAGGGCTACGATGTGGATGCGGCCGCTGACGCGGCGCAGGCTCGAGCGTCGCGGGCCCGCCACGAGCCCGATCTCGTACTGCTCGACATCTGGATGCCGGATACTGACGGCATCTCCCTGTTGCGGGAGTGGTGTGCGGACGAGGTACTGTCCGCATGTCCGGTAGTGATGATGTCGGGTCACGGCACGGTCGAAACCGCGGTGGAAGCGACCCGTCTGGGAGCCTTCGACTTTATCGAGAAGCCCGTTTCGCTGGCGAAACTACTCCGGGTCGTGGAACTTGCGCTGGAGTCGGGTGGCTCACCGCAACAGGCGAAGGTCCGCAATCTACTGCCGAGTTTCGTAGCCCCGATCGGCAGAAGTCGGGCGATGCAGGCCCTGCGTGATCGGGTCGAGCGTGTCGCCAGTCACGACACTTCCGTATTGTTTCTGGGAGAGCCGGGCACCGGTAGAGAGGCCTTCGCACGCTACTTGCATTCACTGAGCACACGCGCCGACGGTCCTTTCGTGGTGGCGGTCGCCGGAATGCTCGGTGATGAGGACGCCGCCTCCAGGTTGTTCGGCAAGGACAGCGATGGCGAGCACGTCGGCGGGTTGTTAGACGAGGCGCGCGGCGGCACCTTGTTCGTCAACGAGCTGGGAGACTTGTCGACCACTGCGCAGAAAGCGCTGTTGTCAGCCTTGGAAGCGGGAGAGTACACAGCCGTCGGTGACGGCGGACCCAGGGATCTGAACGTCCGGATTGTAAGCTCGGCCCAGACCGGGTTCGACAAGACTCCTGCCAGTGCATTTCGCCGGGATCTTCTGTCCCTGCTGAATATCATCACCCTCAGGATCCCGCCGCTGCGTGACTACGCGGAGGATGTCCCGGAGCTGCTTCGCTACTACGTCGATCGACTCGTCGATGCGGAGCACCTGGATTTCCGGCGCTTCAGCGTCGCCTCGCAGAACCGGCTAAGAAACTACCCATGGCCGGGCAATGTCAGGGAACTCAAGAACCTTGTGCATCGCCTTCTGATCATGGGCAATGAAGAGGAAATCAGTCTTGAGGAGATCGAAGATCTGCTGGCGGCGGAAAGCCCTCCTGACGGCCCGCTCGTCAAGCAGGATCTGCTGGCGCTGCCATTGCGCGAAGCCAGAGAGCAGTTCGAACGCGCCTATCTACAGCAGCAGTTGATACTCTGCCGTGGGAAAGTCGGCAAGCTGGCCACGCGCGTCGGCATGGAAAGAACCCATCTGTACCGGAAGTTGCGGTCCCTCGGGATCGACTTCCGTCAGTCCGCCACAGAGGACTGAGTCGGCGGTGACAAGCGCGGCGAGATCCGGCCGTCATCGTGGAAGACAGGGGCGCTGTCAGGGAAGTCGGCCAGGCTGAGATCGCGCATGAGCTTCATTGCCTCTGCGGACGGGTCGGAGACCGGCCCTCTCGGGCGTCTCTGTCTGAAAGAGTGGATGCGGCCGCCGACAAAGCTTCCGTCGGAATCGAGTTCCGCGACGAGCAACGGTGCGAGGCCGTTGTTGCCGGTTACCCTGATGCCGTAGTAGGTGGCGAAATTACCGAGGCTGTATGCGATCAGCCGGCCATTGTGTATCTCGATCCCGCGGGGAACGTGCGGGCCATGACCGACGACCAGATCAGCGCCGGCCTCCACCGCGGTGCGGGCAAATAGCGCGACATCGCCCCGGTTCTCGCCCCGGTAGGTCTCCGATTCAAACGGGACATGGAGTACCTCCCCGGCCTCACCGCCTGCGTGCATAGAGACGATGACAATGTCGTGACCGGCAGCCAGCGCGCTGATTCGGGCAGCCGCCGCCGGAACGCTCAGAAGATCGTGAGCGCCCTTGAATGGTGCGAACGCAATCATCGCGATCTTGAGATCACCGTCCTGCCACGAGGCGACATCTCCATCGCGCCCGGAGTGATGAATCCCGGCAGACTCCAGCGCAGCCATGCTGGCGTCCCGACCTTCTTCGCCGAAGTCCCGGGCATGGTTGTTGGCCAGACTCATCACGGTAAAGCCGGCCTCGGCCAGGTGTCCCGCGTAACGCGTCGGCGATCGGAAGAGGTAGCAGGCGCCCGGGTCGGAGCACTTCTTGACGGGCTCTCCACCGTCCATCAGGACTCCTTCCAGGTTGCCGAAGCCAATATCTGCCGCCTCAAGAAACGGCGTGACGTCAGCCAGCAGCGAAACACCATCGTCGTCTGCCAACCGGTCATGTGGAAAGTCGGTCCCCAGCATGATGTCTCCGGCGGCGGCCACGGTCAGTGCCGCCTGCGTGGGCTGGGTTGGGCCCTCAGCCAGAGCGGTCGCGAAACCCGCTAGGCAGAAGAGAATTACTACGCACCTGGCTGTCATGTCACGGGCTCCTTCGCTTTTAGCGCAAGATACTCGATTCCGCTCTCCGAGAGCCTTCGTTGCAGACGCTGCAGCTCGGACGGATCCGCGATCGGGCCGATCTGTACCCGATGCGTCAGGCGACCCTTCACTTCGACCTTGCGAATCGCCGACGTGATGCCGAGCAAGGCCAGGCTCGCCTTGCGCCTGTCCGCATCTGAGAAGCTCCGGAAGGATCCCGCCTGCAGGTAATAAGCGGCCGCGGGCCTGGGGGAGCCGCCCGCGGCTGGAGCAGGTTCCCGGGGGATCTCGCCAGGGACGACGACTTCGAATTCCGGCAGGATGTCGTAGAAGTCGAACTCGGGCCCCGAATCCTCTGCGATCTCCGGTGCGATGGTCGCAGGCTGCCTGGTCTCCGATGCCCTCTCTTTCGCTGACTTGCGATCCTGTCCGCCGTGCCAGAGATGCACTATCACGGCGATGGCCAGCCCGACGGCGAGTCCGCCATAGAACTGGGCAGAGGGTGACGTCCCCTTTTTCTTTGGACGCTTTCTGTGTTTGTAGTCCCGGGCCACTTGGATCGATTCCTGCTACATGCTGTCCGGAGAGGACACGCCCACCAGTGATAGTCCGTTGCGGATGACCTGCTGGGCCGCGGAGATCAGCGTCAGTCGCGCATTGCGCAAGTCTGCGTCGTCGACAAGAAAGGTGTGCGAGTTGTAGTAGGTATGGAACTCGTAGGCCAGGTCACGCAGATAATGGACCACGTTCTGGGGCGCACGGTTGGCCGAGGCGAGTTCGACCATCTCCGGGAATCGGCCCAGCGAACCCATCAGCTTGAGTTCGTGGTCCTCGCTGAGTCGCTGCAGGGATTCCAGGCCGGCAGACTGAGACCAGTCCAGTCCCTGCTCGCGGAGCTGCCGGAATACGCTGGCAATGCGGGCATGGGCGTACTGGATGTAGTACACGGGATTCTCTGCGGTTCTCGACTTCGCCAACTCCAGGTCGAAGTCGAGGTGTTGGTCGTTCGACCTCAGGACATAGAAGAGCCGGGCTGCATCATCACCCACTTCCTCGCGCAGCTCACGCAGAGTCACGAAGTCTCCCGATCGGGTAGACATCTGGGCTTTCTCACCGCCCCGGTAGAGTACGGCAAACTGGACCAGCTTTACTTCGAGGCTATCGGGCGGTTCTCCCATCGCCTCCAACCCGGCCCTGACCCGCGCGACATAGCCGTGATGATCGGCGCCCAGTACATCCAGCAGGACGTCGAAGCCGCGCTTTCTCTTGCCGAGGTGGTAGGCGATGTCCGAGGCGATGTAGGTGGTCTGCCCGTTCTCCCGTACCAGTACCCGATCCTTCTCGTCGCCGAATTGCGCCGCCCGGAACCAGAGCGCGCCGTCCTTCTCGTAGGCCAGTTGCGCTTGCCGCAGCTGACTTACCGTCTCCTCGACGAGGCCGCTCTCGGTCAGGCTCCGTTCCGAGAACCATTCATCCATGACGACCCCGAACTCGGCCAGGTCCTCGCGGATATCGCCCAGTATGCCTTGCAGGGCCGCGTCCTGAACACGCCGATAGCCCTGCTCCCCGAGCAGCTTGCGCATGTTGCCGATGACCCCGTCGATATGGGCCTCCTTGTCTCCGTCCGGTCCGTCGGGAGAGACTCCCGCGAATACGCCCTCTGCCGGATGATGCAGCTGCGAGACCTGCTGGTCCCTGAGGTCCGCGGCGATCTCACGGATATATCCGCCGCGATAGCCGTTGCTCGGAAACGGGAAGGACTCACCGCCGAGTTCCAGATACCGCAGCCAGACACTGGCGGCGAGGATATCCATCTGCCGCCCGGCATCGTTGACGTAATATTCTCTGTGGACGCGATACCCGTTGGCCTGCAGCAGATTCGCGACGCTTGCGCCGTAGGCCGCGTGACGGCCGTGCCCGACGTGAAGAGGCCCGGTGGGATTGGCGGAGACGAACTCGACGATCACCGACTGGCCGGCGCCGGAGTCGTTGTTACCGTAGGCCTCTGACTGACGATGTATGGTCCGGACCTCCTGGTGTAGCGCCAACGGCGTCAGATAAAAGTTGATGAATCCTGGTCCGGCGATCTCGACGGCGGCTACCCGGTCGGAGTCGGGCAATGCGTCGATGATCAGTTGCGCGATCTCCCGGGGAGCGCGACGTGCGGCCTTGGCCATCCTCATCGCGATATTGGTGGCGAAATCTCCATGCTGGGCGTCCCTGGTACGCTCGACGTGCGGGCGGCAGTCTCCCGCATCAGCCGGCAACTCGTTGCCTGCCAGCTTCTCGATTGCACGGGAGACCAGGTCTGCGATGGTCTTCTTCAAGGGAATCCTCGGTGACTGGGGTGAGGATTCTAACGTGGCCGCAGGGCCAGAAGAAACGCTGTTGCTCAGAACAGCTCGACCGGATCTACGTCAAGCGACCAGCGGACGCGACGCGCCTCTGGCATGTCGTCTATCCGCTCGAGGAGATTGTCGATCAGAACGTGTAGCGATCGCCGGTCCGGACTCTGCATGAGGAGCTGGGCCCGATACCGACCCGAGCGTCGTTCCATTGGCGATGGCGCGGGCCCGAGTACAGAAACGTGTGGCGCCCTGGAGCTTTCCACCGCATGCGCGCATCGGGACAGGAAATCGGCAGGATGGGACCGGTCATGCGCTTCTGCGCGCAGCAGCGCGAGGTGGCTGAAGGGAGGCCAGCGCGCAGCCGACCTCTCGGCCAGGGCCTCGGCCGCGAAATCCGCATAGCCTCCGTCGATGAGACGCTCGAGCAGGGGATGTTGCGGGTACGAGGTCTGCAGCAGGACCTCACCCGGGCGCTCTCGCCGTCCAGCCCGGCCGGAGACCTGGAGAATGGTCTGTGCGAGGCGTTCGTCACTGCGGAAGTCGGTACCGAACAACCCCTGGTCCGCGTTGAGAACGCCCACCAGGGTGACGCCGGGAAAATCGTGACCCTTGGTGAGCATCTGCGTTCCTATCAGGATCCGGGTGGCGCCGCTGCGCATGTCCTCCAGCAGCGCCTTCAGCGAATCGGCGTTGTGAGCGCTGTCCCGATCCAGCCGGGCGACCGGCATGTCGGGGAAATACTTTTCCAGAGTCTCTTCGATCCGCTCGGTACCCTGGCCGACCGGCTTCAGCTCAGTCTCGCAGTCGGCGCAACAGGATGGCGGGTCAGTCTGCCGGCCGCAATGATGGCAGCGAAGCTTGTAGGGGCGCTGGTGCAGGGTCATCCGGGAATCGCAGCGCGGACAGTCGGCAGTCCAGCCGCATGCCGAGCAGAACATAGCCGTGGCGTAGCCGCGCCGGTTCAGGAAGAGCATCACCTGATCTCCGGCCTCCAGGTGTCGCTGCATCGCGGCCAGCAGGGTTGTGGCCAGGCCGTCGCTCGCCGCTACGCTGCGCAGATCCACGACTCTCATGCGCGGGTGGCTGGAGGCGCCCGGGCGCTCGGGAAGATCCACGCGCCGGTAGCGGCCGAGTTCAGCGTTCCTCATGGTCTCAAGAGCGGGCGTTGCCGATCCGAGGATGACGGGGATGCCCGCTCGCCGGGCCCTCACCACGGCGAGATCACGCGCTGAGTAGCGGAATCCCTCCTGTTGCTTGAACGAGGGATCATGCTCCTCGTCTACGACTATCAAGCCGCAATCCGGCATCGGCACAAACACGGCGGATCGGGTGCCGACAACCAGGGAGGCCCGACCCGACTGCGCGGACATCCATGCCTCGAAGCGCTCCTTCTCCGACAGGCCCGAGTGCAGTACGGCGATCTCACAATCGAATCGACGCCGGATGCGGCGAACGATCTGCGGCGTCAGTCCGATCTCCGGAACCAGCACGAGTGCCTGCGATCCCCGTGCAAGGGTCTCTTCCAGGACCCGCAGATAGACTTCAGTCTTGCCGCTGCCCGTGACGCCGAAGAGCAGCAGGGGGAGCGGATCGGTCGCCTCAGCCAGCGCCTCGTCAACGGCTGCGCGTTGCGCAGCGGTGAGATCCGGTCCTGCCTGTATGACCCTCGAGCGTCGCGGCGAGGTGGCCAGGTCGATAATCTTCTCGCCGGCCAGGCCCCGGGCAACGAGGCGCCGGAACGGATCGATCCAGCCGGCGCCTATTTGTTCTGGCGCAGACGCGGCGTCGATCGGTTCGTCCAGCAAGTGTGTCAGGATCGCCGCCTGCCGGGGCGCGCGTTGAGCCAGGCCGCTGAGGTCCAGATCAGCGGCCTCGGCTGTTGCGCAAAGCATCCGAACAGTCGAGGTCGCCTGGCGACCGCGGCGGAGCAGGGCGGGCAGGGCGGCTGCAAATACGTCGCCCACAGGATGAGCGTAATAACGGGCGGCCCAGCGCAAGAGGGCGATGTCTGCCTCCTGCAACAGGGGCGCGGTGTCGATGACCTGCTGCACCCGGCGAAGACGGCTCACCGGCAGCTCGCTGGAATTCGCCAGCTCTGCCACGATGCCAACCTGGCTGGTCCGGCCGAAAGGTACCCTGACACGGCCCCCCGGTACGGCCGGCTTACCGCCGGCTGCCGGCAGGTAATCGAACAGCCTTCTGAGCGGAGCGCTGATCGCCACCTTGAGAATTGTGTCGGTGCCCAAAGCTAGGGCCTCTTTTTCCACAGAATCTGTGGATAACTCTGTGGATTGGCTGGGGCAAACGCCCTCCCGTGCGCATCTGCCGGACGCGGCTTTCGGTTTGGCGAAAAATTGCTCAAATTGCTCAATAAAATATAATAATCAGATAGTTAGCAATCATACGGCAGGCGCAACGTGAAGTAATCCAGTTGTCATACCGGCGATCACAGGGTGATTGTGAATAAACTCTCTCGCCCGAGGCTGATCGGTGCGTAGCCGATGTGTCAACCGGACCCGCCCGATCGCGTTGTACTCTGTGTTGATACCGGATTCAACGGCATGGTGGCGAGAGCCTGATCCGCGCGCCATCATCGGTTGGGCGGCGATGAAGGGAAATGCGCTGCGGCGGAGTCGATTGAGCGGCGGAACGTTCGGAGAAACAGGCTGGACAGGACCGCACAACTGAATGGCTTTCTTAGCAGCGTCGAACAAAGGGCGTACGTTACCGCGCGCGCAATGACCCGGGATGGCGAGGAATCCATGGATATCGTTCAGGACACGATGCTGCGATTCGTCCGGCACTATTCGCGCAAGCCGGCGGCTGAATGGCGCCCGCTGTTTTTCCGTATTCTTATCAACAGGATAAGAGATCATCAACGGCGTACCGCAGTGCGTGGGCGCGTCATGAGCTGGTTCAGGCATCCCGACGGCATCGATCCGGTGGACAGCGCACCCGCCCCGCGGGTCAGCGACCCGGCCATTGCTGCGGAGGGGCTGGACGCCATGCAGTCGCTGGAGACAGCCATCGAGACGCTGCCACTCCGGCAGCGGGAAGCTTTTGTACTGAGGTGCCTGGAGGGCATGGACGTGGCGGAGACTGCGGCATCCATGGGCTGTTCGCAGGGCAGCGTGAAGACGCACTATTCGCGCGCCCTTGCTGCGCTCAGGGGCCGCCTTGGGGAGCATTGGGATGAGTGACAGCGACGACAGAAAAATCGAAACCGCTTCGAAAGCCCTGCACGACCAGGCTGTGACGGCGCTGAGGCCGCAGGCCAGGGCACGTCTTGCCCGGGGACGGCAGCAGGCGTTGGCCGGCGGCCACGGATTTCCTCGCGATGGCTGGTTGCTGCCGGCCGGTGCGATCGGCGCCGCGCTGGCCGCGGGCGTCGTGTTTCTGTCCACTGACCGTACGACCGAGTATGCGGACCTTGTCGCCGCCGACGACGCGGTAACAGACATGGAGATGCTTCTGGTCACAGCGGACCTGGACATGCTGGCGGATCTGGATTTCTTCCTGTGGCTCGACACCGAGCCGGACTCAGGCTGAGACATGAGTGGCCGTTCGGGTCCGGGTAGCGCGGCCTTGCTGCTGGTTCTGGCGGCGACGCCGGGCGGCTGGGCGGCAGAAACGACCGCACCGGGTGACCTGGAACTGCTCGAATTCCTAGGGTCCTGGGAGGAACAAGACGACGACTGGCTGGCTGTGCTTATCGAGGACGCAGCGAGTCAGTCCGGTGAAGAAGCGGATACGGCCCCTGCGGGGGCGGAGGCGTTGGGTGATGAAGACTAGATACCTGCCGGTCTCTGTGCTGCTGCTGGCGTTGCTCGTCGCGATGCCCGCCGGGGCAGCAGCTTGGGAGGAGCTCTCGGTAGAGCAGAAG
>CALDWW010000083.1 GCA_937924335.1 uncultured Gammaproteobacteria bacterium
GCAGGAAGGCGCTGAGTTCCTCGCAGCCAACATGGCCAAGGAAGGCGTGATGACGACCGAGAGCGGCCTGCAGTACAAGGTCCTGGTCGAGGGAAGCGGCGAATCACCCACGGCGGAAGATACGGTGCAGGTCAATTACCGGGGCACGCTGATCGACGGTACCGAGTTCGACAGCTCCTATTCCCGCGGGGAACCGACCGAGTTCAAGGTCGGCGCGGTCATCGCCGGCTGGACAGAGGCGTTGCAGATGATGAAAGAGGGCGACAAGTGGGAGCTGTATATCCCGTCGGATCTCGCCTATGGCGATCGCGGGGCCGGGCCTCACATCGGTCCCGACGCCGTACTCATCTTCGAGGTCGAGTTGCTCAAAGCCAAGATCTGACCGCCCCTCCTCCGGGCGCACGAGAGGGCACTTGACGGACCCGGTCTGACGACCGGGTCCGTTGTTTCGGATCCCTCAATACCCATGACGTCCCGGCTCCACAGTGCACCACTGAGTGTGACGGTTCCCGTACCGCCCATCGTATGCATGGCGAGCGTGGTCATGGCGGTAGGCTGGACGGCGCTGCTGCTGGCCGTGCGAGTGCCGGTAGCGCTGCAGCGGGATGCGCGCAGGACGGTACCGACGAAAACGATAATCGCGGAGACGGTAGTCTGACGCAGCACGATGATGGTCATGTTGACTCAGCGTACTGCCAGCCAGGTATCCCATGGCGAAATAGCGCTGGTTGTCATGGGCCAGCGCGTTTGCGCCGGTCAGCGTAAGACCCGCGCTCAATATTGCGATGATGATTGCTTTCCTCATGTCGGCATCCTCTCTTCTGGCTGCTACGCCTGAGAGGATGCGTCGGTAGCGCTGAACCCAGGCTGAACGGGAGCCATTCATGGTCACGTGATCCGGCGCATATGGGCACCGCGGTGGAGAGATCGGGGTGGTGGTCTGGAATAGACCGCATACTGTCCCCAGATATAGACGTCTTCAGGTCGATTGGACATCTTGATGGCTGCACACTCCGGCATGACGCAGAACACGGGCACCGCGGAAACAGTCCGCGGGTTCCTCGGTGTGTTCCGTTACAGCCGCCGCGCCGTCGATCTCGTGTGGACGACCAGCCGGGGCCTGACGATCGCGTTGGGCATCCTCACGGTGCTGGCGGGCGTCCTGCCGGCCGCGATGGCCTGGGTGGGGGCGCTGATTATCGATGCGGTGATCGAGACTGCCCGGACGATGGAGGCGGCGGGCGATGCGTCTCTCACGCGCGTGTTCACACTGGTCGCCATCGAAGGGCTGATCGTTGCGGCCCTGGCCGGTGCCCAGCGCGGCATCTCCATGTGCCAGTCGCTGCTGCGTGCGCTATTGGGTCAGCGGGTCAACGTCATGATCCTGGAGAAGGCCCTGACGCTCGAGCTGAGCCAGTTCGAAGATTCGGAGTTCTACGACAAACTCATCCGCGCCCGCAGGGAGGCCTCGAGCCGACCCTTGTCCCTGGTGACTCGTACCTTCGGGCTGGCCCAGAACGGTGTATCGCTGGTCAGCTACGGTTTCCTGCTGGTCCAGTTCTCGCCCTGGGCGGTGGTCGTGTTGATGATCGCCGGGCTGCCGTCGTTCTTCGCGGAGGCCAAGTTCTCTGGCGATGCCTTCCGGTTATTCCGCTGGCGATCGCCGGAGTCGCGTATGCAGATGTACCTGGAGACCGTGCTGGCGCGGGAGGACCACGCCAAGGAAGTAAAGCTCTTCGGGCTGGGTAACCTGCTACTGGACCGCTACGGCGACATCTTCCGCAAGCTCTACAAGGAAGACCGGGCGCTGACCATCCGGCGGGACAGCTGGGGCTTCGGGCTCGGATTGATAGGTACCGTCACTCTCTACGCCGCCTATGCCTGGATCGCCGCCACCGCCGTGGCCGGCCGCATCACCATCGGGCAGATGTCCATGTACCTGATGCTCTTCCGCCAGGGCCAGTCAGCGGTCTCGGCCATCCTCTCGGCCATCGGTGGCATGTACGAAGACAACCTGTACCTGTCCACGCTGTACGAGTACCTGGAGACACCGGTGGCGATGCAGGAAGGGCAGATCACGCGTGGCCCGAGTCCCGACGACGGGATCCGCTTCGAGGCGGTGAGTTTCACCTATCCCGGCGCCGCCCGGCCGGCCCTCGAGGGCATCGATCTGCACATCCGCCCCGGCGAGTCACTGGCGCTGGTCGGAGAGAACGGTTCCGGCAAGACCACGCTGATCAAGCTGCTCACGCGACTCTACTCGCCGGACCAGGGACGGATCCTGCTCGATGGCCTGGACCTGGTGGACTGGGACGAGCATGCGCTGAGACAACGCATCGGCGTCATTTTCCAGGACTTTACCCGCTACCAGTTGATGGTCGGCGAGAACATCGGCGCCGGCGACGTGCGCCACTTCGAGGATGCGACCCGCTGGCAGGATGCCGCCGATATGGGTATGGCGACGCAGATCGTCGAAGACCTGCCGGCCGGCTTCGAGACCCAGCTCGGCAAATGGTTCCGCGACGGTCAGGAGCTATCCGGAGGGCAGTGGCAGAAGGTCGCACTTTCGCGGGCGTTCATGCGCACCGAAGCCGACGTGCTGGTGCTGGACGAACCCACCGCCGCGATGGATGCGGCGGCGGAGGCAACGGTGTTCGAGCACTTCCGCAGGCTCACCGACAAGCGCATCGCCATCCTGATCTCGCATCGTTTCTCGACCGTGCGCATGGCCGACCAGATCGTCGTCATCCAGGACGGTCACATCATCGAGCGCGGCAGCCATGACGAACTGATCGCACTGGATGGGCACTACGCGCACCTGTTCTCCCTGCAGGCGGCAGGGTACCGCTAACCCGGTACACGGCCTCGGCAAGCGGACGTATCGAG
>CALDWW010000084.1 GCA_937924335.1 uncultured Gammaproteobacteria bacterium
CCCGATGGAGATCGATCTGTCGCGCTTCAACCGGGGTGACTTCCAGGGGGCCCTCGCAGCAAAAAACGCCGCCGAGTCGATCAGCCATGTGCTCTACCCGGATGACTCGACCGAAGAGGGCAAACTCCTGAGGATAAAGCAGGAGTACTTCTTCTGTAGCGCCAGCCTGCAGGACATACTGCGCGAACACCTGGACGCGGGCTATACGCTGGCCGAGTTGCCGGACAAGATCGCCATCCAGCTGAACGACACCCATCCCGCTCTGGCCATACCCGAACTGATGCGTCTGCTATGCGACGATCATGCGATGCCATGGACGGAAGCCTGGGACATCAGCCGCCGGACATTCAGCTACACCAATCACACGCTGCTCCCGGAAGCGCTGGAGACGTGGCCGGTGTTGATGCTCGAGCGGGTCGTGCCGCGGCATCTCGAGATCATCTACGGCATCAATCGTGATTTCCTCGACGAGGTCCACCGGCGATACCCGGACGATCATGAACTGCGACGGCGGATGTCGGTCATCGACGAGGCCGGAGCCGACGGCCGCCACGTCAGGATGGCCTGGCTGGCCGTGGTCGGCAGCCATAAGGTCAATGGCGTGGCCGAGCTCCACTCCCGACTGGTGCGGCAGACGATCTTCAGGGACTTCGATGCGTTCTATCCCGGCAAATTCGTCAACGTCACCAATGGCGTGACGCCGAGACGCTGGCTGAAGGTCGCCAACCCGGGGCTGGCGGACCTGGTCACCAGCCGGCTGGGCCGTGACTGGGAGAACGACCTGGGCAAGCTGGCGGGTCTTGCAGATAGCCTGAATGACAACGAAACGGTCGCGGCATTCGCGGCCGTCAAGAAACAGAACAAGCAAAAGCTGGCCGGGCTCATCGAACGCGAAGTCGGCGTCCAGGTGAACATCGAGTCGCTGTTCGACGTACAGATCAAGCGTATTCACGAGTACAAGCGCCAGATGCTCAACCTGCTGCACGTGATTACCCGTTACAACCGGATCAAGAGGAACCCGACAGCAGACTGGCTGCCAAGGACCGTTGTCATCGCGGGTAAGGCGGCCCCCGGCTACATCGTGGCCAAGTGGATCATCCAGCTCATCAACAATGTCGCCGATGTCATCAACAATGACGCGGATGTCGCGGATCGTCTGAAACTGGTCTTCATCCCCAACTACAACGTCTCCCGTGCCGAGGTCATCATCCCGGCGGCCGACCTGTCCGAGCAGATCTCCACGGCCGGAATGGAAGCGTCCGGCACCGGCAATATGAAATTCGCGCTCAATGGCGCGCTGACGATCGGCACCATGGACGGGGCCAACGTCGAGATCCGGGAGGAGGTCGGTGACGACAACATCTTCATCTTCGGACTCACGGCCAGCGAGGTTGCCCAGCGGCGGGCAGACGGCTACTACCCGATAGAGATCGTGCGCAACAACCCGGAGCTGGCTGAGGTCCTGCAGCAGATCGCCGACGGCGCCTTCTCGCCCGACGACCTGCGGCGCTTCAAGCCACTGGTCGACCGGCTGCTTGACGACAACGAGCACTTCCTGGTGCTGGCGGATTACGAGACCTACCTGCAGGCACAGGATCGAGTGGACCAGGCCTATCGGGATCGTGATGACTGGGTCCGCAAGGCGATCATCAACACGGCCCGGGTTGGCAAATTTTCCAGCGATCGATCGATCAGTAACTACGCGGACTATATTTGGAACGTATCCGCGATTGACTGAGGAGTCGGTGCTCGGCTGAGCCTGGACAGGGGGGCGACGGGCGTGAAGAAAAACAAGAGCAAGAAACGATTCCTTCAGGACCTCGTTGCGGCGGAATGCGCCGTCCCGTTTCAGGGGCTCGGGCTGCACGAGAGCGATGACTCGGCCGGGCTGGTCCTGCGTTGCTGGCTTCCGGATACGGAATGGGTGGAGATCACAGACACGGCCCGCCGGCGCGAACTCGGCCGGATGGAACGGCTCGGCAACAGCGACCTGTTCGTCAAGGCATTCCCGCGACGCAAGAAACTGTTCCCGTACAGGCTGCGCTTCTGCAGGCACGGCCAGGTCTTCGAGGATCTGGATCCGTATCAGTTCCGGACCAGCGCCTTTGAGCGGCACCAACCTGATCCGGTCCGACTGCATGACAACCTGGGCGCCACGCTTGTCAGTCTGGCGAAGGAGGGCGGCGGCCGAGCCGAAGGGGTACTGTTCTCGGTTTACGCACCCTCGGCGAGGGCCATCAGCGTGATCGGCGACTTCAATGCCTGGGACGGCCGCCGGCACCCCATGCAGAGCAGCTTCGAAGGGATCTGGCGACTGTTCATCCCGGGGCTGGACGCCGGAGCGCTGTACAAATTCGAGATCAAGGGTGCGAGCGGAAATCTCCTGCCGATCAAATCCGATCCGTTGGCCCTGTACAGCGAGCAGCCTCCGGGTAACGCTTCCATCGTCTACGATCGGCATGGCTACCAGTGGCAGGACGCAGCGTGGTGCGCGCGCCGGGATGAAGAGGGCTACCGAAACGACCGGCCCGTTTCCGCCTACGAAGTGCACCCGGCATCCTGGCGCCGGCATCCGGATGGCCGTCATCTCAGCTACCGCGAGCTTGCCGATGAGCTGATCCCCTACCTGCAGGGTCTCGGTTATACCCACGTGGAACTCATGCCGGTCATGGAACATCCCTTCGAAGGGTCCTGGGGCTATCAGCCCACGGCCATGTTTGCTCCGACGAGTCGATTCGGCCCGCCGGATGACTTCAAGCACTTCGTGGACCGTTGTCACCAGGTCGGTATTGGCGTCATCCTCGACTGGGTACCGGCTCACTTCCCCGGCGACGAGCACGGGCTGGCGCAGTTCGACGGCACGGCCCTGTATGAGCACCCCGATCCGCGTCGTGGCTGGCACCCGGACTGGAACACGTATATCTACGACTATGGTCGTCGCTTCGTGCGGGAGTTCCTGACCAGCAGTGCGCTCTACTGGGTGGAAGAGTTCCACATCGACGGATTGCGGGTCGATGCGGTGGCATCGATGCTGTATCTGGATTATTCGCGCAATGCCGGCGAGTGGCTACCCAACATCTACGGCGGTAATGAGAACCTGGACGCCATCGAGTTCATCAAGGACATGAATGTCACGCTGCACCGCGAACACCCCGGTGTCATGACCATTGCCGAGGAGTCCACTGCCTGGCCAAAGGTCTCGCGACCGACTTACGACGGTGGTCTCGGCTTCGGCTACAAGTGGAACATGGGCTGGATGCACGACACCCTGAGCTACATGAGCAAGGACCCGATCTATCGCAAGTATCACCATGGGGATCTGACTTTCAGCCTGGTGTATGCCTTCGACGAACACTTCTTCCTGCCGCTGTCTCACGACGAGGTCGTCCATGGGAAAGGCTCACTGATCGGCAAGATGCCGGGGGACGAGTGGCAGAAACATGCGAACCTGCGCCTCTACTACGCCTTCATGTACGCCCATCCAGGCAAGAAACTGCTATTCATGGGCCAGGAGTTCGGTCAGATTCGCGAGTGGAATCACGACCTCCAGCTGGACTGGTACCTGCTCGAGAATCCACGCCATGCCGGATTGCAGCGTCTGGTTTCGGATCTCAACAATCGTTACCGCAGCGAACCCGCGCTGCACGAACTCGACTGCGCCTCGGAAGGATTCCAGTGGGTGGAGCATATGGACGCGGATCAGGGCGTCATCTCGTTCATCCGTTACGCAGCCAATCGCAGCGATCACGTCGTTATCGCCTGCAACATGACCCCCGTGGTCCGGGAGGGCTACAGGGTCGGGGTCCCTGCGCCCGGCGCTTACCGGGAGTCGCTGAACACGGATGCAGCGCTGTATGGCGGCAGCAACGTGGGCAATCAGGGCGTAGTCGTAACCGAACCGCGGCCCATGCATGGCCAGCCTGCATCCCTGTGCCTGACCTTGCCGCCACTGGCCGCGCTCTACCTCTGCCCGGATGAGTGATCTGACGTTTCCCGGACGGGCACCCTGATGCAGACAAGACAGCTGGGCGATACCGGGATTTCGGTCAGCGCTCTCGGTTTCGGGGCGATGCAAATAGGCGATCCGCGCATACCGGAAGAGCAGGCTGAGCAACTCCTCAACGGCGTGCTTGATCTCGGCATCACCCTGATCGACACGGCCCGTTCATACGGGTCCTCCGAGCAGAGGATCGGCCGTTACCTGGCCCGTCGGCGCGACGAATTCATCCTGTCGACGAAAGTGGGTTATGGGGTCGAGGGTTGCCGCGACTGGACCTACGATTGTGTCCGCCGGGGAGTCGACGAGGCCAGGGGCCGTCTACGAACTGATGTCATCGATATCGTCCACCTGCATTCATGCCCCCATCAGACACTTGCCGACACCGGTGTCGTCGATGCGCTCGACGAGGCACGCTCGGCCGGTAGCGTGCGTGCGATAGCCTACTCAGGCGATGGGGCCGATCTCGAATGGGCCGTCCGCAGCGGCAGGTTCGACTCAGTTCAGCTGTCCTACAACATCTGTGACCGCACCAACCTCGCCGGTACCTTCGCCGAACCCGCCGTCACGCCGCCCGGCGTCCTGGCAAAACGGGCCCTGGCCGGGGCCCCCTGGAGCACCGCCGTCCCGTCGGACGATACCCCCGAAGCGCAATACCGGCGGCGTTTCGAACTGTTGCGCGGTCATATCACGGCGCCGGAGGACTGGGCGGACCTGGCACTAAGGTTCTGCGCTTTTGCGGATGGGGTCGATTCGGCCCTGTCGGGTTCGCTGAACCTTGGTCATCTCGAGTCCAACGTCGCGTCGCTTGCCAGGGGGCCGCTGCCCGTGGACCGGATGACGGAACTGGGGCGCGCGTACGACGCGCTAGGCAGCGAGTGGACGAGTATCGTTTGAGATGACCCGCAAGACTCAGATCAAGATCCGCCCGGCGCCACGCGGACCTCTGGGCGCGCACTGGAACGGAGAGGGCGTGCTGTTCAGTCTCTTCTCCCGTCACGCAGAGGCGGTTGAACTGTGTCTGTTTGATCCGTCGGGCAGCGACGAGATCGCTAGTCATTGGCTGCCGGCCCGCAGCGGCGACGTCTGGCATGGCTATCTCCCGGGAGCCGGCCCCGGGCTCGTCTACGGTTACCGGGCACACGGCAAGTACGCCCCACGCCAGGGGCATCGATTCAACAAACACAAGCTGCTGCTGGACCCCTATGCCCGCCGTATTCAAGGTGACTTCGGCTGGAGCCCGGAGGCCTTCGGCTATTGTCACGGGGCGGAGGAAGACTGGCGCCCGGACATTCGCGACAGTGCGCCGGTCGTGCCGAAGTCCGTCGTCATCGACGACAGTTTCGACTGGCAGGGGCAGCCGCGCCCTGCCACCCCCTGGAGCCGGACCGTGATCTACGAGACCCACGTCAAGGGCTTCACGGCACAGCACCCGGATGTCCCGGAACAACTGCGTGGCACCTACCTCGGCATGGCGCAACCCGCAGTGATCGAATACCTGCAGCAGCTGGGGGTCACGGCTGTGGAACTGCTGCCTTGCCAGGCCTTCCTGTCGGAGGAGCACCTTCTTCAGCGTGGATTAAGGAATTATTGGGGCTACAACCCCATCTCCTATTTCGCCCCCCACGCCGGCTACGCGGTGTCTGACCCCGTAGGGGAGTTCCGCGAGATGGTCCGGGTGCTGCACGAATCCGGGATCGAGGTCATCCTGGATGTGGTGTTCAACCACACGGCTGAAGGTGGCGAGTACGGCCCGACGCTGAGCTTTCGGGGCATCGACAATGCCAGCTACTATCTGCTTGACCCGAGCGATCTGCGCC
>CALDWW010000085.1 GCA_937924335.1 uncultured Gammaproteobacteria bacterium
GGAACGACTTCCCGCTCTGTGGGGACCAGGGTGACAAGGTCGTCCAGGTACTCGGCAAAGCCGTCCATGTCCCGGATGTCCTGTAGGGCTGCTTTTTCAATTGCCGCTTCGACAGAGGCCTGCAGGTCCGGACGAGACTCCATCAGCCCGAGGAATTCGTCGACTACCGGCTCATAGTCGTCGGCCGATCGAGCCTGAACAATTGAAACGGCAAGCAACAATGCCAGTATCGCGACGCAAGATGAGCGCACAAGTCGCCATGTTCTGATCCGTAGCATTTCAGGCTCCTGGGCCAAAATAAGGACATCCATTATGCCCGAATGACAGCTGCGTCAATTCGTGGAAGTTCTTATCCACTCAGCACCAGGAATAAGCCCTGGCATCTATATCGCCTCGGGTCCGCTGCGCCCCATCGCCTTATTCCTCGGGCGCCGGGCCAGGCAGAGCAGCAACAGTACTGGCAAGGCGACGCCACCGCCGCCGCCACCGCTTGCACTGGCAGTGAACGCACTCTTTTCCGCTCCGATGAAGACACTGGTGAAGCCTGCATTGTTGTCCGGATCGTGGTCATCCTCCTGTGAAGCCACGATAGCAGTGAACCAGGCGATGCCGGCGCTCGCTGCATGCAATACCACGGTATCTCTCCACCTGTCCTGGGTCGGCAGGTCCGGCACCTCGCAGGTCAACCTGTCTCCCGCTTGCTGGCACCTGGAAGACACCGACACAGTCGCGTGTGTCGGCAGTGTGAACGTTACAATTATCCCCTTTGCGATCTGGGGACCTGAATTGGCTACCTCGTAGTCGACTTCCAGGATCTCCCCCACCATGACGGACGTGGTCCTTGCAGCGAGTTCGAGCGAGACGTCGGCATGCGGTATCGCCTCTATAACGACTTCAGCCGTATTGTCCGCCGGCTCCGGCTCCAGCTCCCAGGCCGAGACTTCTGCCGCAAGCGGCCAGGCACCCCTCGTCGCGGCGACGAGCGACAGTTCCAGCGTTGCAGAAGCGTCTGCAGCGAGATCGTCAAACTGGCATCTCAGGGCGGCCGTCAGGTCGCAGGTACCAGAGCTCGGCGTGGCGGTCGTTAGTAGCAGCCCTGACGGCAAATTCATGGACAGTTGCAGCTCAGTCGCCGTATGTGGGCCGGTATTCGCGATGCGAACCGTCGCCTCGATGGGATCGCCAACGTCCAGAGCGGTGTCCGATACATCCGTCGCGACCGAGAGATCCGAAGTCGGCGTAATGCCGACCGCGGAGTTGAAAATCACATCTGATTCATCGCCTTCTCGTCGGACCCAGACCGCATAAACTTTCTGTCCGTCCGGGGTTACGCGCAACTGTATCTGCTCGTCGGTCTGGTTCGCTGCGGTTCTCGATACTTCGAGCGCCTGGGTGCGCTCGAAGGACAAGCCGCGGTCCACGGTGCGCGTTACGAACAGGGCGTCGCGAATCGGCTCGAACGCATCGTCCGGCATGATCTCTGTGCCCCACGCGGCTATGAACACGTCAGCATCGCGAATGTCCTCGGGGTTGCCGCTGTCGAGGCTGCCAGGCGTACGTATCAGCCTGGGCTCGATAACATTTGCGGATCCCGACAAGCCGGCAGACACGTGGGTCGGCACCGACCAGTTCAATCCGCCGTCGTCGGACCAGCGCAGGAAAAGTTGGTATTGGTCAAAGCCGTCTTTGACGTTGGGGTCCTGTAAATAAGCGGCATAGATGAAGTCGCCGTCAAGAACAGCCCTGTGTGCCTTGGAATTCGTGAGGGGATCGACTGAGGTCGGATCGCCGAGGTCCGCTCCGCTGATATTGAGCCCCGGCTCGTTATTGAGTGGGTCGTCCGGGTCCACCGCGGGCCACAGGTCCTCCACGCGGAAACCCGCGTCGGGGGTACTGCCGAGGTCCGTTCCCGGCGGTACCGAAGCAACCCGCATCATGAAATCGGCTGGCGCGCCCTGGATGCCCTCGCCCTGCCGCCACATGAGCACCATGCGAGTGCCGTGAGCCTTGCCGGCAGAGGAGGCCGCAACGATCCGGGCGCGGCGGCTGTTTTCATCCGGAGTACTGATAATGACACCAGCCTCGGACTCCGGTGGAGCGTTGAAAGGAAACTGGTGGAATCGCACGTACTTCCCGACGTCCACTCCGGAGCTGTTCTTCGTTTCCTCGTAGACAAGCAAGGCAAATGCGGGCGAGCCGGCCATCGCCATGATGGGTCGTGACGCCCCGCCGCCGGTTACCGTTGCGTTTTCGTAGTCGAAGTTGTCGCTGATCGCGACGGGTCCCTGCCACGCCTTCTCGGGATCGGCGAATGCCGATTTCCCGATCCAGGCGTACCAGATGTCCGTACCCCGAGTGACCCTGGCGCCACTCGCCCCGTCACCTTCTCCGCGAGCCTCGCCCAGCTGCAGACCGGCTGGATCTTCCTGCCAGGCCAGCGCGAATCCGGCACCTGTTCCGCGCGCTACTTCGTTCGTAACGTCCCGGGCCCCGTCTGTGAGTCTGTCGACAGCAATCAACTTGATGGCGCCCGACGAGACCGTCACGCGTGCGGCATACAGGCAATGATAGGGCACCTCGATCATCCCCAGTGAGCCCTGGTACCGTGCCGGGCCGTGAGGTCCGTCGCCACAGTACGTGTCATTCCACGTTATGACGAGATTCTTGCCCGAAGCGAAGATAGTCGCTTTGCCCGAATCGCCCGGATAATTGGCCAGGCCTGTGCCGTCGCCGGCTCTGTCATAGAAAACCGACGCGTCAGTCAAGCTCGCGGTGTTCGAGACGTTGAGCGGACTGCTCCAGGAGGCCCCGCTGTCGGACGAGGCAATGATGAAAATATCCCGGGGCGCATATACGACGCCATCGAGGCTCCACGCCTCATAGGCCGTGTCCACGCCTTCGTGCCAGGCGACTATCAGCGTTCCATCTGTCAGCCTTAGTAAACGCGCCTTGTTGGCCGTCGTTCCGGCTGCTGGCGTGAGGTTGACGGCATCCGGTGCGAAAAGCAGTTCCGTCTGGGGAGCTTCCGCCTGGCTCGATACGCAAAGAATCAGCATCCAAAGAT
>CALDWW010000086.1 GCA_937924335.1 uncultured Gammaproteobacteria bacterium
CCCCCGATCTTGGCTTCGTCCATCACTATGGCAGTTCGTCCTTGCGCATGCGCCAGGGGCGATCGTCCTTGAACATGCGCCAGCCGCCGATGATGGTGCTGACGCTGCTCTCACGATCCATGATGTCGGAGCGCACTGCCATGTAGATGTGGATGACGACGAAGACCAGCATCAGCCACATGGAGAACAGGTGCCACATCTTGGTTTCCATGGAACCACCCAGTACCGGGATGACCCAGCCGAACCAGCGGTCCGCCCAGCTCCCTAACCCCAGGCCCTCGCCGTAAAGCGCGAACCCGGTGAAAATCAGGAACAGGGTCAAGAGCACGTTGAAAACCCACATGGCAAGCTGGGCCAACGGGTTGTGCCCCATGAACTTGGTGCTCTTCCGAGTGAACAACAGATAGTGCTTGACGGCGTCGCCCAGTCCTCTCCACCATCTCGCTTCCCAGACGGGTGGCAGGAACAGCTCGCGTGCGTACTTGTTGCCGACAATCGCCCAGTAGATCCTCATCGCGAAAGCGATCGCGAAGACATAGCCGGCGATGAAGTGAATCTCCCGCATGGTCCCCATGAGGAAGTAGTCACTGGCCTCTCCCTGCAGGGAGGGAAGCGGGTTGGCGATGAAGTAGCCCGTCACCGCCAGCACCGCGATGCTGATCGCATGAACCCAGTGCCAGATACGGACCGGCGCCTCGAAGACGTAGACCGGATCCTCGTACTTTTTGCTATGTTCTCTGGCCGCTACTTGCGTATTCATATAGGAATCCTCCCGATCAGCGGATCTTGACGACCGAAAGCTCCTCACCATCCGGCGACATCACGTGGCTGGCGCAGGCCAGGCACGGATCGAAGCTGTGAATGGTGCGCAGGATCTCCAGCGGCTGCGCCGGGTCTGCCATCGGCGTACCGAGCAACGCGGCCTCGTAGGCGCCGATATTGCCTTCAGGATCCCTGGGTCCGGCGTTCCAGGTGGAGGGCACGATCGCCTGATAGTTGTCGATCTTGCCGTTCTCGATCTGGATCCAGTGTCCCAGGGCCCCTCTCGGTGCCTCGACCCGGCCAACACCCGGCCGCGGGTTCCAGGTGGCGGGCTCCCAGCTGTCCATGTTGGCCGTGGCCGTGTCGCCCGCCTTGATGTTGGCCATCATGCGGTCGAAGACCTCGCGCATCTTGTGGGCTGCCCACGAGCACTCCAGGCCGCGTGCCGCAGTCCTGCCAAGGGTGGAGAACAGGACCGTGATCGGCAGGCCGCCGAGGTCTGTCAGGATGCTGTCCACCTGCTCTTTCACGTCTTCCCGGCCGGAAACATACGCGACCACGTAGCGCGACAGCGGTCCGACCTCCATGGCATGTCCGCGCCAGCGCGGCGCTTTCAGCCAGGAGTACTTGCCGCTCTCGTCGTGCTGCTCGATGGCCGTCTTCGTCCCCTTGAAGTTGGGGCCGAGCTCGAAGTTGCCTTCGGTGACGCCCTCCCAGGGGTGCATACCCCTGCTCTCGTCCGGGTAGGTGTACCAGGAGTGATTGACGAACTCCTGGATCTCCTCGGGGTTGGTCACGTCAACCGGATGCACCGTGCTGAGGTCGCCGTCGATAATGGCGCCGGCCGGCATCATCAGGTTGTCGTTAGCCCAGTAGGCATCACGATCGGACTTCACATCGATGGGGAAGTCGCCGTAGGCCAGCATATTCTTGCCGGCCAGGCCGCCGCCGATGCCTGCCCAATCGAGATAGAAAGAGGCGATCGCCTTGAGGTCGGGAATGTAGACCTGGTCGATGAAGTCGATCGACTTGTTGATGATGTCGGACACCATGTTGAGCCAGGGCATGCCGATGGCGCCGGTGGAGCCGACCTGATCGACATTGATCGAGCACGGCATACCGCCTACCAGCCAGTTCGGGTGCGGGTTGCGACCACCGAAGATCGTGTGGATTTTGACAATGTCTTTCTGGAACTCCAGCGCCTCGAGATAGTGGGTCACCGCCATCAGGTTGGCCGCCGGCGGCAGCTTGTAGGCCGGGCTGCCCCAGTAGGCATTGGCGAAAGGCCCGAGCTGTCCTGATTCCACAAAGCGCTTCAGCTTGTTCTGCACGTCGCGGAAGTAGGACGGTGAGGACTTCGGCCAGTTGGAGATGCTCCGCTGCAAAGCGGAGGTCTCTTTGGGGTCCGCCGACAGCGCACTGACCACGTCCACCCAGTCCAGGGCGTGCAGGTGATAGAAGTGCACCAGGTGATCCTGGGTGTACTGGGCCAGCATCATCAGGTTGCGGATGTGATTGGCGTTGGTCGGAATGGTGATCTGGAGCGCGTCCTCCACCGATCGGACCGAGGCCAGGGCGTGCACGCCGGTGCAGACGCCGCAGATGCGCTCGACGAATGCCCACGCGTCACGCGGGTCGCGATCCTTGAGGATGATCTCCAGGCCGCGCCACATATTGCCGGTGGATACGGCGTTCTGGATTATGTTGTTCTCGTCTACGTTGACCTCGATCCTGAGATGACCCTCGATCCGGCAGATCGGATCGACGACCACCCGCTGACCGCTGGTGTCGAGAGAGAAGCCGTTGGGGGTGACCGTCTTAGTCATTGCTGCTCTCCTTACGATTCTTGTCCGTCATGCGTTTGACCACCGAGGCGGCCGCATGGGCCGCGACGCCGATGGTCGCTGCGCCGGCGAGGATGCCGCCGACACGGTCAGCGTTGGCTTCGGCGCCACCGAGCACGGTCAGGTTGGTGACCGCGTCATAGAACGAGCCCTTGTCCCAGAAATCGTCTTCGGCACAGCCCAGACAGCCGTGGCCGGACTTGACCGGCCAGGACAGGCCGTCGTTCCACTCGAGGGTCGAGCAGGCGTTGTAGGTGGTCGGGCCCTTGCAGCCGACCTTGTAAAGGCAATAGCCCTTGCGCGCGCCTTCGTCGTCGAATTTCTCGACGAACTGGCCCGCGTCAAAGTGTGGCCTTCGGTAGCACTTGTCGTGCAGCCGCTGGCTGTAGAACATCAGCGGGCGACCCTGCCGGTCGAGCGGCGGGAAGCGGTCGAAAGCGACGATGTAGGCGATCACGCCGGTCATGACTTCCGCGATCGGCGGGCATCCGGGGACCTTGATGATCGGCTTGTCAGTGATCACCTTGTGGATCGGCACCGCCTGGGTCGGATTCGGACGCGCGGCCTGGACGCAGCCCCAGGAAGCGCAGGAACCCCAGGCGATGATGGCCTTGCAGTGGGCCGCCATGTGTTTCAGCTTCTCCGTGTAGGGACGTCCGGCCTGCATGCAGTACATGCCGTCCTCGGCCAGCGAAGGATTACCCTCGCAGGCGAGGATGTACTGGCCGTCATACTTTTCGATCGTCTGTTCCAGGATCTCTTCGGCCTGCAGCCCGGCGGCAGCCATGATGGTGTCGTCGTAATCAAGCGAGATCATGGAGAGGATCACGTCGCCCGCCAGGGGGTGGCCGGAACGGATGAAAGACTCGGTGCAACAGGTGCACTCCTGGCCATGCAGCCAGATGACCGGGGTCCGCGGCTTGGTTTCCATCGCGTGGGCGATCTTGCCTGCGAACTCCGGCGCCAGTCCAAGTCCCGCTGCGGTCAGACTGCAGAACTTCAGAAAGCTGCGTCTCGTGATGCCATGCTTGCGCATGACCTCGTAATAAGTTTCATGAACTGCCATAGCATTTGCCCCTCTGGCTGGACTCAGACTCGGGTGAATCGTGTTTGTTTTTCTGCCGCCATCTTCCCGAGCACAGGATGACGAACACCATTCGAATTCACACGCAGCCCCGGCAGCGGCGGGGCTGCTTGAGCATTTATAACTCCCGACCGCGTGCGGCGTGCTGATCTAGATCAATGTGCGCCGCGACAACCCCCAACAATCCCCGGAATCCCCCCTCTGGCCGACAGGATCGAGAAGGCCTGCAGGTGGGGTGGTCTGGATGACGGTAAGTCCTTCCAGGGTCGCTGCGGATCCGGGTGATCGCCCCGCATCGGCACCCGTCGAGATGTCGGCGGGTGGTGGGTCGTTCAGAAACGAGTCATGGCCGAATCGCCCTTACACGCCCTGCAGACCCCCGCCAGCTGCGCCGAGCACTAACGGGACTTGTGAGGGGGCGGTTCGAGGAAGAAACCGGCGAGTTCGATCTCTTTCATGGGGATCCCGGCTGGCAAGGCCGCCCGCTCGGGGTAGACGACATGCAGACGGGGCCCGGACAAGACCCTGGGGCTGTCGAAGGCTGCGGCCCAGCTGACTACAACGGACCGGTTGCCTGCCTCCACCGGCAGAGCGGCGTGGGCGAAGCGGTGGTCCGAGGGGAAGGCGACCAGCATGCCTGTCTCGGGACGGATGCTTTCGCCACGCTCGGGAAATTCCAGTTCTCCGCCGGAGAAATCGTCGTTCAGGTAGACAAGCAGGCTGACGTCACGATCCATGACGCGCCGCCATCTCCCGGTGTCCGGGTCGCGAACGTCAGCGTCGGTATGGATGTCGTAGTGACCGCCGGGTCGGTACAGCAGTACATCCGGCCACTCGAACCACTCGGTGCGAAGTCCGTAGAAGGGGTCGACGTGATCCCGCAGCGCGCGCGCGACCACCGGCGTGAAAACACCTGGTGCGTCGAAAGTCTTGATTGTGGTCGTCACGCGCCTGGCCGAGCGCTGCCGGACGAGTTCCGCATCGCCTTCCTGCAAGCGGGAGATCTCCGCCTCCTCGGATCTCAGGCCGCCGGCGACCTCCAGCAACCGGCCACACTCGGCCCGGGACAGGAACTGGCGCACGATGAGCACCTCGTCCCTGGTCTCAAGGTAGGGCTCGATCGGGCCAACGGGCTGCTGGGCGATGGGGGCGCCTGCCCCGGGGCGGCCGCAGCAGTGCTTGAAGCGCCTGCCGCTGCCACAGGGGCAAGGATCATTGCGTCTCGTGGTCACGTTGCGAGGCTAGCATGCGCCGGCAAACCGCTGGTAGCGCAATGGACGGCAGGAGTTCTTTCCTGGCAGGGACTGGAGCTCGGGTCGGGCGGTGGTCGAGACTGCAGGCAGTATGAACCCGCCCGCGCCGTAGCGGGGCGCGGGCGGATCGCAGACAGAGTGAATCTGAAAAATACTGTCCCGCTTCAGACGAAGCGATGAAACGTCACTTGACGTCTTCTTCCTTCCAGATAACCGGCTCCCAGTTACCCTTGTTATCGGTCGCCTGGGCGGCGATCTTGTAGCGTTTGCCGGCCTCTACGGTGATCGTTACGGTGCCCGGATCGGTCTTGTGCTCGACGTTGATCGTGCCGACGCCCATCGACTCGTCGATTGCAGCGGTCACCGTGATGCTGTGATCGCCCGGCTCCACCCAGAAGCTCGTCTTGGTTATCGGCGCGCTGATATTTTTGCCATCCAGGCCGACAAGCCGCGCCGGGGAAAGCTGGTTCGGCGGCATCGAGAAATCCAGGATTGCCTTGCCTTCAGTTCCGCCCTCGGCCCACGCCAGCCCGGTGATCGCGAGCGCCATGATCAGTACCGTCAGTTTTTTCATTGTCATATCCTCTCCGTCACGCTAACGCCTGCCGGTTCCGCCAAGCGGTATTTCCAATTCCCCGCCTGTCGACCATCAGACAAGCGGCGCATAGCTGACACGTGATACCCGGGAGCGCTCCCTGAGCGTCCTCCGGACCTGTCAAAAGACCATCGTTGCGCCCACGAACAGGACGTAAAAGTCGTCGAATTCGCCTGCGAACCGCACTCCTTGCGCTGTCTGGTCCACTTTCGCGTCACCAAAGACCTGCAGGGTAGCGCCGAGGGACCAGCCCTTGCCGGACGCGTTCCTGCGGCCCCGAGCGGCGGAGAACTTCCAGTTCTCCTCTACCGGGAAGTCGATGGTGCGGACGTCGTCATCCGCCGGCGAACTCTCGTAGGCCACGCCGATGCTCCAGCCTTGGTAATAGTCCACGTTTCCGAAACCGACGGCCACCGCCCAGGTGTCATCCCAGTCCCGGTCGAGAGTGACGGGCCGGTTGCCTGCATCGGTGTCGATGATCAGCTGGTTGTCGCTGAACTCGGACCACTGCTGCCAGTTGCCGCTCAGGAACAGTACATTGCCGCCACCCATCTGCCAGCGCAGACCGGCTTCCAGCCACTGGGGGTTGTCCCACTCCAGGTCGAGGTTGGTCTGGGAGGGCAGGGGGACGGCATCCGGAATCTTCTTGAACTGGATGTTGCCCTTGAGCTTGGCGTCGTATTCGGCCCGGTAGTTGATCCCGAAGAGCAGCGAGTCGGTGAGCGCATACTGCAGCCCGACGATCGGTTGCACGCCCGTATCGTCCGCGTCCTTGATCTTGACCTTGCCGTCGGGCAGCGGCCCCAGGTTGAGCGCGATGTCCTGTTCGTAGGTGGCATGGATCAGCGATGCGCCGAACCCCACGGAAAGGCGGTCGTTGACCTCGTAGCCCAATGACCAGGTGGCGCCGATACCGGTCAGCGCGATGTCGATGGTCCCATAGCGTCCGGCGAAGTTGTCGCCGTAGTCCGCACCACCGCCCTGCAGGGCGGAGAAGCCGAACCCGAAGTGCCATTTGTCGGTCAGCGATTGCGCGTAGTAAAAGCTGGGAACAACCGCGGCATCGCCCGAATTGCCGCCCTCGACGCCGCCTTTCTCGGCGATGTCCGTATCCCACTTCATGGTCGGCGCGATGACCTGTAGCCCGGCGAACATGATGCCGTCCTCGAGGTGAACAAGGCCGGCAGGATTCGTCCATGTAGCATCCGGACCGAACGTATTGGTCACGTTGGCGGCACTTGCGGTACCCAGGCTCAGCGGTGTACCGACCTCGGAAATGTAGAACCCTGCGGCGTTGGCATTGCAGCACGCGACTACGAGCAAGATGCCCAGTGCGTCGAGTATCGGAGTATGGCGTCTCGAGTCCGTGTCACGTCTCATCCCGACTTCCCCTCAGCGTTTGTCCGGCCGTCAGTGAAAACCAGTTGCCCTTGCGTTGCAAGAGGCGGATCCGGACCCGTAGGGCCTGGCCAACTGTCACGTCACGGGATCGGCCGGCCTGTTGGTCACGTGTTGCGGTGCACACTCCGCGACCGCGAATTCAACTGACTCGCGGGCGATGCCATACGAGTCTTTCCAGTTCTCACTGATCCATTGAGCGTTCAATGGTTGATAGCATGCTGGTTAAATCGAGGTCAATAGAGTGCTCTATGGTTGACACAAGGACGAAGAGGCTGACCCCGACTCCCGGGCTGTCGCCACGCTGAGCCTGAGCGTCACTGGCATCCGAAAACGCCGGCCGGCCTCTGCCGCCGCGCGGTGTCGGTACTAAGCTTAGTAACAGTGCAACCGGAGTTTTCAGGGACATGAGCGGCAAGCACAAGCGACTGATCAGATCCATCTACCGGGAACCGGCGAGCGGCAACATCCATTGGCGGGAGGTGGAATCGCTGCTAAAGCATCTCGGAGCCGAGGTCGACTATAGTCACGGCGCGCGGGTGCGGGTCGTTCTGAACAGGGTCGAGGGACAGCTGCATCGGCCCCACCACAGTGGATCCTGTGGCAAGCACGACGTACGGCATCTGCGGGAGTTTCTGGCCCGCGCAGGCGTCACGCTGGCGTCCTATGAGGGAAAATCCGGCTGATAATGGTCGCGCGGTTCGGGCTTCCTGCGTCCAGGCGCCCCGGCCGGACCATCCTCCAGGCAGGTTACTGGTCGTAAACCCAGCGCAGCAGCCTGTCCTGCAATTCCTTGCCGGGTCCGCGGTGTACGTCCTTGTCGTTGTGGAATTCGACCACCACGTAGCGGGTGCCGGATCTCGCCTGGACGTAACCGGCGATCGCGTACACGTCGTCCAGTCGCCCCGTCTTCACGTGCATTCGACCGGCGAGAGACGATCCCCGGAAGCGGTTACGCATGGTCCCGTCCATGCCGGACAGTGGCATGGAGGCGATGAACTCCGGCATGTAGGGATGCCGCCAGGCTGCCAACAACATGTCGGCCATCACACCCGCCGGGATCCTTGTCTCCCGTGAAAGCCCGGAGCCGTTGTCGACAAACACGCCGGCCGTATCCAGACCCATGTCGGCCAGCCACTCGCCGATGACCCGTCGACCCTTGGCCGCATTACCGGGCTCGGCCGTCTTCTCGGCCCCCAGGGTCAGCAATAGCTGGCGCGTCATGACATTGTTGCTGAACTTGTTGACGTTGCGCACGACCTCGGCCATCGGTATCGAGTTGAAGCGCGCGAATCGCTTCGCGTCATCGGGGACCACACCGGTCCTGACCTTGCCCGACAGACCGCCACCCAACTGGGCCCACAGCGGTTCGAAGACGCCATAAGCGAACTCCGGTGGGGTCATGACCGTGCGGTAGATCGAATATTCGCGACAGCCTGTCGGGAATCGGCCGGAGAGCTGTACCGTGTTGCCGTCCAGGCCCTGGGGCAGGTCGATCGCGACGCCTCGCTGGAAGCCCTGGCAGGGGCCCTTGACGTTACTGATGCGGTTGTCGATCTCCAGGTTGGCCAGCACGGGATCGGTCGTAACCCGGGGCCGCCCGCCGCCGACAGGCCGATAGACGCGGAACTGGACTGCCTTTAGGTTGACCAGCAATGCGTCCGGCGTCACGTTGTAGGTGCGCCAGGGCTGGCCGTCGAAAGCCCCCGGGTCCTCCGGTTCAGGATCAAAATAGGAGTTGTCGATGATCAGGTCGCCGTCGATCTGTTTGAGACCCTTGCCGGTCAGCTCCCGCAGAAAAGTCCAGAAGCGCTCCGTGGTCAGGTAAGGGTCGCCACCCCCTTTCAGGATCAGGTCTCCGGCCAGCCGGCCGTCGCTCAGCGGGCCCGTGATCCAGGCTTCGGTCTGCCAGGTGTAGGCCGGGCCCAGCAGGTCCAGGGCAGCGAATGTCGTCAACAACTTGATCGTAGAGGCCGGGCTGCGTGGTTCTCCCGGATTGAGTGACAACAACGGTCGCTCGGCATCCACAGCCTGAACGACGATACTCAATCCGTCATGCCCGAGACCGTGGCCATCGAGGATCTTCTGCACCGAAGCCGGCAACGTCGCGCTGTTCTCTGCCGTCCCAGCCACGGGCACTATGGAGACAATCACAGAAAGCAGGATGAGGGGAGCGAGTTTGTTCATGATGCCTTGCGCTGGACCCGCTGGATTATACAAACGCAGCCGATGACAATGTCATCACAACTCTGGGGACCAGCGAATTGATGAATTTTTCCGAGGGCGGAGTAGAGAAGACGGTAGCGCTTCTCGTATTGACGGCTCTGGCGACGGGATGCCTGCTGGTCCTGCTGCCGTTCCTGGCGCCCATCCTGTGGGCATTGATCATCGCTCTGGTCACGTGGCCGGCATTCCTGCGTCTCGAGGCGGCGGTGAACGGCAGGCGTACATTGGCCGCGTCGCTCATGATCCTGCTCATGGTGACACTCCTGCTGGTACCGCTCGTCGTGCTGGCCACCAGCCTGGCCGAAGACGCGGCGGGCTTCGTCCAGCGTGTCAGAGACTTTTTCTCGGAAGGTGTCCCGAGTCCGCCGACCTGGCTGGCCGGACTGCCACTGGTCGGAGAGCGGCTGGCCGCCGTCTGGCATGATCTGGCCGCAGGAACGATTTCCCTGGGTCAGTACATCCCGAAGGCGATCCAGCCTGTCGGCAACTGGCTCATCCAGGCGGGTGCACGGATCGGAGAGGCGGTTTTCGATCTGACCATCGGTCTGCTTACGCTTTTCTTCCTGTACCGGGACGGGGAGGCGGCCGGCCACGACTTCGTGCGCATCGCACAGCGTATCGGCGGACAGCGCTCTGGCCGCCTGATCCACGTAGCGGAGAGCACCATGAAAGGGGTGGTCTATGGCACGGTGGGCACCGCTTTCGCCCAAGGCGTCCTGACCGCTATCGGCCTGGCCATCACAGGTGTCCCGGCCGCGACTGTCCTCGGCACCGTCGCGGGCTTCGCTGCGTTTTTCCCCGCCGGTCCGATCATCGTGTGGGCACCGGCCGCACTCTGGCTGCTCGCTCAGGGGCACCTGTTCTCCGCCATATTCCTGGTGGCATGGGGCGGCGTAGCGGTCGGCATGTCTGACAACGTCCTGAAGCCCCTGTTTATCGGCCGCGAGAGTCAGATGCACTTTCTCATGATCCTGCTGGGCCTGCTCGGCGGGATGATCGCATTCGGTTTCCTCGGCATCTTTCTCGGCCCGACCCTGCTCGCCGTGGGTCACAGCATCCTGACCGAGTGGATGCATGCCAAAGCCGAGACCCTCGGCTCAGAGGAGACAGCGCCGACAGGCGAGCAGACCTGACTCGAGGCGCTCCGGTCGCATGGAGCTTGTATAAGGCGACCGGTTCGTTACCCTTTAGCCCCTCGACAATCCCGTCCCCGCCCCTGGATCAATCATGACTCTGACGATTGCCGCCCCGCACTGGCGCGCCGCCCTGTCTGTCCTTGCGTCGCTCAGCCTCCTGTCGGTCCTCATGTTCTGTCCGGGCCCCGGCCGTGCGGATGAGGATTCCGAGGCCGCCCTGCGCCGCTTGCAGGATCTCAGCCTTGCCGTCGAGGCGCTGGCCCGCAAGGTCAACCCGGCTGTTGTGGAGATCATGGTCAGCGGCTATGGCGTTTCCGTGGACCGCAAGGCGGCTTCCGGGCGGATAGCGAAGAAGGTTGCCGGCGGGTCGGGTGTGCTACTGGATTCCGAGGGTTACATCGTCACCAACGCGCACGTTATCGAAGGGGCAGAGGACATCCTCGTCAGGCTGACGCCCCCCGGCATGAAGTCGCCCGGGCAGGGGTCGATCCTCGGCAGCAGCGGGGACATGTTGCCGGCGACGCTCCTTGGCCAGGATGCGGAGACCGACCTGGCGGTACTCAAGATCGACGCATCGGGGTTGCCATACCTCGAACTGGCGGATATCGCCGAGCTGCGTCAGGGCGGGCTGGTATTCGCCTTCGGCAGTCCGCTGGGGCTGGAGAATTCGGTGTCGATGGGCGTCGTCAGTTCCGTGGCGCGTCAGCTCGCGCCTGAAGCGCCGATGATCTACATCCAGACTGATGCGGCCATCAATCCGGGCAACAGCGGCGGCCCGCTGGTCGACATCTATGGCCGGGTCGTCGGCATCAATACGATGATCTTCAGCCAATCCGGGGGTAACGAGGGCATCGGTTTTGCGGCGCCGAGTCATATCGTCGAAACGGTGTACGGCAACATCCGAGAGCGTGGCCGGGTCCGCAGGGGCTTCATCGGTACATCCGCCCAGACGATCACGCCATTGATGGCGCGTGGGCTGGGACTGCCGGTCGACGAGGGGGTTATCTTGTCCGATGTCTCGCCGGGCAGCCCCGCCGCTGAAGCGGGGCTGCTGGTCGGTGACATCGTGACCCGCCTGGACGGCCGCCTCATGGAGAACGGTCGTCAGCTGGACGTGAACCTGTATTTCAAGGAGATTGGCGGCACCGTCAACGTGGGTTACCTGCGCGACGGCGAAGCGCGTGAGACCAGTGTAAAAGTCATCGAGAGACCCGAGACCGTGAGCCCGCTCGGTGAGCTGCCCGACCTGCAGACGAACCTGATCCCCGGCCTGGGGGTCGTGGCGGTGACGCTTACCGAAGACCTGGCCCGGCGCCTCAAAGGCTTGCGTGGAGAGTCCGGTGTCGTCGTGGCGGCGCTTGCCGGCGCCCTGGGTAACGCCGCGACACCGCTGCGTTCCGGGGACGTGATCTATGCGGTCAATGGTGCCCGCGTCGGTTCGATCGAGAGTCTCAGGGCTTTCGTTGACGGCACCGTTGCCGGACAACCCCTGGTGTTACAGGTCGAACGCCAGGGCCGTCTGATATTCATGGTGATGCTCAAGGGCTAGCCGGCGATACTGTCTGCCATCCGCGCCGCGCCGGATCCGGCGGTGCCGTTGAAGTTTCGGTTCGACAGTCCGGCCGTGCAACAATTGCCGACGGGCCATGCCAACTCGTCGGCGAGGCGGAGACGAAACCGCAGGCCCCGTGCCGGCGAAATGATCAGAGGAGAGCAATGGACGCTGCCGAGAATCCCGTGCTGGAACGAGTCGCCGCGGGTGATCAGTTGGCCGTGAAAGAGTGCATGGACCGTTTCGGTGGTCTGGTGTGGACGCTGGCCCGCAGGGCCTTGTGGTCACCCCAGGACGCCGAGGACGCGACCCAGGATATCTTCCTGGAAGTGTGGCGCAGCGCCCATCGTTACGATCCGAAGAAAGGCTCGGAGACGGTATTCGTCGCCACCATTGCGCGGCGCCGGCTGATCGACCGATTGCGCAAGCAGGGCAGACAGCCGTACACGGATTCGGTGGATGAGCCTGGCTTGCACCTGGCAGGCGAGGTCGGACACAGCCAGGAGGTCAGTACCGAGGCCGAACTGGCAGCCAGGGCGTTGAAGACTCTCAAGCCGGCCCAGCAGCAGGTGCTGGAGCTCGGGTTGCTCCGTGGCATGAGCCACAGCGAGATCGCCGAGCAGACGGGAATGCCTTTGGGCACGGTTAAGACACAGATGCGGCGTGGTCTGATAAAGATCAGAGAGAAGATGGAAGTCAGCAAGGATTCAGACTCCGGGGGATCAGACACATGAGTGCGCGATTTCTCCATGATGAGCGGCTATCCGATCTCCTGGTGCAACGCGCGATCGAGGGGCTGGGCCCGGAGGCGAGTTCGGAACTTGCCGAGCGTGCGCGGCAGCATCAGGACTACGATGATGATGCGATAGACCGCATTGCGGCCGCTCTGTCCATGTCCGGTCTGGAGTTGGAGCCGATGCCCGTGCAGGTCCGGGACCGCCTGGAAGAACGTGCCGAGAGCTGGTGCAGGGCGCAGGCCGGACAGCAGGCCCGGGTGGTGGCTTTCCCGGAGAGGCAGCATTCAGCCGAAGGCCGCGGCTTGCGTTGGCTGGCGGCTGCCAGCGTCGTGCTCGGCGCGCTCGGCTGGTACCAGGCCTTCGACAACGGCGCGCAGCGGGACCAGTTGGCGACCGAGCTTGACGGCGCGAGACAGATCCTGGTCGACACTCGTGATTCGTTGACGTCGCAGCAGGCGTTAGTGGCGAGCCTGAGTAACCCGCCGGCGCCGGATTTCGGCCAGCGGATGAGCGTCCTCGCCGGTGGCGGGCATGCTCGTGTCATCGCCTGGACGCACACCGAGGATCCCACCGCGCTCGAGGCCGGTGGGGAGCTTGTCTGGGACAACGACAAGCAGGAAGGCTATATGCGCTTCAGTGGTCTGGCGGCCAACAACCCAGACGAGCTCCAGTATCAGCTGTGGATTTTCGACGAGACACGGGATGACCGGCACCCGGTGGATGGTGGCGTATTCGATGTGCCGGCCGGCCAGGGTGAGGTGATCGTGCCGATCCGGGCCAGGCTGCCGGTGGGCAAGCCGGTGCTGTTCGCTATCACCGTGGAGCGCCCCGGTGGTGTCGTCGTCTCCAGTCGCGAGCGCATCGCTCTGGTCGCCAAACCCAATCAGGAGATCTGACCGGGAAGGCCCATTGCGGCCATGTTACCGGTAGTGCGTCGAGTGACGTTAGAATCCGGCGATGGGCAAGCCGGAAACTCATCTCGCGCGATCGGTACTGATGATCCGGCCGGTCGCCTTTCACAGTAATCCGCAGACTGCCGCGTCAAATCGCTTCCAGGACGATCCCGGCACGGTGGATCGGGCACTCGAACAGCGCGCAGCTGCTACCCAGTTCCAGGGGCTGGTAGATGCGTTGCTGGCGGCGGGCGTCGGAGTGGTGGTCGAGCCGGACACACCGGAGCCCGAGACGCCCGATTCCATATTTCCCAACAACTGGGTGAGTTTGCACGCCGATGGCTCAGTCGTGCTGTATCCGATGATGGCCCCCAACCGGCGCGCGGAAGTGCGTCCGGACGTCATCGAGCGCCTCAGTAGCGATCGGGGTTTTCGTGTCGATCGCGTCATCGACATGACGTCACATGCCTCGGGTGGGCACTTTCTCGAAGGGACCGGCAGCATGGTGCTGGATCGGGTCGGGCGAGTCGCTTACGCGTGTATCTCGCCACGGACTACGTTGGAGGCCCTGGCCGATTTCGGTCAGCGGCTCGATTACGACATCGTGACGTTCTCCGCCCTAGACAGGAACGGTATTCCCATCTATCACACCAACGTCATGATGAGCATCGGCGAGGATTTCGCCGTCATCTGCGACGAGAGCATCGAGGATCCGGATCAGCGAGACGCCGTGTGGCGCAAGCTCGAGGACAGTGGCAAGGAAGTGATCTCTATCACGCGAGCGCAGATGCGGCGTTTCGTCGGCAACTGCCTGCAGCTCGAAGCGACGAATGGCAGTCGCCTGATCGCCATGTCCCGCCAGGCCGAGGAAGCGCTCGAAGACGGGCAGCTGAAGCGTCTACGGACTCACGGCCGCATCGTCTCCGCTCCCATCCAGGATATCGAGCGCAGCGCTGGCGGCAGTGTCCGCTGCATGCTGGCCGAGATCCACCTCCCGGTCCGCTAGGTGGGAGCCGTCTCCGCGTCCGCCAGATCGTCGAGAAACTCGACGGCTCGACGCAGATGCGGAACGACGATCGTGCCGCCTACGACAAGCCCGATACTCATGGCTTCGACAATCTCATCCCGTTGCAGGCCTGTCCGGGTGGCCTCCACGAGGTGATAACGGACACAGTCGTCACAGCGCAAGACGAGTGAGGCGACCAGGCCCAGCAGTTCCCGAGTCGATCGCGGCAGCCGGCCATCGGCGGTGTAGGCGAGCGAGTCGACCGAGAAGACGCGCTTGATCACCCGGTTGTCCATCTCCAGCACGCGCTCGTTCATGCGTGCCCGGTATTCTTCAAATTCCTTCAACTGATCTCCCACGGGATATCCTCCTGTCTATCGTCAGGGCCTGGGGTTTGGTCCGGGACTACTTGCATAGTATTCAGTACACTGCGGCGACAATGCCGAGATCGATCCTGGCGGTAACAGACGGTGAGCCTCGATGAGTGACAAGGACAGGATTCTGATGTGTCCGCCGGACCATTTCAGGGTGGACTATGTCATCAACCCATGGATGGATGGCAATGAGGGCCACATGAATCTCGACCGGGCCCGCGCCCAGTGGGAGATTCTGCGCTGGTCGATCTCGCAGGTCGCCGACGTAGTCACTATCGAGCCCGAGCCCGGTCTTCCCGACATGGTGTTCACGGCCAATGCCGGCGTGGTCTACGGCAACCGGGCCATCGCCAGCCATTTCATGCCCATGGAACGGCGTCCTGAGGAACAATATTTCAAGCACTGGTTCGCCGAGAATGGCTTCGACCTGTATGACCTGCCGGAGGACCTCGGTTTCGAAGGGGCGGGCGACGCGTTGATCGACCGAGGCGGTCCCTGGCTCTGGACCGGCCATGGATTCCGCACTGAGATCGAGGCCCACGCACACATCGCCAGCTGGCTGGATCTGGAAGTCGTGTCTATCCGACTGGTGGACGAGCGCTTCTATCACATCGACACCTGTATGTGCCCCTTGTCCGGCGGCTATCTGCTCTATCATCCGCCGGCCTTCGACGATGCCTCGCGGGCCGAGATCGAGAAGCGGGTGCCCGAAGAGAAGCGTATTCCGGTGAGCGCCGAGAACGCGGGCCATTTCGCCTGTAACGCCGTGAACGTCGGGGATCGCATCTTCCTGCATCGGACCCGCGGCCGACTGATACCGGCGTTGGAGGAAAGGGGTTTTTACGTCACCCAGATCTCACTGTCAGAGTTTCTCAAGGCCGGTGGCTCCGCCAAGTGCCTGACGCTGAAGTTGTCCGAACCTCTTAAGTCGTGAGCGTCTTCCGTGGCGGGCGCAGCCACGCCTTCATCCTGGCGTTGATCGGGTCTGCAGCCCTCGCCACAGAGCCCGAACGCATTCCGGACCTGCCTCAAGCGATCACCAACAATGCCGTGGCTCAGCTGCAGCTTGATGGGCAGCGTGTCCTGGTCAGCCTAATGGGGCTCGGGAGCGGCAAGACCTGGCGTGACACAACGGCCCGGGTATATCGATACCGGGCCGGAGACGAGGGCTGGCAACGCCTGCCCAATGTGCCGGGGCCCGCCGGCAGGCTTGCCGGTACGGCTGTGGGCGTCGACGATCGCGTGCTCGTATTCGGCGGCTATACCGTAGGCGCGGAAGGTGCCGAGGTGTCAGTGGATCTGGTCCACGGACTCGACCCGGTATCCGGCGACTATGAGGAATTGGCGCCGATGCCGGTGCCGGTCGATGATGCCGTATCGCTGGTGTATCGCGAGCGCTATGTCTATTTGGTCAGCGGCTGGCACGACAGCGGCAATGTCAATCTGGTCCAGGTCTATGACACGGAGGAAGATCGCTGGTTTCAGGCGACGCCCTTCCCCGGGGCGCCCGTGTTCGGCCACGCCGGGGGTATCTCCGGCCGACGGATGATCATCTGCGATGGCGTCCGGATTCAGACTCCGGTTTCGGGGTCGCGCTTTTTCGAGCCGGAGTCGGCCTGCTATCTCGGAGAAGTCGACGCCGAAGATCCTGTCCGTATCCGCTGGCGGCGCCTTCCGCATCACGGCGGGCCCGCAACCTACAGGATGGCGGCGAGGGGCAGCGATCGTCTGGGTATGGTGGTCTTCGCGGGCGGTAGCGACAACCCATACAACTACAACGGCATCGGTTACGATGGCGCGCCTTCGAAACCTTCCGACAGGGTCTTTGCCTACCATCTCGAAGACGATGCCTGGAGGGAACTGGGCAAGTTGCCGGAAGCGGCCATGGATCACCGAGGCTTGTTGGAAGCCGATGACGCGTTCCTCATTCTGGGCGGCATGCGGCGGTCACAGGCCGTGAGTTCCGGCGTCCTGTACTTTTCCATCCGGAGACCATAAAAAAACGCCGGCAAAGGCCGGCGTAAAACATGACAGAGTGCCTCAAAAAATTGCGGCGGACAGCGTCCGCCGCAACAGGGGCTAGGCCGTAAGGCCTGTCTCTAGACACCAGCCGGGAATGACGCAGAGCCATAGGGCTTGGGGGCAAAGGGCGCCTGCGTCTGCCGATGCTGTTATTGAATTCGGCACGGGATAGTGATTCGGATTCAGACAGGATGCAAAAAGCTCTGATGCCTGCGTCGTGACGGTTCTTCCACGGCCGCTGACGCCCTCTGTCGCCGCGGTCTCGCGCCTGCCACGGCCGGCCCGGATAGCGGTCCGTTACAGTAAAGGGATTCTGAGACGGGGCCGCCTCAGCTCAGAAACAGCGGAACGAGTCGCCGTCAGGCTCGCAGCCGGTCGGCCAGCCGTACTCGCGCCAGTACTCCGGGTAGCTGGTCTTATTGAGCATCTCTACGAAGCGCGGGTCGGCGCGCAGCCGACCGCTCGTCTCGCTGTCCACGAACAGCGGCGACCAGGCGATCGTATAGCCTGGGAAGCCGTTCTCGTTGGCAATCGTATCGAGGATCTCGAAGACCAGGTCCAGGTCGCCGATGTGCGTGGCCGTGGAGACGACCCAGTAGATATGCATATTCTTGCTCTCGTCCGGGTTCTGCTCCCACAGCGCCCGCATCCGCTCCGCCATCACCGGTCGCAGTGGGCTGTTTTCGTCGAGTCGCGCCTCGTTGAACTCCTCGACCGACATCTCCATCGCCTCGTACACGAAGCCGAAACCGACCTCCTTGAACCGGTGGCCCGCGGCATTCATCGCGTCGATGTCCCTGCGCAACCAGGCGCAGGGCCCTTCGATGCCGACGCTGGGCTGGCCACCCAGCTCCTCGGCCTCCGCAGCCAAAGGCAGCGCCTCGTCGCAACGCCCCAATCGCGTGAGGGCGTGTGCCAGCTGACGCGGAATCATGGCCAGCAGCGGCTCGTTGTCGTAGGCACGCTGCATCGCCTCGACGGCCTCCTCGTTCATACCATGCTGCATCAGGTGGAAGGCGTACTGCCGCAGCAGGCCGGCATCGTTCGGATCCATGGCCAGGGAATCCCGGAACTGCATCTCCTGGTCGACCGACTCGTTGTCGATCCCCTCGTAGGACGGCACCATGATCTTGTAGGCGCCGCCGATCGTCGGGCAGATGTCCAGGGCGCGCCGGAAGGACGTTTGCATCATCGACCAGAGCATCCCGGCGCGTTCCCGATCGCCGTCCACCGGGTCCCGCATCCGGCCCGCCAGCACGAGCTGGGCGCCGCCCAGCCCGGCCCAGCCGCGGCCGAAGTACGGGTCCGCCTCGACGGCCTGCTTGAGCAGTTCCATGCCCTGTTCCATGGTCTCGGTGATGCGGGTGCCGACCTTCATGCGGCCCCGGTAGTAGAGCTCCATCGCATCGAGGTCGGTGGTCTCGCCGCAGTACGCGGGCGCCTCCAGCGTGGTGCCGAGCACACGGCTGACCTCGCCGCTGATGCGTCGCTGCATGGCGAGGACATTGTCCGCGGCATACGGTTCGCGCAGGATCTCCGACCACAATACCTGTCCGTCCAGGTCTTGCAGGCTGGCGGTGACCTCGAGGAACTTACCCTCGCGCACGACCCGCCCCTGCACCATGTAATCGGCATTCAGGGTGGCCGCCTGCGCCACCGGGATCAGGCTGGCCAGCAGCGGCGCCCGGATGGACTCCTCTTGGACCACGGCCAGGTCCGGGTGCTTGGAAAGCCGCCCGATCAGCTCGCCGGTGAATCCGCTGGCGAGATAGTCAAAGGCCGCGTCGCCCGTGCCGTTCTCGAACGGCAGCACGGCGACCGTGGCGATGGCCTCGTTGACAGGCGGCAACTGGGCCCCGGGAGCACGTTGCACAGGCTCGGTCGAGAGGGTCAGCCAGAGCGCTGCACCGGCCGCCAGGAAGGCCAGTGAGACCAGTCCGAACCTGGCGGCACGGCTGTCGATATCCCGCCGCCAGGCCAGGATCACGGCGACAGGGAAACCGGCCACGAACAGGCGCGTGGCCCAGACCGAGATGGATTCAGGCCAGCCCAGCTTCTCCTGCAGTGTGATGAGGATCTCGAGCGCGCCCCAGGCGACCGCGACATAGATGGCCGCCGCCTGGATGACGTGCCGCTTGATGAGTCGATCGATCAGCCCGCCCTTGTCGCGGGTTTCCCGTTTTTCTTCTTCTTTCAAGACCTTCCCTCGAGCCTTGGCAATCTAGCGTACCTTCTCGGGCGCCGTCTGCCCAACAGAAGTACGGTTCAGCCAGCGATATTGCGGGTACAAGTAGTGCAAGAGCCGCGGAGATCGATGACTGTTTTGGCTTGGAGGCGGGGCGGGACGACCTATCCGGACTACGGATCGGTTCGGTGTCCGCGTCTGGTCGAAGGAGAGCGCCTTCGTGCCAGGTTATCAGTCCCCGAGCAAAGTCGTGACTGCCTGCCGGACATGATCCGTTAGGTCGAGCCCGGTCGCCGGGGCGAACTTCATGACCGCCGCCATATGGGCGTTACCGACGAACAGCCGGGCGGCGCTGACCGGTTCCACGTGCCCGCGCGCGCTGTCTTCGCGGATCGCTCTCTCGATAGTGCCCGCGACGATGCCGACGAGCCGCTCCTGGAAGGCCAGGTAACGCGGCCACACGTGTTCGCGGATAGCCGTACTCCAGTCGAGCCATACGCGGATGTGGTCGGGGTGAGAGTCGACCGAATCGAGGAAAGCGAGACCGTGGGCAACGAGGACCGCGGTAGGGCTGGCGTCGCTGGCGTGTATCTCTACCGCCAGGGACGCGAAAAATGCCTCGACTTCGTCGAGTACTGCGTCGACGAGAGCTTCGCGGGTCGGGAAGTAGTGGAAGACGGTCGGCACAGAGACACCGGCCAGTTCGGCGACGCGTGCATGGCCGGCCCCGCTCAGGCCCTCATCGGCGAAGGCCTGCAGTGCGCATTCCAGCAATTGGGTGCGCCGGGCCTGCGGCGGCAGTCGGCGACGGGGGCGGGAGGGCAGGCGGGCGTTCATGACGCTATTATTGACACTTTTATCAATAACTGCCAGTGTTACGCTTTCCATGTCTCATGGGGGTTTGCTGCACCCCCGCGCAGGAGCATCCATGAATCAGCTTCCCAGGGTCTGCATCATCGGCGCCGGTTCCAGCGGGATCGCCGTCGCCAAGGCGATGAAGGATCGCGGCATCCCCTTCGACTGCTTCGAGAAGGGCGATCAGGTTGGTGGTAACTGGTACTTCCGCAATACCAACGGCATGTCGGCCGCCTACGAGTCGTTGCATATCAACACCGACAGTCGACTGATGGAGTACCGTGACTACCCGATGCCTGAAGGGACCCCCGACTATCCCAGCCACCGGGTGATCATGGATTACTTCAACGCCTACGTGGACCACTTCGGTCTGCGCGAAAGCATCACCTTCAACACCTCGGTCGAACATGCTCGCCGGATGGACGACGGTGTCTGGGAGGTCACGTTGGACAGCGGAGACATCCGCCACTACGACGTCCTGTTGGTGGCCAATGGTCACCACTGGGACCCGCGCTGGCCCGATCCTGAGTATCCAGGGCAATTCGACGGAGAGCAGATCCACTCTCATGCCTATCTGAGCCCGGAAGACCCGGTGGACTGCCGTGGCAAGAAAGTCCTGGTCGTCGGGATGGGTAACAGCGCGATGGATATCGCCTGCGAACTGGGCCGGCCCGGGTTGGCCGAAAAGGTCTACCTTTCAGCCAGGCATGGAGTCTGGGTCGTGCCCAAGTACATTTTCGGAGTCCCGACGACCCGTCTCACCGGCATGCCGCGCTGGGTGCCATGGCGACTCAACAGCTGGCTGACGAACCTGATAGTGGCGATGAATGTCGGCAAGCCCTGGAACTATGGATTGCCAAGGCCGGACCATCGCATCCTGCAGGCTCATCCCACGATCAGTCAGGAGATCTACATCCGCCTCGGCAGCGGCGACATCCATCCGCGACCGGGCATCAATTGTCTCGATGGCGATCGGGTCGAATTCTCGGACGGTAGCCGAGATGAGGTGGACATCATCATCTGGTGCACCGGCTACAATGTCAGCTTCCCGTTCTTTGACGCCGCCTTCATCGCGGCGCCCGACAATGATCTGCCCCTGTGGGAACGGATGGTGCGCCCCGGTCTGGACAATCTGTTCTTCATAGGCTTGCTGCAACCGCTTGGCGCGATCATGCCGATGGCGGAGGCCCAGGCGAAACTCATCGGCGATCATCTGCTGGGTCGGGTATCGCTGCCTTCTGCACCCGAGATGCAGGCGGCCATCGAGAAGGAGCGCAACGCCATGTTCGATCGCTACCAGGATCGGGCGCCCCGGCATACCATGCAGGTGGATTTCGAGGCGTATTTCTGGCGCCTGGACCGGATACGGCGTCGCGGAGGCAAGATGGCGAGAGAATCCGGTTTCGCGTTGCCGATCACACCAAGAGCGGCAGGCATCGACGCAGACAGCACCTTGCCCGAGCAGCGGGCGGCTTCCTGAGGAAACGGCCCTGATCGGAGTTCGCAAGCGACTGCTGGAGCTATTCATCCGGCGCTGGATCCGGCCTGCGCTGGACCCCTCGATGGCCGTGGATCACCAGCGCCGGCAGGTCCTGCGGGCCGCCCGGTTCATGCCGAAGGTGAGGGGCGTCGAGGCTTCCAAGCATCGGATCGGAAGCCGGGAAGCCCTCTGGCTTGCTCCTGCGCGGAGCCAGAGCCAGGGCGCGGTGCTCTACCTGCATGGTGGCGCATACGTGCTGGGGTCGCCAATGACGCACAAGAACGTCGCGTCGCGGATGGCCCGCCAGACGGGCCTGCCCGTGTTGGTGCCCGACTATCCATTGGCGCCTGCATCCCGCTGCCCGGCGGCGCTGACCGACGCCCGCGCTGCCTGGGCCCATCTGCTTGACTGCGGCCTGCCGCCAGAGCGCATTGTGATCGCGGGGGATTCGGCCGGTGGCGGCCTGGCGGTCGCCCTGGCCCAGTCGTTGGCGGGAGAGGTCGAACAACCGGCGGCCGTCGTGGTCTTTTCGCCCTGGGTCGATCTCTCGCTTACCGGCGAGACGATCCGTTCCCTTGCCTCTGCTGATCCCGTGTTGAGCGCCGATTACCTGGGTTGGGCAGCGCGTACCTACCTGGGCGGTAGGATAGCGACCGACCCGGAGGCTTCGCCGCTGTTTGGTGATTTCGCCGAGTTTCCGCCGTTGCTGATACAGGCCGGTGGGCGCGAAATCCTGCTGGACGACGCCATCCGTCTCGCCACCGCGGCGCGCGCGACGGGTACCGACGTGCGCCTGGAGCTGGAGCCCGATCTGTGGCACGCATGGCAGCTGTTCGCCGGGCTCCTGCCCGAAGCCGACTCGGCCCTGGTCAGAGCCGCCAAGTTTATCGATGCGCGGCTGCCGGCCCGCTAGGGCCGGTTCACGTTCCGGAGACTGTGAGCCAGCCGGTGACGCTGAGCCGCTGCCCGTTGACCCAGGGTGATACCTCGCTGACCAGGTGACGGACCGGCACCCGGAACACGGTGATCGTATTGAACCCCGGCACGAACGCTTCCTCTACCCGGCCGTTATCGTCGAGGAACATCAGCACGCCACCCATGTCCGCTTCCCAGTCACGCGTCATCCCGATGACATAGGCCGCCCGGCGCTGCTCGAAGGGCGACTCGTCTGCGTGATCCTTGAGGAAGTGTCCCGCCACGTAACAGGTCGCATGGCCGTCTATCCTGTCGATCTCCTGGTCTCCGAGGAGGCGTCGGGCGAAATCGAAGAAAACGTCCCCGGCCAGGAACTGCATGAGACGGTACAGGAAAAGATCCGGCGCCTCGCCGCGTCGGTACCCTTCGAGCAGGTCGAACGAGCGGTAGACATACTGGAACTGATCTCTCGCCTGGCGCAGGACCTCGGCCTGCAGTGCCGCCCGGTTCTGCTGCCCCATCTGCTGCAATTCCTGCATGGTCAGCTTGACCGCCCTCTCCTTGGGCGGGCGACGGTTGTCATACACGGATAGTCGCCAGGGGACCTCGTCGCGAAGACTGGCATGGATGGATTCGGCGACATCCGCACGGAATGCGTCGCGAATGCAGACCCATCCCCGCTTCGAGAAGTCTTCTGCGAGGCCGGCAAAATCGAGATCTGGATTGAGCACGGGCAGATTATGCCTGCACCGCGGTGCCGATCGCATCCGGCGTACAGTATCGATGGCGCTGTGATCTAATGCCCGGCGCGGGGAGAGGGGAGCATGGGAGTCGTCGTCCAATGACAATCGGCGTTCAGTCAGGCGCCTTCAGAGTGCTTGCCGGGGCGGCGATGATCAGCTTCGCGCCGGTGTTCGTTCGCCTGGTACATGTCCCGCCCACTACCAGCGCCTTTTACCGCACTCTGATCGGCGGGATCATGCTGCTGTTCCTCGTGCGACTGCGGAAAGAGCGCCTCGGGTTCAGCCGGGGCGCGCTGCTGGCGCTTGTCGGCGCCGGCCTGTTCTTCGCACTCGATCTGTGGGCATGGCACCGGAGCATCTGGTTTGTTGGTCCGGGCCTGTCCACGCTGCTCGCCAACTTCCAGGTCTTTGTCCTGGCGCTGGCCGGCATCGTCCTGTTCCGGGAGCGCCTCAGGAAAGAACTCGTGATCGCGATCCCCATGGCGATCGCCGGGCTGACGCTCATCGTCGGGTTCGACTGGAACAGGCTGGGCAGCGAGTACCGGTGGGGGGTCTTCTACGGGCTGTTGACCGCGGTGGCCTACGCCGCCTACATCCTGTCCCTGCGACGGGCCCGCGTGGGTGGAGGCAGGGCGAGCGTCGCGGGTGATCTCGCCGTGGCCTCACTGTTCTCGGCTGCCGTCCTGCTGATCAGCGTATTCGCCGAGGGCGTCTCCCTGGCGGTGCCCAGTTTCGGCGATGGCGCCCTGTTGGTCGCCTACGCGCTGGTCGCGCAAGTGCTGGGCTGGTTGTTGATCTCCAGCAGTCTGAAGGACGTGCCCGCCTCCCTGGTGGGTCTGTTGCTTCTGCTCCAGCCCACGCTGGCGTTTGTGTGGGACGTGCTCATATTCGGGCGCGGCTTCGGCGGCATGGAGATCGGCGGTGCCGTTCTCGCGCTGACGGCCATCTACCTGGGCAGTCGCAGAGACGACACCCGCGCCTCACGCCAGGACGCCGAGGGCGCCGGGTAATACCCGGATCTCGATCCGCCGGGCGCCCCTGTAGCGCACTTCGCCGTCGGCCTCGACGAACAGCGGTAGCTCGGTCTCGACAATGAAATGTTTGCCGTCGATAAAACTCGCCTCCGGCACGCCCTCGTGGGTGCCGCGGATGACTTTCGGGGCGAGAGCCAGCACCTGCCTGCGGCTGACGCCCTGTGCCACCACCAGTTGCAGCAGGCCGTCGTCGTTCACCGCCCTGGGCGCGATGTGGAAGACACCGCCGATGTACTGACCGTTGCAGGCCACCGCCAGGCTGATCTCCTGTTCCAGGACCTGGCCGTCGTGCACGATCCGCGCCTGTGTTCGCGGTATGCCCTGAGCCATGACCTGCACCAGCGCCGCCACATAGCTCAATGACCCTGGTAGCCATTTCAGGCGCTCGCTGGCGGCCGTGACGCACGCATCCAGACCCATGCCGAGGCCGTTGGCGAAGTAAAAGTCGTTGCAGCGGGCGGCGTCTATGCGTCGCGGCGGCTTGCCGATCCGACCGACCACCAGGTCGCAGGCTGCCCGCCATTCCATGGGCAGGTTGACCGCCTTGGCGAAGTCATTGCCGGTCCCCAGCGGGATCAGGCCCAGCGCCGCATCTGTGCCCGCTTTGAGGATGCCATTGACGGCCTCGTGCAGCGTGCCATCGCCACCGACCACCACCACGTGGCGACAGCCCGAGTCACAGGCGAGCATGGCCTGGCGCTCCACGTCTCCCTGGCTGCGGCTGAAGCTGGCGCTGAATTTCAGGCCACTGCGCTCGAGGTAATGGCGGAGCCGACGGGCATATCGCCTGCCCCGACCTCGTCCGGCACGAGGGTTGATGATGAGGCGGGCAGTGGGCAGGTCCTTGTGGTCTGTCACGATCATTGCTGATGGCGTCCGGGCATCGCTGCGAGGGTACACCATGCGAATCTGATCAACCCCAGTCTCTACTGAGTTCGCTCACGAGCGACTATGATGAAGGCAACAGGCATTCATGGGAGGCAGAAGATGGCCTACGATCCCGACAACGTGTTCGCGAAAATCCTGCGCGGGGAGCTGCCGTCCCACAAGGTCCTTGAGGATGACTGGACCCTCGCCTTCATGGACGTTATGCCCCAGACAAAGGGCCACACGCTGGTCATCCCCAAGTCGCCGGCCGAGAACATATTCGAGTTGCCCGAGGACATACTCACCGCGACGGTCGCAAGCACCAGGCGGGTAGCGATGGCGGTAAAGGCGGCTTTTCAGCCGCCGGGCATAATGATTGGTCAGCTAAACGGCTTGATGGCCGGCCAGACAGTTTTCCATATGCATTTCCACATCATTCCACGTTACGAGGCCAGTGGTTTCAGATTCCAGGGCGCTCCGCTGGCGGATGCGGAGGTACTGGCGAACCATGCGAAAGCGATCCGGGCCCATATCGGCGACTGATACCCGCTGCTAGAATCGGACCAGTCAGAGACTTGGGCGCTTCGAGATGTTTGCGATCTTCCTGAAAGTCTTCGCCGCGTACCTGTTGGGTTCCGTCAACGGAAGCCTGGCATTGGGTCGGCTCAGGCATTTCGATATCCGTTCCGAGGGCAGCGGCAATGCCGGTGGCACCAACGCCCTGCGCACCCATGGCAAGTTTTTCGCGTTCGGCGTCGTCCTGATCGACGTATTGAAGTCGGTCATTGCCGTGGCCTGGCTGCCGCACGTCGGCCCGGCGCCCGGCGACGCCCTCCCATGGTTGCAGGTCGCCTGTGGTGCCGCGGCGGTCGTGGGCCACTGCTATCCCGCGTTTTTCGGGTTCCGTGGCGGCAAGGGCATGGCCACGCTGCTCGGTGCGTATGCCATCCTGGCGCCGGTGGTGTTATTGATCGTGGTCCTGGCCTGGATGCTGACTCTGGCGATCTCCGGATACGTGGGATTCGCCACCATGACCGGCGCGGTGGCTGCGCCTGTTTTCCTTGCGACTACCGGCAGCGGCATCGACAGCCCGCTCCTGCTGTTTTCGCTGTTGATGGCGCTGTTCATCGTCTATACGCATCGCAGCAATATTTCGCGGATGCGCGCCGGCACCGAGTCGCGTATCGCCCGCGCACTGTTGTCGCGACGGCATTAGGGGTGGAGCTGGCCTGGAGACTGGCCCGGCGGCTCGGAGACGGCCGTTTTCACTCGGGACAGCAGCTGGCCGAAGAACTCGGCGTCACCCGCTCCACCG